>NZ_FNSD01000001.1:3387683-4065220 GCF_900105625.1 Terriglobus roseus
GGCAATCCGCATTTTGTGATCTTCACGGACCACCCCGGTTTCCACTCGCACGGTCTGGGCTGGGAAGAGCTCGGCGCCATGATTTGCACGCACGAGGATTTCCCGAAGGGCACAAACGTCGAATTCGTCCAGGTGGTCTCGAAGAGTGAGATTGCCTTTCGCATCTTCGAGCGCGGCGTTGGGCCGACGCAGTCGTCGGGCACCGGCACGAGTGCTTCCGCTGCAGCCAGCATCGTGCTGCGTGGCTGCGATCGCTCTCTAACCGCGAGTTCTCTCGGTGGCGCCCAACAGGTCGTGTGGAACGAGGGAGATCAGTTGATGCTGACCGGCCCGGCGGAAATCGTCTGCAAGGGCGAGGTAAGTTTGCAGGGGCTTGCATCATGATTCGACCAAAGGCGTTGAAGGCCGACGCTCGCGTCGCGGTGGTGTCGCCTGCGAGCACGCCGAAAGAACCACTGGTCCGCAAGGGCATGGAGCGGTTTGCGTCGCTGGGGTACGAACCTGTGCTCTATCCTTCCGCGCTCACAAGCGGGCCACTCTACTACGCGGGCGATACTGCCGCGCGAGTTGCGGATCTGCATGCCGCTTTCGCCGATCCTGCAATCGATGCCATCATCTGCACGCGCGGCGGTTGGGGGGCGGCCGAACTCCTTCCGCACCTGGATGCGGCATTGATCAAGGCGAATCCGAAGCCGTTTCTCGGCTTCAGCGATCACACGACGTTGCACCTTTGGTTCGCGCAGGTGTGTGATTTGCATACGTTTTATGCGCCGATGATCTCGCCGGACTTTGCGCGGGGTGATGTGCTGGCGGAGGGTGTGGATCTGCGCAGCTGGCGTCATGCGCTTGAGCGCACGGAGCCGTGGGACTTAAACGAGCGGGAGGGAATGCGCGTGTTGCGCGCGGGCGAGACCGTGGAAGGCACGCTGTATGGCGGATGCCTGGCGCTGCTGGTGGAGTCATTAGGCACGCCCTATGCGATGGCGATGCCGGAGGGCGACATCATCCTCTTCGTAGAAGAAGTGGGCACTAAGCCGTACCAGTGGGATCGCATGATGCTGCACCTGCGGTACGCGGGCCTGCTTGATCGGGTCAAGGGCATCGTCTTTGGCGACATGGCGCAGTGTGCCGACGATGCGGCTGAGCATGAGTTGCTTGAGAAGGCTCTCCTTCATAATCTGCGTGACTTCAACGGGCCTATCGCGATCGGCCTGCAGAGCGGCCATGTGAACGCGCCGAATGTCACCCTGCCATTAGGCGTGCGCGCGCGTCTGCAATGTACCGAACTGGCTTCGCTGCAAATCCTGGAAGCAGCGGTTGAGTTCACGCCCGCGGCAGTAAAGTAGAGACCGATGGTTGGCGAGAGTACAGCAAGAAACGCAAAACATATTCACCTGATCGGCATCTGCGGCACGGCGATGGCGTCGCTGGCTGGCATGCTGCAGGGGCAGGGCCACCGTGTCACCGGATCGGATGCGGCGGCGTATCCGCCCATGAGCGACCAGCTTCGTGCCATGGGTATTGAACCCATGCAGCCCTACGATGCCGCGCACCTCGAGCCGGCGCCAGACCTTGTCGTCATCGGCAACGCGATCTCACGCGGCAACGTGGAACTTGAGGCTGTGCTGGACCGTCGCGTGCCTTTTACGAGCATGGCAGCGCTGATCCACGATGAGTTTCTGCGTGGCCGCGAATCCCTGGTCGTGACGGGTACGCATGGCAAGACCACGACGACCAGCATGCTGGCGTGGATCTACGAGGTCGCGTCGCGCAAGGTCCCTGCGCTTGCACCGTCATTCCTGATTGGTGGCGTTGCGGAGAACTTCGGCAACAGCTTCGCCGTGCGTGAGACACGCCCTTTCCTATTGGAAGGCGATGAGTACGATACGGCCTTCTTCGACAAGGGGCCGAAGTTCCTGCACTACTTCCCGGACGCGGCGATCCTGACGCACGTTGAGTTCGATCACGCGGATATCTACAAGGATCTCGACCAGGTGAAGACGGCCTTCAAGCGGCTGGTGAACCTGATTCCGCGGCGCGGCCGGCTGGTCGCCTTCGACGGTAGCGAGAATGTCAGCGAGTGCGTTGCGAAGGCCTTCTGCCCCGTCGAACGATACGGTTTTAAAGAAGCTTCCTTCTGGCGATTGATGGATTTTCAGGCGGGTGCAGTCTCACGCTGGAAGTTGATGCGGCAGGGAGAGTTCTTCGCTGAACTTGAGCTGCCGATGGCGGGCGAGCACAACGCTCTGAACGCTTCGGCTGCCGCTGCACTGGCTGCAGGGCAGGGTTTGGACGCTGCTTCGATCGCGGAGGCCTTGAAGACCTTCCGCAGTGTGAAGCGCCGCCTTGAGGTGCGAGCCGAGATTGATGGCATTACAGTCATCGACGACTTCGCGCACCATCCCACGGCCATTCGCGAGACCCTGCGTGCGCTGCGCGGATCCTATCCGGGGCGCAGACTGATCGCAGTGCTTGAGCCACGCTCGAACACGCTCCGGCGGAATGTCTTTGAGCGCGAGCTGATCGAAAGTCTGGCGATTGCGGACCGTGTGATCCTCGCCGAGGTCTACCAGAGCGAGAACATTCCGGTAGACGAGCGGCTACATCCTGCAGCAGTAGTGGGTGCGCTGAATCTCGCCGGCGTGCCCGCGCAACTGCTGGCCGATGCTGATGCAATCTCCGCAGCGTTGGCGCCGGAACTACAACGCGGAGACGTTGTCGCGATTCTTTCCAACGGCGGCTTTGGTGATATCTACAACAAACTTCCGAGGGCCATTGAAGTGTCTTCGTCGCTGAAGGCAAGCTGATGTGGGCTGCAATCAAGATGGTGCTGGCATTTGCCGGACTTGGGATACCAGCCGGGCTAGTGATGATTCCCTGGACGTTTCTAACAGGCGATATCAAGCCGATGTATCGGGTGGGTAAGTGGATCTGCTCGGCTGGCTTCCGAGCCGCGGGTATTCGCGTGGAGCAGGTAGGCCGGGACAACATTCCGGACCGGCCCTGCATCTTCGTGCCGAATCATGTGTCGAACCTTGACCCGCCGCTGATGGTGCCGCTGATCCCGGGTGAACCGAGCATCATGCTGAAGGCGGAGCTGCTGAAGATTCCCGTCATCGGCAAGGCCTGGCAGATGGCAAAGTATGTGCCTGTTGATCGCGAGGGCGGTCGCGATGCGGGCATTCGGTCAATTCGCTACGCTGCCGAAGTGATTCGTGGCGGCCTGTCGATGCTTATTTTTGCGGAAGGGACACGGTCGCGCACAGGGCGGCTGCAGGCGTTCAAGGCCGGGCCATTTCATCTCTCGCAATCGACTGGCGCGCTCATTGTGCCGGTGGCGATCTCCGGGACAGAGAGCATGATGCACAAGGGGTCTGCAAAGGTCTATCCAGGCGTGGCGCGTGTGGAGTTTCTGCCAGCGGTCGATCCGGCCATGTTCAGAAATCGGGCCGAGTTTATCGCCGCAGTACGCGGGGAGATCGCAGCAGCCTTGCCGGACTCGATGCGACCGCTGGATGCTTCGGCGGAGTAAGTTCCTACCGCTGTTCAGCGCCCGCAGGTTTCCCCGCGCAGCTCAACTCTGAATCCCACGCCTTAAGGGCGCGACGTGTGCACGCGGTCATGGGGTTGGAGCGGTCTTATTTCAGGAAAGCGTTGTACCCGTCGCCGATCAGCTTCTGCCGGGTCGCTTCCGCCTGCTTGCGATCGGTGAACGGCCCGATCTGCACATGGATCAGCTTGTCGTTCGTGTCATTCCGGGCGATTACCTTGTAGCCGCGCCGCTGTAGCGCGCTCAGCAGCACGTCGGCATCTTCCGGATGGCTGACTGCGGCGATCTGCACATAGGTCATGCCAGTGGTGGGTGCCGCGCTGTTGTACGTCGTCACAGGTGGCGCTGCGGCTGGCGGAGTGCGAACGACGGGCGCTGGTTTCGGAGATCCGACGATCGCCGCGTCGGGATTCACGACTGGCTTGCGAGTGACGGTCGACGCGGGATCGACCGTCCCCGGAGCTTGAGCAGGGGCCACTGGCGTCGCCTTCACCGGAGCCGGAGCAGTCGCTTTGGAGGGGGTGTCATTTGCTTCCGAGGACTGGTATCCGGGGACGGGTTGGACAACAGGAGAGCCGGGCGTTGGCTTGAAGCTGCTCGGGTTTGGGGCCGTGGTGTCAGCAGCTGTAGCCGTGCTGCTGCTATCGTTGCTGACCGCAGCGGACTGGCCTGACTTCCGACCCATGGAATAGCCGAAGCCAAAGAAGACGGCGCAGACCAGCGCCAGCGTGAAGAATAGCGCCAGCACGGTTCCTGTATTGAGTGTTACCTCGCGGTCGGCCGGTGCTTCATGAAGATCGGCACCTCGGCGGTCGTCCACGCGTCTGCCTCGCAGGGTTACATCGTCATCCGAATCGCCTAACATGGGACGCTCCGTAACCAGTCTTTAGAAGTGATAGAAGACGCCGACCATCGGCTCAGAGGTGAAGGTGGTCTTGGTGATCTTCAGGTAGTTCTGGCCGAAGTCGGGCGCCTTGTAGTAGAGCTGCCGGAATCCGGCGCGAATGCCGAACGAAGGCGAGATCATATCTTCAGCGCCGACCGAATAGTAGTAGGCGGCGCGTGCCTGCGTCTGCAGCCCCTGACCACCGTTCAGCGTCGGCTTGAACTCGTAAACACCGGCACCGACCGCGACATAGGGCTGGAAGCCGAAGATCTTCGTGTCGGGCCGTACCAGGTAACCGGCGGTGTATTCGCTGGCGGTCGCCTGGCTTTGAAACGGTCCGATGTAAGCGCCGGTCGTACTGCTGACGTTGCAGCAGGTATAGCTTTCGGTCGTACGGCCGTAGCCGTAATTCACTTCGAAGCCCTTCCAGGGAGACTTCTGCCCACGGATTGTTGCGATCACTCCGGCTGCTGAACTGGCGCTCTGGGTGAAGTTGTAGTTCTTCCCGTAGGAACTGCTGGCGACGGTGCCGCTGACATCCTTCGTGAAGAAGGCGATGCCTGAGACACCAATGTCGAAGTGCGACAGCACCCGTTGGGCGCGCGTTTGCGCAGCTGTCGTGTCCTGCGCGTGCAGGGCCAGGGGCGAAGAAGCCAACAGGGCGGGGAGAATGGCAAGAAGGGAAGCGTACCGCTTTAGCATCAACTGCAAGACCTCGCGCCGGGTGCGTGCACCGGCTCTGTCCAGTTTACTTGAGAGCAACGGCGCCCGGGTGTATCCAGATTGCGCGTATTCGATGGACGGAGCGAATCGACAAAAGAACCTGCCGCTCATCAGGACCGCCGGTAACTTTCCGGGTACCCGGCCAGGATTCCGCATCTCAGGGAAACTGGGTGAGTGGAACAGCAGTCACTTCCAGCGTCAGGCCGTCCGCTCGCAGCACCTTGACGCGGTCACCCGCAGCCACAAAGGAGACATTGCTCGTGAGGCGGGCCTGCCAGAGCTCACCGCGGACAAGAATCTGACCCTCAGGGGCGAGTGCGGTTTGAGCGACTGCGAGCCACCCTAGCATCGCCTCTGATCCAGTCTTCACCTTGGCGCGGCGCGCCTGCGCACCCAGGACCAGAAGGCATGCTGTGACACCGCCAAAGCCGAAACCCGCGCCGATCGCGGTTCCCCAGCTCACGGCCAGAGCAGGTACAGGACCGCGTACCAGCAGGCCGAGTCCGATCGCCAGTGAACCCACGCCGAGTACGGCCACGACTCCGTTCCTTGGGACGCGGGCTTCCCACAACAGCAGCACAGCCGCCAGCACGCACAGCAGTACGCCGCCACCATTCAGTGGGAGCATGTGCAGGCCGTAGGCGGCCAGCAAGACCAGCGTGAGGCCGGCAGCACCCGGGACGATGGTGCCGGGGGTATTGATCTCCAGGTAAATCAGTAGCAGGCCCAGCGTCAGCAGCAGCACGGCCAGATCCGGATTCATCAGGGACAGAAGTAAGGCGTCCCTGGAACTGCTGTTGATTGGGGTGAGTCCGGAGGTGGCGAGTTCGGGCACGTTGACAATGCCGGAACGGCGATGGATCGGGTGGCTGCCCGCGAATCGTAGGGCATCTGCTGGAAGTGTCGCCGTTCCATCGATTAAGCCCGCAGTGAGAGCCTCATCGGAGGGGAACCAGTGGTTCCCGGTGGAGAGCTCTGTGACTAGGTTCAGACTGCGGCCGTGCGCGGTCAGACTTCCGCCCAAATTGGCTGCGAGTCGTGCGCTGCCGGCCGCATGGGCAGTGTCGGAGATCCCGCGAGTGGGTTCCGTCCACAGAGGGCTTAGGCGCGCTCCGGGATGCATCAGGGCAACATCAGCCTCTGCAAGCAGACGCAGACCCTCGCCGGTGACGCGCGAGCGTGGCGAGTCGACCCACACGATGATGGGGACGCGCGAATTGCGCATCGCTGCCACCATGATGTCTGCAGCTGAATCCATGCCCCCGGGCGTACTCAAGGCGACCAGTACTGCGACTGCCCCATCGTGATTGGCCTGGTCGATAGCTGCGGCAAATGTCCGGGCACGTACGGGCTGCAGTGAGTCATGCAGCGCTATGGAGTCAACGTGGGTTGCAGGTGGGCGGGGAGCTGCGATGGCGCGGGGGGTAATGCCGGCGACCAATGTAAGGAAAGCGAAAAGGCCTGACCGTAAGGGATTGATAGTCACGGTATGGTGATTCCACGCGACTGGAAGGAGTTTTTCATGTTGAGCGCAGCCGCGTTGGACGGCTCCAGGCGCAGCGCGTTGCTGATGTCCATCGCCGCAGCAGACGTCTGATTGGCGCTGAAGTCAATGCGGGCAAGCAGTAGGTATGCGGCCGCGCTCGGCTTGCTGGCGAGGCTTGCCTGCGCTTCTTTGCGTGCATCGTCGGCGTTGCCGGAGCGCTCGCGCACGGTGGCGAGTCCGAGGTGTCCAGCAGCTGACTGCGGATCGGCAGACAGCGCTGACTGGAACTCCCGCTCTGCCTCAAGGACGAGGCCCTGATTCAGGTAGTCCTGCCCTGCCTGTGTATATTCCGTGGCTTGCTGTGCTGGCGGTAGCGTGGCGAGCCGGGCGGCACGCAACTGGTCGATCTGGAAGGCGGCTTGCCGGAATGCGGCTTCGGAGTAGGTGCGGCGGATACGCTCCTGCGGATCGAAGCCCGGCGGCGGAGGCACGGCACCGCTGATTACCCCCAGCAACTGCTTCGCTTCTGCATCGTTCGGACGGCGCTTCAGAGCCTGGTCGATCTCCGTCTTTGCGTGGACGTTGTCGCCGCGGCGGCGAAGAGCGACGGCTATGTTGAAGTGATAGTCGGCATCCTGAGGATCGGCCATGGAGGCGCGCTGCAGCAGTGCCGTTGCGTCTTTGCGCTGACGGGCCATGGCGACGCCCTGATTGTTGGTCACCTCAGGCAGCGGGAGCTTGACGCTCACCGCAGCGAAGGCTGCTTCCGCTTCCGCATAGTGCGCGTTGTTGAAGCTGGCCAGTCCACGATAGAAGCCGGCTTCAAGCGCCAGCGGGTCGTTCGCAGGGACCTTTGCGAGCACGGCTGCAGCACCTTCATAGTTGCCGTCGGCGAACTCGGTTTTGCCTAGTGCCAGCAGGGCATCTGCGTTGTTTGGAGACAATTCGACCGCTGTCTTGAGACGTTTCAAACGCTCGTCGTCTGTCGTTGCAGTGATGCCCCGGATGTAGCTTTCATACGCGTCCAGTTTCAACCCTGCAGAGGCTGCCTGGAAGGTGTTCTGGGCCACGGCGAACTTCGGATCCATGCCTCGCGCGCTCAGCCACGCGATGTTATTTTCGACATCCAGCAGGCGCGGCAGACCAGCGCTCTGTTCCAGCGGTTGTGACATGCGAAGCTGGTTCACCTCCAGCACCTGCGCCTGGGCGGTCACGGTACCGTCCTTCAGTGTGTAGTTGCCGACGATGACGAACTGCGCGTCCAGCGTCTGCGCAATGCGGATGGTGCTGGCGCGTGACGGCCGGAAACCAGTGGGCAGACCGAGGTGATCCAGCGCGTAGACGCGGTCGTCGCGCGAGATCGTCAGAAAGCCCGCGGAACGCAGGCGCGCGTTCAGTGTGTTTGCGAAGGATTCGCCGATCCAATCGATGTTTGCCTGTCCGGAGCGATTGTCAAAAGGCAGCACCAGGACGACCCGTCCCCCGGCCACATCCGTTTGCGCGTGCGCCATGACGGCGGGCAGAACGAGCAGGGCTGCGGCGACCGATCGCCGGAAAAAAGGTGCAAGACGCATCGAGGCGATTATAGTTTGCGCGGCGCCTGGGCTAGCGTGGCAGCCTGCCGGGAGCGATCAGGCGGACGTCATAGCTGCGCGGGAAGTACAGCACGGCCGCCCACTCGCCGTTGCGGTCTTCCTGCCATACGACCTTACCGCCAAGCGCACGCGCCACTTCGCCGGGCAGCATGTCCTGGTGGTAGTCGTAGAAGCGCTTGTCGTCCCGGCGACTGGTGCCAGCCAGGTTCAGGCCACCGGGTGGCGGATCGTACTTCGTAGAGAAGACCAGCGCTGTATCGAAAGACCCCGCGTTGGAGGCGGCCTTGGCAATCTCCGCTGCAGAGAAGTTGTCGATGGGGGTGGTGCGCATCGGCATCTGCAGGTAACCGAGTTCTGGTCGCTGCAGGTCAGCGAGCACGGGCCATGCCGTCAGTACGGTAGCGCCGGGAAAATTCGCCTGCAGCGCCTGGATCGCATGCTGATGGACGACGATCATGTCGCGGTAGCTGAGATTGTCCTCGGGAGCGAAGGGATAGGGCGGGTTGACCTCGCATCCAATCGCGAACCCCAACAGCGCCAGTACAGCGATGCCAGGCCACAAACGTACCCGACTCTTCCATGCGGCAACGCAGACGATTAGCAGCAACGGATAGGCGGGTAACAGATAGCGCGTCAGCAGCGCGCCACCAAGAATCGAAAACGCAATCCACTGGGCAACAAGAAGAACGAAGATCATGCGCAGCGCCGGCACCGGGAGAAATCGACGGCCTTCTTCATAGCGCGAAGGCAGAAGGAAGACTGCGCTCATCGCCAGCATTGGCAGGTACAGGTTCATGTGGACGGTCAGGTGCACCAGGCGGTGCCTGAGCGACAGCATGATGCGCTGGACCGACATGTTGGCCGTGGCGTTGTAGCGGAGAAACTCCGGGTTGCCGAAGGTGAAGCCTGTCTTGTGATGGTGATACGCGTACCAGAGCGCAAGAAAAATGGCGGGTGTCACGAGTGCGAAAAGAACCCGCCACGCAAGGTGATGTTCGGGCACGGCATCTGGTGACTGGAACTCCGGAAGCTCTGCCTTGATGCGACGCAGGACTGCCGGACTGCGATCCGCCAGCAGCATGAATTCGAAGCAGAAGAGCGCCGCCGGAATAACGATGGCGGTTTCCTTGGCGAGGCATGCCAGAGTAAACAGCACGGCCATCGCAATCGCGTTGGTCGAAGTGCTGCGCGCCTGTCCCTCAAGCGTCCAGCCACGCCGGTCTGCGTAGAAGGTGAGCGCCCAGAGTGTGAAGGCGGCCGCGAAGATATCAGCATGTGCCAAGGTGCTCTGTGCGAACCAGACCGGGTAGATGGCGGTGAGAATCATCACAGCCAGCGCGGCTGCATCACCCGCGAACATGCGCGCCAGGCGGAAGACTGCCAGCAGCGCAAAGGTCGTCACCAGGCAGACGAAGATGCGCGTGCTGAGGATGTGAAAGCCCGCGATCTTCCACCATGCCGCGAGCAGCACCGAGGGAAGTGGTGGATGCGCATTGCGCATCGTGGTCTCGGGAATCAGCGTGCCGAGTCGGAAGAAGTCCCATGCTGCGGGGATATAGTAGCCGCCTTCATCCCAGAAGTAGGGGAGGCGGAGGAGCGTGGCGTGGAGTGCGACGATGGCGAGGAAGACTGGGGCGAAGAGCAGCGGCAGCGACAGGGCTGGTCGTTGTCTGGCTGTCGCTTGCGGCACGAGCTTGTTCATCCTGAAAAGTTGTCATCCTGAGCGTCGCGAAGTCGAAGGACCTGCATTTTGCCTGTCGCGCTGCAAATGGGAGTGGCAGCGAACGGTGTCGCATTGCCGCACACATTTGCGGTTCGACAGGCAGAATGCAGGTCCTTCGACCACTCTCCGCTGCGCTTCGTTCCGCTCAGGATGACAATCCGTGGGCGGTTCGAACGTCGCGCTCGCTTAGTTGATCGGGCCGCCGTTGCCGAGCTGCTGGGGCTCAAGCTTGAGCTCGCCGAAGGTTCCTTCGTACTGCGCCAGGTTCTGGCCCAGTACGTTGAACAAGGCCTTGGCCTGCTGCGGGCTCAGGAAGATGCCCTGCTTGGTCAGGAAGGTGACCTCATCGGGGGTGTTGGACTGCATGGTGCCAAAGACCAGCTGGAAGTCCCAAACGCTCATACGGATCTGTACGCTATTGGCGTACACGTCGTTGTAGTCGTCAGACTGGGTGACGCGGAGGGTCGGTTCGATCTGTGTGTTGTCGCTCATGATCTCTCTGGTGATACGGGAATCGTGGTGCGGGAGAGGGGACTTGAACCCCTACGGATCGCTCCGCTAGATCCTAAGTCTAGTGCGTCTGCCAATTTCGCCACTCCCGCGGCCTTTGTTAGTTTACTGCCGATTGGCTGAGGATGCGGCACCGGATTCGGTCCGAAGGAAACGGCTGTTTTCCCGATCTTTGCGAACGTTGCCGATGGGGAATATTTCACCGTGAAAGACCAGGTGAACTCCACCGTGCAGCAGCTTGGTTGCAAGCAGTGCTTCGGTCAGGTTTTGCAGAGCGTCCGAGCCTTCGATGCCGAACGGCGTCATGGCGCCGGTGAAGACCACAGGTACATTTCCAGCCCCGGCGTGGCGCGCCAGCGTGTCTGCGACAACCTTGCCCGTTTCGACCATCGTGTCCGTCCCGTGCGTCACAAGCACGGCTGTGCCTTCGATGGCCTGCGCGAGAACACGTTGTGCGATCAGTTTGCGATGGTCGTCCGTCATGATCAGCGAATCGATATTCATCAACTCTTCAACAGTGACTTCCGTGTTGGGAAGACGCATCAGGGAGAGGCACCGGCGAATCTGCGGGACGGTGTTCTCCATGGAGCCGTCCTGCTCGACGTATCGCTTCTCGATGGTGCCGCCGGTGGTAAGCAGGTGGACGCGATGCATGCCTCCCATCATAGCGGCGGCAATGCAGAAGGGCCTCGCTTGCGCGAGGCCCTTTGGTGTGTCGTGTATCGCCGTTACTGGATCAACTGGGTTGAGTGCGAACCGTTTGCGATCGCGGCTGCGCAGGATGGGCCTGCTGAAGCCGGGAACGGCGTGTTGCGCACCTGCGACAACTGTCCGGTTGCGGAGTTCAACTGCAGTCCGGTTACGGTGTTGTCGAGGAAGTTCGACGTGTACAGGTAAATACCCAGGGCATTTTCCACCGTGACGCAGGTTGGACCGGTGCCGGTTACAGCGGAAGCTCCGGAAGTACCTGCGGTGGCCGAAAGCGCGCCGGTGGAGGCTGCGATGGCAAAGGACTGAACCGTGCTGGCGTTGTAGTTCGCTACGTACAGGAACTTGCCGCGCGGCTCAATCGTGAGGGCAGAGGGCTGCGACTGCGTGGCGAACGGTCCAGTGGTGATAGCCGTTGGGATACCGCCTGCGGCCATGCTGTACGCGATGATCTGGTTGCCGGAACGATCTGCGACGTAGAGGAAGTTGCCAAGCGGGGCAGCCGTGATGGCGCTGGCCAGAATACCCGAGTTGTAGCCCGTCGAGGACGCCGTGCCGGTACCGATCACCGTGTTGCCGATGGGGGTAATGGCACCAGTGCTGATCGTCCGCTTGAACGCCAACAGGTTGTTCGTGATGGCCGTGTTCGGATCCTGGCCAATCGCGTAGACGTAGCTGGAGCACGTCGTGTCGGAGCAGGTTCCGTTTACTGATGTTGTGGTGGTGTTATTCACGTTGCTCGTGACGGCCAGACCCGTCGGGTTGTAACCGAGCGGGAAGTAGTTGAGTGAGCCGTTCGCAACGGGTGTACCAAGGGTCACGGTGCCCTCTGCGTCATACGTCAGCGGGAAGACCTCTACGCCGCCAGGGCCAGGGTTCGCAGTGGTGAAGCCCGGCTTGTAGGTGAACGCAACGTACAGAAAATTGTTATCACCCGACAGCGCGATAGCGGTGGGGAAGCTGCCGGCGACCGTGGTGGTGGTCTTGGCGTACAGCTTGCCGTCGGTACCGATCGCGAAGACAACGAGATTGGAGTCGTCGCGGTTGACCACGATGACATCCTTCTGGTTCGCCGTGACGGTCAGGGCCACGGGGTTGCGGCCGCCGGTGTCCTGGCCGGAGCTTGCCAGGCGGATCAATGATCCGGTCTGGTAGTCGATGCCGTACTCATTCAGAACGCCGTTGGCGGCGCTGGTGCTTCCACGCGACGACGTGACGTAAAGAAAGCCGACCGTGTAGTCGCGGCTGCAGGCGGTAAGGCCCAGGCAGGCGGCAAGCGAAAGCACGGAGGCCGCGCCGATGCGGCAGATCTGGTTGAACTTCATGCGATGCGTTTCCTCAAACTTGATGCATGTGCGGCTGCCGGGCTTTGGGCCGGGCAGCCGCGTGATACCGACTTAGCTGGTGATGCCACTGATGACCAGGCAGGCGGGCTTTCCCTGTGCCTGGAAGGTGGAACCGTGAATCAGCACGTTCAGCGTGCCGCGGTCGTGATCGATGTGATAGCCGGTCACCGTACCGTCCTGGTTGGAGGTGTAGACCCACTGCTTGGTAGGATCTTCCACCATGCAAACGGGGCCCGCTCCAACGGCGTACGGGTTCAGGTTATTGGACTGCTGCGCCAGTACGCCGTTGCTCTGAATGGTGTAAGCGGCAATGGAGCTCTTCGGCGACGTGGTCACCGAATTGTCCTGATTCAGAACGTACAGGAACTTGCTGGACGAATCGGTATAGGTCCACACCGGTGTAACGCCCGCGACAAAGTTGTTGACGATGCCGCCGGTTACCGGCTGCAGAACGCCGCTGCTGCTGACCGTGTACTGCAGGATGCGGTTGTTCGTGCCGTCCGTCAGGTAAAGGTAGGTGCCACCGACCGTGATCGAGGTGTAGTTATACGGTACGGTCTGGCCTACAACCGGCGTATCGATTACCTGCGTGGAGTTCGCACCCACGGTCAGCTGACCGGCAGTTCCTACAGTGAGCGACGTTACCGTCTGGTCGCCGTTGACCACGATCACAGAGCCGGCCGAGGTCACCTTGATGCGGCTGGGCGCGGGACCGGTGGCGGTGTAGGTCAGGTATGTGCCGTTCACGCGGACGGACTGGTTCTGCACCAGCGTCAGGCGGCCGGTATTGCTGTCGATCGCGAAGACAGTGACAGCGCCGCACGGAGCCGACACAAGGCCGGTCGCTGAGGTGCAGGTCGCCGTCGAAGCGGGCGAAACCTTGTCCAGAACATAGAGGTAGGCACCGGAGGAATCCATGTCCATCCACTGCGGTGTGCCGCCCTGGGTGGCAAATGCCTGCTGGTAGGTGAGCACACCGTCGCCGCCCACACTGAACTGTGCAACGGAATTAACGCCGTCGTTCTGGTTCAGCACGTAGAGGTAACGGCCGCCCGGCTTCACCACGCCCATCACTGGGTTGGTGCCGCCTGAGGAGAATGGCGAGTGCACCATCTCGGTCAGGTTGCCGGAGTAGTTGTCTACCTTATATCCGGTGATGGTGTTCCCGGCGCCGTTGGTGGTGGCTTTGGCCTCCATCACCCACAGATAGCCGATGGTGCCGCCGCCGCATGAGGTCATACCCAGGGCCAGGGCACCCGATACCACACAGGCCAGAACAAACCGGCCGTTTCCGCTCAACTTCATGTGTTTCCTTCGATTCCCACTCGGCCGCGGCGCATCGTTGACGCCACGCAGGCTCGCTGTTTCCGGGAAGTGAAATGCTCTCAAGATTGTATGCGCCGATGCGAGATTCCGCTACCGGCGCCCGCTGGGCAGAGGTGAGGCCTGTTTTTAACGGTGGTTCCGTACCCTGTAGACGAACGTCGCCACCAAATGAAAGCAGAGACCCGGAGGTCTCTGCTTTTGTTGGATTGAAAGGGATTTCTACCAGACGCGGCAGGCATTCACCGGCGCCATGGGCTGTCCCTGCTTGCAGGAGAACGCTTCGGCAAACTTCGAAGAATTCTGTACCGCGCCGTTCGTCCGGAAGCGACCAGGGGAGTGCGGATCGATCTTGATGCGTCGAACCGCCTCCTGCTCCCGGGTGTTTTCGCACCACACCTGCGCAAAGCCCAGGAAGTAGCGCTGGTCCGGAGTGTAGCCATCGATGGGCTTCGACGCGTCCGGTCCGAGCTTGGCGAGTTCCTTATGCAGAGCCACGTAGGCCACCTGCAGGCCACCGTTATCCGCAGTGTTCTCGCCCAGGGTCAGCTTGCCATTCAGCTTCTGTCCAGGGACGGGCTCGAAGTTCCCGTACTCATTGACTTCGCACGCAGTCCGCTTATCGAACTCCGCCTTGTCTTCCTTGGTCCACCACATCCGCACATTGCCCTGCGGATCGTACTGGCTGCCCTCGTCGTCGAAGCCGTGCGTCATCTCGTGGCCGATGACCACACCAATCGCGCCGAAGTTTACGGCAGGATCGATCTTGAAGTCATAGAACGGCGGCTGCAGAATGCCAGCGGGGAAGTTGATGTCATTGTTCGACGGATCGTAGTAGGCGTTCACCGTGGGCGGTGTCATGCCCCACTCCTTCTCATTGACCGGCTTGCCGATCTTTGCCAGGTCGCGGCGATCGTTGAAGACGGCGACCCGCTCGGCGTTGCCGACACGGTCGTCACGCTTCACTGCAATGGAGCTGTAGTCGCGCCACGTCTCCGGATAGCCGATCTTGTCGCGGAAGGCCCTTAGCTTCTTCTGCGCTTCGACGCGTGTGGTCGGGCTCATCCAGTCGAGACCCTCGATGTCCTCGCCAAGCGCGGCTTCCAGTTGGTGTACCAGTTCCTGCATGTTGGCCTTGGCGGCAGGCGTGAAGTTCTTCGCCACCCAATCCTGTCCAACGGCTTCACCCAGTGCGCGGTCGGTCGCCTGTGTGCAACGCTTCCAGCGCGGCGCCTGCTCCTTCTGGCCGGAGAGTGTGCCGTTGAAGAACGCGAAATTCTCCTGGTCAAACGGTGTGGAGAGATTCCCGGCAGCGCCATGCAGCACATGCCAGCGCATGTAGCTTTTCAGATCTGCAACGGAGGCGCTCTGGATCTCCGCATTCATCGCGGTGAAGTAACCCGGCGTCGCAACGTTCAGCGTGGTCACCGGCGTGCGGATGGAGCTGAAGTAGTCCGCCCAACGATACGCAGGAGTACTTGCCTGTAGATCGGCCAGCGTCTTGACGTGGTAGACATTGGCAGGGTCGCGCATTTCCACGCGGGGGAGTGAACTCTTTGCCAGCGCCGTCTCAATGCGCATGACAGCCTGCGTCTCGGTGGCGGCCTGCTCCGGTGTGTCACCCAGCAACGTGAACATCTTGGTCACATGCGCAATGTACTTCTCGCGAATGCCCTTCATGCGGTCATCGTCCTGCAGATAGTAATCGCGGTCGGGCAGTGTCAGGCCGCCCTGAAAGACTGCGGGGATCTGCTTCTGGCTGTCCTTCTGATCCTGTTCGGATCCGAAGTTGTAGAACAGGCCGATGCCGTGCTGATCTTCCAGCGTTCCAAGCAGCTTCGATAGCGTGGCCTTGTCCGTCCATGCGCCAATCTTGTCCAGGGCGGGCTGAATGGGCTTGGCACCCAGGCGATCGGCCAGGCTGTCGTCCATGCATGCGGCGAAGTAGTTACCGTACTTGGTCTGCAGCGGTGTCGCCGGCTTGTCCGCAGCCTGCTGCAGCAACGTGTAGATGCTGTACAGGTTGTGCTCACCCAGCTCGTCGAACCGGCCCCAGCGAGTCTTGTCCGCGGGAATGGGATTGTTCTTGCGCCAGTTGCCGCATGCATACGCGTAGAAATCCGTGCACGGATCCGCGGTCTTATCGATTGCGGTCAGATCCATGGAGACGCCGCTCTTTGGGACGGTGATCGTCGGGCTCTGGCCGTCCAGCGCGAGCGTCATCTGTTGGGCGCGTGCGGAGAACGGTGCGGCGAAGGTAAGCACAGCGGCTGCTGCCAAAGCAGAGCGAAGAATCCGATTCATAGGTCAGGGGTCCCTTGGGTATTCACAAGCAGACTCGGCGTGCGCGCGAGCCAGCTTCTGGAAACAATGTAGAAGAAATTGCTGAAGCCGTTACAGAGAATCTTCATGCGTCAGGTCCTGGCGCGAAGTGGACCGGTCCCGTTCTGGTCTGTAAGCCCTATTCTGCGGTCACGGCAAAGGGTTGGAAGTCGCTCGCCGCAAGTGGCCTTTCACCCCGAGTTCGCAACCCGAGTGCAAGATCGCTTAGGATGACGGTGTTTCCTGTGAGGACCTTTGAATGCCGTTGAATCGCCGAAGCTTTCTGAAGCACGCTGGACTTGCCGCTGCTGCAACCCGTTTTCCTTTGATGGCGCTTGCGCAGGAGCAGCGTCGTATTAGCCCGAATGACACCATTCAGATTGCGCTCATCGGTGCCGGTGGTCGTGGCCAGTCCATCACGCGGAACGCATTGACACTGCCCGGCGTCAAGCTACTGGCTGTGGCGGACTGCTATGACGGTCGCCTGGCGCACTCGAAGGAGATCTTCGGTGCGGACGTGATGACGACTCGCGACTACAAAGAGATCCTTGCGCGCAAGGACATTGACGCAGTTGTGATCGCCACGCCCGACCACTGGCATCGCCAGACCGCGCTGGATGCGATGGCTGCGGGCAAGGACGTCTACTGCGAGAAGCCCATGATTCATGAGTACGCCGATGGGCCGCTGATGATCGAGGGCGCGAAGAAGCACAGCCGCATCCTGCAGGTCGGTTCGCAGCGTGTCTCGAACATTGCGTATGTGAAGGCGAAGGAGCTGCTCGCCTCCGGTGCGATCGGCAAGCTGAATATGGTGCAGGCACACTGGGATCGCAACAGCGCACAGGGCGCGTGGGAGTACACGGTGCCACTGGATGCGAACACGCAGACGTGTGACTGGCCACGCTTTGAAGGCTCTGCTCCAAAGCATGCGTGGGACCCGGAACGCTTCTTCCAATGGCGTAAGTATAAGGACTATGGCACTGGCGTTGCCGGCGACCTGTTCGTCCACCTGTTCAGCGGCACGCACTTCATTACTGGATCGCATGGACCCACAAAGGCTTACGCGACGGGCGGCCTGCGCTTCTGGAATGACGGCCGCGATGTACCGGACGTTCTGCTGGGTCTCTTCGACTACAGCGGTCCCGGCGGTGACTGGAACCTGGAACTTCGGGTGAACTTTGTCGACGGTGGCGCAGAAGGTGAAGGCTTCACCTTCACGGGCTCCGAAGGCACGCTTGAGATCAACTCAAAGGGCCTGATCCTGAACCGTGTTCCGCGTGAGAAGGGACCTGGCATGTCCATCGAAAGCTTCACACTCGATATGCAGAAGCGGCTCCGGCAGGACTACTTACAGAAGCATCCGGAAGATACACGCCTGCAGTTGAACACCATCACGGATAACGCGACGGAGACTTACCTGTTACCCGGTGGCTACAACGATGTCGTCGATCACTTCCGTAACTTCTTCAGCAGCATGCGTACGCGTCAGGAGCCTGTGGAAGACGCAACCTTTGGATACCGTGCGGCCGGCGCTGCGCTGCTGTGCCTGCAGAGTATGGAAAAGGGCACTGCAGTCCGTTGGGATCCGGAAGCCATGAAGCTGAAGGCATAAGTAAGCACTTGCTGGGCAGGAGCGCTTGAGCAGCTAACATCCGCTCGCGCTCGTGTTCGGTCTGTCTATTTCTCTTCCTTATATTCTCCGCTTGTCTTCCGCTGCATCGTCGGCGGATGCTATGTGAGTTGACTTACTTAGTCAGCATGGGCGGCATGATGCTTCTTGATAACAGCAATCTATGTCGCATTAGTCGCAGGTTATTGCAGTATGTCGTGTCTTGTCGCGACTTACTCCTTCGTCTCGTGAATATTGCTATTTACGGAAGAGGGACTTAGGACCAATGGGTGTTGTGCCGCAGTGGCGGAAGTGCGATGCTCGCCTTTCTTCATCCACTGATCTACGGCCCGGAGCCAGCCAAGGCTCTCGCGTTCCCCTTTTCTTTGAGGTCGCTCGATGATTCGTTCGCGTATTGCAGGTTCTGTTTCTGCCCTTGCCATTGCTGCCACACTTACTACGACTCTGTATGCTGCCGACAAGGCTGTGGACAATGGCCGCGTGTCCGCAAGCCAGAATGTGTCATTCAATGTCTATCTGCCATTGCAGAATCGCAGCGCTCTGGATGCGCAGATCGCTTCGCTGCATGACTCCTCCTCCGCGCAATACCATCACTGGCTGACGCCTGAGCAGTTCGCGGCGAAGTTCGCACCCAGTGCTGCGCAGATCGCCGCAGTGCAGCAGCAGCTTGCCTCGCATGGACTGACAGTGACCGCAGCAGGACCGCAGCGGCTGCAGGTAAGCGGATCCGCTTCGGCCGTAGAATCGGCACTGCAAACGACGCTGCATAAAGGCACCTTCAAGGACGGACACACTGCAGTCATGGCGGCTTCCAAGCCGGTAACGACCGGCGCGCTGGCAGAGCAGGGAGCTGTCATCAGCGGACTCTCCGGCTTTGTGCGTATGCGTTCCTTCGCACATAAGGCCGCCTCGGTCACGCCCAGCAACCGTTACAGCGCTACGGGCGCTTACTGGTTCACTGACCTGAAGCAGGCGTATAACTGGCCGTCTTACACCACTTACACGGGCAAGGGAACAACCATCGGCATCCTGATGACGGGTGACTACAATCCGTCGGACATGACGCTGTACTTCAGCCACGAAAAGCTGGCCACGCCGAAGTTCTCCACGGTACAGATCAACGGCGGCGCACCGTACGACCCCAACGGATCGTTCGAGACACACCTGGATCTGCAGCAGAGCGGTGGCATGGCACCCAACGCCAAGATCATCCTGTACAACCTGCCCGACCTGTCGGATGACAACATCATCGCGGGCTTGTCGAAGATCGTGAATGACAACAAGGCAGACGTGGTCAGCATGTCGTTCGGCGGACCAGAGATCTTCTACACCGCGGCTTACAACGACGGCACCGACTACACCTACCTGATCAAGCAG
Source organism: Terriglobus roseus (assembly GCF_900105625.1). Classification (NCBI taxonomy): domain Bacteria; kingdom Pseudomonadati; phylum Acidobacteriota; class Terriglobia; order Terriglobales; family Acidobacteriaceae; genus Terriglobus; species Terriglobus roseus. Next base: position 3,406,863 of record NZ_FNSD01000001.1, read on the forward strand.
GAGAACGACCTGATGGCGCAGGGCAATGCGCAGGGCATCACCTTCATTGCCAGCTCCGGCGACGCGGGTGCTCTGACGGCGTTCCCGCCGGCTTGCTTCGATGGCGTGCCAAACTGCGGATCGGCGCTGCCATCGGCATCGTTCCCTGCGTCAAGCCCGAACGTAGTTGGCGTGGGCGGCACGAACCTGGTGACAACCTACACGTCCAGCACCGACCTCAACTCCGCTTACGTCCGTGAGTCGGCGTACGCAGATCCACTGACCGGCGACATCTTCTACGGCACGTCGTCGACGGGTCAGTACTGGGGCTCGGGCGGCGGCGACAGCATCATCTTCAAGAAGCCGCTCTTCCAGGCGCTCACCAACACCGGGAATGCCAAGTTCCGCACGGTGCCGGACGTCGCACTGCACATGGGTGGCTGCCCGGCGGGCACCATCTCCTGCGGTGCAGATGACAGCGCCGACATCCTGACCATCGATGGCATCAACTACGGCGTCATCGGCACCAGCGCATCGGCTCCTGACTTCGCTGGCTTGACCGCGCTCGCCGTGCAGCGCTTCGGCACACGCCTTGGCAATGAGAACTATTACCTGTACGCGCTGGCGCTGTCACAGGAGATCGGCCTGACGAAGAACGTCTTCCACCAGGGCATCCCCGGCTTCAACGGCCTGTACTACACCACGCCGAAGGGCTACAACCGGGTGCTGGGCAACGGAACTGTCTCCGCAAAAGACTTCCTGCTCGCACCATTCGTACCGTCCGCAGGCAAGCCGCAGACGCCCAGCAATCCGTAGAAGCTAACCCTCCCCCCTCCCCCTTTGTTTTCGTAAAAATTAGAAAACAAAGGGGTTGACGTTTCCCGAAACGGCAAAAATTAGATTCGAAACGACTTACAGGCAAAAATTAGAAAACAAAGGACTTAGCGCGCCGCGATATTCGCGGCGCGCTCTGTTTTGTTCCGGATGTTTTCGGGGCTATTTCTATTTTGGTGAATTCGCGGAAGTAGACGGCCAACAAAGTTTGAGGTGTAAGTGACGCTGGAACTATGACTTAGTGAAGACCGGCCGGCTTTGGGGGCTTGACAGGTGGATTGGCGTTGACCGGATGGTTTCAGCTGTTCGGACTTTCGCGTAGTCCACGCCTTCCCAACCACCACCCGATGACGGTGACTGAAGCAAACAGCGCTACGACGAAGAGGTTGGGGTAGACGATCGCTCCTGCCCATCGCGGTTCGTGCCCGGGCGGGCCTGCCCAGTAGGAGCTGACGGGGAGAAGCGACGGCACGTAGAAGAACGGGAGCCAGTACGACAGCGAGATGAGGGCGGCTGCGGTGAAGGCGATGAAGGGTTCTGTTGAGGGGCGCCAGAGCAGCCAGGTGGCGACGCTGGCGACCCCGGCAAAGAGAAAGAGGAGGATGGCTGCGTGGTAGCGCGCGTGCGGGTGCCAGAGTGGATTGAGGAGATGGTTGGCGCTCCAGTCCAGAAGGAACGACATCAGTGCACCACCCATGAGGACAAAGGTGAGAAGTAGTCTGCCGAGCCGGACGCTGTTCATGTCGACTCTCCTTTGCAGATCTTCTATATGAGTGAGCGCTCACTATGCAATCATCTTTTTGAGGATCACGGGAAAGCAGGCTGGATGTGACGACAGTTCCGAAGGGGCGGCCCAATCGTAAGGCGCTGATTGTTGAGGCGGCGGAGACGCTGTTGCGGGATCGCGGCCTGGGCGGGGTCACGACGCGCGCCGTGGCGGAGGCGGTGCCGTGTTCGGAGGGGGCGATCTATGTGCATTTTGAAGACCGGTTCGCACTGATCCTGGAGGTGTTGCACGCCAGCCTGCCCGAGATGCTGGTTCCGCTGCATGCCCTACAAGGGAAGGTGGGAAAGGGAACGCCGGAAAAGAATCTGGTTACGGCCGTGGAGGGATTACTGCGCTTCCATGGCCGCGTGGCTACGATGCTGTGTTCGCTGATGACAGAGCCGAAGCTGCTGGAACGGTTTCGGAGCTCACTGGAAGAGGGCGGGAAGGGGCCGGATCGCGGGATTCTGACGCTGACGAACTACATTGCGGAAGAGCAGCGGCTTGGGCGGATTGGAGCGGATGTAGATGCGAAGATGGCGGCGAGTTCGCTGATGGCGGGTTCGTTCTTTCATCAGTTCACGCAGGGGCTGCTTGGGGTGGGAGGGAAGATGAATTCGCGGAGGCTGGTGCGGTTCGCGATCTCGGCTTCGGGGAAGTAATTTGCGGCGGGTGGACACTGCACCTTGCGTCCGTAGGATGATTGTTCTTGCAAGCGAAGGCCCAAAGCAACGTACCAGGGTGGATCGGTGAGGAGTTTCTCTGTCGCGGGCCTACAGCCCGCAGTTCCTCTTCCTGCATTTGACCCAGGGCTTTGCCCTGGGCTGGGAAGTCGCGCACCTTCAGTGCGCCCTGTATGCAGTGCACAAACGGTCGTACGACTTCAAGGTTTTTCGAAGGGAAACTCTAGGTGAAGCGGCAGCAGATTCATTGCAACCGCGGTTAGTCGCGGGTCGGTTACGTCGGCAGCATGCGATTGGTCGATTTCCGGCGCTGGAGGACGGGTTTGGGCGGGGCTGGTTGAAGGGTGTCCCCTACATAGACCGCGCGGAACCGTAGTGGGTTGCCAATGAGGATTGATCCCAGTACGGGCATCATGGGAGCCTCGTCTCAGACGCGAGACGTGAACCGCGCTCGATCTCGGGCTCGAGGCTCACGCTATCCCTTTGCAGATCGGGAAGTGAGCCCTGCTTGAGAGGGAATAGAAACATTTATAGATCTCAATTGCTTTTCAAGCGGTATCGCATCGGACGGGCAGAGAGACCTTACAAATCCGACTTTACCTAGTAAGCTTTGGACATCTTTGCTGCGACCACGCGTGGTGACTTTTCCGCGCTTGAGATTGTGGATTCCCGCACGAATCTCTCGAACCTTAAGTTTGCACGCCCTTAGCTCCTCCCGACCAAGACGGGCGCCGGTGACCAACTTAGAGCTTTTCCCCGTGAGGATCACACGCTTTTTTCTCGAGTCCCTTAGGCCGTTACATGCAAGCGTCTGCCGCACCAGTTCCATAACGTCACGCGACCTCTCACCTGAAAAGGTAAGATCGTCCACCCACACGGTCGCCACGATGTCTTTCGCAACGCAATCCTGAATGATTGGTCCGTAAATTGAGGCAAGGAACAGATTCGCCAACGTTGGGCTAGTTGGAGCACCTTGGGGGAGGTGGAAATCGCATGTAGTTAGTTTTGTGAGTATTTTCGAAACCGGCGCCGAGCAGCATAGGATCTCGTGCCAGACCTTGTAAACATGTTCGTTGGTAAGATTTGGATAGTAGCTTTTGATATCCATCTTGACGATGGTGGTAGCGCCCAAGTGAGCGGCCGCATGCTCACGAACGCTGCGTTTCGGGACCGCCCCAAAGAGAAAATTAGGAAGGTTGAGTGGGAGCAGAAGTCTAGAGAGGATCCTCCTTTGAATCTTCTTTAACTCCACACCCGGGTTATCGATTTTCCTGAGCTTTTTAGTTTGCGGCTTCTTGGCATGGGGCTTGAGCGGTTTTGCCTGCTCAAACGGGGAGTAGTTTGCCTCCCATTCAGCTAAGCGCAACAATGCCTCTCGGCTTGCGCCGAGCAGATGTTCGAGTTCGCGGAGGCTGCGTAGTGGCAGCTGATCCAGAGGGAGACGTTTGTTGCGCTGAAGAGTCATGAGAGTCTCTATCAACCTGCATTAAGAGTTCTGTAAGTGCCAGAGACAAACTCTCAATCTGTCCTGGTTTCGCTCGCTGCGCATCAGCCTCGCTTATGCCGAGCAAGCTAAGAAGATGAAAAGGCATCCTTAGAGCTTGGGCCAGTTTTTCGATGGTATCGAGCGTGGGCTGGCGCTTTCCGGATTCGATGAGAGAGAGATAGCTCCGATCGATGTTAGCGCGGTCCGCTAGTTCGCCTTGAGAAAGATCAGCAAGCGAGCGTGCTACACGGATAGCTTTTGAATAATTCATGTAAACCACCTGAGATGAAAGGAAAAACGGCTCCCCTTGGGACTTACGCGATGACTTGAGCATGTGCGACTTCATAGGCTGCTTCTGCGATGCGAGCTACAACCAAGCGGACTTTTTCGTGGTCTAGCCTTGTCGCCTTCTGCAGCTTCTTTAGATCGCGGATGCCCTCGATCAATGCTTCGCGCTGCCCCGACGTCAGTTCGTTGTTTGCGTCACCGAGCATCTGCTTAATTAGTTCGATGCACGATTCGATTAGCTTTGACGTTTTCATAGTTGTTTCCTCTTCTCCCGTTTGAGCGGGGGCGCGTTCGCCGGAACCAGAGAAGGAACGAATGACGTCGGGGAGCCGTTCTCTGAGAGAGCCTAGCGAACACTGGGGCGCGCTGGCTGCCAGGGGTTGAGGCTTCGCCTCCCCGTTCTGGACTTTAGGGGCAGGAATTACCTGCCTGGGAATCAAATGATTCCCAATTACGCCTATTTCTAGGCACCTGATTCCGATAAATCACACCAAGGATTGTCAAAGAGCTTTTCGAAAACATCAGCAGTAGCGCCGATCCATTGCTAGGCTATGACCTTGCTCCGCCCGTGTCAACACAAAAAATGACTCAAAGAAACATTATTTACACAGCAACCGATGCCATCGTCCATTACTAGCGTTCGTGCCGAATTAAAACACTTCATCTGGAGGGCAAGTACGACAACGGCAACCGGCTACCGGCTAATCTCGGACAGCTCTCAGCGCCACTTGATGTTGCAGCCGAGGCTTGGGCTTTGTGGGGCGATTGGGGGTTGGTTTGTTAGGAGGGCCTGGATGGCGGCTTCGAGGTCGGCTCCGTGGGCTTCTGCGTGGATTTCCGGGTGGCGTTCGAGGCCGTTCTTTGCGTCGGAGTCGCGGTAGGGGCGGGTTCGGTCGAACTGGGCGTGGTAGGTAAGTTCGTAGTTGGTGTCGAAGAGGTAGAGGTCAGGGGTGCAGGCTGCGTGGAACTCGCGGGCTGTCTCCTGGGTGCTGTCGAGGAGGTAGGGGATGCCGAGCTTGTCCCAGCCGAGTCGGGTGGCCTGTTCGCGCATGAAGTCGGGGCCGTCCTCAGGGTGCTCGAGGATGTCGTTCGACATGATGGCGACGGCTGCGATGCGGTCGGCATACTTCGCGAGGAGCGCGGTAAGTGCCTTCTCCATGTGCATGACGAAGGGGCAGTGGACGCAGACGAACAGGACGAGGAGGCCTCGTCGCTCGGTGAGGTCGTCCGGACCGCCGAAGATGTCGTCGCGGCCGATGCCGCGATCGGAGAGCACGTCTTTCAGTTCAAAGGCAGGGCAGGTGGTGCCGAGGGCGAGATCGGTGTTCGAGGGTGTGCGTGCCATGCTCCGATGATAGCGAGTCAGCCTCGTGTCGTGAGCCAGCCGGTGGCTGTTACCGGGCGCGGGGTTGGAGGGAGCTCTCCTGCCGGCGGTTTTGGCCCCGCCTTTGTTTCCTGTGGAGGGTTGATGGCACGGCAGAAGCCGCGCCCCTCCGAAAGATTGCGCTGTGCGCGAAGGCCCACCTTCGCTTCCCGAAAGGTGAGGCACCCGGTTGGAAGCCTGAACGGTTTACCCGGGGTTCGTCGCGATTGCCAGGCCCTCGGCTCGCGGTTTCGTGGGCTTCTTTGGGAGCTCCTGCCTTTGCGCGCCCTTCTTGCTAACTTGCTGACTCGCTAACTTGCTGACTCGCTCTTTTCCGTACAATCAAAGGATGATCAAGGGATTGACGGTGGTGAAGCCGGTGGCTTCGGCGGCGGCCTGGGAGCGACTTTCGTCGTTGTTTGCTGAGCTGGGATTTGAGCCGGGGCGTGGCTGGGATGACGGCACGGGCAAGGGCGCGTCGTTTCTGGCGCCGGTCGGCAATGCGGAGTTTGTTACGGGCCGGATGCCCGGTGTGCCGGAGCTGCTGGTCGAATGCACGCAGATCGACATTGTGCACGGCATTGTGAAGCGATGGCTGGCTGCAGAGGCTCGTACGGAAGAGATCTCTTTGCGCCTGTCAGAGGTCGTGGAGACGCATTGGAAGTCGCGGATGTTTACGGTGGACCTGAGTGATTCGCTGCCTTCGACATTTTTGGCGAGCCAGCAGAATGCAGGTCCTTCGACTTCGCTGCGCTCCGCTCAGGATGACAAATCCGTGGGAGGAACCAGCGGATTGCGCTTCGCTCAGGATGACAAGTCCGTAGGGGGATCGGGGCCGTTGCAGTTTGGCTTCTGGGAGCGTGAGGATGTGCTGGCTGGATTGCCGGTTGCGGTTGAGGGTGACCTGAGCGCGGCTGGCATGAAGTTCGGCATTGTGACGGCTCGCTGGAATGCGGTGATCACGGATCGTCTGCTGCAGGGTTCGCTCGATGGCATTCTGCGGAGTGGCGGTCGTCGTGACGACATCGATATTGTGCGTGTGCCGGGTGCGTGGGAGGTTCCTGCGGCGGCTCGGATGATGGCGGATCTGCGGGATGCGGATGGCAAGCGGAAGTATGACGCGATCATCACGCTGGGCTGCCTGCTGCGTGGCGAGACCGCGCACTACGAGGCGATTTACAACGAGGCAGCGCGCGGCATCGGGCAAAGCCAGCAGGAGACGGGCATTCCGCATGCGTTTGGCGTGCTGACCTGCGAGACGCTGGAGCAGGCGCTGAATCGTGCCGGTGTGAAGGCCGGGAACAAGGGATTTGAAGCAGCCGTGGCGGCGATCGAGATGGTCTCGATCGCACGCAAGATCGGTCACGCGGCAGCGGGTGAGCATGATGGCAGCGGCGTGTCCGCTGGCCGTGCGGCTCAGGCTGACGTGGACCGTGCGGTTGCATTGGAAGGTGGCAAGTGATGGAGCACATGAAGAACAACGGGAATTTCGTTACGGGCGGGGCGCTCTAATGGGCGCTCGGCGCAAGGCACGCGAACTGGCGATGCAGATGTTGTATCAGAGCGATTTGGGCAAGCAGACAGCAGCGGAGGTTCGCCGCGTCTTCTGGCAGAGTCGCACGGATGAAGAGGGCGCGCAGACGGTTGACCTGGAGACGCAGAGCTTTGCGGAGGACCTGTTTCGCGTGGCCGTGGAACGCAGTGACGAAATCGATGATCTGATCGAGACACACTCACAGCACTGGCGCGTGCATCGGATGGCCGTGGTCGACCGGAACCTGCTGCGGATGGCCATCGCGGAGATGGTTGGCTTCAAGGCCACGCCGCACCCGATCATCATCAATGAGGCACTGGAGATCGGTCGCCGGTATGCTGCTCCGGAGAGCATCACGTTCTTAAACGGCGTACTGGATGCTGTCTCGCGAACGGTGTTGGCGAAGCGTTTGGCGTAAGGGCAGAGGATAGGGATTAGGGCAGAACTAGGGATCAGAAACAGTTGATGCCCCATGTCTCGGTGAGATGTGGGGCTTTCTGTTGGCTGGTGTGAGCTGGGGTTTTGGCCACGTTCTAGAAGCAAGACATCGGAAGCGGCTCGATCGCCGCAACGAAGAAGGCCGCCATCGCTGGCGGCCTTCTTCGTTGCATTTCCTGGTTCCTGATTCCTGTTCCCTGCTTAGTTGTTGGTGACCGAGCGCGGGTACTGGACGATCAGGTTGGGAGTGGCCACGCCGGTGCTGTTGGAGACGCTGGGCAGCTTCGGTGCGATCTGGCTGGTGTCCGTCAGCGTGCTGCGTGTGATGACGTGTACCTGGTTGTCGCCGGAAGTTCCTGCAAAGAAGAACTTGTTGTCCGAGGAGAAGACACCCGATACCGGTGCGGTTGCGGTGCCGGTCAGTGTAACGGCCTTGACCGTTCCTGCTCCCGATGCTGCTGGCGTGTACGCCGGCTGCACTGCTCCCGCCTTCGCTGCCGTGGTGGGCAGGTAGGTGATGAAGGCCACGCTGGAATCCGAAGCCGGATAGACGCCGGTGACACCGGTGGTGGTGACACCCGTCAGGACAGCCGTGTTGACGGCGGTACCGAAGGCCGGCGGCAGGCCGCTCTCCGGGCAATCGCCGGTGGGCAGCGTGTTCTGAAAGGTGCGGGTGCCGTTTGTGCCGTCGTTGGAAACCGAAGTGGGGAAGGTCACATCGTTGACGATGGGCGTTCCGCCGCTGGCTGCGAGGCGAACGTCCAGCAGGTGGCGACCGTCATTGGTGGTGGCGACGCGATCGCCAACCGCAGCGGAGACCGTGGTGGTGCCTGCCTGTGGGTAGAAGATCGTCGGCGAGACGGTGCCGTTGGGGCAGTAGGACCGCGCATTGATTGCGGTCGCGCCACCCACAAAAGCGCCCACGGTGGGGACGGCGATCGCGACATCATTCGCGCCGGTGCCGGACAGGTCGTACTCCTGCCAGCTGGTGAATGCCGAGTACACGAGCAGGTGGTTGGCGGCCGTTGTGACGTAGAGCGTCTCACCGTCGGGCGTGTAGGCAGCGCGTGTTCCGATGCCGGTGTAGGTGCTGGTGACGGTAGACGTCGACGTGTTGACGACGGAGATCTGGTTACGCGTCGAATCGCTGACGACGACCGTGGCACTGTCTGGCGAAACAGCCAGCACCGTGCCCTGGATGGTCGTAGAGGTGCTCGTGACCGTGTTGCTTGCGGTGGTGAAGGTCATCAGGCCGAACGGCGATCCCAGGAAGATGCTGGCACCGTTCTGCGACAGCACCATGGAGTTCGGTGTGTAGGGCAGTGCGGTGGGCGATGGGACCACACCGGTGGTCAGATCGACCGGCACGAGGTAGTTGGAGTCCGTGCTGCCGATCCAGAGCCGTGTGCTGTTGCTGCCCGGCGTGGTGGACAGCAGCGTGTTGGACGCGACCGGCTTGCCCGTTCCCAGCAGACCGACGTTGCCGTAGGGCGACGGGTTGCAGGAGGGCGGCAGGCAGAAGGCGTTGATGGCTGCGGTGCCCGGGAAGACCGGTGCGATACCGGTGCTGGATGCGGGCGCAGCGACCGGTGTCGTGGAGGTGTAGGTCAGCGCAAGACCCGTCAGAGTGACGCCGTTGGTGTCCAGGATGGCCGCCGTGATGGGTTCCGTGTTGTTCGGGTTCACCGTTACTGCGCCGTTCACGGCGTTGGGTGTATTGATGGTGATGGTCTTCGGCGGGCAGACGGACATCAGGCCAGCCGTTGATGTTGAGCTGGCAATGGTGGCCGTGACGATCGTCGTGCCGGGGGCCAGTGCCGTGGCAACACCGCTGGTGTTCTCAAAGGTGAGAAGGCCGGCAGTCTGCGCGGCAAAGGTCGCGTGACCCGCGCTGTAGGTGATGTTGGTGGAGCCGGAGAAGAAGCGAGCCACCAGCTGCGCGCTCTTGTTGAACGAGATGCAGGTGTTGGGCACATAGGCCGGAGCCGTCGTGCTGGAGGACGCGGTGTATGCGGGGCAGTTCGTCGCCGGATCGTTCGTACAGTCCGTGGACGCGGCGCCCAGCGTGATCGACGTGATCTGCGGGTGAACGTAGATCAGCACCTTGTTGCTATTCGCGCCGCCACCGGATGCGGTTAACTCCGCAACGCCGGTTACGTTCGTCGCGGTGCAGAAGGTGTAGTCCGGAATGCCGCTGGGGTTGTTGCGATTCCACTGGCCGGCGCAGACGCCACCGGTCGTCGGGTTCACGTCCGCGATGTTCTGGTTCGACGAGTTGTAGGTGTACTTCGCAATCGTGACGGCATTGCCCTGGCAGTCGGTTGCCGTGGGCGCCGTGACCGAGGCAGTCTGCGAGTAGCCGAGACTGATGCCGCCAACGGTCGGCTGCAGCACGATACTCTGCGCATCGCCAGTCTTGGGGCCGATGGTGCCATTGCAATAGGTCGCACCGCTGCCCTTAGAGCAGCCGGAGAGCGAAACACCCACAGGAACGGCGAAAAACAAAATTACGAACAAGGAAAGAAGACGACGCTGCAAAGAAAAACCTCCCCGCAGCAGGCCCATTGGGCGGTGATGCGGTCTCTACATGGGACGGGAAGTGCCCGGAAATGTCTGCTCCTCAGTGTAAATCAGGTGGACAGACCCCGCCGCCCGGGCCCGGGGTCAATGTTGGGGGAGGGGGCTGGCGTGGCACCCATGCAAATCTGCGCGTGCCGGTATATTCTTCCGGCACTATGGTGCGTTCTAACTTTTCGTCGCTGATCGTCCTTGCTGCAATCGCAGTTGTCCCGTTCGCTGCTCATGCCCAGGCGGCGCCAGCCGCTGCTGCCCCCGGCCCAAAGCATGAGGACACGGAGTTTTACCAGCCTGTGCCACCGGTCGTGACGCCCGCCGCAACCGTAGGCGCTGCGCCCTCGGACGCGGTGAAGCTGTTCGATGGGACAGACCTTTCGCAGTGGGTTGCCGTAAAGGACGGCTCGCCTGCGGACTGGGTCATCACCGACGGAATTCTGACCGTGAAGAAGGGCGGTCTCGGCAACATTGAGACGAAGCAGCGCTTCAAGGACTACCAGTTGCACCTGGAATGGCGCATCCCTGCGAACATCACGGGCGAAAGCCAGGGACGTGGCAACAGCGGTGTCTTCCTGGCATCCACGGGCAAGGGCGACGCAGGGTATGAGCTGCAGATCCTGGACAGCTACAACAACCCGACCTATACCAATGGCATGCTGGGCAGCCTGTACAAGCAGACCGCGCCGCTGGCCAACGCGGCACGCAAGCCGGGCGAGTGGCAGAGCTATGACATTGTCTGGAACGCACCGCGGTTCAATGCAGATGGCAGCGTGCAGACCCCGGCCTTCGCCACGGTCTTCGAAAACGGCGTGCTGGTCGAGAATCACTTCCAATTAAAGGGCGAGACGCTGTACGTGGGCCAGCCGGTCTACAAGGCGTATGACACCGCTCCCATCAAGCTGCAGGCGCACGGTGATAAGAGTGAGCCGCTGAGCTTCCGCAACATCTGGGTTCGGCCCGTCCACGACATCGGCCCAAGCCACTAGACGTCGCATCACTTTCTCGCGGAAAGGGTGCCGGGCCGGGAGAGGCGCGGCACCCTTTTGTTCGTCGCGCAGTCTTTCAAGGGAGTGAAACACTCCTGCCGCCGCGGTATGAAGCTCTGCCGGGACGTTCAGAACGTCGTTGAAGCGGCGGATCGTCACAACCTTCAGGGCGGTTTCAAGCTCCGATGCGACAGTGGTAATGGAACGAGGAGCGATGACGATGACCTGCAGTCCCCGGCAGCATGCGGCACGGCCATCCTGGAAGAGCGTCCTGGCCTCCCTTTGTATGGCTGCCCTGGGAGTGGCGATGTGTCCCGCGGCAACGCCCGCCATCATCACCGCGATGGCTTCCAATGAGACTGCCGCCCGCCAGCACCAGTCCCACTTCGCCTACACCTCCGACGAACGTTCCGATCGCACCGGCGGACACCTGTGGCGGGAGCATGTCGTCGAGATCGGTGACGGGATGCTCCGTCAGCTGGTCGCCGTGGATGGCACTCCGTTGACGCCCGCACAGGCTGCTGCCGAGTCGCAACGTCTGCAGGCGCTGGTGGCGAACCCGGATGAGTTTCGCAGGCTGGCGCAGGCGCACAAGGATGACGAAGTCCACGCCACGCGTCTGCTGCAACTGCTGCCGCGAGCGTTTATGATTGTGCCCGACGGCACGAAGGGCGAGTGCCTGCAGTTTCGCTTTGAACCCGACCCTAACTTTCAGCCGTCAGGATTCGAAGAGCGTGTGGGCGCGGCGATGGCCGGTACGATCTCCGTCATGGAGCCAACCGGTCGTCTCTGCACGCTGCAGGCTTCCATCCAGCATCCTGTGACGTTTGGCTTCGGCCTGATCGGCAGGATTGAGCAGGGTGGGAACTTCCGCCTGGAACGCATCCCCATCAAGGGGAGCGACTGGAAGACGCGCGCGATGAGCGTGCACATGGGTGGAAAGATCCTGCTGGCGAAGTCGCTGGCAAAGCAGCAGGAGACGGTGCGGACGGAGATTCGCGCCGTGCCGGATGGCCTGACGCTGCAGCAGGGCTTAGATCTTATTCGTCCGTAGCGCTCATGCCTTTTGGCAGACAACCTTGGCTTTCTACAACAAAGCAAAAGGGCCTGCACTTAAGCAGGCCCTTTCGCTGCGTTGCTAGGCAGTCGGCGTCGTCCACGTCCAGTTACGCAGCTCCGGCGAGTCGATGCCGTTGGCATGCGCGTAGTTCACGCATTCGATGATCTGGTCCTGCAGCCACTGCTTCGTGTGGGAAGCCGTTGCCTGTAGCTTCGGAACGCGATCTATGACGTCAATCGCCAGGTTGAAGCGATCCACCTGGTTCAGGATGGCGAGTTCCAGCGGCGTGTTGATGTTGCCCTTTTCCTTGTAGCCGCGCACATGGAAGTTGTCGTGATTCTTACGCTTGTACGTGAGTTTGTGGATGAGCGCGGCGTAGGCGTGGAAGTTAAAGATGACCGGCTTGTCGATGGTGAACAGGCTGTCGAACTCCCGCTCGGAGAGTCCGTGCGGATGTTCACGTTCCGGCATGAGGCGGAAGAGGTCAACCACGTTGACGAAGCGCAGCTTCACGTCGGGGCAGCGTTCGCGAAGGATTGCCACGGCTGCGAGTGCTTCCGACGTTGGAATGTCGCCGGCGCAGGCGATCACTGCATCCGGTTCCACGCCCTCGTCATTGCTGGCGAAGTCCCAGATGCCGATGCCCTTGGTGCAATGGTCGATGGCCTGCGGCATGGTCAGGTACTGCAGGTGCTCGGCCTTGTCTGCGACGATGACGTTGATGTAATCCACGCTGCGCAGGCAGTGGTCTGCCACGCTCAGCAGGCAGTTCGCATCGGGTGGAAGATAGATTCGCGTAACTTCCGGGCTTTTGTTGGTGACGATGTCGAGGAAGCCCGGATCCTGATGGGTGAAGCCGTTATGATCCTGCCGCCACACCAGTGAAGTGATGAGCAGGTTGATGGAGGAGATCGGCTGACGCCACCGCAGCTCGAGTTTTGACTTCTCAAGCCACTTGGCGTGCTGGTTGAACATGGAGTCGATGATGTGGACGAAGGCTTCGTAGGTCGAGAAGAAGCCGTGACGACCGGTGAGAACGTAGCCTTCGAACCAGCCCTCAAGCGTGTGCTCGCTGAGCATTTCCATGACGCGGCCCGTGGTGGAGAGGTAGCCGCCGTCTGCGTCTTCCGGCAACTGCGCCGCCATCCACGTCTTGCCGTGGCTGCCTTCGTAGATAACCTGCAGCTTGTTGGAAGCCGTCTCATCCGGACCGAAGACGCGGAAGCTGGTCATGTTCTTCCGCATGGCATCCCGCAGGAAATGCGCGAGAGTGTCGGTTGACGACAGAATCACGTGGCCCGGTTGCTCGACCTTTACGGCATACTCTGCGAAGCGTGGCAGATCCAGTGGCTTGCGCAGCTTGCCGCCGTTGGCATGCGGGTTGGCGGTGATGCGACGATCGCCGACGGGCGCCATCTCTTTCAGTTCTGCGATCAGCTTGCCGGCCTCGTCGAAGAGTTCTTCCGGCTTGTAGCTGCGCATCCAGTGCTCCACCAGCTTCAGGTGTGCCGGGTTGGTGACGGGGTCGAGGATCGGCATCTGGTGTGCGCGCCATGAGCCTTCCAGTTTGTGGCCGTCGATCTCCTTGGGGCATGTCCAGCCCTTGGGCGTGCGCAGGATGATCATGGGCCAGCGTGGCCTCTCGACCGGTGCTCCCGGTGCTGCGGAACGTGCCTTCGCCTGGATCGCGCGGATCTCCTTGATGCAGTGCTCGGTGACCGCAGCCATCTTCGGGTGCATCACCGCGGGGTCATCGCCTTCGACAATGTAGGGCTGCCATCCATAGCCGAGGAAGAGATGCTCCAACTCCTCTGGCGTGATGCGCGCCAGGATGGTCGGATTGGCGATCTTGTAGCCGTTCAAATGCAGGATGGGAAGAACAGCGCCATCCTGCACGGGGTTCAGAAATTTGTTGGAATGCCACGAGGTGGCAAGGGGGCCGGTCTCCGCTTCGCCATCGCCGACGACGACCGTTGCGATCAGGTCCGGGTTGTCGAAGACCGCGCCAAAGGCGTGCGAGATGCTGTAGCCGAGTTCGCCGCCTTCGTGGATGGAGCCGGGCGTTTCCGGTGTGCAGTGGCTGCCGATGCCGCCGGGAAAGGAGAACTGCTTGAAGAACTTCTGCAGGCCTTCGAGATTCTCGCTCTTGTCCGGATAGATCTCCGAATACACACCTTCGAGATAGCTGTTCGAGAGGGTTGCGGGCGCACCGTGTCCGGGGCCTGCGAGATAGATCATGTTGAGGTCGTACTTCTTGATGAGGCGATTGAGGTGGACCCATGTGAAGGTCTGGCCCGGGTCGGATCCCCAGTGGCCCAGCAGGCGGTTCTTGATGTGCTCCGGCTTCAGCGGCTCGCGCAGCAGAGGATTCGCGACAAGGTACAGCATGCCGACGCACAGGTAGTTACACGCGCGCCAGTAGGCGTCCATCTTGCGCAGTTCGTCGATGGAAAGAACATCCATGGTGGGAATTGGAGCAGTCGAACTCATGCGCAGAACCTCTAGCCATGCCGAGACCTCGGCACCGGGTTGTCGTTCTATGCGTCCGCCGAAACGATGCGTTTCGCGTGCAGGGCGATGACAAGATCTTCCTGGGCGGTGACGGCGAAGACCGCCGTCTTTGAATCGGATGCGCTGATGCTGTGAAGGTTCTGATCCTGTAGCTGGTTTAGCGAGGAGTTAATGGAGACGTCACTGCCGGCAAGCACTTCCAGCCGCGTCGCAGCATCATGCTCGCCGATGCCGCCGGTGAAGACGATGGCATCAAGACCGCCCATCAGCCATGCAAAACTGCCGATGGCCTTGCGGATACCGCGTGTGAAGATCTTCAGCGCCAGCAACGCAGCGTGGTTGCCGGTTGCGGCTGCCTGACGAACAGCCTTCATGTCGTTGGGAAGGCCGGTGAGCGCGACCATGCCGGCATCATGATTCAACAGGTGCTCCACGTTCTTTGCGGCGTCGGGGCCTTCTTCGCGCCGCAACAGGTAGAGCATCAGGCCCGGGTCAAGATCGCCCGGGCGAGTTCCCATGACGATGCCGCCGGTGGGCGTTAGGCCCATGGTGGTATCGACTGAAAGGCCATCCAACACCGCAGTGACGCTGCAGCCGCTGCCCAGATGCGCAATGACCAGCCGCTGCGGCAGCGGCCCGGCGAGTCGCAGCTGGCGTACAACCGACTCGCAACTGAGACCGTGGAATCCGTAACGCTTTACGCCGCGATCGCGAAGATCCTTTGGAATGGGATAAGTGCTCGCTTCTTCCGGCATGGTCTGGTGGAAGACCGTATCGAAACACGCCACGTGCGGGATGCCGGGCATCCGCCGCATGGTTTCGCGGATGAGGTCGACTGCCTCAGGATCGTGCAGCGGGGCGAAGGCTGCTGCAGCTTCCAATTCTTTGAGCAGTGTTTCGGTGACGCGTGCATGGCCGGTGATGTGCGGGCCCGGATGCACGACGCGATAGCCGACGGCATCGACCTTGCCCGCGTTGGCGGACGCAACCGTATCCAGCACGCTGCCGATGGCCGCAGCATTGTTCCCCCCACCCGGAACCGATCGCTTCTCCTTCGCCTGATCGTCCTGAGAGAACTCGAGCGTGGCCTGTGGCTTTGCCGTGTCGCTCAACTCCCCGTCCAGTAACAGTCGCGGGTCAGAGGTTTCGTCGTACAGATTGAAGAGCGAAAATTTGATCGATGACGATCCGGCGTTCAGGACAAGTACATTCATGCGTCACCTTGGACGAGCTTACGCTGAGGCGTTTGAATGCTTCGTGACGGGAATCACTGCAGTGCGAAATGCGAAGGCCCGGCAGGTAGCCAGGCCTTTCGCAGTTCTTACATCCCTTGCCGTTGCTCTGGCGCGAGATTACTTGCTTTCGCGAACGCGGCCCTTGCGGAAGAGTTCGTTCACCGTCTTGATAAAGTGCTGTGCTGCCGGCGGAGTCGGAACGGCACCGCTGAGTACCGTGGCGTAAGGAATCTCCTTACCGTAGAACTCTGTGGTGTCCTTCTTGTTCTGGTTGACTTCATCGCCGTTGAGATCGATGCCGGCGAAGAGACCCTTGTTACGCGAGTACGTGAGGAACTCAGCGTTGGCCAGTTCGGTTGTAGATGCCTGCGCATCGCGACCCACCGGGCCGCCTGCAACGGAAGCGTCGCCGCCCAGCTTGACCTTGTCATGCAGCAGGTGGTCGAGGCTCTTATGGGTGCGGCCGATCAGGACGATGTCGGTGGACTGGCCGCCGATCTGGAAGCCGAAGCTGCCGCCAGCCATCTGAACGAATACGGGCGCGCTCCAGCCATGACCTGTGCGGCAGGTTGCGACACCCTGACCATACTCACCGCCGAAGACGAATGCTGCTTTTTTGAAGGCAGGCACGACGACGACGCACTGTGCGGAGGCGGCAATATCGAGCGGCACACCCTTGTCCGGCGTGTCCATCAGCGAGTGCAGGACTTCATGCGCCTTGTTAATGCGGTTAGTTAGTTTCTCCGGTCCCTGGGCCTGTGCGGCGGGGGCAGCAATCACAGTCAGAGCAACGAGGGCAGAGGCGATCAGATGGCGCATAGGTCTCCTTGGGAACTGTGACGGGAGACGATGTCAGAACGGAAAGTGTTGTCTGCCATGCAGAAGCTCGCCCAGAACGGCGCATGTCGGCGGCTATCGGGTGATTGGTGTGACGGCCTTGCTTGATGGCAGCCCGCCGCATGTTTTCTTCACCGAGTCTGCGATAACGGCGTGACCTGGACCTATGGAGTGCTGGCGGCAGCCTCTGTCGCTCGGAGGGAGATCCGATGAAATGTTTCCCGTAGCTCGGCGGGGTGATGCACGACGATCCTGCGCCCTGTACTGAGCAGCATGGCTGCGAACAACTCCAGGCGATCGCGTCCGCAGCGGAGACGGATACCGCCCTGCTCCGGCAGCATGGAGACACGCCACAGGGCAAAGTTGTGGTTTGCTTCCTTCACTGTCATATCGATCCAGACATCGATCTGGTGTTCCGACTGGATGAAAGGCATTCGCTCCGCCATGTAGCGGCGGGCGTCGAAGTCTGTTGGGCGGTCGAATGAGGTGGGGAGCATCTCAACCTGCGTCATGCGATCCAGCCGGAAGGTGCGCAGGGCATTGCGGGCGAGACAGCGGCCGATCAGGTACCAGCGGCCGTCCGTGTGCATCATGGCGTAGGGCTCAATCTCGCGGTTCGACGTGGTCTGGTCGTGCGACTGGTACGCGAAGAATATGCGCCGTTCGGCGCGGATCGCAGAAGCGGATGTCACAAGGCACTCCATCGATGTGGGTGCCACCCAGGGGCCAGGTTCAAGAGAGACGACATCTTCCACGGTGCGAATGCTTTCGCGCAGGGAGTCCGGGAGGACGCGCCCCAGCTTGGCCAATGCACCCTCGGTCGCAGGAGCGAAGGCTGCCAGCCCGATCTGTCGGAGCGCACGCAAACCCAGCGAGAGTCCGAAGGCCTCCTCATTCGTCAGCAGAAGGGGAGGCAACTGGAATCCGCGCCGCAGGCGGTATGCCCCACCCACGCCGGGCGAAGACCCAATCGGGATTCCCAGATCCTTCAGCCGTACGATGTACCGCTGCACCGTGCGAAGGTCCACTTCGAGTCGCTGGGCCAGTTCTGCGCCTGTGACGTGGTCACGGCCCTGCAGGATCTCGAGGACGATGAAGACGCGCATGATGGGGTCGTACATGCTGCCTCCATCCTTTCGGCGATCTACGACACAGGCTGTCGGGAATGCTCCCTATTCTGAGGTTAGCCGAAGAGGCTGCGGAGGACGAGGCAATGGCGAACGAAACGGCAGGATTCAAGCTGATCACGGCAGATGATCTGCTCAAGCATTGGCAGGAACACAGACGGCTCACCCGAAAGGTCATCGAGGCATTTCCGGAGGACAAGCTCTTTCACTTTTCCGTGGGCGGCATGCGGACCTTCGGTGAACTGAGCTGCGAATTTCTCGGCATGGTCATTCCGGTCGTGGACGGCGTGGCGACCGGTAAGTGGGAAGAGTTCAAGTTTGCGAAACCGACGACAAAGGCAGATCTGCTGCGTTTGTGGGACGTGCAGACGGAGCAGCTGAACGAGAAGTTTCCCGGCATTCCGGAGGCCCGCTTCAGCGAAGTAGACAAGGCGTTCGGGCAGTGGGAGATGCCCGGCCTGACCATGATCCAGTACGCCATCGAGAACGAGATCCATCACCGCGGGCAGGGATACGTGTATCTTCGCGCTCTTGGAATCGAGCCACCGCTGTTCTACGACCGCAGCTAAGTGAATGCTAAAGCGAAGAGGCCCGGCTGGTTGCCGGGCCTCTTCGCAGGTCGTGGAGAACTGACTACTTCATGTTGTCTTCGAACCATGCCACGGTGCGTGCGGTGCGGTCCGCATTGTGCGCGGGGTTGGTGAAGCCGTGGCCTTCGTTGGGGTAGACGACCAGTTCGGTCTTCTTGCCAAGCGCGCGCAGTGCGTGCCACATCTCGTAGCTCTGCGGTGCGGGGCATTCGCCGTCGCGATCGCCTACGAGAATCAGTTCGGGCGTGGTGACCTTGTTGATGAAGTTGATGGCGGAGGACTTGGCGTAAACGGCGGGATCGTCATAGACGGTTGCGCCGAAGAAGGGCACCATCCACTGGTCAATGGAGTTCTCGCCGTAGTAGCTCTGCCAGTTGCTGATGCCGGCTCCGGCGACTGCCGCGCGGAAGCGGTTCGTCTGGGTGATGGCGAACATGCTCATGAAACCGCCGTAGCTCCAGCCGGTGAGTCCGAGGCGCTTGTCGTCGATGCTGTACTGCTTCTCTGCGGCGTCGACACCCTTGAGGATGTCGCGGAGGTCGCCGTAGCCGAAGTCCTTTCGGTTGGCCTGAACGAAGGCTTCGCCCTGGCCGTACGATCCGCGCGGGTTGGGCTGCAGCAGGAAGTAGCCGAGATGCGCATACAGACCGGCGCCAGCACCGCCAAAGCTTGGACCGACCTCTGCCGACGGGCCGCCATGCACGCTGACGATCATGGGGTACTTCTTCGCGGGGTCATAGTTTTCCGGCAGCGTCAGCCAGCCCTGCACGTGGAAGCCATCGTTATCCCACTCGACCGAAACCGTCTTGCTTGCCGCGCTGGTGGCGTGTGCGTTGATCTGGGTGACAGCGCGGATGCCGCGCGGATCTCCTGCGTACACTTCGACGGCCTTATCGGGGCCGGCCGAGGTGAAGGCGATCATCTTGGCCGCGGGCGAGAAGGAGAACGACGCTGCCGCGCGACCACTGGCGACGGACTGTGGCGCCGTCCAGCCTGCGAGCAGCTCTTTGCCGTTGGTGCCGAGGACGCTAAGGTGGCTCTTGCCCGAGTGGTACTCGCTGAACGCGATGTGGTCGTTGTCTGCCCAGGCGATGTAGACGGGCGTGGACTTGCGGCCGGTGGTCAAGTCCTGCAGGCCGCTGCCGTCCGAGCCCATCAGGTAGATGTCGCCGCCAGTGGAACCCTGGTCGGACATGAGGCCGCCAATGAAGGCGATGTTGCGGCCATCGGGCGAGTAGCGGGGCACGGCGATCTGAAGGCCATGGAGCGAGCCGCCCGCCGTGACAGGATTCAGAATCGACTTCGCGCTGGACGGATCGCCGGTCGCGACGGTGTACATCTGCGCGATCCACCAGGTGTTCTCGCCCGGCGGGTTGGCGGCGATAAAGGCAACGTGCTTCGAGTCGGGGGCCCAGTCGAACTCGTATGCATGCAGTGTCTTCGGCGATACGACACTGACCTCACCGGTCTTCGCGTTCGCAGCGGCGACCCACTGGATCTCCACACCATCCTGGCCGACGACGCCGGCGGGCGGCTTCATGGCGGCAAGGGCACCGGCGGAACGCGTGGCGTTCTCTACATACAGGAATCCGATCGAGGAGCCATCCGGGGCCCACGTGGGCGAGGTCAGTGTGCCCTTGATGTGCGTCAATTGCGAAACCTTGCCGCTGGCGTCACGCAGGTAGATCTGCGGCTGATGGTCGGCACAGGTGCCGACGAAGGCGAGCGTGGCACCATCGGGCGACCAGCGCGGCAGGCTGCTGCTGCAGCCATCGCCAGCAGAGATGGCCGGTTCGGACGGGCTGGGCGAAAGAGCCGGGCTGATGTGCAGCTGCATGCCACCGCGGCGTCCGCCACCTGCAACGGGCTCGGTGCCGACGATCCAGGCGATCTTCTTGCCGTCCGGGGACAGTTCGACAGCGCCAATCTGGCGGACGGGCGTCCCGGTGCGCTGCGATGACTCGTACTGCGCGATGCGCGGATCGGGGTTCGCGAAGAACTTCATCTCGGGGGTGAAGATGTTCGTGGTGTCTGAGCCGGGGCGCTGGGCGGTGGCATAGGGGGCGATAAGGAGGCTGGCAGCCAGGCCGGCCGCGGAGGCAACTGCAGAAAAGCGCATGGCAAAAGGCTAGCAGGGAAGAGAAGTCGGTCGCCGGACAAATTGAGACGTCTGCCTGCCTGAGAGCCGGACGCAATTTCTTTCTAGTCACAGTGGAAATAGAAGAGATTTCCGTCAGGATCCCGGACCGTGAACTGTCGCAGTCCCCAGGGTTTTCTCTCCAGAGGATCAACGACGTCGGCTCCGGACGACTTGAGTTCCCGGTAGGTTGCGTCGATGTCCGGCGCGAAGATCCAGTGAACGGCGGGCTCAAACGGTGCCTGGCGCTGTCGAAAGAAGATTGCGGCGTCACCTCGTGAGACCGCACCAATGGTCTTGTCCGTGGAGAGCCATCGGACCTCGAACGCGAACACGTCGCGATAGAACTGCTGTGCCCGCTCCACGTCCGCAACTGGCAGCTCAGGGACGGGCTGGCCGATAGAAGTCAATCTCCCGCTTGCGTCCATGAGGTCCTCTCTTGAAGAGTAAAGCGCTCAGCGCCATCTTCCATAGTGGCAAGGTGCGCCGGGAAAGCCGGGAGCACGGTGCGTCCGATTAGGCTGGAAAAATGACACCGATTGTTCTTGTTCCTGGTTTGTTGTGCTCGGCGGAAGTCTTTGAATCACAGATAGCAGCCCTATGGCCTTATGGTCCCGTCACCGTAGCTTCGACCCTGGCGGGGACCACGATGGCGGAGATCGCTGTCTCGATTCTGGCAGCTGCACCGCCGAAGTTCGCACTGGCCGGGATCTCAATGGGCGGTTACCTGTGCTTTGAAATCCTGCGGCAAGCTCCCGAGCGGGTCTTGAAGCTGGCGCTATTGGACACCTCCGCACGTCCGGACACACCGGAGCAGACGGCGTTCCGGCGGACGATCCTGGCTCGGACGGAGAACGAGGATTTTAAGCCGTTAGGCGCGGCGGTCCTGATGGCAATCTTTCACCCGTCGCGCCAGCACGATCCGCGGCTGCGGGCGGCGGCGGAACGGATGGTTGCTGCGGTCGGCCTGGACGGCTTCAGGCGCCAGACGGAGGCGATCATCGGACGTCCGGACAGCCTTCCGGGGCTGTCATCGATCAAGGTGCCGACACTTGTGCTGGTGGGCGACGGCGATGCGCTCACGCCGGTCGATCGGGCGCAGGAGATGGCTTCGGCGATTCCTGGCGCCCGGCTGGTCGTGGTGAAGGATTGCGGGCACGGTTCAACTCTGGAGCAGCCGGGGGCGGTGAATCGGGCGCTGGTCGACTGGATTACCGCCTAGCTCGAACGGCTTCAGGAGATCAGGAGATCAACCAAACAGGAGACCAGGAGGCAGAGACCAGAAGGCAGGAGATCAACAAATCAGGGGACCAGGAGGCAGGGATCAGGAGTCAGGAGATCAGAAGACCAACAAAGATCCGAAACCAAGAGGCAGCAGACGTGTCGCCGTAGGGTTGATCTTGTCGGTAGAACCTTGTTTTTAGCGGGCTGCAGGCCCGCGACTTCCTAGCCCAGGGCGCAGCCCTGGGTTTGCATCGGAAGAAAACAAGCGGGCTGAAGGCACGCGACAGGAATCTAGACGAACTTCAATGTCTCCAAAGCGGCAGATTTTGTCGCGGGCCTGCAGCCCGCGAATCGCTCCACTGATCCTGGCCCCAGGGCTTTGCCCTGGGCTAGGAAGTTGCGGGCCTACAGCCCGCTTTGAACCACTCACATTGGAGGAAGTCGCAGACCTTCAGTCCGCTTTGAACCCTTCGCGGTGTTGGCTGCGCCTATGAGCTTCCGTCTGCGATCGGGGGCCTACGGCGGCCGTTTACTATTTGTTTGTCAGGCGTCATTGTTCACAGATTTGGCAGCGTTTCGTTGACGCTCCAGCGCCGACTTGCTACAGTAGAAGGGTTCCGAGGTTTCCGGCCGTGGTGCGTGTAGTCCTGCGCCAGCGACGGTTGGAGGGGTTCGCAGGTGCTTTATTCGGCGCCGCTTCCCGTCACAGAAAGCCTGAGATCGCCACTCCTGACAGTGCGCGGTTCAAGCAGACACCCAAAGTTCAGCAGTTTAGACAAGAGTTTCAGGGAGTTACCGTGCCTACGTTTCATCAGCTTGTGAAGAAGGGCCGCACTGCGCCGAACTACAAGACGGCCAGCCCGGCATTGCAGGGATCGCCGCAGCGGCGTGGTGTTTGCACCCGTGTGTACACCCAGACACCGAAGAAGCCGAACTCGGCGCTCCGTAAGGTTGCGCGTGTTCGTCTGACGAACGGTATCGAAGTGACCAGCTACATCCCGGGCGAAGGCCACAACCTGCAGGAGCACTCGATCGTCCTTATCCGTGGCGGCCGTGTGAAGGATCTGCCGGGTGTGCGTTACCACATCGTTCGCGGAACGCTTGACTCGGTTGGCGTTGCAAAGCGCAAGCAGAGCCGCAGCAAGTACGGCGCAAAGCGTCCGAAGGCTGTCGCGAAGTAGTTTTGAGATTCAAGGAATTCCGGCAGCGGGCGGATTGAGTTCTGCCCGCGGCTTTGAACCACAGGTCCAGATGCTTGAGAGGTCTACGGCGCTGGAGGAAGAAGAAGAGAGAGAAAGATGCCACGTAAAGGTCATATCGCCAAGCGCGAGGTAGCTCCGGATCCGGTATACGGTTCGCAGCTGGTTACGAAGTTCGTCAACAGCATGATGTGGGGCGGCAAGAAGTCGACCGCACAGAAGATCTTCTACGAGTCCATGACCAACCTGGAAGCAAAGGGCGGCGGAGACGACGCACTGAAGCTCTTCAAGAAGGCTGTTGAGAACGTGAAGCCCCTTCTGGAAGTCAAGTCCCGCCGTGTTGGTGGTGCGAACTACCAGGTGCCGATCGAAGTGAACCCGGAGCGCCGCACCTCGCTGGCTATCCGCTGGCTCGTATCGTACGGCCGTTCGCGCGGCGAGAAGGGCATGGTCGACAAGCTGACGGCCGAGCTCCTGGACGCTGCCAATGGCCGCGGCGCTGCGATGAAGAAGAAGGAAGACGTTCACCGTATGGCTGAGGCCAACAAGGCCTTCGCTCACTACCGCTGGTAGTCGCTGAAGTCACTCGAGTAACTCATGTAGTTTGGTCAAGCAAATCAGGAGTAAGTCAGGCGGTCTGGCTTACTCCTGAATCTGCGAAGGACACCGGAAGTTAGTTCCGGAGAAGAAGAACACAACGTGGCACGCACTATCTCACTCGACAAATGCCGCAACATCGGCATCATGGCCCACATCGACGCCGGCAAGACGACGACGACCGAGCGCATCCTGTTCTACACCGGCGTGAATCACCGCATCGGTGAAGTACACGAAGGCACCGCCACCATGGACTGGATGGAGCAGGAGCAGGAGCGCGGCATCACCATCACCTCCGCTGCAACCACCTGCACCTGGAACAACTATCGCGTCAACATCATCGACACGCCCGGCCACGTGGACTTCACGGCCGAGGTGGAGCGCTCGCTGCGCGTGCTGGACGGCGCCGTGGCCTGCTTCGATGCCGTTGCCGGTGTGCAGCCGCAGTCTGAGACCGTGTGGCGCCAGGCCACCAAGTACAAGGTCCCCCGTATCTGCTTCATCAACAAGATGGACAAGAACGGCGGCGACGCGGAGTACGCAACGGGCACCATCCGTGAGCGCCTGGGTGCGAACGCAATCCTGATTCAGCTCGCCATCGGCGCAGAGGCGAAGTTCGCCGGCGTCGTTGACCTCGTCGAGATGAAGGCCATCCTGTGGCACGACGAGACCATGGGCGCGAAGTATGACGTGGAAGAGATTCCCGCCAACCTTCTCGACAAGGCGAAGGAGTTCCGTCAGCACCTGATTGAGGCTGTTGCGGATTCCGACGACGCGCTGATGGAGAAGTACCTCGAAGGCGAAGAGCCGACGATCCCTGAGCTGAAGAACGCGATCCGCAAGGCGACCATCGCCATGAAGATCTTCCCGGTTCTGATGGGTTCGTCCTTCAAGAATAAGGGCGTTCAGACGCTGCTGGATGCGGTCGTCGATTACCTGCCCAGCCCGCTGGACATTCCGCCGATGATCGGCCACGATCCGGAAGATGCCGAAGTCGAGATCATCCGCAAGCCCGATGACAGCGAGCCGTTCTCTGCACTTGGCTTCAAGATCATGACCGATCCATTCGTCGGCCAGCTGATCTTCATCCGTGTGTACTCGGGTGTGTTAAAGACGGGCGACTCTGTTCTGAACCCGCGTACCCGCAAGACGGAGCGTATCGGCCGCCTGCTGAAGATGCATGCCAACAAGCGCGAAGAGATCACGGAGATTCTGGCCGGCGATATCTGCGCTGCTGTGGGTCTGAAGAACCTGGTCACGGGCGACACGATCTGCACCGACAAGGCGCCGGTTGTGCTCGAGTCCATCGACTTCCCGGAGCCGGTTATCGAGGTTGCAGTTGAGCCGAAGACCAAGGCCGACCAGGAAAAGATGGGCATGGCACTGGCCAAGCTTGCGCAGGAAGATCCTACCTTCCGCGTTCGCACCGATATCACCAACGGCCAGACCATCATCTCGGGTATGGGCGAGCTTCACCTGGAAATCATCGTCGACCGCATGATGCGCGAGCACAAGGTGGAGGCGAACGTCGGTAAGCCACAGGTGAACTACCGCGAGACCATCCGCCAGGGCGCCGAGGCTGAGGGTAAGTACATCCGTCAGTCGGGTGGTTCGGGTAACTACGGTCACGCGAAGATCCGCATCTCGCCGAATGAAGTGGGCAAGGGCTACGAGTTCACGAACGACACCAAGGGCGGCGCGATTCCGAAGGAATACGTCAAGCCGATCGACCAGGGCATTCAGGAAGCCATGGCCGGCGGTGTGCTCGCTGGCTTCGAGATGGTGGACGTCAAGGTCTCCCTGTACGACGGCAGCTACCATGACGTCGACTCGAACGAAATGGCCTTCAAGATCGCCGGTTCGATGGCGTTCAAGGAAGCCGCTCGCAAGGCAAAGCCTGTCCTGTTGGAGCCGGTGATGTCGGTCGAAGTGACCGTTCCGGAAGACTACATGGGCACGGTCATCGGTGACCTCAACTCCCGCCGCGGTCGTATCGAAGGCATGGAGATGGTCGGCGGCGTCCAGGCGATCAAGGCAACCGTGCCGCTCAGCACGATGTTCGGCTACGCGACCAACCTGCGTGGATCCACACAGGGCCGCGGCAACTTCTCGATGCAGTTCAAGCAGTACGAGGAGACACCGCGCATGGTTTCGGAAGAGATCATCGCAAAGGCACAGGGCCGCGACGCTCGCTAGGTGCCTGCCGCACGAGCAGCTGCAACGTCGTGCGGTCTGTGCTGAGGATAATTCTGTGGTGGCCGGGCTTCGGGCCCGGCCTTCATGGCTTAGTTGTTCAGATGGGCACAGCGTTTGCTGTGCCACTTCTGCGTAAGATTCACACGGCGTTAGCCGTTACGGTTTAGCTTCAACACTTTGCTGAAAAGCAACAGGAGAGAAACATCATGGGTAAGGAAAAGTTCGACCGGTCCAAGCCGCACGTAAATGTGGGTACGATTGGTCACATCGATCACGGCAAGACGACGCTGACGGCAGCGATCACGAAGGTTTTGTCGAAGCACAACCCGAAGAACTCTTTCCGTTCGTTTGACACGATCGACAACGCACCGGAAGAGCGCGAGCGCGGTATCACGATCGCGACGTCGCACGTTGAGTACGAGACGGCGAACCGTCACTACGCACACGTCGACTGCCCGGGGCACGCCGATTACATCAAGAACATGATCACGGGCGCAGCGCAGATGGACGGCGCGATTCTTGTGGTTGCAGCGACCGACGGCCCGATGCCCCAGACGAAGGAGCACGTTCTGCTCGCTCGCCAGGTTGGCGTGCCGTACATCGTTGTGTTCCTGAACAAGTGCGATGCCGTGGAAGACGCGGAACTGATCGACCTGGTCGAGATGGAAGTTCGCGAGCTGCTCAGCAAGTACGACTTCCCTGGCGATGACGTTCCCGTCATCCGTGGTTCGGCACTGGGTGCACTGAACGGCGAAGCACAGTGGGAAGCCAAGATCGACGAGCTGATGCAGGCAGTCGATGACAACGTTCCCCAGCCCGACCGCCTGGTCGACCTGCCGTTCCTGATGCCGATCGAAGATATCTTCTCGATCTCGGGTCGTGGAACCGTTGTCACTGGCCGTATCGAGCGTGGCAAGATCAAGGTCGGCGAGCCGGCCCAGATCGTTGGCTTCCGCGACACGCAGAACACGACCGTTACCGGCGTGGAGATGTTCAAGAAGCAGCTGGATGAGGGTCTCGCAGGCGACAACGCAGGTCTTCTGCTGCGCGGTACGGCGAAGGACGACGTGGAGCGCGGCATGGTTCTTGCCAAGCCGGGTTCGATCACGCCGCACACCACCTTCAAGGGCGAGATCTACGTCCTGAGCAAGGAAGAAGGCGGCCGTCACACCCCGTTCTTCGACGGCTACCGTCCGCAGTTCTACTTCCGCACCACCGACGTGACCGGATCGGCGAAGCTGCCGGCTGGTACCGAGATGGTGATGCCGGGCGACAACATCGCTCTGGAGATCACGCTGCACACGCCCGTCGCCATGGAAAAGGGCCTTCGCTTCGCCATCCGCGAAGGCGGTCGTACCGTCGGCGCAGGCACCATCTCCGAGATCATCAAGTAAGCATCGCGACAACGATGCTTACAGGGTAGGCCCGGGCTTCAGCCCGGGCGCTGCCGATGAACTCGATAAGACAGTACAAAAGGGCCGCAGCTTTCGCTGCGGCCCTTATGCTTGCTCAGGGGATCCGCTTCGAACTAGCGAAACGACGTTGGCAAGGGTGCCTCAACGACGATCGTTTCGCCAGTGATGGGGTGCTCGAACTTTAGAGTCTGGGCGTGCAGCCGATAGTCTCCATCGCCGGGCAGGCCGGGGAGGTTTTCGAGCGGCTGGCCGGTGGGGCCGTAGAGTGGATCTCCCACCAGGGGATGGCCGATGGAGGCCAGATGGATTCGAATCTGATGCGGGCGGCCCGAGTGCAGGCCCACCTGGAACGTCGTGTTGCTGTGGGTCCGTGAGATTACTCTTGCCGATGACTTTGATGGTTTGCCACCCGGACTTGCGGCCCAGACCGATCCGATGAGCGGATGCGGTACGAGGCCGATGGGCGTGAGGATCTCGTAGGTGTTGTGCTCCGCGACGCCTTGAGCAAGTGCCCGGTAGATCTTCTGAATTTTTGGAGTGTTCCAGTTCGCGGTCAGTTGTGCCGCGGCGTGTGCGGTCCTGGCGAAAAGAACGATGCCGGAGGTGGCTCGGCCCAGGCGGTGGACAGGAGCGGCCCCAGGGGTCTGCTGCTGTACCAGGCGCAGCAGGGTGTTTTCCATGAAGCCAGCGCCGGGGAGTGTGGGCAGCCCACTGGGTTTATTGACGGCCAACAGATGCCGATCTTCGAAGAGCACTTCGAAGTCTTGCGGAGTGTCCGGTTCGATCCATGGCGGTCTGTTCCAGACGAGAGTTTGGCCCGCTACCAAAGGCTCGCTGCCACTGGCGACTTTTCCATCGAGCGTGACTTCGCCGTGATCTAGATTCTGCTGCCAGGCCTGTGGGGTGGAGTGCGGGTAACGGCTTGCAAGGTGGGCAAGCACTGCTTGTCCTTGGTCTTCGCTGCGAATGACCGTGGTGTAGGCATAGCCCCGGTTGAACATGTGTGGGTTGAGTGTAAGCCTGCGGGCTGGCACGTCTCGATCTGAAGCGCTGAATGAGCCTACATTCCACATTCGGTGTATGTGGATGTCCGGGAGTGGCAGGGACCGGCTGGATCAGAAGCCCAGCCTGTCGATTAGTATCGAGGTGAGGGCTGCGGTGTCTGCGCAATGTCTTTCGCATCCGGTGGGTTAGTATTCGTACGAATGCGATAGGGTCTCTTGCGAACGTCGGCGCTGCGAATTGAATCCAGGAGTTTTGTTGCTTTGACACTGCGTCTCCCCAAGCCTTTTCATCGTCTCGTTTCCGTTGGCTCAATCTCAGCTCTTTGCGTGGTCGTCCTTCTCGGACTCATCACGCCTTCCGCAAGCGCTCGCCGGTTTGAAGTGCGCCGTCATCCTCGCCTGCGCGCCATGGCGCATGTCTTTGTAAATGCCGCCCTGCCGGGTATGGGGCTGCTGCCGGTGGATGAGGAAGAATTGCCCGCCGACGGCAAACAATACGAGTTAAAGCTGGCGCACCCGGGCGGCGAGATGATCGATGTCGTCTACCGCGTGGGCGATACGTACGTCCCCGAGGCTCTGGACAAGCTCAGCAACTTCCTTCGCGACAGCCACAACCAGGAAGTCACCAAGTTCGATCCACGCACCTTTGATGTGCTGCACACCATGCTGGCCAAGGTGGGGAAATCGGCCAGCGTGATCAACATCCTGTCGGCCTACCGCACGCAGGAGACCAACGACGCTCTGCGTGCGAGCGGAACAACAAACGCTGCGGAACACTCGCAGCATATCGAGGCCAAGGCGATTGATCTCCGTCTGCCGGGTGTGTCGGCCGCAACGCTGCGTGATGCTGCTTTGTCACTGGGTGCGGGCGGCGTGGGGTATTACCCCAGAGGCCAGTTCATCCACGTGGATGTCGGGCCGGTGAGGCAGTGGACGTTTGCTCCGCATGCCGCGAGGAAGCACTCGCGCCGCCATCGCCGCGCGTAATGCAAGATATTTATCCAAGCAAATAAAGGGAGAGGCGAAAGCCTCTCCCTTCGTGTTTCCCAGTACGCCTGCGCTGCTAATACTTCATGTTCTTTAGGTCGGTGATCAGGTCCGGGCCGGTCGGGGTCCAGTTAAGGATCTTGCGGGTCTGCTCGCTGGAGGCAGGCAGATCCATGCCGGCGAACATGGCCATCCAGCCGAAGTAGCCTGCTGCCTCGTCCGGCGTGATGGACTTGACTGGCATCTTCAGGCCTTGTCCCAGGATTTCGCAGATGTCCTTTGCCGGTACTCCTTCTTCTGCGACGGAGTGGTAGCGGGCTCCGGGCGTGGCCTTATCGAATGCGAGCCGGTAGAGGCGGGCGGTGTCGGTCACATGCGCTGCGGACCAGCGATTCTTGCCTTCGCCCAGGTAAGCCACGTAGCCCTTCTCACGTGCGATGGCGAGGAAGTAGCTGATGAGGCCCTGCTTTTCGGTGTCATGCACCTGCGGTAACCGGACGACTGAGATATTCACGCCCTGCTCGACTAGGGTGTTTGCCAGCAGTTCGGACGCGGTGCGCGGGTTCGGGTGGGCGAGGTCGAGACGGTCTTCCGTGGCGGGCTGGCCGGGTGTCTCGGATGCGCCGAAACCGACACCGGAGGTCATCAAGAAGGGGCGGTCAGAGCCCTTGAACACTTCTCCGATGGCCTCGATCGCTGCTCGGTCCTTTTCGCAGTTGGCGACAAAGTTGGTGAAGTTATGGTCGAAGGCGCAGTGGATGACGCCGTCAGCCTGCGCTGCGCCGCGGGCGAGACCTGCCGGGTCTTCGAGCGTGCCCATGAAGGGTTCGACGCCGGCTGCGCGCAGGGTCTTTGCGCCCTCTTCCGAGCGCGTGACGCCGATGACCTGGTGGCCGGCCGTGAGCAGTTCCGGGATGATGTGAGTGCCGATGAAACCAGTGGCGCCGGTGAGAAAGACTCGCATGGGCGTTTCCTTTTCGTGAAGAAGTCAGGCGCTCTCGCAGCCTGTGGGATTCAGATGGGAGCGAGAAGCGATACGATCTATGCTGTGAGTCCGTAGTTCTGGCTCGATCGTCCGGAGGATTTGGTGGATCCATTGTCTGAGGTACTCGCGCTCCTGAAGCCCCAGAGCTACTCCGCCGGCGGTTTTGGTGTTGGGCATGACCTCGCCATCCAGTTTGGGAGGCATGATGGCATCAAGTGCTATGCCGTGGTGTCAGGGCACTGCTGGTTGCGCGTGGAAGGTGTGCCGGAGCCGGTGCACCTGCAGGCAGGGGAGTGCTTCATCCTGCCGCGTGGCCTGCCCTTCAGCCTGGCGACGGACCTTTCGCTGACGCCGATCGACTTCCACGTCCTGTTGCCGCAGATCCGCGCCGCTGCTGCCTTACCTGACCACCAGATCACCGGCAATTACCTTGCGGGCGGCCACTTCATGCTCTCCGGCAGTCACGCCTCCGTGCTCCTGCAATCTCTGCCACCCATCGTGCATATCGCCAGGGAGTCGGACCGGGCCGTGATGCGCTGGTCGCTCGAACGCATGCGGGAGGAGTTGCGCGATCCGCAGCCGGGCGGCGCGTTGATCACGCAGCAACTGGCATACATGATGCTCATCCAGGCTCTCCGCCTGCATCTCGCCGACGATGCGAAGACTGGCACCGGCTGGCTGTTCGCGTTGGCGGACAAGCAGATGAGCGCGGCACTGGCCTGCATGCATGAAGAACCGGAGCGAGCGTGGACGCTGCAGAGCCTGGCGGAGCGCGTCGGGATGTCGCGGTCGATCTTTGCGCTGCGCTTCAAGCAGACTGCGGGCGCAACGCCCATGGAGTACCTGACACGCTGGCGGATGCTGCTGGCCGGCGAGAAACTGAAGGCCTCTGCGGAGCCGATTGCGGCGATTGCATGCTCGCTCGGCTACGACTCGGAGAGCGCATTCAGCAAGGCGTTCCGACGTGTCTTAGGGTGTTCGCCTCGGCAGCATCGGCGCGGACTGCAGGCTGTCTAGCGGCGAATGGCCCGCGGCAGTTGATCGTCAGGTGCCGACTGTCCACGGGCCCACAGGCTTCTCACCGATGCCGCCGGGAAACCACTTCGTCACAAGTTTGTCGAGCGCGGCAAGGTCCTGCGTAACGCCCTTTGCCGTATTGATGATGTTTCGATCCTTCGTCCAGCGCTCGTACCAGCTGCAGCTTTCGAAGGTGTCGTTCTGTTCCTTGCGCCACGTCTCGGAGATGGTGCGGAAGTGCTGGAGAGTGGCGTATTGGGAACGATCCTCCGCGAGGTTCACAAGCTGATACGGGTCTCTGCGATTGTTGAAGAGCAGTTCGCTGCGATCCTTGCGGTAGATTGCGTAGGTGTACTCGCGGTCGCGGAGTGCGCGCCACTCGGAGCCGTCCGCCCAGGCTGCGGTTGCTCCCATGCCCTGCATGTGAGCCGTGTCTTTCACGTGGGATTTTTTGCCCAGCACCGCGGCGCTGAGATCCTCTCCTTCGACGGTCTGCGGCACGGGCAGTCCCATCATGGATAGCAGCGTTGGCATGATGTCGGGCGTGCACAGCGGCACGTCCGTTACCGTCTTCTTTGCGATCTTCTTCGGCCAGCGTACGAGGAAGGGAACACGTGCTGCCTCCTCGTAGAAGATGAGCTTTGCCTGTCGGCCATGGGAGCCAAACATCTCGCCATGGTCCGAGGTGAAGACGACGATCGTGTCGTCCGCAACGCCGGAGGCCTCCAGCGCCTGCATCAGGCGGCCAAGGTTCGCGTCGAGTCCCGCCGTCTGGGCGTAGTACGTCCGCATCCAGTCATGGACCTTCGCGTCGTAGTCGGCAGGGAGCTTCTGCCACGCGTCGGCATAGGGATCGCTTTTCGTGGAGTAGCTCGGTGAGAGCGGGATGTTGACGTCTCGAAACTGCTCCGACCAGCGGGCATCCACGTTATCCAGGCCCCACGGGTAGTGCGGTGGCCCCCAGGAGAGGAAGAGTGCAAACGGCTCGGGCTTCTTCGCGGCCTGCTTCACGAAGTCGATGGCCTCGTCCGTCTGCCCGTCCGGCTCGTAACCCTGCCGCAGATGCGGCTTCGCATCATTGCGGAAGTAGGGCGAGTGGAAGTAGTAGTGATTGAAGTTGTAAGCGGACCATGTGCCATCGAAGCCAAGGCGGTAAGGCCCGGGCGGCGTGAAGCCGTTCTTCACCAGTTCGTGGTGGCCAAGCTGGTTGGCCCACATGTGCCATTTGCCGATGTAGCCGGTGTTGTAGCCACCCTCGGTCAACACATGCCCAAAGCACCGGTGCTCCGGGCTGAGCCGGATCTCGTTGATCACCATGCCGGTGCTGGATTGGTACTTGCCCGTCATGAGCGAGGCGCGATAAGGAGCGCACACGGGCGTGGAAGCAACCGCCTGGTGCACGTTGCAGCCCTCACTCGCAAGGCGATCCATGTGCGGTGTGCGGGCGTGCTCATCGCCCGCGTAGCCACAGGACTGGTAGCGCAGTTGATCCGCGAAGATGTAGATCAGGTTCGGTTTCCTGGGCGCTTTTGCCTTCACTGCGGCGTATGCGTCAGCCACTGTGGCCCCGGCGACTGTTGCGCCCAGTCCAGATACGAATTCGCGTCGATTCATGTGCTTCCCGTCGAGGTGATTGGCCTTCATCTTAGTGGCATCACCGGTCGGCCTGATGTCCGGCGAGGGAAAGCCCCATCGAGGCTACGCATGCGTTACGGACGTTCCTGGCAATGCCGCAAAAGGTCGTGAGGGTCGCGCGGATCGTCAAAATCCGCGGCAGGGTAAGGGGATTCCACCGGGTTAGTAAATAAGCCGGTCAGGAGCTCCTTGCCGTTTCGCGCTATGAGATCGAGCAGAATGCGGTTCGAGATGCGCTGCGCCATCACGTGCGAGTTTGGCTCTGTCACCGGGCCGACTGGTGTTCCGCGTGCTGCTTCAGGAAAAGCATAGAAGCTGTTCGAGATTACTGAGACCTCAAGAAAGGGGATGTCGTACAGGCTTGCCGCCAGGTTGGAGTACCAGTCCCCGTCCTCGTCAATCTGGTGAAACACGGCCTTGGTCGCCTCGCTGTAGGCCTTGTTGTCCGACCAGATGGTCGACGTTCCCTGGATGCCGAAGAAGAAAATCTGTGGATGGGCGTCGTGCCGCACCGGTGCAGCCCACGAAGGCAGCACGGTCGTGGACGCGACGCGCGACGCGGAACAGCTTAGTAGCGAAAGCAATGCTGGATCGGCATATAAAGGCCCTACGTGCAGCTGACCAGGCTGAACACCAACGAACTCACCCGGCTCCATGTGACCGTCGCGCGCCAGGTAGAAGTTTCCATGGTCGACATTTTTCGCCCCTAACACGATGTCGCCGGGCGCCATCTCTCCTTTCGGCAGCAGACCTCCTGACGTTCCTGGGTAAAGGAGAACGCGCAGGTTGAAGTCATGCAACATGGCCATAGCGCCGAGCGCCCGCAGCACCTCACCAGGAGCGGGCTGAATGATAAGCACTACCGGAATGCCGAAGATCGTCCCGGTTTGGAAGTCAAATGAGCCGTCGCGCACATGCTTCGGCTCCTGCAGAGCGTCCAGCATCAGTGCATAATCAGGCGGTCCTTTGGGGATCAATATGCCTAGGCGCGGTGTTCTGTCGTAGACCGGCGGCGCGACCTTCGCGTGCTGCTGGGCTGGGAGGGCGCCGCCAGCCAAAAGGGTAAGAAAAAGAACGACACGCAGGAGCATGGCAGTAGTATCGCCGACCCATTGTCCCGCACGGCGGCGTACTCGTTTCCCTCGCCCCAGGCGGAGGACTCGCCGTGCAGGAATGCGCTTACGACACAGAATCATGTGAAATGAATTTTGCGGAGGAGCCTCTCTTACGGTATATTCGTAAGGTTGGCCTAAAGGCCTCCCGCGTCAAGCAGATCTTTGCGTAGATAGAGAGTAGAACAATGGCTGCACAGCAGAGAATTCGCATCCGCCTGAAGGCGTATGACTATCGTGTCCTGGACACGTCGACCGGCGAGATCGTCGAGACCGCAAAGCGCACCGGAGCACAGGTTGCGGGTCCGATTCCTCTTCCGACCATGAAGAACAAGTACTGCGTGCTGCGTTCCCCCCACGTCGACAAGAAGTCGCGTGAGGCGTTCGAAATCCGTACGCACAAGCGCTTGATCGACATTCTTGAACCCACCCAGCAGACCGTGGACGCGCTGATGAAGCTCGACCTGCCGGCCGGTGTGGACGTAGAGATCAAGACCGTCACTCGCTAAGGGCGGTCTGCCAGCAACATCCGCGCGAAAGCGCAAGCAAACAAGATTCGGGTAAACCCGGCAGTGCCAGCGTGGAACGACTTGCGCGGCATGATGAGGAGTCAAGATGTCAGTAACAGGTATGTTGGGCAAGAAGATCGGCATGACCCAGATCTTCGACGATGCCGGTGTGGTTCACCCGGTAACCGTGATCAAGGTCGGCCCCTGCGTCATCACGCAGCTCAAGACGCAGGCGAAGGACGGCTATGACGCCGCCCAGATCGGTCTCGTCGAGTTCGTGAAGGCCTCCAAGATCAACAAGCCGATGACGGGCCACTTCGCGAAGAGCGATGCACCGCCGGTACGTGAGCTCCGTGAGGTCGGCATCGAGTCGGCTTCGGGTTCGAACACCGAGGGTGAGGATCAGGTCAAGGCTGGCGATCGTATTCTGGTCGACATCTTTGACGGCGAGAAGTTCGTCGACATCATCGGCAAGAGCAAGGGTCGCGGTTTCGCGGGCGTTGTTCGTCGCCATGGTTTCGGTGGCGGCCCCAAGTCGCATGGTCACATGTTCCAGATCCAGGGTTCGATCGGTGCATCGTCGTTCCCGTCGCGCGTTTTCCCGGGCCAGCGTATGCCGGGTCACTTCGGTGACGCGCAGATCACGGTTCGCAACCTCCGCATCCGCGGTATCGACCTGGAAGACGGGCTCCTGCTCGTTGAGGGTGCAGTACCCGGACCGCGTCAGGGAACGATCCTGATCTCCAAGGCAAAGAACCCACCGCGTGAGCGTCGTGGATTTGCCGGCGCCGGTACGCTCGATCCGCTGAAGGCCTCGAAGAAGGCTTCGCCAAGCAAGAAGAAGTAACTTTTGCCGCGTGAGCGGAGGGGTGATGCGAAAGCAGACCCTCCGCTTCGTCGCGGATGACGGCCTCCTCGGCTTGTCAGGCAATTTCAAGCAATACCGTTTCATCTGCATGCCGCGGACCTGCTCCATGAGCCAGTCGACAGCGGGATGACACAAGAGAAGTAGGGCGGCCGCAATAGAACGGCAGCCAAAGGAATAAGAGATGGCAAAGATCAACGTAGTCGATCTCGGCGGGAACAAAGTCAGCGAGCTGGAGCTTGCGGACGAGGTGTTCGGCGTCGAAGTAAACAAGGCCCTGCTCTGGGAGTCGGTGAACCACTACCGCGCTGCCATGCGCCAGGGAACTGCCGCGACCAAGAACAAGAAGCTTGTTTCTGGTTCGGGCAAGAAGCTTTGGAAGCAGAAGGGTACCGGCCGCGCCCGTGTGGGTTCGGTTCGTTCGCCTATCTGGCGCCACGGTGGTACGGTCCACGGACCCCAGCCCCGCTCGTACGACTACCAGTTCCCGAAGAAGAAGTTGTTGGGCGCTCTCAGCTCCGCACTCGCTTCGAAGCTGGCAGACGGCAAGCTGACGGTTGTTTCCACGCTGGAGACCGCTGAGCCGAAGACCAAGCTGTACCGCCAGGCACTGGATGTTCTGGACGCCAAGAAGACCGCTTTGCTGGTCGAGACGGGCCAGAAGCTGAGCGAGAACCTTTTCCTGGGTTCGCGCAACCTGGACGGCGTCGAGCTGGTTCTGAGCTCGGAAGTTCACCCCTATGACCTGCTCCGCTATGAGCACGCCATCTTCTCGCAGGCTGCCATTGAGGCGCTGCAGGATGTGCTGAAGAAGAACGTGTCGCGCCGTAAGCTGGCTGCGAAGAAGGAGGTTGCGTAATGGCTACCCTTTACACCACCATTCGTCGCCCGCTGATCACCGAAAAGGGCATGGTTGCCAAGGAATCCGAAGGAACCCTCGTGTTTGAGGTCGCCTGCGATGCAACCAAGACCGAAGTCAAGCAGGCCGTGGAGAACCTCTTCAAGGTTAAGGTAGCCGGTGTCCGCACCGCTAACTTCCTTGGCAAGGAACGCCGCCGCGGTAAGTTCACGGGCTTCAAGCCGGACTGGAAGAAGGCGTATGTTCGCCTTCAGCCAGGCGAGAAGATGCCGGAGTACGTGAACTCGCTGTAAGCCTGTAAGTAGTGAGTCAACAAGTGAGCGAGTCAGCTAGTCGGCTAGGTCTCGTGGCAGGTGCAGCTTGTTGATATCCGAGTAAGTAGTTATGAGATCCGCGCGCCTGACTAGCTATGCGGAAGGCAAGGGAAATAGAAATGCCGATCAAAACATTCCGACCCATTACACCGACACTGCGCTTCCAGTCGAAGCTGGTGAACTCGGACATCACGACGAACGAGCCGTACAAGCCGCTTCTGACAGTGAAGCCGCGTACCGGCGGCCGTAACTCTTCGGGCCGACTGACCATGCGCCACCACGGCGGCGGTCACAAGCAGAAGCTTCGTCTCATCGACTTCAAGCGTGAAAAGTACGGCGTCCCGGGCACCGTGGCAACGATCGAATATGATCCGAACCGCAGCTCGCGCATCGCACTGATTAACTACCGCGATGGTGAGAAGCGCTACATCATCCAGCCGGTCGGCCTCAAGGTCGGCATGCAGATCATGAGCGGTCCGGAAGCCGACATCCTGGTAGGAAACGCTCTGCCGCTGAAGAACATCCCGGCTGGTACGACCGTTCACGCTGTGGAGCTTCGTCCTGGCAAGGGCGCGCAGATGGTGCGCTCCGCCGGTTCGTCCGCGCAGCTGATCGCCAAGGAAGGCGAGTACGCCCTGCTGAAGCTGCCCTCCGGCGAAACCCGGCGCGTGCTGGTGGACTGCATGGCGACCGTCGGCCAGGTTGGTAACACGGACCACGAAAACATCTCGCTCGGCAAGGCCGGCGCCAGCCGCTGGCGCGGTATCCGCCCGGCAAACCGTGGTGTCTCGATGAACCCTGTCGATCACCCGCACGGTGGTGGTGAAGGTAAGACCTCTGGCGGACGTCACCCAGTGACCCCGTGGGGCCAGCCTACCCGTGGATTCAAGACACGTAACAACAAGCGGACTGACGTATTCATCGTCAACCGCCGCAGCAAGTAATTCAGGGAGCGAGAGGGATATATGGCACGTTCTACGAAAAAGGGACCGTTTATCGACGCGCACCTGATGACCAAGGTCTCAGTGCTGAACGAAGCGGGCAAGAAGGAAGTGGTGAAGACCTGGTCACGCCGCTCCACCATCTTTCCGGAGTTTGTCGGTCACACCATTGCCGTCCACAACGGGCGCAAGTTCATCCCGGTCTATGTGACGGAGAACATGGTTGGACACAAGCTGGGCGAGTTCTCCGCAACGCGCACCTTCAAGGGTCATGCTGCCAAGGCTGAAACGGCCAAGGGTAAGTAACAGCAAGTTAGTTAGTCAGCGGTTCAGCAGGTAAGCCTGCGACCGCGATAAGGAAGAAGTTATGGCGAAGACAGCCGAGAAGAGTGCAGTACGAGAGTTCCGCGCAGAAGCGCGCTTTCAGCGGGTCAGCCCGCAAAAGGCGAAGCTGGTGCTGGATACCATCAAGGGCCTCAGCGTGGAGTCCGCGCTGAACACGCTGATGTTCACCAAGAAGCGCATTGCGCCCGTGGTTGAGAAGGCATTGCGTTCGGCCGTGCAGAATGCGAACTACCTGAGCCAGGAACAGGGTTTCGATCTGGATATCGACCGCCTTGTCGTGAAGCAGGCAGTTGCAAACGAAGGCCCGCGTATGAAGCGGATCCGCCCTGCCCCCATGGGCCGTGCGTTCCGTTACCAGCGCCGCATGGCACACATCATCGTGACGGTTACCGAGCGCAAGACGGTTGAGACTGGGTCCGCTGCAGCACCTGCAGAGACCAAGGCTGCCGGCAAGCCGAAGAAGGCTGCTACGAAGGCTCCGGCGAAGAAGGCCGCTGCCAAGAAGACGGCAAAAGCAACCGCGTAAGTTCATAGGCCGGGCTGTTAGCCGGCCCGGCGCGCTGCGCAGTCAGCAGCGAGTAAGTACTGAGTAAGTTCGCGGCAACGTCCGCGGACGCGAAGTGAAGGGATAAGTTATGGGTCAGAAGGTCCATCCGTATGGGTTCCGCCTCGGCATCAACAAGCCGTGGAAGTCGCGCTGGTTTGTAGAGCGTGGCTACGACAAGCTCCTCGTTGAGGATGTAAAGCTGAAGGCTGAGCTCCGTGAGAAGCTGAAGGCCGCTGGTGTCTCGTCTGTCGAGATCGAGCGCCCAGGCAACAAGCTCCGCCTGATCATCAAGACCGCGCGTCCGGGCATCATCATCGGTCGCAAGGGTGCTGAGATCGACAAGCTCAAAGCAGACATTCAGAAGCGCACCAGCCGCGAAGTGTTCATCGATATCCTCGAAGTGAACAAGCCGGAACTGGACGCACAGCTGGTCAGCGAGAACATCGCTCTGCAGCTAGAGAAGCGTGTTTCGTTCCGTCGCGCCATGCGTAAGTCGGTCGATTCGGCTCTGCGCTTTGGCTGCAAGGGCATCAAGGTCCGCGTCTCGGGCCGCCTGAACGGCAACGAAATCGCACGTTCCGAGTGGTATCTGCAGGGTCGCCTGCCGCTGCACACGCTGCGCGCGGACATCGACTACGGCTTCTCAGAGGCTCACACGACGTACGGCATCATTGGCGTCAAGACCTGGGTCTACCGTGGCGACATCTACGAGCAGAAGAAGCGCCGCGACGTTGTGACCACCACAGGTGCGTTCTAAGTAAGCCATCGCCTTGGTTTAGGGCGGGATCTCGGAAGGGCCCAGCTTTAGCCGGGCCGCCGCGGTCAAATCAGAGAGTCTTCTTCTTCTGTTCCTCTGCTTCGCAGAGGAACAGAAGAAGAGAAAAGAGAACGGAAGCAGTTCTTAGGCATCGCTGAAGCAATGCCCTTCCGAAAGACGTAAACCTTCGGCGTGGATATCCATGTCGATCGGACTAAGAAAAGAAAGCGCGCGGAGACTGACTGGGGTAAGACCCAGCCAAGGCCGCAGCCGGAGATAGCACGTTATGTTGATGCCAAAGAAGGTCAAGTACCGCAAACAGCAAAAGGGCAAAATGCGCGGTAAAGCATGGCGCGGTTCCGAACTTGCGTTCGGTGACTACGGCCTGAAGGTTGTGGAGTGCGGTTACATCACGGATCGCCAGATCGAAGCAAGCCGTATCGCGATGACGCGTTACATCAAGCGTGGCGGCAAGGTTTGGCTGCGGATCTTCCCGGACAAGCCCATCACCAAGAAGCCTGCGGAAGTTCGAATGGGATCCGGTAAGGGTGCACTTGATCACTGGGTTGCGGTGGTTCGCCCCGGCAAGCTGCTCTTTGAGATGGAAGGCGTTCCGGTTGAGATCGCCAAGGAAGCAATGCGCCTGGCGTCGAGCAAGCTGCCTCTGCGCACCGTGTTCGTTGAGCGCCCTGGCATTAAGGTTGCGACCGAAGGCAAGGCTGCAACGGCGTAGTTCGCCGTTCAGCATAAAGAGTTTGGCGCGGGCCTGTAGAGAGCCCGGCGCACCGAGAGAGACAAGCGATGGAACTGAGCAAGATCAAAGAGTTTACCGATAGCGAACTGAAGACGCAGGAAGCCCAGGCGGGCGAACAGCTCTTCCGCGTTCGCTTCCAGAAGAGCCTGGGCGATACGGCAGGCGTGAACAAGCTGCGCGAACTGAAGAAAGACATCGCGCGCATCAAGACCGTCGCGCGCCAGCGTGCGCTCGGCCAGGCAACGGCTCCGACGGAGTCGGCTGCACCCGCGAAGAAGACCAAGGCGAAGAAGGCATAACGATGGCTGAGACGACTGCTACGACTACTGCTCCGGCAGAGAAGATTGGCCACCGCACCGAGAAGATCGGCCTGGTGACCTCGACCAAGATGGATAAGACGATCGTTGTTTCGGTGGAAATGCGCAAGGCGCACCCGAAGTATAAGCGCGTCGTCAAGACCAACAAGAAGTTCTATGCGCACGACGAGCAGAACTCGGCCCGCGTTGGTGACCAGGTCCGCATCCGCGAGACCCGCCCCACCAGCAAGCTGAAGCGCTGGAACCTGGAAGAGATTGTGCGTCGTTCGTCGCTTTCGCTGAGCGAAGCGACTGCCGCCGCCAAATAGTTTGTCTGTTCGTGTCTCCTCCGGGAGATTCGAACAGCGTTTGCCCGGTGCCGGCATCGTTCGGCACCATCTGTGGGCACGACGCGTCCTGCGCGACGAACGTTGTAGACGTCTTACAGCGATCCTCTCCGCGGCCGCGACCATCAAGAATATTCGGGGCGAACAGCCCCCGGCCCGGGCGGAAAGCCAGTCGGGTCAGGAGAGAAAACAATGTCCGTACAAATGCGTTCCATCCTGGACGTTGCCGATAACTCGGGCGCGCGCCGTCTGCAGGTGATCCTGCCCCTCGGTGGCGGTCTTGGTAAGAAGGCTGGTCTGGGTGATGTGGTGACCGCTGCGGTGAAGGAAGCTTCGCCCGATGGCACCGTGAAGAAGGGCAAGGTTGTGAAGGCTGTGATCGTTCGCCTGCGCAAGGAAGCCCGCCGTAAGGATGGCACCTACATCCGCTTCGACCAGAACGCAGCCGTCGTGATCAACGATGCCGGCGAGCCCGTCGGAACCCGTGTCTTCGGACCCGTGGCTCGCGAACTCCGCGACAAGAAGTACCTGAAGATCGTCTCGCTGGCGCCTGAAGTTATATAACGCCTCGAACAACCTCTAAAGAAAGTGGGAGCCTCTCGGCTCCCACTTCTGTTTACGGAGTCATTGCGACCTTGAGATCGGCTGATCAATCGCTACAGCAGAGTCGGAAGGTCATACAAAGCCTTGTATCGTAGTTCGTAAATCTCTCTAACTTCCTTTTGTAGAGCGATGACCTCCCAAATCCGTAACAGCTTGACCTCAAAAAGATGTTCCCTATAGCCAAGGTATTGCTGGATTTCGCAGATGATGCACAACAGGAATGCTGACGACCGGAGCAGGCTAGTCGCCCTAACGAGTGGATAAGCTTCATTTCGCAGTTGCTCCCGCTTCTCCGGGGCCATCTGCATTGCATGGGCAAAGCCACCTTGCAACAACTGTCCGTATCCATCCCCATGTACTATTCCAGACAGTTCTTTGTAGAAGCTATTGACCAAGTGTCGAAGAACGGTACGCGTTTGAGGAATGTGGCCATCTTGCTTTAGACCGTAATCCTTCATCTTGGTGACAGTTGGCCATTGGTGGATTTGGGATGGCTTCTCAGCTTGCTCCGCGCTAACTCGAAATAATTGGCGCCCGGCATCGACGTGCAACCGCCGTTGAGCGAGATATCGACTAGTAGCTTCATCTGACGGGTCGGCATCCTGTTCCAATCGAGAAATCTCCATTGCGGCATCTTTCCAGCCAGCTTGGTTGAACAAGCGCGCGCGCACTTCGAGATCTTCAATCATGAACAGGGCATTGCACGCAGTCTCCAACATTGCGCGGTCAATTAGTGGCAGGACCAGAGAATGCTCGTCCATCCAACCAGCGACCGGATTTTCAGCAATGTACAGCAAGAATGACTCGCAGTTCCAGTAATGGAGCGCCAG
Source organism: Terriglobus roseus (assembly GCF_900105625.1). Lineage (NCBI taxonomy): Bacteria > Pseudomonadati > Acidobacteriota > Terriglobia > Terriglobales > Acidobacteriaceae > Terriglobus > Terriglobus roseus. Next base: position 3,448,629 of record NZ_FNSD01000001.1, read on the forward strand.
CTGAAGACAGGTCATCAGCGCCGCACCGCCGTGCTCTGCAGCCCTGTGTTTCTCCGGCCAAGCACGTTCAATCTGCAGTGCGATCAGCCTTGCAGCCCGTCGCAGTTCAACCTGAAAAGCTGACGCGTCGATCGTTGGGCGCAAGAGTGGTCCTCTGAACTCTGGCTAGAGCATACTGCCCGGTCGCCATCTCCGCTGGGTCGAGATTGAATCTCGTGCAGAGTTTGCTTTACTATCGCCACATTTTCGCGTAGAGTAGACAAGTTTGGTCCAATGTTTCAACCTCGACCTGCGGAGGTACTCGCAGAGGCCCAGCCACCGGGACCACGGTGTGGGACAAGGAGTACTACATGGCACATGTTCTCAAGAACGACACGGTTTTCGTGATCGCTGGCAAGCACAAGGGTAAGACCGGACGCGTTCTGCGCATCATCGCAGAGAAGGATCGGGTCCTGGTGCAGGGTGTCGGCATGATCAAGAAGCACGTCAAGCCGAATCCCCAGGCAAACATCAAGGGCGGTATCGCGGAGCAGGAAGCTCCCATCCACCTTTCGAATGTGGCTTTGATGGATGGCAACGGTAAGCCGACCCGCGTTGGTTTCCGCATGGAAGATGGCAAGAAGGTTCGTTTCGCCAAGTCGACCGGCGAAGTTCTGGCTTATCCGAAGGTCAAGTAGGCAGCTTCCGTTCGACACTTCTGACGCGGATACGGAAGCAGGTCCTTCGACTTCGCTGCGCTTCGCTCAGGATGACAAAGTTTTACATCAGCACGAATGGATCACCCCACGAAACGGTACAAGGGCCTTCCGGCCTACTCCGGGACCGTGGAGAAAGAGAAGTAGCTAAGTGGCACGTCTACGCGACAAGTACAACAATGAGTTGAAGGCGGCGGTCCAGAAGGAGCTTGGCATGACGAACGTCATGGCCGTCCCCCGGATCGAGAAGATCGTCATCAACATGGGCCTCGGTGAGGCGACGCAGAACAACAAGATCCTCGATCCTCTTGTGAGCGATCTGGCGGCCGTCACCGGTCAGAAGCCGGTCATGACCAAGGCGAAGAAGTCGATCGCACAGTTCAAGGTTCGTGAAGGCCAGAGCATCGGCGCCATGGTTACCCTGCGCGGCGAGTCGATGTTCGAGTTCCTGGATCGTCTGATCAGCGTGGCTCTGCCCCGCGTTCGCGACTTCAAGGGTGTGTCCAGCAAGAGCTTTGACGGCCGTGGCAACTACACGCTGGGCCTGCGCGATCAGCTCATCTTCCCGGAGATCGACTACTCCAAGGTTGAGAAGCTCAAGGGCATGAACGTGACCATCGTGACGACGGCGAAGGATGACAATTCCGCGCGCGTCCTCCTCAAGCACTTCGGCATGCCGTTCCGCGCATAGCCACTACAGAGATCGGAGTAACACAGCATGTCGACCACCGCTAAAGCCGTAAAAGACGCGAAGAAGCCCAAGTTCAAGTGCCGCCAGCATAACCGCTGCCAGCTCTGCGGACGTCCCCGCGCCTTCCTCCGCAAGTTCGGTATCTGCCGCCTTTGCTTCCGTGGCCTCGCTCTCAAGGGCGAGATCCCAGGCGTCGTAAAGTCCAGCTGGTAGTGCTTCGCACCGTTCTCGACGCGCTCCGCGCGTGAGGCTACCGGGGAAACAGTTCGGGCCGGCCTACCTCGCCGTAAGCCGGTCCGGAATTACTCAGCAACACCAACGAAATCCTCTGTCTGGTTCTGCCGGCCATGCAAGTTGCCCGCAGCAAACGAGAGGTAGAAGAGAAGACCGATGAACCTGACCGATCCCGTAGCAGACTTCCTGACCCGTATCCGCAACGCCATGCGTTCGCGCCACCAGAAGATGGACGTGCCTGCTTCCAACCTGAAGATCGAGATCGCCCGCATCCTGAAGGAAGAGGGCTACATCTCGAACTACAAGGCAGTGGAAGAAGAAGGCCACCGCATTCTGCGTGTGTATCTGAAGTACAGCGCAGAGGGTGAATCTGCCATCCTGGACCTGAAGCGCATCTCCAAGCCTGGCTCGCGTGTGTACATCGGTCGTGACGAAATCCGTCGCGTGCAGGGTGGCCTCGGCATCTCGATTCTGACCACCCCCAAGGGCGTCATGACCGGCCGCACCGCTCGCAAGGAAAACGTTGGCGGCGAAGTTCTCGCACACGTCTGGTAGTGCTTCGCACCGTTCTCGACGCGCTTTGCGCGTCAGACTACCGGTGCAGATTGTGTGGGCCGGATCGCTTCGGGCGATCCGGACCCAGATTTCGTAACTAGCAAGATTGAGTTGTAAGTGCGGCATCTGTCGCACTGGCTGCAGTGGAACGTTCCAGTAGCGAAATCTAGAAACTAGGCAACTAGCAACTAGAAACTGCTGTTGGAGTCCGGGACTCGCAAGCCGCAAGGATAGAAACAATGTCACGTATTGGTTTGAAGCCGATTCCGATGGCCTCCACCGTGAAGTACACGGTGAACGGCAACATCGTGGAAGTTACCGGCCCCAAGGGCACCACGAACGCACTTCTGCCCACAGGCATCCGCCTGGAGCAGAAGGAAGGCTTCCTTCACGCGGTTCGCGATAACGATTCGCAGAAGGCTGTTCACGGCTTGGCTCGCGCCCTGGTGTTTAACGCAGTTGAGGGCGTGACCAACGGCTGGAAGAAGGATCTCGACATCGTCGGCATTGGTTACCGTGCCGAGATGAAGGGTAAGGATATGGTCGTGTTCACCCTCGGCTACTCCCACCCGATCGAATTCCCGCTGCCTACCGGCATTACGGTCACCATTGACCCGAAGCAGACACACGTCACGGTCGAAGGCATCGACCGCCAGAAGGTCGGCCAGGTTGCCGCTGACATGCGTTCGCTGCGTAAGCCCGATCCATACAAGAACAAGGGCGTTCGCTACTCGGACGAGAAGCTGAAGAAGAAGGTCGGTAAGACCGGCTCCAAGTAAGCAGTTCGTGCGGTGCTCGACGTGCTCTGCGCGTGAGACTACCGCAGTGGAATGTATGGGCCGGCTCGCCTTGGGCGAGCCGGTTCGAAACTCAAAGCAGTCTGCGAACGTTGCAGATGCATAACACCGAGGCGATGGACAAGATGCCATCGCTCACCGAACCGAACGCGGCCATCAGGTGGCTGCGCCGATAGGGAAGGAAAAGACCATGATCACAGCACCCCAGCGCAATGTAATCCGTAAGCGGGTTCACGCGCGCGTCCGCGCCAAGGTATCCGGCACTGCGGAGCGTCCGCGCCTCAACGTCTTCCGTTCGCTCAACCACATCTACGCGCAGCTCATCGACGATGCTTCGGCAACGACGCTGGCTTCGGCTTCGACCGTCACCAAAAAGGGTGAGGACAAGAAGTCCGGCGGCAACATCGAAGCAGCCGCTTCGGTTGGCAAGCTGATCGCCGAGCGCGCAAAGGAAAAGGGCGTTACCAAGGTCGTATTCGACCGTGGTGGCTACCTGTATCACGGCCGCATCAAGGCTCTGGCCGATGCTGCTCGTGAAGGTGGACTCGAGTTCTAAGAACCGGCCCAAGGGCCGATCACGGTTACGACAGGGACGCAGCTCCCAAAGAGGATTTACATGGCGATTCGCAAGAAGATTGATGCAGGCAAGCTGAACTTGAAGGATCAGGTCGTCGCGATCAACCGCGTGACCAAGGTCGTCAAGGGCGGTAAGAATATGTCGTTCGCAGCGCTGGTTGTTATCGGCGATGCCGACATGGGTATTGTTGGCTACGGCAGCGGCAAGGCGAAGGAAGTGCCCCAGGCAATCCGGAAGGGCATTGAAGCGGCGAAGAAGAATCTGTACAAGATCAACCTGACAGAGACCTCTATCCCCCACCTCGTTCTGGGCCGTTACGGCTCGGGCCAGGTTCTGCTGAAGCCGGCACCGGAAGGTACCGGAGTCATTGCAGGCGGCGCGGTTCGTGCAGTCATGACGTCGGCTGGTGTGCAGAACGTGCTCACGAAGTCGCTTGGCACTGCCAACCCGCACAACGTGATCAAGGCGACGTTTGACGCACTGATCCAGCTGCGTGACAAGGCCCAGGTTGCCGCTCTGCGTGGCAAGGATGTTTCGGAACTGTAAGCAATTCGGCGGGCAGGGGACAGCGTTCCCTGCCTGACCAACGAGGATAAGGCAATGGCAGAAGCAACGGGCAAGATCAAGATCCAGTACTTCCGCTCGAAGATCGCAACGCCGGTTAAGCACAAGCTCGTCGTCAAGGGCCTGGGTTTCACCCGGTTGAACCAGATTGTGGAGCGCGAGGACACCCCCTCGATCCGCGGCATGATCGCGGCGATCCCGCACCTGGTTCGCGTCGTAGAGTAGGCACTTTAAAACCGGGCCGTAGCGATACAGCCCGCATAACCTGCCGGACAACCCGGCAATGCGAGTCGGCCCTCCGGGGCTGGCGTTAGCGAGGAAATACCATGGCACTCAATCTTTCCAACCTTGGTGCACCCAAGGGAGCAAACAGCAACAAGAAGCGCGTCGGCCGCGGTATGGGTTCGGGCATGGGTAAGACGTCGACGCGAGGCCACGACGGTCAGCGTTCGCGTTCCGGTTCGCGCATGATGCGCGGTTTTGAAGGCGGCCAGATGCCGCTGCACCGCCGTCTCCCCAAGCGCGGATTCACCAACATCTTCCGCGTTGAATACCAGGTCCTCTCGCTGGACACGATCGAGCTCGTTGCCTCGACCCGCAACGTGACCGAGTTCACGCTGGAGTCGATCCGTGCAAACGGTCTGCTCAAGAAGAAGCGCGCACTTGTGAAGGTACTGGCAAACGGTGAGATCAAGACCGCTGTAACCGTGTACGCCCACAAGTTCTCGGCTGCCGCCAAGACCGCCATTGAGAATGCCGGCGGCAAGGCAATCGTCCTCGGCGAAGCAGTTGAGTCGGAAGCGGCTGCAGCGTAACCCTCTTTGCCCTCGCGGGCGTAGAATGGCGATACGCAAAATCATGGGAAAAGGGTCGAGCCAACTGGCTCGGCCTTTGCCCGTATACCTTCCGCACCAAGTTTAGGAACAAGGGCCGCAAGGCCTGACTGGATATCACCGCCCGATGTTCGACAAGATTGCCAACATCTTCCGCATCCCCGAGCTGCGCACGCGTGTGCTGTTTACGCTGGGCCTGCTTGCCATCTACCGCCTGGGCGGACACATCCCCACACCTGGCATCAATGCCGAGCTGCTGGCGCAGTACTTTGCCCAGAATGCCGGTTCATCGCTGGGACTGGTGGATCTGTTCACCGGTGGATCGCTGCGCCGCCTGACCATCTTCGCGCTGGGCATCATGCCGTACATCACGGCATCGATCATCTTCCAGCTGTTGACGGTGATCTATGAGCCGCTGGCAAAGCTGCAGAAGGAAGGCGAAGTCGGCCGCCGCAAGATTACGCAATGGACCCGCTATGTCACGGTGCTGCTGGCCATTGTGCAGTCGTTCGCGATTGCGCTGACGCTGACCAAGTCGCAGACGGGCGCGCCCATGGTCACCATGGGGCCCGGCAAGTTCATCGCGCTCTGCGTGCTGACCCTGACGACCGGCACCGCGTTCATTATGTGGCTGGGTGAGCAGATTACCGAGCGTGGCATCGGCAACGGTATGTCCCTGTTGATCTTTACGGGCATCGTGGCTGGTTTGCCGAACGGTATCAACGACCTCTACGAGAAGGCGCGTGACGGTGCATGGGGTGGCTTCACACCGCTGGCCATTGCGATCCTGATCGCGGCCATGGTGGGCGTCGTCTACTTCATCGTCTTCGTCGAGCGGTCTGAGCGGCGTATTCCGGTGCAGTACGCGAAGCGTATCGTGGGCCGCAAGATGATGGGTGGCCAGTCAACGCACCTGCCGCTGAAGGTGAACTCCGGTGGCGTCATGCCGGTCATCTTCGCCAGTTCGATCCTGTCAGCTCCGCTGCTGTTTGCGAACACGCAATTTGTGCAGAACCACACCTTCCTGCGCGTCATTGCCGACGGCCTGAAGCCGGGTGAACCCTGGTACCAGTTGCTGTCGATGGCTGCGATCATCTTCTTCGCATACTTCTACATTTCGATCGTCTTCCGTCCGGATGACATTGCGGATAACCTGCGCAAGTACGGCGGCTTCATCCCCGGTATTCGCCCGGGCCGTCGCACCAGCGACTTCATCAATGACATTCTGACGCGCATCACGCTGGTCGGTGCTCTGTACTTGATCGTCATCCAGTTGATCCCGCAGATGTTGATCTCTGGTATCCACCTGAACCACCTGTGGCTTGTCGGATCGGTCTTCGATCGTCTCCCGAGCTGGATTACCAACGGTCTGGGCGTCAACTTCTACTTCGGTGGCACGTCGTTGCTGATCGTGGTGGGTGTGGCGATGGATACGGTGCAGCAGGTGGAATCGCAGCTGATCATGCGCCATTACGACGGCTTCACGCCCAAGAGCGGACGCACACGCGGCCGGCGGAGCTGGTAAGCGTAGTGACTGAACTGAAGCTGAATCAAAACCCGGTCCCGGCGGATGGTTTCATCCCCGGGCCGGTTCTACTTCTGGGAGCACCGGGCGTCGGCAAGGGTACGCAGGCGCAGATCCTGATGGATCACTGGGGCATCCCGCAGATCTCCACCGGCGATATCATCCGGGAGAACATCAAGCAGGGAACCGCGGTTGGCCGTGAGTTCCAGGACTTGGTAGCACAGGGCATCTTTGTGCCGGACGACCTGGTGAACCGCATGGTGCAGGGACGTCTCTCCAAGCCGGATGTGGCTCGCGGATACATTCTCGATGGCTATCCACGGACATTGGGCCAGGCGGAATGGCTGGATGAACAACTCGATGGGCCCGGGTTTCCAGGCGCCGACGGCGAGATGACGCCAGCGGGCCGTCTCCCGGTGATTGCAGTAAGTATCGAAGTTCGGTATGATGAGTTGTTGCGTCGCATCACGGGGCGGCGCACGGGGTCCGTCTCCAAGAGGATCTACAACATTTACACGCATCCGCCGCTCGTTGAGGGCCTGGACGATGTAGATGGAACGCCGCTGGTGCAGCGGCCCGACGACACCGAAGAGGTTTTTGCGGAGCGAATGAAGCAATTCGCTGAGCTGACCGCACCGGTCATCGAGCACTACCGTGGCCTCGGCAGGTTTGAGGTTGTTGATGGTGAGCAGTCCGTCGAAGCTGTGACGGCAAGTATCGCTGCGGCGCTGAAGCGTCTGCGGCACAGTGTTGCGTAACAGAGGCGTGTAGCAGAAGCGAATGGCAATTGCGATCAAGACACCGCAGGAAATTGAAAAGATGCGCGCCAGCGGCGCCATCCTGCGAAAGGTTCACCAGGCGGTCGAGCAGGCTGTGAAGCCCGGCGCGACCACCATGGATATGGAACGCGTTGCCGAAGCGACGATCAAGGAACTTGGCGCGAAGCCTGCGTTCAAGGGATACAACGACTACCCGGCGTGCCTGTGCACCTCGGTGAACAACGAAGTGATCCACGGTATCCCCTCGGCCAAGCGTGTTCTGCAGGAGGGCGACATTGTGTCGGTTGACTGCGGTGTGATTCTGGATGGGTATTACTCGGACGCCGCGATGACGTATGCCGTAGGACAGATCAGCGCGGAGACTCGCAAGTTGCTCGAGGTAACCGAGGCAAGCCTGCGACAGGCGATCGAAGCTGTCCAGGTTGGTAACACGCTCGGCGATGTGGGAGCTGCGGTGCAGGAGATGTGCGAAGCCGAAGGCTTCGGCGTGGTCCGCGACTTCGTGGGGCACGGTATTGGCAAGAGCATGCACGAAGACCCGCAGGTGCCGAACTACGGCAAGCGGGGCAAGGGTACGAAGCTGAAGGCAGGCATGGTATTGGCGATTGAGCCGATGATCAACGCCGGCAGTGCCGATGTGAAGGTTTTGAAGGACGGCTGGACTGCAGTGACGGTGGATGGCAGCATGAGCGCCCACTTCGAACACACGGTCGCCGTAACCAAGGATGGTCCGCTGGTTCTGACGCGGTAAGCAGAGTTTGTACGTGCAGTTGCGGTTGAGAAGTTATAAGGAGACGGTTTGCCGAAGGAAGATGCAATTGAAGTAATGGCAGTGGTCGTAGAGACCCTGCCGAATGCGATGTTCAAGGTGGAGCTGGAGAACAAGCACCAGGTGCTGGCCCACGTCTCCGGCCGCATGCGCAAGAACTTCATCCGCATCCTTCCCGGTGATCGCGTTGCCATTGAGTTGAGCCCGTACGATTTGAACCGCGGGCGCATTGTGTACCGCTACAAGTAAGACGTAGCGAGTTAGCAGTCAACCGGGTAAGTCCCGGTTGAAGTTAGGAAGCAGCAAATGAAGGTACGCGCGAGCGTCAAGAAGATTTGCGATAAGTGCCAGATCGTTCACCGTAAGGGTGTTGTTCGGGTCATTTGTGAAGTCGCAAAGCACAAGCAGCGCCAGGGTTAATCCCAAGCAGCTTGTAAGTGTTGTAACCACGCGGAACCCAATAACTCCTTATGGGAGTGGTCTTCTGGGGCGAGTTAGCCGAAGTCAAGGCTTGCGATGAACCCCGGGATCTCCGCCTAACGGTCGTGTACGACAACGTCACGGCAACGAAGTAAAGGAAGACACCATGGCACGTATTGCTGGCGTCGATGTGCCCAACAACAAGCAGGCACGCATCGGCCTCACCTATATCTACGGCATCGGCGAAACCCGCGCACTGCGAATCCTTGGCAAGGCGGAGATTGATCCGCTGCGCAAGATCCAGACGCTGGACGAAGACGAGCTGAACAAGATCCGTTCTGTCATCGACCAGGAAGGCGGCATTGAAGGCGATCTCCGCAAGGAAATCGGCCTGAACATCAAGCGCCTGATCGAAATCCAGAGCTACCGCGGCCTGCGTCATCGCCGCAGCCTGCCCGTCCGCGGACAGCGCACCCACACCAACGCCCGCACGCGCAAAGGTCCCCGTAAGGGCACGGTTGCCGGAAAGAAGAAGGCGACCAAGTAATGGCTAAGGCAACGAAGCAGGCAGGCGCCGGCAAGACCGGCAAGGGTAAGAAGTTTAAGAAGCGGGAACGGAAAAATGTCCCGTACGGCCTGGTGTTTATTCAGGCGACCTTCAACAACACCATCGTGACGGTGACGGATCAGCAGGGCAACACGCTCTCCTGGAAGAGCTCGGGTTCGCTCGGCTTCCGTGGCTCGCGTAAGGGAACGCCGTTCGCGGCGCAGCAGGCTGCGATGAACGCTGCCACCGCTGCTCGCGACCACGGTCTGCGTTCGGTTGACGTGCGCGTCTCCGGTCCTGGTTCGGGCCGTGAGTCGGCAGTGCGTGCGCTGGCTGCAGCGGGCATCGATGTCCGCAGCATCCGCGACGTGACGCCGATCCCGCACAACGGCTGCCGTCCTCCCAAGCGCCGCCGCGTATAAGTAACCGGGGAACAGGAAGTAGGGAACAGGGAGTAGTAGAACCTGTTCCCCACTCCCTAATCCCTGACCCCTCGTTTGGATCGGGATGGAGAGGCTGCCAGCCTTGTAAACCGATCGTCACCGGAAGTTATCGAAAGAGAGTTCGAAATGGCACGTTATACAGGAGCTGTCTGCCGGCTTTGCCGTCGTGATGGCGTCAAGCTTTTCCTCAAGGGTTCGCGTTGCTTCAGTGAGAAGTGCGCCATCGACAAGCGCAACTTCCCGCCGGGCCAGCACGGCCAGGCACGCGCGAAGAAGATCGTCGGCTACGGCCTGCAGCTGCGTGAAAAGCAGAAGGCAAAGCGTATCTACTTCACGCTGGAGACGCAATTCCGCGCGTACTACGAGAAGGCTTCCAACAAGACCGGCGTTACCGGCGAACTGTTGCTGCAGCAGCTTGAGCGTCGCCTCGACAATGTGGCGTACCGCATCGGCTATGCCATCAGCCGTCGCCAGGCCCGCCAGATCGTCCGCCACGGCCACGTTTCGGTCAACGGCAAGAAGGTGAACATTCCTTCGTTCCAGGTCAAGGTTGGCGACGTCATCGAGATCCGCGAGAAGAGCAAGAAGCTCGAGATCCTTGCCAGCTCGCAGCAGTTTGCTGCCGGCCTGGGACAGGTGCCGTGGATTGCGATCGACCGCGAGGCACTGACGGGCAAGATTGTCGCCCTGCCGCGTCGTGAAGATATCCAGCTGCCAGTCAACGAGCAGCTGATCGTCGAACTTTACTCGAAGTAAGCTCTTCGCTGTTCGCGTGGCTCTCGTTCCTTCCGTTGCAAGACGAAAGGAACGGGAGCAACGAACAACAAGAACCACGATCTTCGTTCGAGATGCGGCCACTCGATGTTATGGCCGTAAGTGCCACTTAGGCTTTATCCCGTTGGGATAGAGCCTTGAAGTCACTCAACTGCAGGATCCGACCTTTACCAATCGCAGAATGCTTCGCGATTTGGATAGAGCCAGGAAATGAGGAGAGTACCGATGTTGTGGAGAGGTTTCCAGAAGCCGAAGCGTCTTGCGGTCGATACCGAAACGCTGACGGAAAAGTACGGTAAGTTCAGCGCACAGCCCTTTGAGCGTGGTTTTGGTACGACGGTAGGCAACAGCCTGCGTCGCACCCTGCTCAGCTCGATCGAAGGCGCCGCAGTTACCGCCGTGAAGATTGAAGGCGTCCTGCACGAGTTCCAGTCGATCACCGGTGTGGTGGAAGACGCGACCGACATCATCCTGAACCTGAAGCAGATCCCGTTCAAGCTGAACGGTGACGGCCCCAAGGCCCTGTATCTGCGTGCGGATGAGCCGGGCGTGATCACCAGCGGCATGATCGAGGCTGACGGCGATGTCGAGATTCTCGACAAGGACGTGTACATCGCAACTGTGTCTGAGGGCGGCAAGCTCGACATGGAAATGCGCTTGAAGCGTGGCCGCGGCTACGTTTCGGCAGACAAGAACTTCGATCCGGATCTTGGCATTGGCTTCATCCCGGTCGATTCGGTTCACTCGCCGGTGCGTAAGGTCAACTATGCCGTCGAGGCAGCACGTCTCGGTCAGATCACCGACTATGACAAGCTGACCATCGAGATCTGGACGAACGGTACGGTTCTGCCGGCTGACGCACTCGGTCTCTCCGCAAAGCTGATGAAGGATCACATGACGATCTTCATCAACTTCGAAGAAGAGATGGAGAGCGGCCTGGACGGATCGCACGACGGTCCTGCCCTGCGCAACGACAATCTGAACCGTTCGGTGGAAGAGCTTGAGCTTTCGGTTCGTAGCTATAACTGCCTGAAGAACGCCAACATCTCGACCATCGGTGAGCTGATCCAGAAGACCGAAGCCGAGATGCTGAAGACCAAGAACTTCGGCCGCAAGAGCCTGAACGAGATCAAGGAAATCCTTGCTCAGATGGGTCTCTCGCTCGGCATGAAGATTGACGAGTCGGGCAACCCGGTCCCCGGACCGACGTCGGTTCTGCCGGCAGCAACGCTGGCCGCATCCTTCGGCAACTTCGATGATGAAGAAGACGAAGATGAGGACGAGGACGATCTGGTTCTGCCGGAGACGGAGAACTTCTAAGCAGGGAACAGGGAGTAGGGAACAGGCCCATGCCTGTGACTTACTCCCGCTCTGCTGTTTCGCGATTTGTTGACCAGTCATTGAGTAAGTGCCGGGTAACCTCCGGCAAAAGTAATACGGGAGATTGTGGCAGGGACGAGTTCCCTGATCCCTGTTCCCTGATCCCTAAGTAAGAGAGAAAAGCCATGCGTCACCGCAAAGCAGGAAATAAACTCGGACGTAACCCCAGCCACCGCCGCGCACTTCTGCGCAACCTGGTCACGTCGGTATTGATTGAAGATCGTGTCGAAACCACCCTGGCGAAGGCCAAGGCAGTTCGTCCTCTCGTTGAGAAGATGATCACCCTCGGTAAGAAGGGTGATGTTCACTCGCGCCGCCAGGCACTCGCGTTCATGATGACCGATGCGTCCGTTACCCGCCTGTTCGCTACCGTGGCACCGCGTTACAGCGATCGCCAGGGCGGCTACCTGCGCATCATCCACACCGGTTTCCGTAAGGGCGATGGCGGCGAAAAGGCCGTGATCGAGCTGCTCGGTGCGGAGCAGGAGCTGGATGCGAAGGCAACCAAGCGTGCAGAAGCCAAGGCCAAGAAGCAGGAAGAGCTGCAGAAGCAGCTCGCCGAGCAGGGTGGCGGCGAAGAAGGCAACAGCGAAGCAGCGTAGCTGCCCGCGCACCATCATTTGTGCATCACAAGAAGGACCGCGTGCCACTGGCATGCGGTCCTCTGCGTTTGCGATGGTCCAGATCGCGGCGTTTTGATTCAATGTGCTCGCACAAAGTGTCCCGCGCCGCGGGATCGAGTTCACTCCCCATGGCTCTCAGCTTCCTCGATCGTGATCGCTCCATTGCTGCACCGGGTTTCAGTCGCTGGCTGGTACCGCCAGCTGCGCTGGCGATCCACCTCTCCATTGGTCAGGTCTATTCCTTCTCGGTCTTCAAGAACCCGCTGCTTGCGCTGCACGGAGCCGATGGGGCTCTGTGGTCGTTGAAGGAGGTCGGGTACATCTTTTCCATCGCCATCGCTGTCCTGGGTCTTTCCGCGGCACTCTTCGGTGCATGGCTGGAGAAGGCGGGACCGCGACGTGCCATGTTCTATGCGGCACTCTGCTTCGGTGCAGGCTTCCAGATCGCGGCGCTGGGCGCTTCGCTCCATAGTCTTGCCCTGATCTATTTGGGATATGGCGTGGTCGGAGGCGTCGGGCTGGGGCTAGGCTACATCTCGCCAGTTTCGACGCTGATCAAGTGGTTTCCGGATCGCCCGGGCCTCTCGACGGGGCTCGCCATCATGGGCTTCGGAGGAGGCGCTCTCATCGGTGCGCCGCTAGGCAATACGCTCATGGCGTACTTCAGGTCGGCTGGTCATGCGAACCCGATTCCAGCCACCTGGGTCACCATGGGCACGCTCTACTTCCTGTTCATGATGTTCGGCGTCTTCACGATGCGGGTGCCTCCTGCTGACTGGAGGCCTGCAGGCTATGTCCCCAAGACCGCGACGGGTCTGATCAGCCCGCACAACGTCACGGTGGAGCAGGCGTGGCGCACACCGCAGTTCTGGCTGCTCTGGATCGTGCTGTGCACGAATGTCACTGCCGGTATCGGCATTTTGGAGCAGGCCGCGCCGATGATCCAGGATCTGTTCAAGGGGCGGATTACTGCCGGGGCAGCCGTTGGCTTCGTCGGGATGCTGAGCCTGCTCAACATGGCCGGTCGATTCTTCTGGGCCAGTGCATCGGATGGCTTTGGACGCAAAGCGACTTACTTCTGCTTCTTCACGCTGGGTCCCGTTCTCTACTTTTTGATGCCGTATACGGGTTCGAATCACATCAACTCAGTCTCACTCTTCGTGGCCATTGCGTGCGTGGCATTGTCTATGTATGGCGGCGGTTTCGCGACAATCCCGGCATACTTGAAAGACCTCTTCGGCGGCTTCAATGTTTCCGCCATCCACGGCCGGTTGCTGACGGCGTGGTCTACCGCAGGCATCATCGGGCCGCTGATCGTGAACGGCATCCTGGATCACTACAAGGCTGCGGGTCTGAATCGCCTGGATGGCTACCGCCTTGTCCTGCACATCATGGCTGGCCTGCTTGTTGTGGGCTTCATTGCCAACCTGCTGGTACGGCCGGTAGCAGAGAAGTACTGGATGCGTGAGGTTCCGGCCGGTGCGGCGGAAGCGCCTGCTCATTAACCGTTCCACAAGGAGTTGTCATGAGCGAAAGTCGAACGTCCTCGCCGGCGTTGATCGTCGGAGCCTGGTTACTGGTTGCGTTGCCGCTTGTGTGGGGCGTGTACAAGACAGGGCTTAACGCCGCAAAGCTTTTCACGTCACCGCCTGCTGTGACTACTCCTGTCGCGAAGTGACCGATCGATCGGTTATCCCACCAAGCAAGGATGCTTTAGTAGCATGGTCGTGTGCATCCAGAACATCTCCAGTGGCAGTCCCTTGCGAGCGTGGCTAGCGCTTCCTCCGGCTTTCGATCCAGGTATCCTTCATCCCTGAAGCATCTGCAAGCACTGGAGTCGCACGCTTGACGCGCCCTGTTTTGCTGGGCGGCCGCAGACCTCTCCAAAGCCGCTCCGCAGTGACCTGGTTTCTGCTGGTATGGCTGCCGGTATTACTCGCTCTCGCAGTGATCGCGCGTGAGTCGACGAATGGCTTCTCGTCGGAGAACACGTCTGCCTGGATGCGGAAGGGCTACGAAGCAATTTTCGGCGCAGCATCGGATGAGCATTGGCCCGTAGTGCATCACCACATCCGAAAGACCGGACACTTCCTTGGCTACGGAAGTCTGTGCCTTGCCCTGCTTCGGGGATGGATGCTGACCTGGGTCGTGCCACTCCAAAGTCTATCCACAGCAAGATGGCGCGGATACTGCGTCGCGATGGCTATCTTCTGCACGATGCTGACGGCCTCTTTCGATGAAGTCCATCAGAGCTTCCTGCCAAGCCGCACCGGACTTGTGACAGACGTGTGGTTGGATACGGCCGGGGCGGCGACACTCGTGATGTTGGTATCGATCTCCTGGCTTCGCAAGTCCAAGACCGACTGATCCTGCTTCGCCAGTCTAAACAAGAAGAGGCACGGCTTGAGCCGTGCCTCTTGCGTCTGTCGCGATGAAACGAAACTAACTCTGCAGGTGTGGAATCCATTGTGGACGTGGGCGAGATCCCTTTTTCGCATCGTGCGCGTGACGGCTTTCACGCTGCGGTTCGACTGGCTGACCAGGTCGCGCACCGGACGCGAAGTCGACACACGCTGCGGCAGACCGGCAATCGACAACCCCAGGCTGGTGACAGGCCCGGGCTGCAACAAGGCGTTGCGCCGCATGGCAAAATAAGCGAAAAAGATCAGGTTCAAGGTCAAAGCACCGCTGGTATCCAGGAGCACATCCCAGACCGAAGCGCCACGCGTCGGAAGGAAGATCTGGTGAATTTCATCGGCGCTTGCAATGACCAACGTAGAAGCCACGCCGAGAGCGCCAGCACGCAAGCGCAGGCTACTCCACGAAGCGACAGCCTTGCGACGCAGCACCGAGAACCATCCACTGGTGAAGAAGAGACCCAGCAATCCGTAACCAGTGAAGTGACCACCCTTGCGCAGGTAGTGATTCAACAATCCGACAGCGCCGCCATTGTCCTGTCCGAAGTGTCTGAGCAATTCACGGAGCCAGATGCTGGTCTGCACCGCACCCATCTTGTTCGTCGACTCCATGCAGATCACCGCGATGCCACAGAACACCGGAATCCACGCGTATTGATTTGTTTTCGGTGCCGCTGCTGTATCGGTGGTGGCCACTCGTAAGTTCTCCCGCGTACCTTCGTCTATCGTTAACTTTGTAGATGCACGAAGCGGGCCATTTACGGTTATATGACGAACAGCCATCTTATGAGTCACTTACCTCGAAGCAACGTTTTGAGGAGATTTACAAGCTGCAAGAACTTCGCGTTCCTGTGGAAAATATGACGGTTGCAGTCAGGCGCGGGAGTGGGACTGTTGGTGGAGATATGCGCAATCCACTGCATCCAGTTGACTTCCTGCAGACCTCCGGGCATACTAGTAAAAGTGTCTGAGCCTCCGTGCGTGTCCTGTACCGCCGGTCCTCTTGCACATCGAAGTCTGCGCAAGCAGCTTCGTCAATCACCACGGCCGAACGGCTCGTCCCCCGCAGCAGTTGAGTAATCGCAATTCGGGGCGGGTTCAGCGTAGAAGTAACGCTGCGGACAAAGGGTGGGGCCCTCGTTGGGGAGCTTGAGCGAAAGCGAAAAGCTGTAGTCAACGCGAGGCATACCCGCTGGGCTAGAAGAATCCATCAGCCCGCTTTGTCCAATGGTTCGTGCGGTGGGAGACAAAGGAATAGCAAATGGCTCGTAAGATTTCGAAGAATCTGGCAAAGGCGCGCGCGGCTGTTGAGCCCCGCCCCTACGCCCTGACCGACGCGGTCCCCCTTCTGCAGAAGATCAAGTATGCAAAGTTTGACGAGAACGTCGACATCACCCTGCGCCTTGGTGTGGATACCCGTCACGCTGACCAGATGGTCCGCGCGACCGTGATCCTGCCGCACGGCCTTGGCAAGACAAAGAAGGTCGCTGTCATCTCCACCGCTGAGAATCAGCGCCTGGCGACTGAGGCTGGTGCCGACATCGTTGGTGGTGAAGAGCTTGTTGAGAAGATCCAGAAGGAATCCTGGACCGACTTCGACGCCCTGATCGCAACCCCGGACATGATGCGTTCCATCGGTCGCCTCGGTAAGGTCCTCGGACCCCGCGGCCTGATGCCGAACCCGAAGACCGGTACGGTGACCACGGATGTGGCCGCTGCTGTTAAGGAAATCAAGGCCGGTAAGGTCGAGTTCCGCGCTGACAAGACCGCGCTGGTTCACGTTCCTGTGGGCAAGAGCTCCTTCGACGCGCAGAAGCTGGTTGAGAATGCCATGACCGTCATCGGCGCTGTGGTGAAGGCGAAGCCTTCCGCTGCAAAGGGACGCTACATCAAGGCGATCTATCTCTCGTCCACGATGGGCCCCGGCATCGAGCTGGATCAGGCTGTCGCCGAACTCGCCGCAAAGGCGTAACGACTTTCGCCGCATGCGCGGCAGATGTATTCGATCGGGCATGGGCCCGGTTATCTGGGCGGAAGCTCAGCAGAGGATTGAACCATGGCATTGACCAAAGCAAAGAAGCACCAGAAGGTCGCGGGGCTGGCAGCAGACCTCCAGGGCGCGACCGCTGCCATCATCGGCACCTTCTCCGCGATGACCGCGGACAAGGACATTGACCTTCGCAAGACGGTTCGTAACGCAGGCGGCAAGTACAGCGTTCTGAAGAACAAGCTGGCTCCCAAGGCTGGCGCAGGCACCAAAATTGAGGGCGCACTCGGCGGCCTCAAGGGTGTCAGCTCCATTGCCTACACCTCCGGCGATCCCGTCGCACTCGCCAAGGCACTGGCTGCCTGGGTGAAGGACAACTCGCAGTTCACCTTCAAGCTTGGCATCGTCGACGGCCAGGTTCTCAATGTGAGCGAAGTCCAGGCTCTGGCAACCATGCCGGGCAAGGAAGAGCTCTTCGCCAAGCTCCTGTGGCTCATCAACGCGCCGGCTCAGCGCCTGGTGACCGTGATGAACGCAACGGGTCGCGACCTTGCAGTCGTGATCAACCAGGGTGTCGAGAAGGAGAAGTTCGCAAAGGGTGCAGACGCACCGGCTGCAGCTGCTCCCGCGACGGAAGAAGTTACCGCAGTTGAGGCAGCACCTCAGATCGAGGCTGCTCCGGCAGCTGAGGATACCGAGGGTGCATCGCCGCAGGCGGAAGCTGCAGCCACCGAGGCTCCGGTCGAAGGCGCATAAAACATTCGCTCTTTTCAACTGGAGGGTGCGCAGTCTGGGCGCATCGGAAACCTTCCGGAAGAGCAGGGCAGCCGAAGCAGCAGGAACGCTTTCGGAGACGTAATCAGCACTACGAGTTTGCACCACCAGATTGATTTAAAAGGAAAACATCATGGCAGACATCCAGCAGTTGGAAGACGCGATCGTTAGCCTGAGCCTGCTTGAGGCTTCGGCACTTGTAAAGAAGCTTGAAGAGCGTCTCGGCGTTTCGGCAGCAGCAGCAGCAGTGGCAGCTCCGGCAGCCGGCGGCGGCGCAGCGGCTCCCGTTGCAGAAGAGAAGACCGAGTTCACCGTCATCCTGAAGGATGCCGGCGCGAACAAGATCAACACCATCAAGATGGTGCGTGAAGTTACGGCTCTTGGCCTGAAGGAAGCAAAGGATCTCGTTGACGGCGCTCCCAAGCCCCTCAAGGAGAACGTTTCGAAGGACGAGGCAGCTGCTGTTGCCAAGAAGTTCGACGGCGTTGCAACCGTAGAAATCAAGTAGTTCCGGCTTGCGGCTCCCGGCTTCACGGCCGGGAGCCGTTTTGTCGTGTTTCATATGTTGCACAAATCTTCCGTTCGCAGTATTCTTACTTTTGGAAGATGACCGCCCTGCGTAGGACTGCGTAACGGCGCGACGGTCGACACAAACGACAATCGAACCTCATCCGGCTCATGTGTGAGCCGGCCATTGCAGACCTCGGGCGGCGGAGGTTTGCGGTGCAGTCTGGCAGTAAGAGCGGCAGCAACCCTGAGGCGGGCAACCTCACTAAGGGGCGGCAGGTATTTTCATTATCGATTCAGTGCAAAAGTCGGATCTTGCGCTCACGGGCATTCCTGTCCCTGTGAGCGATTTCGCGTCCCCGGAGTTAATTTCCGGAAGGCCGCAGTAGTCCGGCACTTGTTCGTAACGGTCCCAGGAGCCAGAGCAGTAAGACACTCATAAGTTTCGTAGCAACCTTCGTATCCACCACCGGGCATTCTGCCCATTTCACTGCGCGCCAGGGTTTTCACCGAGGTAGAACTCCGGCAGTCTTCAAAGCGCACATCACCCACGGAAGAGCCGCCCACACGGTATCTTCCGGCTCTCAGGTCAGTCATCGCATTCGATGCGATGTCATGGACAGGAGAGGCCTCGGCACGAACCAGGGGAGTCTCAACGTATGGCAAGCAACACCGAAACGCGCGCCCTTCGCAGCCGTCTCGATTTCTCGAAGATCCCAACCGCAATCCAGATCCCGAACCTCATCGAGGTCCAGCGCCGCAGCTATGAGCGCTTCCTGCAGATGGACAAGCTCCCCCAGGAGCGCGAGGACAATGGACTGCAGTCGGTCTTCACATCCGTATTCCCAATCACCGACTTCCGCAACGTCTCCGAACTCGAGTTCGTCGATTACTCCATCGGCAACTGGGAGTGCAAGTGCGGCTACCTCAAGGGTCTGAACCACCTGCGCACGGCCTGCGTGAACTGCGGCCACATGGTCATCACGGATCCCTTCCACCCGGGCGATGTGCTCTGCCATTTCTGCGGTACCTACAACAAGAACACCCCTGACTTCTGTACCAAGTGCGGTGACCCAGTTGGCTTGCAACTGAAGTATGACCAGGCAGAGTGCGAAGAGCGTGGCATGACCTACGCCGCACCGCTGAAGGTCACCATCCGGCTCAAGATCTACGACAAGGATCCTGAGACAGGTGTGAAGACCCTGCGCGACATGAAGGAGCAGGAAGTCTTCTTTGGCGACATCCCGCTCATGTCTGCCAACGGTACGTTTATCGTTAACGGCACCGAGCGCGTCATTGTTAGCCAGCTGCACCGTTCGCCCGGCGTCTTTTTCGAGACGGCGAACAACCGCACCTACTTTCTGGGCAAGATCATCCCGTACCGCGGTTCGTGGGTTGAGTTCGAGTACGACCAGAAGAACATCCTGTACGTCCGCATCGATCGCAAGCGCAAGTTCCTGGGAACCATCTTCCTGCGCGCGCTCGGTCTGCGCACGGACGAGGAGATCCTCAAGACCTTTTACACGGCGGACAACATCTCGCTGCGTGACGGCAAGATGTACTGGCAGATCCCTGCAGAGGGCACGACGAACATCGTTGGCATCAAGCCGGCGAACGCCATCAACGGCACCGACGGTGTGGAGATCGTTGCGGCAAACCGCAAGATCAGCTCCTCGCTGCTGGCCAAGATGCGCGCAGGTGGCGTGACTGAAATCGAAGTTGCGCAGAGCGACTTCGACAATGCGATCTTCGCTGCCGACGTAGTCGACCTGACCACGGGCGAGCTGCTGTACGAGGCAAACCAGGAAGCCACCGCGGACAAACTGCACAAGATTCTGCAGACCGGTTCGACGGGCTTCGAGGTCTTCTTCCCTGAGAAGGACGACGTTGGCAACATCATCACGAACACGCTGAAGCGTGACTCCGTGCGCAAGCCTGAGGAAGCTCTGATCGAGATCTACCGCAAGCTGCGTCCGGGCGACCCGCCGACGCTGGACACCGCGACCGCTCTCTTCGAAGGCATGTTCTTCGATCCGCGCAAGTACGACTTCTCGCGCGTGGGCCGTCTCAAGTTCAACATCAAGCTGTACGAGAGCCAGGACGCAACCAACCTGGACAAGCGCACACTGACGCCGGAAGACTTCTACGGAACCATCCGTTACCTGCTCAAGCTGCGTAAGAACATTGGCCTTGTGGACGACATCGATCACCTTGGCAACCGCCGCGTCCGCGCGGTTGGCGAGCTGATGGAGAACCAGTTCCGCATCGGTCTTGTGCGGATGGAGCGCGCTATCAAGGAAAAGATGAGCGTGTACCAGGAGATGTCGACGGCGATGCCGCACGATCTCATCAACGCCAAGCCCGTCATGGCTGCCATCCGCGAGTTCTTCGGATCCTCGCAGCTGTCGCAGTTCATGGATCAGACGAACCCCTTGAGCGAGATCACGCACAAGCGCCGTCTGTCGGCCCTTGGACCTGGTGGTCTGTCGCGTGAACGCGCTGGCTTCGAAGTCCGCGACGTTCACCCGACGCACTACGGACGTATCTGCCCGATCGAGACGCCGGAAGGCCCGAACATCGGTCTCATCTCGTCGCTGTCGTGCTTTGCGCGTATCAACGAGTACGGCTTCATCGAGTCGCCTTACCGCAAGGTCAAGGACGGCCAGGTCGTCGACTACGTTGCCGTCACCAATGCTGGTGAGAGCGGCTTCCGCCAGGGTGATCCGATTGAGATCAACGAGGCGCGTGAGCTCAAGCAGCAGCTGGCGAAGGATGGCAAGCGTGTCATTGAGACCGAGCCGTTCTCCTTCTACCTGTCCGCATGGGAAGAGGATCGCCACACGATCGCGCAGGCAAACATCACGCTGGATGAGAACGGCAAGCTGACCGAAGATCTGGTCAACGCTCGTCGTCAGGGCAACTTCGTTCTGGTGCCGCAGGCTGAGGTCGATTACATCGACGTCTCGCCGAAGCAGCTCGTCTCCGTGGCCGCATCGCTCGTGCCGTTCCTTGAGCACGATGACGCGAACCGCGCACTGATGGGCGCCAACATGCAGCGCCAGTCGGTTCCCCTGCTCGTCGCAGAGGCTCCGTTTGTCGGCACCGGCATGGAAGGCGTTACCGCGCGCGACTCCGGCGCTGTGATCCTTGCCCGTCGTAACGGCATCATCGACTCGGTCGACTCCGAGCGCATCATCGTTCGTGTAGAAGGCGAGCACCACCCCACGCAGCTGTCGCGTGAGGTTGGTTCGGACATCTACCAGCTCACGAAGTTCAAGCGTTCCAACCAGAACACCTGCATCAATCAGAAGCCGATCGTCCGCAAGGGTGACCGTGTTCTGAAGGGCCAGGTGATCGCGGATGGTCCTTGCACAGAGCAGGGCGAGCTTGGTCTTGGCCGTAACGTGCTCGTCGGCTTCATGCCGTGGCGCGGTTACAACTTCGAGGACGCGATCCTCATCTCGGAAAAGCTGGTCCGCGAGGACTACTACACCTCGATTCACATTGAGGAGTTCGAGATCGAAGCACGCGACACGAAGCTGGGACCGGAAGAGATCACGCGCGATATCCCCAACGTTTCCGAGCACGCTCTGCGTGACCTGGACGAGTCGGGCATCATCCGCATCGGTGCAAAGGTTGGTCACAACGACATCCTCGTCGGCAAGGTAACGCCCAAGGGCGAGACCCAGCTGACGCCGGAAGAGAAGCTGCTACGCGCCATCTTCGGTGAAAAGGCCGGCGATGTTCGTGACGCTTCGCTCACGTGCCCTCCCGGCATCGAAGGCACCGTCGTCGACATCCGCATCTTCTCCCGCAAGGGTCAGGAAAAGGATGAGCGCGCGAAGTCCATCGAGCAGGAGCAGATTGAGAAGCTGGAGAAGAACCTGGCTGACGAAATCCGCATTCTGACGGACGAGCGTCTCAAGCGCCTCGAGGCAATTCTGGGTGGCAAGGAAGTGCAGGCTGACCTGCATGACGAGCGCACCAACAAGAAGCTGCTCTCCAAGGGCGACAACCTCGACCGCGACACCATCGAGCTGATCAGCACGCGCAACCTGAAGCGTATTCGTTACGCCGACAAGGATCCCCGCGTAAACGAGCAGATCGATGAGATCGAGGAGATGACCTCGCGCCAGATCGATGTGCTGCGCAAGATCACCAACGAGAAGATCAGCAAGCTGCAGAAGGGCGATGAATTGAGCCCGGGCGTCATCAAGATGGTCAAGGTGTACATCGCGATGAAGCGCCGTCTCTCGGTCGGCGACAAGATGGCAGGCCGTCACGGTAACAAGGGTGTCGTTGCTCGCATCCTGCCGGAAGAGGACATGCCGTACCTTCCCGACGGTACCCCCGTTGAGATCGTGCTGAACCCGCTCGGCGTGCCTTCGCGTATGAACGTTGGTCAGATCCTGGAGACGCATCTTGGATGGGCCGCGCACAAGCTGGGCGCCATGGTTGCCGAGATGGCAGCACAGGCTGAGAACGCCAACGAGATCCGCGAGCTCTTCAAGGCGCGCTTCAAGGATACGGCGGCTCTTAACCAGCTCCTCGAGCTCGATGACGAGATGACGGTGCGTGTTGCGGCCGGCATGAAGAAGGGCATCTGGTTCGGTACCGCGGTATTCGACGGCGCACGTGAGACGGAGATCAAGGCGCTGCTCGCAGCGGCTGGTCTGCCCTCCTCGGGCAAGTCCGAACTGTTCGACGGTATGACCGGCGAGCCGTTCGAACAGCCGGTGACCGTTGGCTACATCTACATGCTGAAGCTGAGCCACCTTGTGGACGACAAGATCCACGCTCGTTCCATCGGACCGTACTCGCTCATCACGCAGCAGCCGCTGGGTGGTAAGGCACAGTTCGGCGGACAGCGCTTCGGTGAGATGGAAGTGTGGGCCCTTGAGGCTTATGGCGCTGCATACATCCTGCAGGAGCTGCTCACTGCCAAGTCCGACGATGTCTTCGGCCGTACCAAGATCTACGAAGCCATCGTGAAGGGCGAGGCGGCGATCGAGCCCGGCGTGCCGGAGTCGTTCAACGTGCTCATCCGCGAACTGCAGTCGCTCTGCCTCGACGTAGAGCTGGTCAAGCAGGAGGATCTGAAGAAGATCCCGATGCTGCCCATCGCAGCCGCTGCTGACTAAGTCGTGTGAAGGTGTCGAGGGTTGAACGCCCTCGACACCACCTCACGCGCAAACTTTTTGGATTAGGGCATGCGGCCCGCCACAAGTGACCGCGAACAGCAGCACAACCGCAGGACCGGCCAACCGCCGCGACTGCACGGAGACTAACAACATGTTCCGTTCGAGCCCCTTTGAACTGTCCGGCCCCATCACCGACTTTGACGCGATCCGTATCTCTCTCGCATCCCCCGAGAAGATCCGTTCGTGGTCGCACGGTGAGGTGACCAAGCCCGAGACGATCAACTACCGTACCTTCAAGCCGGAGCGCGATGGCCTGTTCTGCGCGCGTATCTTCGGACCCATCACCGACTGGGAGTGCCTCTGCGGCAAGTACAAGCGCATGAAGCATCGCGGCGTTATCTGCGACAAGTGCGGCGTTGAAGTCACACTGTCCAAGGTCCGTCGTGAGCGCCTGGGCCACATTGAGCTGGCTTCGCCCTGCTCGCACGTCTGGTTCTTCAAGGGCCTGCCGTCGCGTATCGGCCACCTGCTCGACATCTCGCTGCGTGAGCTCGAAGCGGTTCTGTACTTCGAGTCGTACGTCGTCATCGACGCCGGTGATGCGCCCGTCAAGGAGCGCGAGATCATCAAGGACGAGACCCGCTTCCGCGAGCTCGACCAGCAGTACCGTCCCTCGGGCTTCAAGGCCATGATGGGCGCAGAAGCCATCAAGGAACTGCTCAAGCGCGTTGAGATCGAAGAGCTCGCCATTGAAATGCGCGAGAAGATGAAGGTCGAGCAGAGCCTGCAGAAGAAGCTGAAGTATGCCAAGCGTCTGAAGGTGGTTGAGGCCTTCCGTCGTTCGGACAACAAGCCTCAGTGGATGATTCTCGACGTGATCCCCGTGATCCCGCCTGAGCTTCGCCCCCTTGTGCCGCTTGATGGCGGCCGCTTCGCCACGTCGGATCTGAACGATCTCTATCGCCGCGTGATCAACCGTAACAACCGCCTCAAGAAGCTCATGGACCTCCATGCGCCTGAAGTGATTGTTCGGAACGAAAAGCGCATGCTGCAGGAAGCTGTCGACGCTCTGTTCGACAACGGCCGTCGTGGCCGCGTCCTTCGTGGCGCGAACAACCGTCCGCTCAAGTCGCTCTCTGACACCCTCAAGGGCAAGCAGGGCCGCTTCCGTCAGAACCTTCTCGGCAAGCGCGTGGACTACTCGGGCCGTTCCGTTATCGTCGTCGGACCAGAGCTGAAGCTTCACCAGTGCGGCCTGCCGAAGAAGATGGCGCTTGAGCTCTTCAAGCCCTTCATCTATCACCGCCTTGAGCAGACTGGTCACTGCACCACGATCAAGCAGGCCAAGGAAATGGTCGAGATGCAGGAACCCATCGTCTGGGACATCCTGGAAGAGGTCATCAAGGATCACCCGGTCCTGCTGAACCGCGCACCAACCCTCCACCGTCTGGGTATCCAGGCGTTCGAGCCGGTGCTCGTCGAGGGCAAGGCAATCAAGATCCACCCGCTCGTTTGCACGGCGTTCAACGCCGACTTCGACGGCGATCAGATGGCCGTCCACATCCCGCTGTCGCCGGAAGCACAGGTCGAAGCATCGGTCCTGATGCTTGCTGCGCACAACATCCTGTCGCCCGCATCGGGTCAGCCCATCACCGTCCCCACGCAGGATCTCGTCCTCGGTCTGTACTACGTGACCAAGGCCAAGGTTGGCGCAAAGGGTGAAGGCCGCGTCTTCGCGAACATCGAAGAAGTGCTGATGGCTCTCGAAGCGAAGCAGGTTGAGACGCTGTCGCCCATCCGTCTGCGTTACACCGGTCCCGTGCTCGATCTGACGACCGCGTATGACGATCAGGATCTGACGCACACCGAAGTGGTCGAGTACAACAAGCAGTTCATCTCGACCACGGTTGGCCGCGCCATCCTGAACGACGCTCTTCCGGACGGCATGCCGTACATCAACGGCCTGCTCAAGAAGAAGGGCATTGGTCAGCTCATTAACTACTGCTACCTGAACCTGGGCCTCGAAGTCACGGTGAAGGCGCTCGACCGCATCAAGGAACTCGGCTTCCAGTACGCGACGCGTTCGGGCCTGTCCGTTGGTCTGGATGACATGGTCATCCCGGCTTCCAAATACACCGTTGTGCACGAGGCCGAGAAGCAGGTCATCGCTGTGCAGCAGCAGTACCTGGACGGCGCCATCACCAACGGCGAGCGTTCGAACAAGGTCATCCAGATGTGGTCGGGCGTTACCGAGCGCGTCGCCGATGAGATGTTCAACAACATGAAGCAGGCGGACAAGGAAGGAGTCATGAACCCGATCTACATCATGGCCGATTCCGGTGCGCGTGGTTCCAAGCAGCAGATTCGTCAGCTCAGCGGTATGCGTGGTTTGATGGCGAAGCCGTCGGGCGAAATCATCGAAGTGCCCATCACGGCAAACTTCCGTGAAGGCCTCACCGTGCAGCAGTACTTCATCTCGACGCACGGCGCTCGTAAGGGCCTGGCGGATACCGCGTTGAAGACGGCTGACTCGGGCTACCTGACCCGCCGCCTCGTCGACGTGGCACAGGACGTCATCATCACCGAGTCCGATTGCGGCACCACGCAGGGCATCTATGTCACGCCGATCATTGAAGCCGGCGAGATCATCGAGCCGTTGCGCGACCGTATCATCGGCCGCGTCACGCTGGAGCAGTTCAAGGATGTCGATGGCAAGGTCATCGTCAACGTGAACCAGGAGATCGACGAGACGAAGGCGACTGACATTCAGGCAGCCGGCGTTGAGAAGGTCAAGATCCGCTCCGTGCTCACCTGCGAATCCAAGCGCGGCGTCTGCAAGCTCTGCTATGGCCGTAACCTCGGCTCGGGCAAGATGGTTGAGATGGGCGAAGCCGTTGGCGTCATCGCGGCACAGTCCATCGGTGAGCCTGGTACCCAGCTCACGATGCGTACCTTCCACGTCGGTGGAACCGCATCGCGTGTTTCGGATCAGTCGCGCCTCGATGCCAAGAATGCCGGCACGCTGAAGTACATCAACCTGAACACCGTTCGCGCGAAGGACGGCAACCTGGTCGCCATGAACCGTTCGGGCCAGGTCGCCATCGTCGACGACAAGGGCCGCGAGCGCGAGCGTTACCCCATCGTCTACGGCGCGAAGCTGCGTGTGGAAGATGGAGCTCAGGTCGACATCGGCACCACGATCGGTGAGTGGGATCCGTACACCTACTCGATCGTCACCGAAATCGGCGGCACCATCCAGTTCAAGGATCTACAGGAGGGCATCACGCTCAACGACGAAGTGGACGAAGTCACCGGCCTGTCGCGCCTGGTGGTTGCGGACGCTCCCGATGAAAAGCGTCAGCCCGCTCTGCTGGTCAATGGCAACGATGGATCGAAGAAGCGTTACCTGATGCCAAGCCGTGCGTACCTGATGATCGCGGACGGAGAAGAGGTCACCCCTGGTGACATCCTCGCCAAGATCCCGCGTGAGTCGACCCGTACCAAGGACATCACCGGCGGTCTGCCCCGCGTTGTGGAACTGTTCGAAGCGCGTAAGCCGCGTGAGACGGCCACCATCGCTGAGATCGACGGTGTCATCCGCTTCGGCGATGTGGTCAAGGGTCAGCGCAAGATCTACATCACCGGGGACAACGGCGAAGAGCGCGAGTACTCCGTACCCCGCTCCATCTACGTGAACGTGCAGGAGGGTGAGCGTCTGCAGGCCGGCGAGAAGCTGTTCGACGGTCCTCTGAACCCGCACGACGTCCTGGCGGTACTGGGCGAGAAGGAACTGCAGAAGTACCTGGTCAACGAGATCCAGGAAGTCTACCGTCTGCAGGGCGTGGCGATCAGCGACAAGCACATCGAAACCATCGTGCGGCAGATGCTGCGCTGGGTGAAGGTGGACGAAGTCAATGACACCAACTTCCTCATGGAGCAGCAGATCGACCGCTTCCGCTTCGACGCGGAGAACGATCGTGTCACCAAGGAAGGTGGCCGTCCCGCCACGGGCCGTCCGCTGCTGCTGGGTATCACCAAGGCGTCGCTGTCCACCGACAGCTTCATCTCGGCTGCCAGCTTCCAGGAGACGACCCGCGTCCTCACCGAGGCGTCCATCAACGGCGCCGTGGATACCCTCCGCGGCCTGAAGGAGAACGTCATCGTCGGCCGCCTCATCCCCGCCGGCACCGGCATGGAGTACTACCGCAACGTTCAGCTCTCACCCGAGCTGGAAGAGGCGGCAGCGAAGATCCAGCAGGAAGTTCAGGAAGCGCACGACGCCGAAGAGCGCGAGCTCGAGGCAATGCGCATGGAAGGCGAACAGGAAGAACTCGCCGCCGAGTAACCGAACGAAACCGGGTGCCCCACGTCTCGCTTCTGAGACATGGGTTCCGATCAAAGCAGAAGGGCCGACTCGAAAGAGTCGGCCCTTCTGCTTGCATCGCGCACGCTGCGTGGATGTCTCGCGACAGCGCGGAAACCCTCACACCGTTCCCGCATCTGAACCCCTGAAGCCCGCAGAAACAATCGCGAGGCCCAGGAGCGTCATGACCAAGAAACTTTCCCTCCCCGTAAGTGAAGACGATCACGCACAGGGCAACGCCCGCGCTGCCGTCACGCTGGTGGAGTACGGCGACTACCAGTGCCCCACCTGCGGCGCTGCCTACCCCATCGTCAAGCAGCTGCAGAAGCACTTCGGCGACCGCCTGCGCTTTGTGCATCGCAACTTCCCGCTGGATCAGCATCGCTACGCGGAACCCGCCGCTGAAACGGCCGAGTTCGCCGCCAGCGAAGGCAAGTTCTGGGAGATGCACGACGCCCTCTACGAGAACCAGGACAGCATGGACGAAGACCTATTCCCCGAGCTCGCCACCGAGTTAGACTTGGACCCGCAGAAGCTTGAAGAGGCTCTCGACGGCAGCAACTTCACCGCCATCATCGACCGCGACCTGGCCAGCGGAGAAGCCAGCGGCGTCCGCGGCACACCCACCTTCTTCCTCAACGGCATCCGCCACGACGATGCCTTCGACTACGAAACGCTCAAGGCAGCGATCACCGCCGCCACCGAAAAGTAAGCCATCAAGCCGGGTGCCCCACGTCTCGACTCTGAGACGTGGGTTCTCCATCTCTGCAGAACAAAAAGGGACGCCACAAATCCCGAGTGCCCCATCCTTTGCAAAGCAAAGGGTGGGCTATCGCGCAAAGCGCGACCTCTCTCGGAGGGGCATGGCTTCAGCCATGCCACGAAGTACCCAGCAGGAAACCGGCTTCAGCCACTGAGGGATTCATACCCCACGGACACGCGCCTACCGGAGACGTGAGGATCTACCGCCCGGTCCCAGCCGCCAGCTCCCGAATCTTGATGTTCCGGAACCACACCGGAAATCCATGGTCCTGCAACAGGATGTAGCCCTTCCCACCATGCCCATAACTCGGGAAGACGTGGTACTTGCTCTCTGCCAGAATCTGCTTGAACTCCGGCGAATCCAGGTCATACTCCAGCACCTTCACACCATTCAGCCAGTGCTCGCCATGCTGACCGCGTACCACAATGCGCGCCGTGTTCCACTCGCCCACGGGCTTGATCGGCTTATCCGCCGCAGCCGGAATCATGTCATAGAGTGAGGCCACCGTCCGGTCGCCATTCTTGCCACGCTTCGCATCCGGATGCAGCGCGTCATCCAGCACCTGGTACTCAAACCCGATGGGCGATCCGTGGCCGTTATGCCACGGCATCAGGTCCAAATCGACGAAGTACATAATCCCGGAGTTCGCACCCGGCGAAGTCTTGAAATCCACGGAGAGTTCAAAGTTCTCGTAGGTGCGCGTCGTAACAATGTCACCACCATTGCCCGCCTCCTCACCACCCGTCTCCGTCACCGTGATGGCGCCATCCTTCACCACCCAGCCCACAGCAGGAAACCCACCACCCCGCGCACTCCGCCACCCATCCGTCGTCTTCCCATCAAACAACAGCCGCCAGCCGTCGGTCTTCTCCTGCGGGGTAAGGGTATTTACCACCTGCGCAGACACGGTAGACGCAGCAAACGAAAGACTAAAAACAAAAGCAGCAAGTGCACTTTTCATGACGAACAGCATACTGCGTTAGAAGATCTGCGCGCATCGTTCACCTGCGGCATGCGCATTCAGGCATCTTTCTTGGTTGCGTTGCCTCTGAGTCTCCCTATATAGGCGCCGCCCACCTGCCAGAGGGTTAACACCGTTATCACAAACTGCAGAAGTGCATAACAGCAAATGAAGACTATAAAAGAAATCCAAAGGCGGCTGATTACGGACTGAGTCGTAAGCAGCTGGTTATCTTGATGACCGTGCAGGAGAATCGCAACCAAGAGAAAGGCTAGGGCTGACCAATGAACTACGGCCGTCCAAGAAAAGACGAACAGCAGATTCTCCAAAGCGTTCCCTCTACGTTCGGGGATCGTCAAGGTGGCAAGGTCTGTCATGAATTCTCGATCAGGGAATGTCAGTGCAATCGTCATCCCACCGACGCAGAATCCGAGTGCGATGGCGGCATATCCTAGAAAACCAACTGCAATGTCCAGGAGCTTTGCGGAGCCAGGAAACAGCCTGTTGCCAAAGAGGCCGATCGTGCCTCCCACAACCACTGATATCAGTGTCTCCTGCGTGAACAAAATCTCACTAGAACGTTCCTTGACTGCTTTCCTGTAAAAAGAGAAGAGCACCTTGAGAACGCCCGTATTCCAAAGTCCACTTATCATTTGGGCTCTTCAATCCCTGACAAATATGCAAGGGCTGCATTCCGAACGGCATCGCCATTTGGTAGACCGCCGCTCAATTCAACATTAGCCAGCTTCGTTTGCGTCAGCTTGGACAGTTTTAAAGAGGTCAGAAAGTCTTCGCCTTCACGGTTTCCCTTTACCTCCGCTGATTTGAGGATGCTTCGTTGCCCATGTCCGGATATCAGTTCTCGCAAAACTTTAACGACGCCGCCAGTCTTGCTCAGGGCCTGACTACGAGAGGCACTGGCCTCCACGGAGACATTATGGGCGTTTGAATCTGCAGCAAGTCCATTCAGTGCATCAGGGTAATCCGACCAATCATAATTAGGTCGGGTAAGCGTCAGGCTAACCGACTGAATTCTCTCGAACTCCGAAAGCTGCGTCCTAAAGGCATTCGCAGCGCGAGGTGCGAACTCTAGAGTTGCACCTTCAAAATCGTCGGAACTGTGTCCGAGCTTTTCGAACAGCGCTGCGATCTGCGGTGCCCGAACTCCCGAGTGAACGTACTGCACAACCGCAAGTCTGCGCTTCGGGTCGATGACACCTACTGTCCTCGTCGCTACTAATTTACCCCTTTCGACAGCCCGTAATTCTTCCTCACCGTTCGCTAGGTCCACTACAAGGATCGATGACCCGGGAGAGCCCATGTAAGCGGAGAAGAAGTAAACACCTTCCCGGCGGTTAAACACGGGCACTATCACCACTCTATCTGCGATCGTTTCCTGACGATCTCTTCCCGAAAGACTTTCGATGAATTGGAAGAAAGCGGAGTAATCGAGTGGCTTGTCGCCATTGTGTCCTTGGATGTCGAATAGCTCAAGGCGCACCGGCCGCGTAGGGACAGGAGGGATGCGTTTAGGGGGCATGAGAAACTCTAACGTCGGCGGCCGATTTGATCAATCAATCTCTTTTGGCGATGGAGAGAGTTTGTATTGAGTCATGTGACTTAAATAGTTCTAGTGCCGAGCGGCTCGCGAGTCACCCGGTACTAGGTTGGGAGCCTACTAGGTCAAGCCACCGAAAGATTCACATCAATATTCCCGCGCGTGGCGTTCGGGTATGGACAAACCTCATACGCATCATGCACCAGCTTCTCAGCCTGCTCCCGCTCTAGGCCGGGCAGGTGGATGACCATGTCGACGCCGATGCCGAAGCCCTTGCCGCCGGCGGCCACCGGGCCAAAGCTTACGGATGAGTCGATGGACACAGCGTTCAGCACCATCTTCTGCGTGCCTGCGATGTACTTCATCGCGCCGATGAAGCATGCGGCGTAGCCTGCTGCGAAGAGCTGCTCAGGGTTGGTGCCTTCACCCTCGCCGCCCATCTACGTCCGCGATCAAGCTTCGCATCCAGCCTGCCGTCGCTCGACTTCACGACAACCTCGAGTCCGCCCATAGCGGTAACATGCGCCGTATAAATTACCTTTCAGTGGCCAATGGATTCTCCTGCTCGCTGGATACGCGCGGCATCGAGCCGCATCTCCCACGCGTCGTGCACATTCCAGGACGGCCGGCACGGAGGACTTGCGGCGAAGCCTTCACCTGGAAGGCGACGGATCGTAAGGGCACGGCTTCAGCCGTGCCGTAATAGCCTACAAAGCAAAAGGGGCTTCAGCCCTGAGGTTCGCTTGGAAATCTCCAAACCTACCTCAGCGGCTGAAGCCGCCAATTCCGTTGCTGTTGATCGGCACGGCTAAAGCCGTGCCCTTACGATTCGTGCTCTCACCGTAACGCGTTAGAACCTACTTCTTCAAAGCACCCTCAATCGCTGCAATTACCTCTGGTGAATCCGGCGTCGTCGCCGGCTCAAACCGATTCACCGGCTTGCCATCACGACCAATGAGGAACTTCGTAAAGTTCCACTTGATCTCGCCGCTGAAGTTAGGGTCGGTCGTCTTGTCCGTCAGGTAGTGGTACAGCGGTGTCTTGTCCGCGCCTACTACCGAAACTTTCGACATCATCGGGAAGGTGACGTGGTACTTGCGGTTGCAGAAGGTTTTGATTTCGGCGTCGGTGCCGGACTCCTGGTTGGCGAAGTTATTCGCCGGGATGCCGACGATCACCAGTCCCTTGTCCTTGTATTTCTCGTAGACCGACTCGAGTGCGGCGTACTGTGGTGTGAAGCCGCAGGCGCTGGCGACGTTGACCACCATCAGCACCTTGCCCTTGTACGGCGCCAGCGAGGTCTTGTCGCCATCGATCGTCTTGAGCGGGTACTTGTAGACCTGGTTGGCCGTGCCGGCAGAGGCCGCCAGGCTGGAGCTGAGTAACAACAGCATCATTCGCTTCCGCATAAACCACCCCATCGCACTTACTGCGGGGATTATAAGTTCGCGCAAACAGGAACGCCCACCTTTCGATGGGCGCTGTGTGGGTTAGTTCCTGTCTTTCGCCTTGGGTGGAAACTTCTTGAACATCTTGTCGACAGAGATGTTCAACCGTCGCGTGTTGGTGCTGGCGTGGCTACTCACATCCGAACTTGCAATGCCGCGGAAGACAAGCCGCTTGGTGTGCGTGTCATACAGGTCGACAACCAGCGTGCCGACCGGGATCTGATCGACGCGGGTCACGGCAGGACCGCCACCCCATCCGCCCCACGGGCCACCCCAGCCGCCGCCAAAGCCATAACCACCCCAGCCGCCGTAGCCCCAGCCGGGGCCGAAGCCGTTGTAGAAGGTGGTGTACTCCTGCTGCTCGCGCACAGAGCCGATGGCGCGTACCGCCAGGTCGCAACCAGTCTGTACCTCAACCGGCGCGGCGCCCTGGTCATTGCGTGTGCGAAGAGTCTGGCCGGCCTGCTGCAGGCCGCGATGTGTGAGCGACACGTTGAGTGAGTCTCGCAGACGGCCTTCATAGAAAGGGTCGGCGGCATGGACACGGTCGACGCAGAAGGTGTGATAGCGGCTGAAGTCCGCATGATGATCAAAGTCGGTGTGGACGCTTTGCGCGAAAGCTGGTGCAACGGCAAGCGAAGCAGCTACAGCAATCGTTCCAAGGATGGTGCGCATGGGTGAACTCCTTCTCATTCCTGTCTATTGGACGAGTCGAAGCGGCCCGCGGTGACCGCCATCCTGCGCACATGGCGGATAGTGGGTTCCAACGCAGCAGTGCCCATCCTGCGATGGGCACTGTTATTGGAATCGGATATGGTCGCCGGGCGTTAGCGGTGTCCGCCGCCACCACCATGCTGGCCACCACCACCGCCACCATGCTGACCGCCGCCACCGGGGCTACCACCACCAAAGTGTTGACCGCCGCCCGGGTTACCGCCACCGCGGAAGTTGTTGCCGCCACCGGGATTTCCACCGCGGAAGCCCTGTCCACCACGGTTGAAGTTGCCGCCACCGCGGAACTCGCCGTTGCCGGTACGGTACTGATTGCCGCGGAAGCCGTGGATATCACCACCGTGGTAGTAGCCCGCCTGTCCGCGTCCCGGGAAGCCACCGCGATAGCCAAAGCGAGGATCGTAGTTGCGATTCACGTAGCCATGGAAGCCGCCCGGCCCGCGATACCAGGGGCCGGCACCGAAGAAGATGCCATTGTTGAACCATTCCGGTCCGTAGTAGCCATAGGGTGAGCAGTTATAGGGTGCGTAGTCGTAATAGCCATACGGGCACTCGGGGGCGACGCCGCCGTTGCCAATCTGCACACCGAACGAAACCTGGGCCTGCGCTGCGGGAGCAGCCACAAACAATAGAGCCGCCGCCACAAAAAACGGCAGAACAAATCTGCCGGACTTACGCAACCACTGATTCATTAGAAAACCTCTCGGGGTGTACGAGTCTGTTAACTAGCGAACAGTTGGCCAGCAAAGTCCACACTGACCCAAAGGTTGCAGGTTCATTGCTGCGGGCAGTAGTGTGTCTCAGTCGGAAATGAGGGTGACAGATGCGTTGGTTGCGAGTGATGGCAGCGTGCAGTCTACTGGCAGTTTCTGCTGGATCACAGCAGCCTGCGACGTCCGCAGTGAACGGTACGTGGAAGCTGGAACTGGCCTTGGGCGACAATCCTCTGCCGGAGACGTGCATCCTGCACGACGACGCGCCAAAGCTGACCGGTGTCTGCCGCATGCCCGCTGGCGAGGCAGACATCCTCGGCGAGATCAACGGCAGCGATGTGCAGTGGAAGCACTCGGCTGATGTCTTCGGCAATCCCGTCGCCTTCTCCTTTGTTGCAAAGGTGAAGGACGACGGAACAATGGCAGGTACCTTCGGCATTGACGCCTTTGGTGTGACGCAGCCGTTCACCGCAACGAAGGTTATGCCGGACGCGAAGTAATCATGAGGCTTAGTTGGACGGTTGCGTCAGGATCTTGGTGACGTCGTCCGACATCGGCTTGTCGGCAACGGAGAGCAAATTGCTGACCTCCCACATCTCAGTATCGGTCAGCACCTTCACGTACGAGGGCATGCCCGTCAGGCGGATGCCATTCTTCACGCGCCAGTAAGTCGCCCCGACCGGATCGTCTGAGACACCGACGACTGCGCCACGATGATGTTTCACCCAGAGCTGCGGAGCGTCGGGGTACATCTGGGCACCAACTTTGGATGGTGTGCCAGGAACGCCGTGGCAGAAGGAGCACTCCTTCATGTACACGCTGGCGCCGGCTGCCAGCGTTGCTTCATTGATGGGAACGGGTGAGGATGCAGGCATCTCGCTGCGAATGCGATTGCCCAGCGGCTTGTGTACGATCTGCGCCTCCATCGGGAAGGAAGGATCGTCGACGGCGACGGGCGGATGTCCGTAGTTCAGGTATAGCCAGCCATAGAGCGGCATAAGGAGTATGCCAAGAAGGAGAAAGAGGATCGCGATGGCTGGCTTCTTCATAGTCGGGCTCCGTGGTTCCAACGTCTTGAGGATCGTCGATCAGCATTCAGTACACAGCTGAAGTGGTGATTAAGGCCAGCGTTATTCGTCGTTGATCTCAGGACCTTCCACGACCTCACCGGCATCTTCTACCGGTTGGTTCAGCTTGATGCCGTAGCGAGGCGCCAGCTCCGGGGAGTAGCGAGCAATGTCATTGCGCAGACGCAGCAGTGAGAGATCCTTCGCCTTACTCTCGAGCATGATGTCGGTCTCCAGATGTTGAATACTGCGCAGGAAAGTGAGTGTTTCGAACGGATTGTTGAAGTCCGCGTGGCCGGTCCAAATAGGCGGTACGAGCACGGTTTCCTTCAAACCGGTCTTCCGATTGAGACGTTTCAATTCCCTCATCTCCGTGCGCGCACAACTGAAGTGCATCTTGGGGCGAACGCCGGCTGGCCACGTCTTCAGGAATCGTTCCAGCGTAGGTATCAAGGGCAGACCTTCGGGATTCATACACCAGTGATGCTGGTAGTCGAAGACGCATTTCACACCGGTTCGTTCGTGGATCGAGAGGACGTCCGCGGCAGAGAAGCGAATGTCATCGTTCTCCAGCACCATACGTCGCCTCACGGGTTCGCTCAGCGTCTTCCATGTCTTCACCCAGTTATCGCAGCCTGTTTTGCGGTCGCCATACGCACCGCCAACGTGGATGACCATGATGGCTTCCGGCGGCAGCTCCATGTAGTCAAGCATCGTGGCCTGCGACTCAAGATCCGAGATGGACTTCCTGGTCAGCGCAGGATTGCCGCTGTTCAGCACGATGTATTGCGAGGGGTGGAAGCTAAGGCGCAGGCCCTGCGCGCGCGCCAGCTTGCCGACATGTTCCAGATCAGCGCGAGACTCCTCAACCATGTTGTGAAATTGCGGCATGTCCGGATGCGTGTGGTAGGGCGCCAGATCGCTGCTCATGCGATACATGCGGATATCATGCTGTCGCAGGTAAGCAAACGTCTCGCAGAGGTAGCCAAGCGAGACGCGCAGATGCGGGTTCTGCTGCCAGCGACGTGTGTCGTTGCTCTTCAAGTCGCTGCGGCCCATGACCTTTACGGGGAAGCCGAGGCGCATGGCATCAGCAGGGAAGGGCGGCATCGTCAGACCGTTGTCATCGGTCGCGGGCCAACCGCAGAAGCTCATGGGATTATTCAGGCGTCGCTGCTCGACTTCTTCAGCGGCAGTCTTCTGCTGGTCGCGAGCGGCCTTCTGGCTGGCCTTCTTCTTCGCTGCCTTTTCCTTGAACTTGCGTGCGGCTTCACGCTCAAGCTGCAACGGTGTGAGCGACTTCGGTTTTGCAACGGTCTTGCTCATGAACCCCTCTGATCTGTGATCAACACAGAGCGTAGGATGCAGAGCCGGCGAGTCTTATGGTGTGCAGCTGAAACTGTGATCGCTCCTATCAACGTCCGCAAGAATTTTGTCGGCGATCTGGTCTTGCTGCACTTGCTCCGAATGATTCTTCGCGTGATCCTCAAGAAACTCCTGGCAACTCGCACTGGATATGTGACTGGTCGCCCAGGCGAACATTCCTCCGTAGTTCATGGTGGAGGTCGTCAAGGCCAGATAAGTCGTGCTTCCCGGCTTAAGTTCCAGCGTGAGCGTCTCTTTCGGATTGGGATGGCGCCACGTCTGATTTGCGGAGAACGTATGCAATCCCGGCGCGACATGGATGGCCAGATACCGCGAGTGCGAGAAGGCTGCAAGGAATTCCTGCCCGTCGAACGCCGACCCCTCAGACATGCTGACGGCGCGTCCGACGGGCTTTGTCAACTGGTCGACTGTCCCACGCCAGTGGCCGCCCGGCGTGAAAAATTCCACCGTCGCCCGGGCGAGGGAAGCATCCTGCGCCAGGGCGCAGGCAACGCAACCAAGCATCAAGAACAGTGCAAATGCGTGTCGCAACATTGCTGGGAGACCTTCCTACGGCTGGCGTGAGAAAATCATAGTAATGATCTCTGTCTCAAATGTAACGATGCGATATGGCTCGAAGATTCTGTTCGAGGATGTATCCACGCAATTTATCTCGGGCCGTCGTTACGGCCTGACCGGTCCGAATGGCGCCGGCAAGTCAACGTTCATGAAGGTGCTCACCGGCGAGCTGGAAGCGCAGAAGGGTGTTGTTGTGCGCCCCCGCAAGCTCGGCATCCTGCGCCAGGACCAGTACGCCTTTGACGCCTATCGCGTGATCGATACCGTCATCATGGGCAATGCTCCGTTGTGGGCCGCGCTGGAAGAGCGCGAGAACCTGTACAACAAGGCGGAACTGACCGACGAAGACGGCAGCCGCCTGGGCGAACTTGAAGGCATCGTTGGCGACGAGAACGGCTACGAGGCCGAGGCCGACGCGGCCATCCTGCTGCAGGGCTTGGACATTCCGGACTCTGTGCATGAGCGCAAGATGAGTGAGCTGCAGGGTGGCCAGAAGGTCCGCGTGCTGCTGGCACAGGCTCTCTTCGGTTCGCCGGATGCACTGCTGCTGGACGAACCCACAAACTATCTCGATCTTGAGTCGGTGCACTGGTTGCAGGACTTCCTGCTGGCCTACCGCGGCACGCTCATCACCATCTCGCACGATCGGCACTTCCTGAATGCCGTGTGCACGCACATCGCCGATATCGATTACCAGACGATCATCACCTACAACGGTGGCTATGACGACATGGTGATGCAGAAGGTCAGCGTGCGTACACGCATTGAGAGCCAGAACGAAGAGCGCGAGAAGAAGATCGAGCAGTTGAACGACTTCATCGCGCGCTTCTCTGCTGGTACCCGTTCGTCCCAGGTGAACTCGCGTAAGAAGGAAGTGGAGCGTCTGGCAACGACTGAACTCGCCCGCTCCAACATTCAGCGCCCGTTCATTCGCTTCGACATGCTTCGTCCCAGCGGCAAGCATGTTCTCGAAATCGAAGGTGTCACCAAGACCTACGACACGCCTGCTCCGGACGGTACGACGGGACCAGTCTTCACGCCATTCACCTGCTCACTCCTGCGTGGTGACAAGGTCATCCTGATGGGCCGTAACGGCACCGGTAAGACGACCTTGATCAAGTCACTGCTCTCCGGTGTTCCGGATGTGCAGGACAACGATTTTGTGCGCACCCATGGCGATGTGAAGTGGGGTCACGAGGCACAGATCGGCTACTTCGCACAGGACCACAAGGCCGCGATTCAGCACGGGACAACCGTGGCCGAGTGGCTGCATGGCTTCGACCCCAAGAAGTCCACAGAAGAGATCCGCGGCATCCTCGGACAGATGCTCTTCCGCGGGGAAGAGGGCACGAAGAAGACCGATGCACTCAGCGGTGGTGAGGCAGCGCGTCTGCTGTTCTGCAAACTGATGATGCAGAAACCCAACATCCTCATCCTGGACGAGCCCACGAACCACCTTGACCTGGAGAGCATCAACGCGCTGAACCAGTCGCTGCAGAAATACGAGGGCACGGTGCTGCTGGTCACCCACGATCAGGATCTGATCGAAGAGGTTGGCACGCGCATCTGGCACTTCGAGCATGGCAAGGTAACAGATCACAAGGGACCGTACGAGGAATACCAGCAGCAACTGGCGATGTCGGCGAAGTAACAGTTCCGAATACAGAGTTCACAACGTCTCACGATGTTCACCTGCGCTTCCGGGAACGCTGTGCGAAGGTTGTGAAGTTTGTTTTTACGGCAGTATGAGGTGACGCAGTGGAGTTTGAAGAGCCAATCAAGGCGGAGTCAAAGAACGTGCTCGGCCAGCCGATGCAAACGTGTGGTTGCGACCCCATGACGGGCTTCTATCGCGATGGCTGCTGCGACACTGGTCCCGACGATCTGGGTGTGCACACGGTGTGCTGCATTGTGTCGGAGGAGTTTCTGGCTGTGTCGAAGTACCTGGGCAACGATCTCTCCACGCCGATGCCGCAGTACGGCTTTCCGGGTCTCAAGCCGGGCGATCGCTGGTGCGTCTGCGCATCCCGCTGGCTGCAGGTCTACCAGGCCGGTGCAGCATGTCCGGTGGTGCTGGAAGCGACGCATGAAAACACGCTGCGCATCGTTCCGTTTGATGTCTTACTGCAGCACGCTGTTATTCCCGACCAGCTGCACTGAGTTACGAGCTGCGGCGATTAGTCCGGCAGTCTATGTAAATTAGTAGAACCCTCCAATCCGTCATAATCACCTGGTTTTGCACCAGAAAAACGCCGTAAAGAGTAACTCTTTGCGGCGTTTTCATCTTTGGCGCTTGACACCGGGAAGCGCTGTGCCCGACCGTAGAAGTAATCCAAATTTTGTGATTTCGGCTGTCCATGATCAGGGACTTTGCTCGACCGGAACGCAAGGCTTCGCTCCCCCACGCGGCGCGAATTTTAATACCCCGCAGGGCCCGTCTTGTGGCTCGCGGTACTTGTACCACTTAGGAGTTCGCCAGTTGAATCAGTTTCTTACGTCAAAGACATTCTGGGCCTCTGCAGTTCTCGCCTGTAGCCTCGCGAACACAAGCATAGGCTCTGGGCAGACGGCTGCTCTGGGTAATATCAGCGGCATTGTTCGGGATGCTTCGGGCGCAGTTGTTCCGGGCGCAACGGTCACCCTCATCAACTCCGGCACCGGCGCCAAGCGCGACGTCACTACCGACAGCGATGGACACTACGTCGCGACGTTCCTGCAGCCCGGGACCTATGAAGTGATCGCAACTGGCACAGGCTTTGGCCGCCTCGACCAGAAGAACATCTCCATCACCGTTGGCAATACCAACTCGGTCGACGTTACGCTGCCTGCCGCCTCGGTGAGTACGGATGTTACGGTCACAACGGAATCGCTGCTGCTCGATACTGACAAGACGGATGTATCGCAGACGATCTCCGAGCAGATGATCTCGAACCTTCCAGTCAACGGGCGCCGCTTCGATAACTTCGTTTTGCTGACGCCTAACGTCGTTCCCGACGGCAACAGCGGTCTGCTTAGCTTCCGCGGCATTTCTGGCCTCTACAACACCAATCTGATTGACGGCGCCAACAACAACCAGGCATTTTTCTCCGAGGCCCGCGGGCGTTCCATCGGTGCACCTTACGTTTTTCCGATCGACGCGATCAAGGAGTTCCAGTCGGCGTCTTCGGGCTACTCCGCTGAGTTCGGTCAGGCCGCTGGCGGTGTAGTCAACGCCATCACAAAGTCCGGTACCAACAGCTTCCATGGCGATGCATATGAGTACTACCGCACCCCGGGATTTAACGCGCTGGACCCGACGAACAAGTTCAACGGTGTGACACAGAACAGCGCAATCAGCTTGGTAAAGACCATCAAGGTGCAGCACCAGTTCGGCGCTTCGATTGGCGGCCCGATCATCAAGGACAAGCTGTTCTTTCACGCGGTGTATGACGGCTACCGTCGCATCAACCCCATCGTGTATCTCTCTTCGTACAACACTGCGACTCAGAGCATCGGTCAGCTCGCTGCACTCTGCGACGGTCGGACCTCGAACTATCTCACGCGGGGCGCGGCAATTTACCCGTCCGTAATCACAGGCATCAGCGCTGCACAGTGCACGCAGGCCGTCAACTTCATTGGCACACAGCTCGGCGCCTTCTCGCGGAACACCACGCAGGATATCTTCCTGCCGCGTCTGGACTACCAGATCACGCCAAAGACTCACCTCTCCGCCTCATTCCTATGGGAAAACCTCAAGATTCCAAATGGCTACAACTCTTCAGTCACTGTGAACAACGGCGGCGTCTCGCAGAATGGCGGCATCAACTTCCACGAGCGCTTCCTCTTCGCAAATGCTGAGACGGCTTTGAGCAGCAACAGCACTAACGTGGTCCACTTCCAGTGGTCGCGCGACCTGGAGACCGCAAGCACCAATAGCGGCGGGCCGGCACTTTCACTGACGAATCTGTTCTCGTACGGTGAGACGAGCGCTCTCCCCCGTGGTGCCTTCCCCGATGAGCACCGCTGGCAGATAACGGACATCTACAACACCGTCCGTGGCAAGCACAATATCAAAGTCGGCGTGGATGTAAACCTGATCCATGAGCAGATTGCCAACCTCTTCCAGGGCGACGGAAGCTTCTCCTATAACACCGGTACTGCGGAGTTCAATTTCGCCAACTGGATTCAGGACGTCTACCGTGCTAACGGCGGACGCCATTACAACAGCTTCGCGCAGGTCACGGATCCCATCACGGGCATCGGAGCCGACGACTTTTGGAACAAGAATCTGGACGTTTTCGCGCAGGACGATTGGAAGATCACGCCTAAGCTTCTCCTGTCGCTTGGTGCACGGTATGACGTGCAGTTGGTACCTCAGCCGGAGCGTCCGAATCTTTCCTCGCCGGTCGCCCAGCTTTACACCAGCACGATTAACATCGATTACCACATGGCTGCGCCGAGGTTTGGCTTCGCCTACAACCCCACACCGACCACTGTCGTTCGTGGCGGCTACGGTCTCTTCTTCGCACTCACGTCGAACTCCACCTTTTACGCAAACCGCCGCGAAAATGGTGTTTACCAGCAGCAGTTCAATGTCAGTGCCACCACCGCCCCGAACAGCCCGTATGTGACGGCAGGCGCAACCTGCACACCGACCGCAGGTACAAACCGCTGCTTCGCTCAATCAGGCGCGTATGCCTCCTATGCGCCAATCGGCGGAATCCCGGCATTCACACCGCCCGGTCCAGCGTCTGTCAATCTGGTTACCGGAACTCCCACCCCGGCCGTGAACCCCGGTCTGCCGACATCGGTCCTGGCAGCACGTGGAAACGACCCGGGCTTCCTGAACCCCTACACACACTCCTTCGATCTCGCAGTGGAGCAGCAGCTCCCCGGCCGCGCGACTCTCACCGTGTCATACGTCGGAACCCGCGGTATGCGCCTGCCCATCTTCGTGGACACTAACGTTGATCCTGCATCCGCAGCGGTACGTACTTACACCTACATCGCTCCGGGAGGCGCCACAACGGTAATCCCTGTTACGACCTACACACGTCGTCTTTACAACACGACCGGCTCCATGCTGACCGGTTTCTCTGACGTCAATAGCTGGTACCACTCCATGGTTGCGAGTTTCCGCAAGCCACTCTCCCACGGTGTTGAGGTGCTAGCGAACTACACCTGGGCCAAGAACATGGATGGCGGACAGGTATCAGGCGTAAACGGTACCTTCAACGGCACCGATACGCCACTCGATCCGTTTGCACGCGGCCATCGCCAGGGACGCAGCGCAGAATACTCTCGCTCGGACATCGATGTTCGCGGTCGATTTGTCGGATCGGTCGTTGCTACGTCTAGTTTCCCAATCGCAAACCGTTTCGCTGCATACGCTGCAAACGGCTGGCAGTTGACCACAACGGTCACGGCCCAAACCGGCTTGCCCGTGACCGCGTTCTTGAACAACTCGCCCACGTCGCCAATCGGCAACGGCGGTCTGTCCTTTGCAGCGCTGTCGCTGAACAACTCCGGTACACCAGCCCGCGTACCGACCCAGGTTGCTCCACGTAATGGATTCGCGGGTCCCGGCATCCACAATACAGACC
Organism: Terriglobus roseus; assembly: GCF_900105625.1. NCBI lineage: Bacteria > Pseudomonadati > Acidobacteriota > Terriglobia > Terriglobales > Acidobacteriaceae > Terriglobus > Terriglobus roseus. The sequence goes on from NZ_FNSD01000001.1 coordinate 3,490,792, forward strand.
TGCGTATTTCACGCCAGTTCCCCTTCCTCCGCGAAGGAATGCGTCTGGAGTTTGCGGCAGAAGCATTCAACATCGCCAATCACCGCAACATCTTGGGCGTGAGCAGCACCTACCTTGCGTATACGGCAGGTGGAACCACTAGCCAAGGCACGGCATGCCCTACCAGTGCTGGAACTGGCACGGGCAACGGCTGCTTGGTTCCGTACACGGCAACCCAGTTCCAAAACCAGACCAGCACGTCTAGCACTCTGTACGGCCCCCGCCAGCTCCAACTCTTGGGCCGCATTTACTTCTAACGTTCGAACACGCTCCGCAGTCAGAGCCTCGGCGATAGCCGGGGCTTTCTGCTGTTTATCACGTTCGGAAGACAGAAAAGCCTCGGCGGTGGCCGAGGCTTTTTGGTGTTTCAAAGGTGGTGCACCCGAGAGGATTCGAACCTCTGACCTACAGCTTCGGAGGCTGCCGCTCTATCCAGCTGAGCTACGGGTGCGTTGCTCCAGTGTACTACTGTGCGTTGGCTTTGCCAGCGGCTTCCTTGTTCTTGCGAAGCTCTTCCATGGCAGAACCGATGAGTTCCTTGGCGTCATTGATGCCGCCCATGACGGCCTTCAGGTCCAGCGCGGGCTGACCGGGGTTTCGTGTTGAGACGCAGTAGACGCCGTGCTGCCCAATGAGCGCGAGTGCGTCCGTCAGGATATCGAGCGAGACCGCCAGGCGGCCCCGCTCGGTACCCATCATGAACTCATACTTTTCGAGCTCGTCCTTGTGGTCCCAGAAGACGGCCATCTACCACTCCTTGGCAGCGGTATCGACTTCAACCGCCTGCGGCGGACCCTGCCAGCGCAGGATGGGCTTGCGAGCTGCACCTGTCTCGTCGAGGCGGCGGATGCGTGTGGTGTGTGGTGCGGTCTTGACCAGCTCCGGGTTCTCAGCGGCCTCGCGTGAGATCTGCTGCAGCGCGTCGATGAGCAGGTCGAGTTCCTCGCGGCTCTCGCTCTCGGTCGGCTCGATCATCATGGCGCCGCTGACGATCATGGGGAAGCTGACCGTGTAGGCGTGGAAGCCGTAGTCGATGAGGCGCTTGCCCATGTCGCCGGTCTTGACGCCGTTCTTCGCCTGCAGCTTATCGCTGAACACGACTTCATGCATTGAGCGGGTCTTGTAGGGCAGATCGAAGACGCCTTCGAGCTTGGCGCGGATGTAGTTCGCGTTCAGCACGGCGTCTTCGGTGGTCAGGCGCAGACCATCAGGGCCGTTGGCGAGCGTGTAGGCAAGGGCGCGGACGAACATGCCGAAGTTGCCGTAGAACATGCGAACACGGCCGACCGACTGCGGACGGTCGAAGTCGAAACCAAGCGAGCCATCGGCGCGCGTGACGACAGTGGGCTTCGGCAGGAAGGGTTCCAGCAGCGCCTTGCAGGCCACGGGACCCGAGCCTGGGCCACCACCGCCGTGCGGCGTGGAGAAGGTCTTGTGCAGGTTCAGGTGCATGACGTCTGCGCCGAAGTCGCCTGGCCGCGTCTTGCCTACCAGCGCGTTCATGTTCGCGCCGTCCATGTAAAGCAGGGCGCCCTTGGCGTGCAGGATGTCGGCAATCTCGTGGATCTGCGACTCGAAGACGCCGATGGTCGACGGGTTCGTCAGCATGAGAGCGGCGGTGTCTTCATCCACCATGCGACGAAGCTCTTCGAGATCGACCGCGCCTTCCGCGTTGGACTTGATGTTCTGCACCTGGTAGCCGACGACGGCTGCCGTTGCAGGGTTCGTACCGTGCGCGGAGTCGGGGATCAGCACCTTCTTACGGGCGTTGCCCTTGCTCTCGTGATAGGCGCGGACCATCAGCATGCCGGTGAACTCACCGTGCGCGCCGGCTGCGGGCTGCAGCGTGATGGCGTCCATGCCGGTGATCTCGATGAGACAATCCTGCAGCTGCTTCATGATGCCGAGCACACCTTGCGAAAGCGATTCCGGCTGGTAGGGATGCGCTTCTGCGATGCCCTCAAAGCGCGAGACGGCTTCGTTCACGCGGCCGTTGTACTTCATCGTGCAGGAGCCGAGCGGGAACATGCCGAGGTCGATGGCGTAGTTCCAGGTGGAGAGGCGTGTGAAGTGGCGAACGATTTCGATCTCGCTCAGTTCGGGCATGGCGCCCAGGCCGTCTGTGCGAACGGTGTCGCCCAGCAGTGCGGCTGCGTCAACAGCGGGCACGTCCAGCTCGTCCATGCGGTAGGCCTTCTTACCGGGCGAGCTCTTTTCGAAGATCAGGCCTTCGTTCTGGCTGGTGTGCGTGGTCGCCTTGCGTGGTGTTCCGACGAATGGTATTTCGCTCATGTGATCCTCAATGCGCAACCCTTCGGTTGCCGAACCTAAAACTGGCAGGACTCGCTGCCATCTGCCGAGACAAAGCTGCCTGCCTCGGGAATATCCATGTCTTCTTCGCGCAGACTGAGCGCGAGCACGGTGCCGTTCTCAAACTCGACGGTCAGCGCAGTTTCCTCGTGAAAGGCCGCCTCGGTGACGGTTTCCCCAATCACTGAGCACAGCGCATCGCGATAGCCCGGCTGGCCGAAGCCGACCGAGATGCCGTCGGCATCTGCAATATCCGGCCATACATAGAGCGTGAGCAGCGCCTCGCCAAAGTGCAGGGCCAGGTGCTGCTCCACGAACTCTACGGAGGTCAGTTCTTCGTCGGTCAGGCTGCTCAGGTCCATGGATCCTCGGTTAAGCCGGTGTCAGAACGCCGTTGTCGACGACGCTGCCCGCGAGAGCCTCAGCCGCTGCGTCGATCTGCGCACGCGTTGTCAGTTCCGTCGCGCACCACAGCGATGCGTGTTCGCCGAGTTCCGGATACCACTGTGCCAGCGGCAGACCACCGATGATCTTCTTCTCAAGCAGCTCGCTGTTGGTCTCGGCTGCGGTCTGCGGCGTGGTCACGACGAACTCGTTGAAGCGGGGTGCGCCTTCGAAGAGTACCTTGGCGCCCGGCGTCTTCTTCAGCGAATCCGCCGTGAAGTGCGCCTTTGCCAGGTTCTGTTCTGCGAGTTCGCGCAGGCCCTTGCCGTAGACGGTGAGGAAGATGGTGACCATCAGTGCGACGAGCGACTGGTTGGTGCAGATGTTGCTGGTCGCCTTTTCGCGGCGGATGTGCTGCTCACGAGTGGAGAGCGTGAGCACAAAGCCACGCTGGCCGTCGGTGTCGACGGTCTGGCCGCAGAGGCGGCCCGGCATCTGGCGCAGGAACTTTTCCTTCGCAGCGATGACGCCGCAGTACGGTCCACCAAAGCCAACGGCAACGCCGAAGCTCTGCGCTTCCAACGAGACGATGTCGGCCTCAACGGGCGGCTTCACCACACCGAGGGAGACGGCCTCTGCGATCGATACGATCAGCAGTGCGCCCTTGGCGTGCGCGATCTCCGCGATCTTTGCGACGTCTTCAATGGTGCCGAAGAAGTTGGGCGACTGGATGAGGACGCATGCGGTATCCGCGGTGATGGCGGCGTCGAGTGCGGCGTAGTCCACGCGGCCGTCAGCGGTGTAGCCAACTTCCGTCTGCGGGATGCCCTGGTGCTGTGCGTAGGTGGTCAGCACTTCGCGGTACTCGGGGTGCACGGTGCGGGCGATCACGGCGCCATTGCGGCCGGTGACGCGCACGGCCATCATGACGGCTTCTGCTGCGCCGGTGCTGCCGTCGTACATGCTGGCATTGGCAATATCCATGCCGGTCAGTTCGCAGATCATGGTCTGGAACTCAAACAGCGCCTGCAGCGTGCCCTGCGCGATCTCCGGCTGGTAGGGCGTGTAGCTGGTCAGGAACTCGCCGCGCTGCGAGAGGGAATCGATCAGAACGGGGCGGTAGTGGCGATAGGCGCCGGCGCCGAGGAACGAGGCGTAGCCCGTGGCGTTTTGCGATGCGAAGGCCTTGAATGCCTCCATCACTTCGTGCTCGCTGTGCTGGCGCGGGACGTCCAGGTCGCGCGTCAGGCGGTATTCCGCAGGTACGGAATCGAACAGGTCATCGATCGACGCGGCGCCGATGTCCTGCAACATTGCCACGCGGTCAGCGGGCGACTTTGGAAGGTAACGCATGGGACTTGCCCCTCTTGTTGCGGGTGGGTGCGGCCGTAGCAGCTCAGCCTTATGGTATGCGGCGCAGGTCCGGTCGATGGGACCAGACCTGCGCGGATCGAAGATGTGTCGCTGCAGCGAGAATTCAGCCGAGCGATTGATAGCAGGGCAGGAACCGGGTTACTTGCCGGTCTCTTCTGCGACGTACGCCTCGTAGGCCGCAGCGTCCAGCAGGCTGTCGAGCTGCGACGGGTCGGAGAGCGTCAGCTTGATGAGCCAGGTGGTGTTCGCCTCAGCGTTGATGGTCTCTGGAGCGGAGGTCAGCGTCTCATTGGTCGCGGTGACGGTGCCGCTGGCCGGGGCGTAGACGTCGCTGACGGCCTTCACGCTCTCGACCGAACCGAAGGAGGCCTTCTGGCTCAGTTCCGTGCCGATCTTGGGCAGGTCAACAAAGACGATGTCGCCAAGCAGATGCTGCGCATAGTCCGTAATGCCCACGGTAGCTTCAGTACCGTTAGCCTCAATCCACTCATGTTCCTTGGTGTAGCGATACGTCGCCGGGTAGCTCATGTTTCCGATTCTAAAGCCGTGCAATGCCCGTGGACAGGCCGCTTGAAAAAACACAGAGACTCAAATGCTAATCGGCCACCCGCCAGGGCGAAGTGGAGGTCCATTTGCGTAGTGCATCGCCTGCCCAGGCTGTTGTTTTCTCCTGGTGGCAGGTGGTGCATGGATTCGGCATCTTGTACTGGTCGGTCATGCCGGGGGTGATGAAGCGGAAGGTGTGGGCGCTGACGAAGGCGCCGGGAACTCCTTCCGTTTCGATCTTCGGCATGTGACACGCGACGCACTGGCTGCCGGCGCTGCCTGCCTTGTGGTGCGTGTGATCTTCCAGCGTGGCGGTGTGCGGCCCGTTGGCGGAGCCGGCTGCATGGCAGTCCAGGCAGATCTTGTCGGCGGGCTTGCGTAGCTGTGCCGCGTTGGCGCTGCCGTGGGGATCGTGGCAGCTGCTGCAGGTGACGCCGTGACGATACATGGTGCTCTGCACGAAGTCGTTGCCCTGCATGCGGTTCTTGTGGGCGGTACCGTCGGCGAAGTGCAGGAAGTCGGTCTGGCCGAGGGTGGTGTCTTCGAGTTTCCAGAAGTCAGCGAGTTTCAGACCGGGCTTGTAGCCGACGGGCCAATCCACAGCTTTGCCGTCGATGAGGCCGGCGCGGGGGCGTCCCTGCGAGTGGCAGGAGATACAGGTGTCGTTCGCGCTGACGTCATCCATGGCGCCGGGGTTCTGGATGTTGGCGCGCGTGGGATGTGCGGCGTGATCGCTGCCGGGGCCGTGGCAACGCTCGCAGCCTACGTTCCACTCGGCGACTTTCTTGGTCTGAAGATTGAAGTCGACGGAGTGGCAGCCGTCGCAGGTGGCACTGGTTGGGCGCTGCATGTTGTCCGTGGGATAGAAGGCTGCCCACCAGTCGCCGCCCTTGTCGGGCACGTGGTAGGGCAGCCACTTCTTGTTCCCGATGTCCCACTGCACGGGCAGCGGGTAGTAGTCGTCGCCGACGTGGGTAAAGTAGCGCTGCTTCCACCGGCTGCCGTAGACGAAGGCGACCTGCTCGCGCGTGAAAGGCGCAACCTTGTTGGTGGAAAGATCTGGAAGAATAGCGTCGGGGTGCGTCTTTGGATCGCGTACCACGTTGGCCATGGTGGTCTGCTGCCACCGCGCGTAGATCTCCGCATGGCATCGCTGGCAGTTGGCCGAACCAATGTAGTGTGCGTCGGCAGAAGCTACCGTGTCGCCGGGAGCGTGTTCGCCGGTTGTGCGAAGGTAGCTGACGAGCTCCCAGGCAGCGCCTTCCGAGTGCGGCCTTGCCAGCGCAGGCATGCCACTCAGCTGGACGCCATTCTCGATGATGTAGTGCAGGTCGCCGTCGGTAAGCGACTGTGTACGCGCGGATCGCAGATTCGGCACACGCGGGTAGATGGATTGGCCGATGGCCGTTTCACCTCGAAGATCCACGCCGTGGCATCCCGCGCAGGCCTGTCGATACGCATCGCGACCACGTTCTACCGTGAGGGCGTCCTGCTGATAAGGATTCGCCGCGCGGTGCGCTTCGCTTGGGATGGCGAAATCGCGAACCGTGCGCGCGAGGAGAGACTCAGCCGCAGAGGGCGTCGAGTTGGCGCGGAATCCGCGCAGCCGAATGCCCGCGGCTAACGCCAGCAGGATTCCAACGATCACGATCAGCAGAAGGGCCAGTCGTCGGCGCATCCACTTTAACCCCGGGCCTAGGTGAGGCCGCCGTCACGTCGCAAGCATAGCGGACAGAAGACCCCGAGTTGTCACAAAATTGTGTCAGTTCACGCAGATGAATCTTTTACTTCGATATCGAATCAATAGCCGTGGAGGGTAAGAACCATGACACCCATTTCTGGACTGCACCATGTGACCGCGATTGCTTCCAATCCGCAGGCGAACCTTGATTTCTACACGCAGGTTCTGGGGCTGCGACTGGTCAAGAAGACCGTTAACTTCGACGATCCGGGAACATACCACTTCTACTTTGGCGACGATGCCGGTTCGCCCGGTACCATCCTCACCTTCTTTCCCTGGCCGGGAGCCAGGCGCGGTCTGGCCGGCGCCGGTGAAGTCACGCACACGGCTTTCTCCGTGCCAAAGACCTCGATCGCCTATTGGGAACAGCGGCTGACCGCGCAGGGCGTGCTGGTCGAGCACACGGGCGTTCGCTTTGCCGCGAACAACGGCGGCGAAGACGTGTTGACGTTCGCTGACCCGGACGGCATGAAGCTGGAGATCGTCGGACACAGCGATGCAGCGGCTGCGGATCGTGCACCGCGCTACAGCGATGTACCGGTAGAGCACAGCATCCGGGGCTTCTTTGGTGTGACGATGTTGCAGCGCGATGCTGCGGCTACGGAGGCGACGCTCAACATGATGGGCTTCACAAAGACGGCAGCGGAAGGCAATCGTCTGCGCTTCGCATCTCCTGCAGGCAACTCTGTCGGGAACGCGATCGACATCGTCGTGAAGGCAGACGCAGGCTACGGCCGCAGCGGTGCGGGATCGGTGCATCACATCGCCTTCCGTACGCCGACGGACGACACGCAGCTCGAGTGGCGCGAGAAGATCGCACAGACACTGTCTGTGACAACCGTGCAGGATCGTGAGTACTTTCATTCGATCTACTTCCGCGAGCCGGGTGGGGTGTTGTTCGAGATGGCGACGGACGCTCCGGGCTTCGCCATCGATGAGCCGATCGAGACGCTGGGTGAAGCGCTCCGCATTCCACCGTGGTTTGAACCGCAGCGTGCTGCGATCGAGCAGCGGCTGATTCCCGTAACACTGACGAAGGCGGAGGTGACAGCATGAGCGGACCGCATGATCTGAGCCAGGTCCTTTCGGCGGGCGAGCCGGTGGCGGAGGCCACCGGCGCCGTCGTCCTGCTGCATGGCCGCGGCGCTTCGGCGCGGGACATCCTTGGGCTGAGCAACGCCTTTGGTGGTCTCGGACTCGCGTTCGTCGCTCCGGAAGCTGCCGGACATACGTGGTATCCGCAGTCGTTCCTGGCGCCTCGCTCGGCGAACGAACCATACCTGACTTCGGCGCTGGATAAGATCCGGCGCGTGGTCGATGGCCTGGTCGCCGGCGGCATACCGACGGAACGCATCGTGATCAGCGGCTTCTCGCAGGGCGCATGCCTTTCGACGGAGTTCGTTGCATCGCATCCCGCACGCTATGCCGGCTTGATCGCCTTCACCGGAGGTCTGGTCGGGCCGCTGGGCAGTGACCTGCACCATGCAGGCGAGCTGCACGGCACGCCGGCGCTGCTGATGAGCGGCGATCCGGATCCGCACGTGCCCTGGTCGCGCGTGGAAGAGTCGGCTGTGCAACTGAAGGCTATGGGCGCGGAGGTGACGGCGATTCGCTACCCGGGCCGTCAACACACCGTCAGCCAGGACGAGATCGCACATGCCCGAGGACTTCTCGAAAAAGCCTTCTCGCCGAATGCGTCGATTTAGCGGAAGATGGAAGCAGCAATCATGAGCACCGTGAACGAGCCGACTACGAACGAAGAACACTTCACCTCCGCCGCAAGCCTCTGGCTGGTGCTGATGAAGGCCTACCGTTCCATGGAGGGCTATATCGAGAGCACGGTATCCACCATGGGCATCGGTCTCAGCGACTTCATGATCATGGAAGCCCTGTTGCACAAGGGCTCCATGAGCATGTCGCAGCTGGGCGAGAAGGTGTTGCTGGCGAACCCGTCGATGACGGCTGCCGTGGACCGGCTGCAGAAGCTCGGCTATGTGTCGCGCTGCAGCGATGCGACGGATCGTCGCATCCGCACCGTGGACCTTACGAAGGAAGGCCGCAGGGTCATCCGGAAGATCTTCGCGCAGCACGAATTGGATCTTGAACAAGTGATGGCGGGCGTCTGTCCCACGCATCGCGAGAGTGTGCGAACCGCGTTGAAGACCATTGGACTTGCGGCAAAAGCCCGAACCACGAATGCCTGAACGCGCCGTCTTCGGACGGCGCTTTTGCTTGGGGTTGAACACTCGTAGAGAGCCTCTCCGGCAAGATCGATGGTGTTGCGTCGCGTGATTGGCAACGGTTCTCTCCCGAACTACGAAGGCCCGCCACGAGAGGCGGGCCTTGCAAAGGGGAGGGGTACCCCCCTCCCTGATTGGGCTAAATATTACTTTCTAAACGAGTTGATGTTTCCCGATTCGGCAAAGATTAGATTTCAAAGGGGTTGCGCGCAAACATTAGATAAATAAGGACTTAACTTCCTATGGTGATTTCCGACCACCTCCGTCGGGGTCGCGCAAGAAGCCCTACTTCAATTGTAGACACTGCAGAGAAGTCAGCGGCCAAGTCTATATCGAATGAAATGAATGACATGCGTGGTCCCGGGACTTGACAGCATTTAGAGATGCGGGCATGGACGCGTCACAAAATTGGGGAAGTACCCCTTGTAGCGACGTGGCTTCCGCTATCCCTTAGCGGCTGAAGCCGGATGTATTCGGCGGGTTCAATGGCGTGGCTGAAGCCATGCTCTTTGACAGGTTCGCGCTCTGCGCGAAGGCCCACTTATGACGTAAAGCCGCCATGAATGGGGCACCCGCTGAGCAGGCAGCGATGGGCAGCCGCCGAGGTGGTCAGCACCGGGCACCTGCTGCGGTGGGCAGTCAGTTCTGTGACGGCACCCGAAGGTCGTCTCCGTCTGGATTGGCGGTTTTCATACGGGTGAGGCGAATGTCAAGGTGCTGCCTTCGGTGCTACTCCAGGCTGGGGCGACGCATGGGAGGGACTTCGCCGACTGGGTGTGCTTCCACGGTCTTGATGTAGTCGCGGATTGCCTGGCGGACGGTTTCGCTGTCCTTTTCGGCGTTCACGGCTGCGCGGTAATGCGTCAGGGCCCCGGATTTATCTTTTCTGAGCAGGGCAAAGTTCCCGAGTTCGATGAAGGCGCCCGTGGCCTCGGGATCCAGTTGGACACCGCGCTTGAAGTAGGCTTCCGCCTTGGCGCGGTCCCCGTCCTTCTCCTGCAAGAGACGGAAGGCCTGGCGATTGATAACGCCACCTGCCATGAACGGCAGATAGAACCGGCCCTTATAGAAGAAGACATTGCCCACGCGTGCGACGGGAGTCACGTTGCGAAAGATTTCGATGTGCTTCCAGTTCTGTGCGGGCAGCCAGGGTGCGCGGCTAACGAACCAGCCGGTCACGTAGCCGTCGGCCACCTGTTCCGGTGTGGGCTCCCACTCCCGGACACCTTGCGCTTTTAACTGTTCTCGTACCGTCCAGTAGCCGTAGAGCGGATCGACGGGTGCCATGTTCGCTTTGTAGAAGGCGGCGATCTCATCACTGCGCTGGCCCAGGTCAATGCTCTCGTTGTCGAAGTAGCGCCAGGCATTGCCGCTGCCGCCCGCGAGGATGTTGTGGTATTCCCAGATGCGCCGCTGCGGCAGTGTCGGCAGGGCGATGAGCAGCAGCGCTGCCAGCGGGATCGCCCGTATGAAGCGGCCTGGATGTTCCAGACAGGCGACGGCGGCGCACGCGGCGAAGATGGCGAGCAGCGGCACGGCAAAGAGCCAGTGACGCAAACCCGCGTAGAAGATGCCGTTCTTTGCAATGAACGTCAGGAAGACGATGAGCATGGCAAAGAACACAGAGAGTGGCCGCGCGATCTTGCCGGGCACTTTGCGCGCTGCGTACATGACGATGCCTGCGATTGCGAGCGCAAGGAAGGGGAGCGGCAGCTTCACGAACAGGTCGGCGAAGGGGATCCACCATGGCGCGTGGTCGATGTAGTCGCGGCCGAAGGCGCGGATCAGGCTCGGGCGGCCCTCGACACCGGCGCGCAGCGTGTCGGCCAAACCCCACAGGTAAGCGCGTGGCACCAGTCGCAGTCGCGTTGCCGTCGTCAGCGCACCTCGCAGAACGGGCGAGCGAAGGTCGTGGATCTTCGCATCCAGTGGGCGGTTGTAGGTCTCGACGTAGCCGCCCTTCGCGTCGCGTTCGCGGCTCTCATGGAAGCGGAACCCGTAGAGACTCCACAGGACTGCCATTGCAAGCACTGCTGCGACGAAGAGCCGCTCGAACTGTCGTGGACCGTCGGCACGGTGCCGCTGGAAGGTTTGCCACAGCAGGACAGCGAGAGAACCTGTCAGCAGGGGCAGCACGATCAATGGTGCAGAGTGTTTCGTGCCGAGCAAGAGACCGATGCCAAGACCGAGCAGCAGCCAGTCCAGCCATCGACGGCAGCGGAGCGCCAGCACGGTCAGGCAGCAGCAGATGGTGCCAAGCAGCGCCACCGGAAGGTCTGTCATGACCACTGGCATGTGGGCGCTGACCGTCGGATCCAGTGCCAGAAAGAGCAGCGTCGCCAGTGCCATCGCGGCAGAGAAGACACGGCGCAGCAGCCATGTCAGAAGGCCAAGCAGGAGAGTGTGGAAGACGATCATCGCGAAGCGTGCTCTGCGCTGCACGCGGTGATAGTCGCTGGCTGTGAACACGGCGGTCTGTGTGTACACGCGCTCCTGATACTTGTCGTTCAGCGGTGTGAAGGGCGCGATGTGCAGTACGGACGCCGGCTCGGCCAGCGCGGCGACCAGCTTCACGAGCGGAGGATGTTCCGGATTGATGCGATAGTCGCCCCACCGCAGATAGGTTGCGCCCGCGGTGATGTGATAGGGCTCATCAATGGTGAAGCTGTCGAGGCTGGTGGCCCACAGCGTGTGCAGTATGGCAAGCAGCAGAAGTGCAGCCGTTGTGAGCAGAAAGTGCCGTTGGCCGAGACGTACTGGCATCAGGATCCTGACAAAAGAATGCGGGAATGTGCGGCCAATATAGCAGCGCCGCACACTCCCGCAGATCTTTTTGTGGATCGGACGTTACGCGGTTGCTGCCGCCGCTGGCTTCGGTGTGCGGACACGCTTATAGAACGGCGTCGGCACAACCTTTGCCTTCACCAGGTTGCCGCGAATCTCTACAGCGACCACATTGTCCAGTGTTGCTTCCGCGGGCGGCACGAAGGCCATGGCGATGTTCTTCTTTAGCGTGGGTGAGGGGGAGCCGCTGGTGACGACGCCAATCTCTTCGCCTTCCAGCGTCCGGACGAGGTAGCCGTCGCGCGCGATGCCGCGATCGACCATCTCCAGGCCCACCAGCTTGCGCTTGGGCTCGCTAGTGGAAGCTGCGAGCAGGGCTGCCTTGCCCACGAAGTCGGATTCCTTGTCGAGCTTGCAGTAACGGTTCAGGCCCGCTTCAAAGACGTTGATCTCGTCGGAGATCTCGTGGCCGTAGAGCGCCATGCTGCCCTCGAGGCGCAGCGTGTTGCGCGCGCCCAGGCCTGCCGGGACGATGCCGAACTCTTCTCCAGCCGCGAAGACCTTCTGCCACACGTCGGCGCTGGTCGCTTCGTCGCTGGGGATGTAGATCTCAAAGCCATCTTCGGCGGTGTAGCCCGTGCGCGCGATCAGCACGTTGTAATAGCCGGCGACCTTGCCCCAGGTGAACCAGTAGTTCTTGATGGCAGAGAGGTCGGTGTCGGTCAGCTTCTGCAGCGTTTCCGCGGCCTTCGGGCCCTGAATCGCGATCTGCGTGTACATGTCGCTGAAGTCATTGATGTGGACGGAGGGCATGCTGCCGATGGTCTGGCGAACCCACTGGATGTCTTTCTCGCGGGTGCCTGCGTTGATGACGATGAGGTAGTCGTTATCGCTGAGCTTGTGCAGGACGACGTCATCGACGAAGGTTCCTTCGGGCGTCAGCATGGCGCTGTAGTGCGCCTGGCCAACCTGCAGCTTGCTGGCGTCATTCATCAGCAGCTTCTGTACGGCGTCGAGGGAGCCGGGTCCACGCAGCTGGATGCAGCCCATGTGCGAAACATCGAAGACGCCAACGGCGGTGCGCACCGCGTTATGCTCCGCGACCAGGCCGCTGTACTCCACCGGCATCTCCCAGCCGCCAAAGTCGACCATCTTCGCCTTCAGGGACTTGTGAGTGTTGAACAGGGCGGTGCGGCGAAGTGGGTGTGCAGCGGCGTCGGTCATGAATCCTCTGGGTCTATTTTGCGGTCTAAGCTATCGATGATGCGATGGAAAGCCTGCTTCGATGGTAACGCGGCGCGCAGCGGCGGGCGTATGCTGAAGCCGATGCGACTCCGCGACCAACTGGTGCCTGCGCTGATATTCGGTGCTTTGATCGGCTGCTTGCCGTCTCTGCGGGCGCAAACGGCTGACCCGGGCGCTGCGCCGCCCAATCCGTCCACGGCCGCTCCGGCCGCTCGTGCGGACAGCTACAGCGTGCAGAAGGGCGAGTTGATCGTTGCTCCCGGCTTGCGGATTCCGAATGGCAATGTGCCATGGGTGCTGGACACGGTGGATGGCAAGCAGGTACTGGTGCCGGTGCATCACGCGGCTATCAACGGCTCGGTGATTGAAGGCGTGGCGTCGAAGACGCCGCTGCACTCGGCCTCGCCGATCTTTTTCGTTCACACAAGCGATCGCACGGAGAACACGGGCGACTCCGGCCGCGGGATCCCTACAGGATGGGCGCTGTTGCCGATCACGCTGGATGGCACCACACGCACGGTGACGCGGCCCAAATTCTCTGAGGTCAATGGCGCAACCGTGTGCGCGCCGCCAGTGCTGTGCACGACGGCAGAGTCGCTGGCGGAGGGCTGGCTGCGCATCTTGCCGAAGACGCCACTGACTCCGGGCGAATACGCTCTGCTGCCTGTGCAGCGCAGCGCCAGCACCACGGGCAATCTGGTAGTCTACGACTTCACCATCGATGGTGGAGGACCGAAGGCGAAGGATGAAGTATCCGCCGGTCAGAATCTGGATTCCACGAAGAAGAAAAAACGGATCCGCTAGCCGCGTTTTTTCGCCAGCAGGAAGCTGCTGACGCTGAAGTAAGCGAACAGCAGGGCAAGCACGCAGAACGCGTAGAAGCGGTAGCGATCATTTGGCGCTGCGCTGACGGCGTTCGCACGCGTGTGCCAGACCGCAATGGTGAACGACGCCGCGAAGAGGGCGAAGAAGCTGCCGGTTACCTCATGCCAGAGTGCTTTTGAGGCCGCCTTCAGAGGCGATGCCATGCCGGCTCTGGCAGCGGATGCGGCCTGCACGGCACGGGTGGATGTCGTGCTCGCGCGTTGTGAGGCTTGCGGGGGCAGGACGACCGGCTGCGATGGTCGCGCGACGGTTCGCGGCTGGGTGGTTTTGACGGGCTCAGGAGCAGCGGCAGCCTGAACGGCTTCTACCGCCGTTTGGGCGGCCATTCGAGCGCCACGTCCCAGTACTCGCCCCAGCCGGACACGATCCATGCATCGATTCTACGGTCCCGGAGCGACCGCCGTACCTCGCTCAGGCACCGTCCTGACACCACGTGCATCCAACCCTCCTATCGCTGCAAGGTAGCGTGCGCCTCAGGGCGTAGTTCAACGGGTTAGACAGGAGCATTGGATGAAGAGCTGGATGATGATAATTGGCGGCGTGTGTGCGGCAACGGCTGGTTGGATCGTGATGAATGCAAAGCGCGTGCAGCCAGTGGAGAACCTTGCTCACCAGCTTGAAAGCGCCTGGGCCGACCACCACACGCGTGCTTAGGCGCCCGCCTGCTCGCGCGATACGAATTGCGATGCGTGAGCAGTGCGGGTAGTGTTAGAACACTGCAGGAATGCCACGCCGGCAACGGTGCGGCGCCGGTCCATCGAGTGACGCAGGGCGCCGCGCAGGCGAGAAGGGGGTGGCAATGAACGGACGCATCAAGGAGTTGATCCAACAACTGGGCGAGGCCATCCACGAATCCGTATCGGAGTCGGAGCAGATCTCCGGCGTGGTGCGCGAGATCCGCGAAGAGGGCTTCGACGTTCTGCTGATGCTGGAAGCGACCATTGGCCTCAACGAGGTCTCAGAGGAAGAGGCTGAGGCGGACGAAGAGGCAGCCGCGGACGGCACCTTTACACGCAACGATGTCAGCTTCCTCAAGTCGCTGCGCATCTCGCTGCCGGAAGAGACCGGAACAGAAGATGCCGCGGAAGACGCGCCGGATGAGCCATAACCGGCAGTAGCCGGTATTCGCCCGTTAACACAATCCTCATGCGGAAGAGAGACGTTTCCCCAAACGTCCTTTTCGCATCCTATCGACGTTGTGTAAGCCGAGACTTGCGGAAGCGGTGCCTCGTCGCTAGTCTTTCGGCGAGCATTAATCGGATACAAAGGCGACACCTGGGGAACTGACATGAAGGACACACTTGGAGTGCTGTTGGCTGGCGGTGCCGGCGAACGCTTGTTCCCACTGACCAAAGACCGCGCCAAACCGGCCGTACCCTTTGGTGGACAATACCGCATCATCGACATCACGCTGTCCAACTGCATTAACAGCGACCTGCGCCGGGTCTACATCATGACGCAGTACAAAGCGCTGTCGCTCAATCGGCACATTCGCGAAGGCTGGGGGCCGGTGGTGGCGAACGAACTCGGTGAATTCATCGAGATCCTGCCGCCCATGCAGCGCGTGAACCGCAACTGGTATCAGGGCACTGCCGACGCGGTCTACCAGAACATCTACTCCATCGGTTCGGAAGAGCCGAAGTACGTGATCATCCTGTCGGGCGACCATATCTACAAGATGAACTACGGCAAGATGATGGAGCACCACTGCGCTACGGGCGCAGCGTGCACCATCGCAACACTGCCGGTCGACCCGAATGAGGTCGCGGGCTTCGGTGTCGTGGAGGTCAGCAGCAAGGGCGAGGTGATCGGCTTCCAGGAGAAGCCGAAGACCACGAACGTGCGCTCGCCCTTTAATCCGGAGAAGGTGGATGCCTCGATGGGCATCTACATCTTCAACACGGACGTGCTGCTGCCGGAACTGCTGGCGGATGCCGAAGATAACGACTCCAAGCACGACTTCGGCCACAACATCCTGCCGAAGCTGCTGGGCCGGTACAAGGTCGCTGCGTACAACTTTGTCGATGAGAACCGTAAAGAGGCTCTCTACTGGCGCGACGTGGGTACGCTCGACGCCTATTACGAGGCGAACCTCGACATCGCATCCGTGTCGCCGATCTTCAATCTCTATGACAAGAGCTGGCCGATGCGTACGCGTCCCACGCAGTATCCGCCGGCGAAGTTCGTCTTCGGCGAGATGGGCCGTACCGGTATGGCAATCAACTCGGTTGTTTCGCCGGGCTGCGTCATCTCGGGTTCAGCGGTGCGAGGCAGCGTGCTGTCGCAGGATGTGCGCGTGAATTCGTTCTCGGACATTGATTCTTCCGTGATCTTTACGCACGTGAACATCGGTCGCCACTGCCGTATTCGCCGTTGCATTATCGATCGCGATTGCCACATTCCGGACGGTACCGTCATCGGTTACGACCAGGCGGAGGACCGCAAGAAGTACCACGTAACGCCCAGCGGCCTGACGGTCGTGACGCGCGATGGCTCGCACTACGAGAACCCGGTAAGTCCCGAGTTCATGCAGACGATGTAAGCCATTCCAGCACCCAGAACGAAGGAAGGCCCGGACACTGTCCGGGCCTTTGTCGTGTGCAGGAACGAATTAGCGGTTGCCGAAGCGATACAGCACGCCGCCCGAGACATAGACGAACTCACGCAGTTCATTGCCGAAGTGCTCGAAGACGATCTCCGGCGAGATGCGCAGGGCGAGTCGCGACGACCGGTTGAAGTCGAAGCTGGCACCCGCAACGCCCATGGCGGAGGTCCGGTTGGTATACAGGCCGGTAGCGTTGAAGAAGGTGGACGAGGGCAGGCCGGGGTTGCTGTGATCAAAATTGCCGGAAGCTGCACCGGCCAGCGCGTGCAGGTTCATTCCCACCAGCTGGTTCCCGGTCAGGTGGTAGTGCAGGCCTCCCATGTAGATGGTCTGCGAGACGAAGGGCCGTGTCTGGACGCTGGGGGAGGTCGACTGGGCTGCCGGCAGAACGGGCGTTGTGCCGCCCTCCCAGCGAACATCCGCGGCCACACCGTACTTCGGCGTCAGCCAGTAGGTGCCCATCACTTCACCGCCCGCCATGTTGTAGCGCTTGGGCAGATCCTGACCGGCCTGGCCGTTCATGAAGTTGATGCCACCGTAGACTTCATACTTCTCGGTGTAGGTAACCGGTGGTGGCGGCCGAAAGGTGTCCTGCGCGCGCGCAACGTTTGCGGCGGCGACGAAGCCGAGGGCGCAAAGTCCGGTAAGAACCAGGGTGCGGAACGTGGTGCCCGATGCCGGTTGAATCGAATGTTGCGGCCCGGAAACGACCGGCTGAAGCGACCCGGCGGAACGCGGCCGGGGACGGGAAATAAGCATGTTCCTCCACTGCACGCAGCACCCGGAGCGGTTCCGCACACTGGCGCCAGAAGCGGCGCAGGTCTGCAGGTGGATGCTGCTGTTTTCAGGATATACCGTAGGGCTTCCATCCTGCCGTCTTGCGCCCACCGGAAGGCGTCGTTTGTGCGACAATCAGGGTGACTGCACGCGGCTTCGCGCGCCCTGTACACACCGGAGGTTCTGCCATGCTCAACGATCTGTTCCAGCCCATGCACCTGCTCATCATCGGCCTGGTAGTGGTGGTTTTCTTCGGCGGCAAGAAGTTGCCGGAGCTTGGCAAAGGTCTCGGCGAAGGTCTGAAGGGCTTCAAGGAAGGCCTGAAGGGCGTGACCGACGATGCCAAGAATGACGCGCACATCGTGACGCCGACGCCGACTGAGACGAAGTCGGAATCCAAGGAAACCGTCGCGAAGTAAGAAGGCGCAACACTTCCAAGCGTTTTGCAAGGCACAGGGCATCCTCCTGTGCCTTTGCTGTTTCTATTCGTCTCAGAAGCATTGGAAAGTGAGCACAAAACCTTGAAGATCCGTTCGCCCTACCTGATTCCGCCGCATACGAAGGTTCGCCTGAAGCAGCACGATCCCAGCGACACCGGCAAGTACAAGGATCAGGATGCCGCCAAGATCGACCTGGAGAAGCATCGTGACCGGCTCGACAAGCTGCAGGAGGTCCTTTACGCAGGCGCCGAGCGTGGATTGCTTATCGTGCTGCAGGGCATGGATACCGCGGGCAAGGATGGCACCATCCGGCATATCTTTTCAGGTGTCAATCCGCAGGGCTGCGATGTAACGCCATTCAAGGTGCCAACGCCGCTGGAGGCGCACCACGACTTTCTTTGGCGCTGTCACTTCGCCGTGCCGCAACGCGGCATGATCGGCATCTTCAACCGCTCGCATTACGAGGACGTGCTGTCTCCGCGGGTTCATGGCCACATGAAGGACAAGACCGCCATGGAGCACATGCAGCAGATCAATGACTTCGAGTCCATGCTGGTCGACAACGGCATCGCTGTGCTGAAGTTCTTCCTGCACATTTCCCCGGAAGAGCAGAAGCGCCGCCTGCAGTCCCGCAGCGATGACACGTCCAAGCACTGGAAACTATCTGCATCGGACTTCGCAGAACGGAAGTTCTGGCCAGATTACCAGCGCTACTACGAGGAGATCTTCACGCACACCAGCCACAAGCACGCTCCGTGGTTCGTGATCCCCTCAGACAACAAGTGGTTCCGCAACGTGGCCATCTCGAACATCCTTGCGGACGCCATGGACGGGATGAAGTTGAAGTATCCGGCGGTAAGCGTGGATGTCTCTACGCTGAAGCTGTAGGGCATCGCCGCGGACTTGTCATCTTGAGCGGAGATTGCTGTTGCTGCGCTCCGCTCAGGATGACGTGGGCGACGGACAATGATTTCTGTTCCAGCGCTACAGCGTGATCAGCACAACCGCGGGCAGCGCCAGCAACATGCCCCAGCGCTGCCGGGTGGATGTCCGTTCCTTCAGCACTGCGGCCGCCAGCAGGATCGTGGACGCCGGATAGATCGACGCCAGCACCGCCGCGACATCCAGGCGACCTGCGCGTGTGGCGGCGAGGAAGCTCAGGTTGCCGCAGGTATCCAGAGCTGCGCCACCGACGATCCAGATCAGGGTTTTCATACGGTGACCGTTCTCTGAGCCGGAAGCTGCACCTCGCGACAGAAAGGTCATTCCCGCCAGCAGGACAGCTGCCGTGGCCGCGCTGCCGATGCGTGCCGAGCCCATGGGCCACAGGACGCCCGCCGTGCCCGCGAGCTTGAGTGAGACAAAGTAGATGCCGAACCCCAGGCCGCTGAGTGTGGCGAGTACCACCGCACGTCGTGAGGCGGTCTCACCGTGCGTGCTGGCGCTGGCGATCAGCCAGATCGCCGCGCCCGCGAGAGCGAAGCCCAGCAGCCTGCGCCAACCGGGCGCGCCCTCGGTCACTCCAGACACGATGGCGGGGACCGCAGCACACAGCAGGCCGCTGACGGCTGCGGCAGAGCCCATGTGTCCACTGGCAAGTGCGATATAGAAGGCCACCAGGGCGATGCTGGAGATGGCGCCGCCGCAGATGCCCCACCAGAGCGGCGCGCCGTGCGGGAAGGTATCGCCTGCGTGCGTGGCGAGCGCGGATACGACGGCGAGGCTTAGCAGATGGCCGATCAGGATGACCGAGAGGGCGCCGCGAATTGCACCGCCGGCGCGCTTGACGGCGATGGACCCAGCAAAGTCGCCGCCACCCCAGAGGGCAGCGGCGAGCAGACCGAGGACAGCGTTCGCCTCAAACAGGTGCATTTGGGCCGGTTACTTCGCGGGAGGACGCGATGCAGCTGGTGTGCTGCCGCCAGAACGCATGGTGTTCTCCGGTGTCGGGTAGTAGCCCTTCTTGGCGATCACATCCAGGCCTGGACGCATGACCTGCACTTCCACGGTGCGGAACTTCGCGTCGGTAATGGGCTCGTTGGAGTAGTAGCCGACCGTGTACTGCACGCGAACGTCTTCGGCGATCTTGGCGAAGCTTTCCTCAATACCGCGTACGCGGTACTCCGATACGGCTTCGCCGCCCGTCTGCGCGGTGTACTGCGGCAGGATGTTCTCCTTCATGGTG
Source organism: Terriglobus roseus (assembly GCF_900105625.1). Taxonomy (NCBI): domain Bacteria; kingdom Pseudomonadati; phylum Acidobacteriota; class Terriglobia; order Terriglobales; family Acidobacteriaceae; genus Terriglobus; species Terriglobus roseus. The sequence continues at coordinate 3,510,347 of NZ_FNSD01000001.1, forward strand.
AAGGGAATGTGATAGTGGTCGAGAAAACCGACATACGGCGTTGCCGAGTCGCCGACTACCGTTGCGTACACGGCGATCTTATTCGTCTGCAGGAAGCGGATGTTGTCCTTGAAGGTCGCCTTGGAACCCATTTCCTTGCCATCGCTGACGACGTAGATCATGCGACGGCGGCTGTCCGGGCGCTTGGCGAGCGATTGCGCGGCGGCAAAGATCGCATCGTTCAGAGCGTGCGTTTCCTTCGGAGGCGCCTGGAAGGTGGCGTTCGGCGAATTGCGGTTTGCCGCAGTGTTCGGATCGAAGTTGTGATTGTTGATGTTGATCGTCTGCGACAGGGGGCCGCCGGGTGATCCCAGGTAGGCCTCGCGGCCTGTGGACTTGGACCGTTCGAGGATGGCGCCGATGCGGGCACTCTGCGCGCCGGTGTAGTCCGTGCGCATGTTGGTACCGTTGTTGTAAGTGAAGATCGCCATCTCGTCATACGGCGTGAAGGCGCCCTGCAGCGCGCCCAAGGCAGTGTTGACGCTGGTCATCACCTGGAAGGGAAGCGACTGGTCGATGACGAACGCGACGGAGAGCGGATAGGGATCGCTGGTGAACAGGCTCAGGTGCTTCCGCACGCCGTTCTCGAAGACGCGGACATCGCGCCATGTGAGTGCGGGAACCAGCTGGCCCTTCTTGTCCTTCACGGTGAAAGGGACCTGGATGAAGTTGACGTTGGTGCGGAGGGTGGTCACGCGGCCACCCGGTCCGAGCTCCGGAGCGATGTCCGGCGCGGCTTCGTTCACCAGGTCGGGGGCGGGTGCCTGCGACGGCAGTGCCGCGCCTGGCGTAATGCCGCCGTTGTCATCCGCGGGGGCGCTGGTGCTCGCCGGCGCGCCTTTGCCCGGGGCGATGCCCACGGCGTTCGGAATGGTCTGCGGACGCGGACTATCGGGGATTGCCTGTGAGCCGTTCACCGCGGCCTGCGCGTCAAGCGCGGGCGATGTTGCTGCCAAACTCACGATCATTACCGCTGCCGCCCAACCAAGCTTCACCAAAACAGACTCCTCCACAGATACAAACCCGCAAACCACGCGCTCTCCAGACTATCAGTCTGAAGGCGGACGCCGCTGCAGCATCGTTCCGTTGGACGCTCCGGGGCTCCGGTTCGTTGTCGTTGGACGGTCTGACGGGGAATAGCGCGGACCTGCCGAAGGATTCCGTAGACCAGCGACGCCGCTCCACCGTCCAATGACTTATGCGCACCCTCCCGCTCGCCTTCCTTGGCCTGTCTCTCTTTACCACTGCTGTTGCCCCGTGCACCTTCGCGCAGGAGGCACCCTCTCCCGGCGGCCCCCCACCGGCCAGCAAGGCGCCGCCACCGGCGGAGCGGGAGATCGAAGAGGGCCAGACGCTCCGCGTGCGCGTGAACCTCGTCAACACGTACTTCTCCGCGCAGGACAAGGGCGGCTATCTGACCGGACTGAAGAAGGAAGACTGCGAGATCACCGAAAACAAGGTTCCGCAGACCATCAAGAACTTCACCCAGGAGAAGAAGCTGCCGCTGACGATCGGCATCCTGCTGGACACCAGCGGATCGCAGGAGAACGTGCTGCCGCTGGAGCAGGAGAGCGGCGCGCAGTTCCTGAAGGGCATGATGACGCCGAAGGACGAGGCGTTTCTGATCTCCTTTGACATCAACGTAGACCTGCTCGCTGACTACACCAACAGTACGTCTGAGCTGCGCCGCGCCATGAACAAGGCGCGCATCAACACTGGTGCAGGCACTGGCTCGGTCACCGGCAACGTGACGCCGAAGGGCACGCTGCTGTACGACGCCGTCTACCTCGCAACCCATGAAAAGCTGCACGACGAGGCAGGGCGAAAGGTGATCGTCATGCTGACAGACGGCGGCGACCAGGGCAGCCAGGTGAAGCTGAAGGAAGCGATTGAGTCCGCGCAGAAGGCGAACGCAATCATCTACGTGATTCTCATCAGTGACTCGGGTGGCTTCGGCATGGGTGGGTATACCTTCGGCAATCCTGCGGGCGATATGGACCGCCTGGCGAAGGAGACCGGTGGCCGCGTCATCAATATCGGGCATAATGCGAAGAAGCTCGATGATGCATTCGCACAGATCAGCGACGAGCTTCGCACGCAGTACCTGGTCAGCTATACGCCCAAAAACCAGACCTTCGACGGGACCTTCCGGAACATCGCGATCAGCTGCGGCAAGGACGTGAAAATCCAGGCACGCAAGGGGTATTACGCCATGGCAGACTCGAACACCGAATAGTGAAGCCATCCGGGATATGTTGCATAACGGGTAGACCGTCGCGTGTTGGGGTTCTTACATTCGTTCCCAGATACGAGGGATCATTCTTTGAATAGTCCGAACGGATCTCGCCCGCCTGTCGCCTCGCCGCTGCCCACGCAGGCGCTCCTTGCTTCGATTGTGGAGTCGTCCGACGACGCCATCCTGTCGAAGAACCTGGACGGCATCATTACCAGCTGGAACGCGGCAGCCACACGGATCTTCGGGTACCAGCCTGAGGAGATTATTGGCTCGTCGATCCTTCGGCTCGTTCCGGAGGAACTGGTCGGGGAAGAAGCCGACCTGATCGCCCGTCTGCGCTCGGGCCAGCGGATCGAGCACTACGAGACCACCCGCCTGAGCAAGAGCGGCAAGCGCATTGAGCTTTCGCTGACCATCTCGCCCATTTGCGATGCGGACGGGCGGGTCGTCGGCGCCTCCAAGATTGCGCGTGAGATCGGTTCGCGCAAGGAGATGGAACGCCTTCTGCTGCAGACGGAAAGGCTGGTCATTGCGGGCCGCATGGCTGCGACCATTGCGCATGAGATCAACAATCCGCTGGAATCGATCATGAACTTGATCTACCTGGCGCGGCTGGATCCATCGGTAAGCGCCACGGTTCGCGCGCATCTGGCCGTGGCGGAGCAGGAGATCGAACGCGTTTCGCTGATCTCGCGCCAGACGCTGGGCTACTTTCGAGAGTCGACCAAGGCGGCCAGCGAGCACCTTTCGAAGCTTGTGGATGATGTACTCACGGTGTACCGCTCGAAGCTGGTGCACGGCCGCATCGCGGTCCGTCGCAACTACTATCCCGCACAGCCCATCGCCGTTCGCCGCGGCGAGATCTCGCAGGTGTTTGCGAACCTGCTGGCGAACGCCATCGATGCCATGCCGGACGGTGGCGAGATTGCCATCGAGATCAACTCGGTGACGGTCTCCGGCCGCGCCGGTCTGAGGGTGGAGTTCATGGACCGCGGTACCGGCATTGCTGAGGATCAGATCGCAAAGATTTTCGAGCCGTTTTTCACAACGAAAGAGCAGCGCGGAACCGGGATCGGTCTATGGATCTCGCGCCAGCTCGTGGAATCGCACGGCGGAACGATTACCGTTACCAGCAACACAGGTCCGGAAGATCACGGGACCTGTTTTAGTATTTTCCTGCCCGACAGTACTGACTCCCAGCTTGAACTTTCCGACGCTCGGATCGAAAGGGACGGCCATGCTTCACCACTATGAAATGCCAACGGATTACGGCCTCACACCGGGTGTCGTCGGAGAAAGTCCGATGCCGCTTGGGGACGAAAACCACGCAGACCCCAGGCGCGAAACACATCTGCCACGGGTGCTTGTCGTCGATGATGAACGCCTGATCGCCGACACCCTGACGCAGATCCTGAACATGCATGGCTTCGACGCGTTTTGTGCGTACAGCGGAGCCGCTGCGTTAGATCTGGCGGAGGTCTTCCGGCCGGACTACCTGCTTACGGATGTGATGATGCCGAAGCTGAACGGCGTCGAGCTGGCGCTCGCAATGGAACGCATTTTTCCATCGATCCGGGTGATGCTCATCTCCGGACAGGCCGGCTCTCACCAGGCGCAGGCATGGCAGAAGTCGAATGGAACAGCGTTTGCGGTGGCCGCCAAGCCCATTCATCCTGAGAAGCTGATCATGCAACTTCGAAGCCTGGAAGCGCGAGGCTGACGGCCCGCGCCGTCAGCCGTGTTACGTCTTCGCTAGGCGTTCATGGCTCCGCTGTAGACGGCCATGCCTGCGACGGCATCCACGCCCATCGCATCCAGGTCGTCGATCTCTTTCTGTTCCTTAATGCCGCCCGCAACGATCAACTGCTTCGCCGTGCAGGCACGCAGGATCGCCGCAACGTCAATGGGGAAGCCACTCATTGTGCCTTCGGTATCCACGTGCGTGTAGAGGAACGCGGCGCAGTCATTCTCAAGCCAGGTGACGGCTTCTTCCGGGGTCAGGTCGACCTGCTCTTTCCAGCCCTTCACGGCGACCTTGCCGCCCTTGGTATCGACGGAGAAGACAAGCTGCTCCTCTCCCAACGCCTTGTTCAGGGACGCGGCGAAGTCGAGATTCATGATGGGGTGACGCTTGCGATCAGCCGGGTTGTCGCCACCGAAGAGTGTCGAGCCGTAGATGACGCGCTTCGCTCCCAGGTCCAGCATGGCCTTGCCATCGTCCGCCGTGCGCAGGCCGCCGCCCACCTGGCAAGTGAGCCTGCTGGTGAACTGCTGGATGAGCTTGCGGTTGTCGCCCTGCCGCATGGCGGCGTCCAGGTCGATCAGCTGCACTAGCGGGTACTTCTCAAACCGCGTGATCCAGTACTCAAAGTCGTCAAAGGCCAGCTTCAGCTTCTCGCCCTGCACCAGTTGAACGATCTGGCCGTTCATCAAATCAATCGATGGAATCAACATCCTGCTGTCTTGCTCCTAACGCATGCCGTCGCGGCTTGATCGGCGTGGTTGCGCCTTTGCAATTCTTGCAGATGTGCCGCTACTGCGCTCGATTGCGCACTTCACGCCGTGTGTAGAGGGCGTGGATGAGCGTTGCGGCAAGGGCAGTCCAGCCCGTCTGGTGCGATGCGCCGACACCGCGGCCGGTGTCGCCATCGAAGTACTCGCTGAACAGCACAAGGTCCTTCCAGTAAGGATCGGTCGCATACCGATGTTCCCTGCCGTGGCTGGGCCGGTAGCCGTCCTTGTCCGGCAGGAAGAGGTTCACCATGCGGCGAGAGATGTCTTCGGAGATCTCGACCATTGTCTTCTGCTGGCCGCTGCCCGACGGATACTCCATTTTGAAGGACTCGCCATAGACCAGGTAATAACGTTCCAGCGCGGTGATGAGCAGCATGTTCATGGGGAACCAGACGGGGCCACGCCAGTTGCTGTTGCCGCCGAACATGCCGCTGTCGCCCTCTGCCGGGACATACTTTACAGAGAACTTCTGTCCGTTTAACTCGGTTTCAAACGGCGCCTCAAGATGCTGGCGCGAGAGACCGCGAATGCCGTGTGGCGACAGGAATTCCGACTCATCGAAGACGCGGCGCAGAATACGTTCCATGCGTTCGCGTGGGGCGATGGCGATCCAGCGGGAGCCATCGATCTCGCGGCCGCCATCCCTCGACGTCGCCACATAATCCGAAAGCTCTGTCTTGTAGTCGAGAAACCAGTCAGACCGCTTTTTGAAGTCGTGCAGATCCTTCACGGTATCCCGCTTCAGAATGCAGACGGCGTAGAGCGGTGCGATGCCGACAATGGAGCGCGCCTTCAATGAGACTGGGGGACTACCCGCCTTTTCCAGACGATCAAAGTAGAAGCCCTCGTCCTCATCCCACAGGCCGTTCCCATCGACGGAGTTGATGGCGTCGATGATGGAGATGTAGTGCTCGAAAAACTTGCTCGCGATGTCCTCATAGGCGCAGGAGCGCTTCTGCGCGAGCTCCAGCGCCATGGTGAGCATGACGGAGCAGTAGAGGCCCATCCACGCTGTGCCGTCGGCCTGGTGCAGGCAGACATCGTCCGGCAACGCGACGGAACGGTCGAAGACGCCGATGTTATCCAGACCGAGAAATCCACCGCCGAAAAGGTTGCGACCCGCCTCGTCATTGCGGTTGACCCACCATGTGAAGTTCAGCATCAACTTCTGAAAGGCACGCTCGAGAAACTCGATATCGCCGTTGCCCTTCTTGTCGACGCCCATGCGATAGATGTGCCACACGGACCACGCATGCACCGGCGGATTGACGTCGCCAAACGCAAATTCATAGGCAGGCATCTGTCCGTTCGGGTGCATGTACCACTCGCGTAACAGCAGCAGGAGTTGGTTCTTCGCAAACTCCGGATCGATGTGCGCCATGGGGATCATGTGGAAGGCGGTGTCCCATGCGGCGAACCACGGATACTCCCACTTGTCCGGCATCGAGAGAATGTCGCGACAAAACAGATGCCGCCACTCCTCAGACTTTTTGCTGCGCGGTGGCGGCGTCACCTGTGCCGGATCGCCACTCATCCATTGCTGTGCGATGAAGTAGTAGAACTGCTTGCACCACAGCAGGCCGGCATAGGCCTGGCGCGAGACGTTGCACTCTTCCGTTGTTGCTTCCTTCGGAATGTGTGCCGCGTAAAACTCGTCGGCTTCGGCAATGCGCTGTGCGAAGATCTCGGCTGCCGCGGCGGCTTCAATGCGGGGTGGCTGCGGCTTGTCTGCCGTGGGCAGGCGTACGAGGCGCAGATAGATGGTGCGGCTTTCTCCTGCGGGGATCGTGTCCTGAAACAGCAGCGCGCAGCGCGTGCCTTCATTCGCCTTTACCGCCTGCTTGTCGCCGTGGACAAGGTAGCGATCGAAGCCATCCTTGCTGTAGTGCGCATCGCCGCTGTACGAGGGATCGAGCCGATTCAGGTTGCTGTCATTCTCGGTGAAGACCATCTCGCTTGCGGCAAGCGGACTGCCCGTGAGTGCGTAGAAGTTATAGGTGCCAAGGATCTTGTGGACGGCGCGTACGCCGTGATTGGAACGCCTGCGAATGATGGGCCGCGTCTTGCCCGTTGCCTCAAGGTTGCGCCAGGACCAGTTGTTGCGCAGCGTGAGTGTTGGCAGCAGGTGCAGCAGCGCCGCGTCGGGCCCGCGGTTGGACGCGGTGATACGGATCAGCGTGTCTTCGTCGTCTGCCTTGGCATACTCGATGAGGACATCGAAGTAACGGCTCTCATCGAAGATGCCGGTGTCGAGTAGCTCATACTCCAGATCGTTGTAGCCGCGGCGCTTGTTCTCGGCTCGCAGATCGTCATACGGAAAGGCACGCTGCGGATACTTGTACAGCGCCTTGCAGTAGCTGTGCGTGGGCGTGGCGTCCAGGTAGTAGAACTGCTCCTTGACGTCTTCGCCGTGATTGCCCTCCTGGTTGCCGAGGCCGAAGAGGCGTTCCTTCAGGTGCGAGTCCTGGCCATTCCACAGCGCGGTGGAGAAGCACAGCCGGCACTGGCGGTCGGTCCAACCCAGCAGGCCATCCTCACCCCAGCGGTAGGCGCGGTACTGCCCCATCTCATACGGGAAGCTGGTCCAGACGTTGCCGTCGGCGGAGTAGTCCTCGCGCACCGTGCCCCACTGCCGCTCGGGCAGGTAGGTGCCCCAGCGCTGCCAGTTCTTCTCGCGCGTGCGATTCTGTTCTAGCCGACGGTCTTCCGCAGTTGTGTGAGACATAGACAATTGTCTCAAGTGTCTGCTGTGCTACATACGGACGGGTATGCCACATTCCTGTAGTTGACGTTTCAGCGACCACGAGTCCGTAATGCCGAAGTGGAAGATGCTGGCTGCGAGCGCGGCGTCTGCCTTACCACCATTGGGTCCGTGGCTGAAGACGTTCACGAAGTGTTGCGCGTTGCCGGCGCCACCGCTGGCGATGACGGGGATTTGAACGGCCTGCGAGACACGTGCGGTCAGCGCATCGTCGAAACCCGTGCGACGACCGTCGGAGTCCATGCTGGTCAGCAGGATCTCGCCCGCACCACGCTGCTCGGCTTCCATGGCCCAGTCGACGACCTTGAGGCCGGTGTTCTTGCGGCCACCACTGACGTAGACTTCGGCGTCGCCGATGGGATCGCTTGAGTCCGCGTTGCGCTTCGCGTCGATGGCGACGATGACGGCCTGTGCGCCGAAGGAGGCGCCGATCTCGCCGATGAGTTCGGGTCGCGCGATGGCGGAGGAGTTGATGCTGACCTTGTCCGCGCCTGCGAGGAAGACGCTCTCGGCGTCTTCTGCGGAGCGAATGCCGCCGCCGACGGTGAAGGGGATGAAGAGCTTCTCCGCGGTGCGCTTGACCGTTTCGAGGAGTGTGCCGCGTCCTTCGTGCGTGGCCGTGATGTCGAGCAGCACGATCTCGTCCGCACCGGCAGCGGCGTGGCGGTGTGCGAGCTCGGCCGGGTCACCGGCGTCGATGATGTCGACGAACTGGATGCCCTTGACGACGCGGCCTCCGCGTACGTCGAGGCAGGCGATGATTCGTTTAGTCAGCATGCGGGCGTTCCCTCAGGGGCTAAAGCCCGGTCTGTCTTAGTGTGCCGGATGGCATGGCTGAAGCCATGCCCCTCCGAAAGAAGTCGCCCTTTGCGCGATAGAGCGCCGCTGGCGCTGGTCCACCTTAGCTTCGCGAAGCTGGGACACCCGGTCTTTTCGTGGGTGTCCACGTTTATAGCTCCACGAAGTTACGAAGTAACTGCAGTCCGGTATCGCCGGATTTTTCCGGGTGGAACTGCACGCCCATCACGTTATCGCGTTCTACGGCTGCGGTGAAGGCGCCGCCATAGCTGGTAGTGGCTGCCGTGTCGGCGTCCACGGGGGCTCGCCAGGAGTGGGTGTAATAGACGAACGCTCCGGGCGAGATGCCGCGCAGCAACTTCGAGTCTGGGCGGATGTCTTCGAGGGAGTTCCAGCCGACGTGCGGGCTCTTGAGTTCTTCGCCGTTGTAAATCGCAGGGAAGCGCTCGCACTGGCCGTTGAAGTTACACAGGCCGTCGGTGCTGTCCGCCTCGGTGGAGCCGTTGTAGAGCCACTGCAGGCCCACGCAGATGCCGAGGAAGGGAACGCCGCGTGCGATGGCCTCGCGCGTTGCTTCGGTCAGTTGCAGGTCATGCAGCAGTTGCGTGGCGCGGAAGTGGCCGACGCCGGGGAGGACGATCTTGTCGGCGTTGCGCACGTCGTCGGGCGACTGTGTGATGTGCGTTTCTGCACCGAGGAAGTTGAGCGCCTTGACGACGCTGGTGAGATTGCCCGCTTTGTAGTCGATGACCTGGATCATGGCACTCACCTACAGCAGCCCCTTGGTGCTCGGCAGCAGATCCTTCATGCGTTCGTCGCGGCTTACGGCTCCTCGGAGGGCTCGGGCGAAGGCTTTGAAGATGGCTTCGATTTTGTGGTGGTTGCTGCGGCCGTACATGGTCTTGACGTGGACGTTGCAGCGGCCGCCGCGGGCGAAGCCGTCGAAGAAGTCGGTGACGAGTTCGGTCTGGAAGTCGCCGACGAGTGGCACGTTGACCTGGTCGTCCACAACGTACCCGGTGCGCCCGCTGAGGTCGATGGCGGCGACGGCGAGTGTCTCGTCCATGGCCATGACGAAGTAGCCTGCGCGCAGGATGCCCTTCTTGTCGCCGAGCGCCTTGTCAAAGGCTTCGCCGAGTGCGATGCCCACGTCTTCGACGGTGTGGTGCTGGTCGACGTCAAGGTCGCCGTTGCAGACGAGGTCGAGATCGAAGCCGCCGTGGCGCGTGAAGAGTTCGAGCATGTGGTCGAAGAAGCGAATGCTGGTGCGGACGTTGTAGGTGCCCTGGCCGTCGAGGTTCAGCGTCAGCTTGATCTGGGTTTCGGTGGTGGCGCGATCGATGGTGCCGATGCGCGGCTCACGGCCATCTGCTGCGTGCGTCTGCGGCAGACCCGGGCCCGGCATCAGTTCGGCGTTCGGCATGAGGTGGATGTCGCTGGCGTTTTCGGGGTTACTCATATTCGGGTGTCTCCTTAGGCTCGGTCTCTGGCTTGATGACTTCGGCGGGCTGCCAGTTCATGCTGCCCAGTGCGTCGCGTAGTGCCTGGATGCCCATGCTGACCTGGTCGGGCAGGCCGACGGTGAGGCGCACGCAGCCGTCGAGGCCGGGGTCGGCGGAACGGTCGCGGACGAGGATGTTGCGAGCGCGCATCTCGTTGACAAACTGCTTGTGGCGCGGGCCGATGTGCATCAGAACGAAGTTTGCGTGGGAAGGCCAGCGCGGGACCTTCATGTTGTCGAGAGCCTTCTCAATGCGCGCGCGACCTTCATGCATCTGCTGGACGTACCAGTCGATGTATTCCGTGTCGCCGATGCAGGCTTCGACCGCGGCGAGCGCTACGCCGTTGACGTTGTAGGGCGAGCTTGCCTTGCGCAGATGGTTCATTAGGTTAACTGGTCCGGCGAGCAGACCGACGCGCAGGTTCGCGAGGCCGTAGGCCTTAGAGAAGGTTCTTGCGACGAGGATGTTCTGTGGAACCCACACACCCGCTTCGCGTGTGTATGGGGCACCCGGTTCTGTTGCTTCCACTAAGTCGCCCATGACGGTGTCGCCGTGGAAGTGGAAGTAGGCTTCGTCGACGAGGATCACCGCGTGTGGCGCGGCCTTGGCGATGGTGTGGATCTGCTCACGCGTGATGACGGCGCCGGTGGGATTGTTGGGCGTGGTCAGGATGATGAGCTTGGTCTTCGGGGTGATGCTCGCGAGGATGCGCTCGTATGGGAAGGCGAGTGTGTCGTCGGCCTGCACGCGGACAAGCTTCGCACCCATGCCCATGGCGTTGACGTCGTACATGAAGAACGAGGGCACGGCGAAGAGACACTCGTCGCCCTCTTCGAGAAAGGTGAAACAGACGATGTGGATGGCTTCGTCGACGGCGTTGGTCAGCAGCACCTGCTCGGGCTTGAGGCCGAGGTGCTGTGCAACGACGGCTTCGACGGGCGCGCGCTCGGGATAGATGGTGAAGCCTTCGAGCGTGATCTTGCCGAGTGCTTCGCGCACCCGTGGCGAGGGTGCGTGGGTGTTCTCGTTGAAGTCCAGGCGCAGGCCGTTGCGACCCGCGAGCGGCGGGTGGTACTCCGGCATTGCGAGGATGGCGCGGCGCGGTTGGATGTCAACCCACGTCTCAGAAGCGAGACGTGGGGCACCCGGTTTAGTGGCTGTTTCGGTGCTCATCGCTTGCCTGCTTTCATGCGGACGCGCACGCTCTGCGCGTGGGCCGTAAGGCCTTCAGCTTCGGCGAGTGCGATGGCGTGTGGGCCAAGCTTGGCGAGGCCTGCGGCCGTGTAGTTCTGCACGGTGATGACCTTCAGGAAGTCATTGATGCTGAGGCCGCCGCGCATGCGTCCGACGCGGCCGGTGGGCAGCACGTGGTTGGGTCCGCTGATGTAGTCGCCCATGCTCTGTGGCGAGTAGTTGCCGATGAAGACCGAGCCCGCGTTCTTCACCCATGCGAGGTCTTCGACGCTGTCGACGGTGAGGTGCTCGGGTGCGAGGCGGTTGGTGATGAAGCGTGCCTCTTCGACCGAGCCGCAGAGGAAGATGGTGCCGCGCGCCTTGATGGAGACCTGCGCCAGCTTGTTGTTCTTCACCTGCTCCTTCACTTCGGTCGCAACCTGCTTCGCGAGCTGCGAGTCGGCAGTGATAAGGACGGCAAGCGTTTCGGGATCGTGCTCGGCCTGTGCGACGAGGTCGGCCGCGATACCGGCTGCATCGCCGACCTGGCTGGTGACGACGATCTCCGTCGGTCCTGCGGGCATGTCGATGCCGCATTCGGTGCTTGCGATGATCTTTGCTGCCGTGACGTAGAGATTGCCGGGGCCGACGATCTTGTCGACGCGCGCGATCGTCTCGGTGCCGTAAGCCATGGCGGCGATCGCCTGTGCGCCGCCGGTGCGGTACATCTCGGTCACACCTGCGAGGTGCGCCGCGGCGAGCGTCTCACGCGCGGGCTTTGGGCTGCAGACGACGATGCGCTCCACGCCCGCGACCTTTGCGGGGATGGTGGTCATCAGCAGCGTGGAGGGCAGGGGATAGCGACCGCCGGGAACGTAGCAACCGACGGATTCCAGTGGGCGGATGATCTGTCCTACGGTGACGCCGGGCGTGTTCTCGGTGGTCCACTCGTCGGGCTTCTGCTGCTCGGCGAAGCTGCGGATGTTCTCCGCGGCGATCTGCATGGCCTGTTGCAGCGGTTCGGGTGTGGCGTTCCATGCGTCGAGCATCTCGCCGGCGGTGACGCGGAGGTGGCCCTGCAGGGAGTCGAACTTCTCTGCGAACTTCAGCAGCGCCTTGTCGCCCTTCTTCTGGATTTCCAGCATGATCTTGCGGACGGTTGGTTCAACCTCCGCCGTCTTCACGGCGCCGCGGCGTTCGAGCGTTGCGAGAAGTGCGTAGGCGTCTTTCGCGTTGCGGCCTGTGGTCTTGATGAGCTTCATGGTGTGCTCCTGGTGCCTGTTCGCCGGCACTTTGGCGCGGGCCTACAGCCCGCATGTTTCGCGGTGTCCTCAACCCAGGGCGTAGCCCTGGGCTAGGAAGTCGCGGGCCTTCAGCCCGCATAACTCGAGCCGCTCCGAAGGCGAGTCTTACAGAACGACCTTGCTCAGCGGGTACTCGACGATACCGCTGCCGCCTGCTGCCTTCAGCTTCGGGATCACTTCGCGGACGACGGTTTCGTCGAGGATGGTGTTCACTGCAACCCAGTTCTCATCCTTCAAATGCGAGACGGTGGGCGACGACAGTGCGGGCAGGAGCGAGAGGATCTCGTCGAGGTTGCTCTTGGGTACGTTCAGCATCAGGCCGACCTGCGAGAGCGCATTGATGGCGCCGTTGAGCATGAGGGCGAGGTTGTCGATCTTCTGCTTCTTGAACGGGTCGGTGTAGGCGGACTTGTTCGCGATGAGCTGTGTCTCGCTCTCCATCAACAGGTCGATGATGCGCAGGCGGTTCGCGCGCAGGGAGCTGCCGGTTTCGGTGACTTCGACGATGGCGTCGCAGAGCATGGGCGGCTTGACTTCGGTGGCGCCCCAGCTGAATTCAACCTTGACGTTGATGTTCTTTTCCTTGAAGTAGCGCTTGGTGTACTCGACCAGCTCGGTCGCGATGACCTTGCCTTCCAGGTCTTCCGGCCTTTGAAAGGGCGAGTCTTCCGGCACGCAGAGAACCCACTTCACCTTCTGGCGCGACTGCTTGGAGTAGGTGAGCGAGGTGATGCGGTCAACGTCCGAGAGGTTCTCGAGGACCCAATCGTTGCCGGTGAGGCCGGCGTCGAGTGCGCCGCTCTCCACGTAGCGTGCCATCTCCTGCGCGCGGACGAGCATGCATTCGATTTCGGGGTCGTTGATGGCGGGGAAGTAGCTGCGGCCGCTGGGGCTGATCTGCCATCCGGCGCGTTTGAACAGGTCAATGGTCGCGTCCTGGAGCGAGCCCTTGGGGATGCCGAGTTTCAGTGTGTTGCTCACGTTCGTTCTCCGTCTGGATCGTTGTTGGTCGCGCTCTGCGCGATGGAGCGGCTTTGCCGCTGGCCCCACCCTCTGCTTCGCAAAGAATGGGGCGCCCGGTCTGGTGGCTACTTCGCGGTCTCGATCGGCTTGGTGAAGCAGCTTACGGTGCCTTCGTGGCAGACCAGGCCGTCGCCTTCGACTTCTACTTTGAAGAGGAGGGCGTCGTTGTCGCAATCGGTGCTGGCGCTGATGATGCGCAGGCGGTTGCCGCTGGTCTCGCCCTTCATCCACAGCTTGCTGCGGGTGCGCGACCAGAAGGTGACGAAGCCGCTTTCCAGCGTGCGACGGTAGCTCTCTTCGTTGAGGAAGCCAAGCATCAGCATCTCACCGGTCTTTGCGTCCTGCACGATGCCGGGGACGAGGCCGTCTGCCTTGGCGAAGTCAATCGTTACGTCGTTCATCAAATCCTCTTGGGTTATGCCGATTTCGATGGGAGCTGGCGGACATAACAAAGCCCGCCGGTGAGCATCGCTCGGGCGGGCTGGTATCGATCCTGTGTGCGTTGACGCCTTACTACGACTTCGCACCGGACACCGCCGCCATCGCGCTATGCGCGTGGTGAAGATGGCCATGATGGTGGGTGCGAACGTTCATTGCATCTTTGAGGCTAATGGTGCGGGCAGCGCGTGTCAACGGCGGCATGCAGAAAGAAAGTTGTGGGGCGAGCGGGAAACCTTTTAGCCGGGCGGCTTCTCCCACGTATGGTTCGGATGTATCGCCGGTGCAGCACCGGCGAAGTGTACGCAAGGAGATCATGACCATGAAGATGTTTCGATTCCTCCCCGTTCTAGCGCTGGCCATCGCCGGGCCGTTGTTGACGGCACAAACGCCCGCAAAGCCCGCAGCCAAGCCGGTGACCTCTGCTGCTGCGGCAAATCCGCGCAAGAACGATCCGCTGGACATCAACACCGCGTCGCCGGACCAGTTGATGCAGTTACCGGGTGTGGGCGAGGCATACTCGAAGCGGATCATCGATGGTCGCCCGTATACCGCGAAGAATCAGCTTGTGACGCGTGGCATTGTGCCCAAGGCGACGTATGACGGGATCTCGGCGCAGATCATTGCGAAGCGTGTATCGAAGTAGTTGTCGCTGAAGTCGGCACTCATCACCGTAAGGATTGGAGAAACAACAGGTGCCCCACCCTTCCGCTTTGAAAAGAAGGGGGCACCCGGCCGGGAGCTACAAAGTGAAAAGGGCGACCCTTGCGGGTCGCCCTTTCTGTCTTGCGATAGGGTTACTTGGCTGCGACTGCGGCCTGGCCGACGGAAGCCTTCAGGGCTTCGGCCTTGTCGGTCTTTTCCCAGGTGAAGTCGTCGCCGCTGCGGCCGAAGTGGCCGTAGGCTGCGGTCTGCTGGAACTTCGGCTTGCGCAGGTCTAACGTCTCGATGATGCCCTTGGGCGTCAGGGAGAAGTTCTTGCGGACGGCTGCGGTCAGCTCGCTGGCATCCACCTTGCCCGTGCCGAAGGTCTCGACCAGGACGGAAACCGGCTCGGCGACACCGATGGCGTAGGCAAGCTGCACTTCGGCGCGGTCAGCCAGACCGGCTGCGACGATGTTCTTCGCGATGTAGCGGGCCATGTAGGCGGCCGAACGGTCGACCTTGGTCGAGTCCTTGCCGCTGAAGGCACCGCCACCGTGACGGCCCATGCCACCGTAGGTGTCCACGATGATCTTGCGACCGGTCAGACCGGAGTCGCCCATAGGGCCGCCAATGACGAAGCGGCCGGTCGGGTTGATGTGGTACTTGGTGTCGGCATCCAGCAGTTCTGCCGGGATGACAGCCTGGATGACGTGCTCCAGAACGTCAGCGCGCAGCTTCTCATTGGTCAGCGTGCTCTTCGGATCGCGATCCGAGAATTCTGCGTGCTGGGTCGAGATGACAACTGCATCCACACGGACAGGCTTGTGGTTGGAGTCATACTCCACCGTGACCTGGCTCTTGCCATCAGGGCGCAGATAGCCCATCTTGCCGGACTTGCGGACTTCGGTGAGCTTCGCGGCCAGCTTGTGCGCCAGCGAGATCGGTGTCGGCATCAACTCCGGCGTCTCGTTGGTGGCGTAGCCAAACATCATGCCCTGATCGCCGGCACCGCCGGTATCAACACCCTGAGCAATGTCAGGCGACTGGCGGTTGATCGTCGAGATAACGCCGCAGGTGTCGCAATCGAAGCCCTTCAGAGCGTCGTCATAGCCGATCCCGCGGACGGTCTCGCGGACCACGGTCTGGAAATCGACGTACGCCTTGGTCGTGATCTCGCCCGCGACGACAACCAGGCCGGTGCAGGTCAGCGTCTCGCAGGCTACGCGGCTCATGGGGTCCTGTGCCAGGCAGGCATCGAGGATGGCATCGGAGATCTGGTCGGCAATCTTGTCAGGATGGCCTTCGGTGACGGACTCAGACGTAAAGAGAAAACGATCGCGTGTGGACAAAACTGCTCCTTGGGGCGCTTGTGCAGCGGACATTGAATATTCGATCTATTCTACCCCGTCAAGGATGCGAAAGTACGCGCCGCGGCGCGGCGCCGGGGAGTCCTTTGAGGGGGTGAAAGGGAGCGGAGACTTACTGTGTTGCGTGGACTGCGACGACACGTTTGCGTTCCGGCAGGCGCACCACGCCGCGATGGACCAGTACCCAGAGGACCGCGACGGCCAGGGCCAGAACCGCTGTCAGGATGCCGACCACGCCGAGCCAGCGCCAGCGCGTGCGGCTTTCTTCGGTCTTTCGCGACCGGCGAACGGCCTCGGCAAACTCAACCCAGTCGTCATCTTTCGCCTCCGGCTCGATGCCGGCGGCGCGCAGGGCGACGTTGAAGTTCTCCAGGGTTTCTTCAGGGTTCAGACCGCAGTGCAGGCAGTACGAGCGGATGATGCCGCGGTTGAAGACACCGCCCGGCAGGTCCTGGAAACGCTCATCCTCCAGGGCGTGCAGATGCCGCAGCGATACGCGTGTGGCGACGGCGACGTCGTCCAGCGCGATACCCTGGCGCTCCCGCTGCTCCCTTAGCTCCTGTCCGAAACGCATGCGTTCGCTTGCTCGTCGTGCCCGCTGGGATTGGAAGGATCTGTGATCCGGCCATCTTGCAACTGCTCTGGTGGTGTGCCGAAATCCTTGGTGCTGTGCGAATCCTAATACTGCACGCCCGTAAAGACCAAAGGGAAGCGCATCAACCCCGACACTACAGGTACGACTAACGTGTTATCTGCAGTTCCATCAAAGCCGATACGGGCGCGAAATGACTCTGACCGCAAGAAGTGAAGTGGACATCATCGGGGCACGGGCGATGCTTAGGGCATGGCAACGCTATCCTTGTTCACGCCGTCGTTTCCGCCGCTCAAACCTATGAAGCCTCGCGACCTCGCCGCCCCTACGCATCTCGCCAGTGACGAACATCGCTGGCTCGCTCTTCTGCGCCGGTCGAATTCGGCCATGCGGCCTGATGGGGCAGAGGATGCGTTCTTTTACGGCGTTACGACAACAGGGATCGTCTGCCGGCCAAGCTGCCCAAGCCGCCGTCCGCGGCGTGAGAACACCTTGTTCTTCGATACGGTCCGGCAGGCGGAGGCAGCCGGTTTTCGCACCTGCCAGCGATGCCG
Organism: Terriglobus roseus; assembly: GCF_900105625.1. Lineage (NCBI taxonomy): Bacteria > Pseudomonadati > Acidobacteriota > Terriglobia > Terriglobales > Acidobacteriaceae > Terriglobus > Terriglobus roseus. Next base: position 3,527,293 of record NZ_FNSD01000001.1, read on the forward strand.
TCCTGCTGGACCACCGCCGGAGCAGGAAGCAGCAGCGAGGATCGATATCGTCCGTCGCTACCTCCAACAGCACGCGACGGAGGGGGCGGTCACGCTGCAGAAGCTTGCCGAGATTGCCGGGCTCAGCCCATTCCACCTGCAGCGAATCTTTCGCGCAGCGATGGGCGTCTCTCCCGCGGAGTATGCACGGCGTCTGCGGGCGGAACGGTTCGCCGATGCGTTGCTGGAGGGCAGCGTCACGGAAGCGGTCTACGCAGCGGGCTTCCAGTCAGCGAGTCAGGTCTATGCGAAGCGCGTGGCGGATGGCATGACACCGGGCGCGCGAAAGCGGCTGGGCGAGCATCAGCACATTCACTACAGCATCGTCGACTCGCCGCTGGATCGGATGCTGGTGGCGGCGACAGATCGCGGTGTCTGCCTGATCGCCTTCGATACCAGCGATGAGGTTCTGCGCGAAGAATTGCGCAGCCGCTTCGCGGCTGCAGAACTTGAGGAAGATAGTGGCCGGCTGGCCGAGCATGCGAGGACCGTACTGCTGCACCTGTCGGAGTCGTCCACGGCGAAGCGGCTGCCGTTGCATGTGCGTGCGACAGCCTTCCAGCAGCGAGTCTGGAAGGCGCTCGAGGCCATTCCCCATGGAGAGACTCGGACCTATGCGCAGCTCGCGGCAGAGATCGGGTCGCCGAAGGCGGTGCGGGCCGTTGGCTCTGCCTGTGGAGCCAATCCAGTGGCGCCGGTGGTGCCATGTCATCGGGTGGTCGGCAGCAACGGTTCGCTGACCGGCTATCGCTGGGGTAAGGAGCGGAAGGCAAAGCTGTTGGAGATGGAGAAGGGAACAGGTAGTAGTAGGAATGAGGGATTAGGTATTAGGGATTAGGGAAAAGAACAGGGGGGCGCAAGCGTCCTGATCCCTGATCCCTGATCCCTGTATAAGGGATGCGTATGCGCCGACTCCTTACTGCTGTCCTCTGTCTTTTAACCACCGCCACTGCCGCCGCGCAGGCGCGGTGGACGCCTGAACGCGCCAATGCCTGGTATGCCAAGCAGCCATGGCTCGTAGGTGCGAACTACGTGCCATCCGACGCTATCAACCAGTTCGAGATGTTTCAGGCGGCGACCTGGAATCCTGCGCTGAACGATAAGGAACTGGGCTGGGCCGAAGCTGCCGGCATGAACACCATGCGTGTCTTCCTGCAGGACCAGCTCTGGCAGCAGGATCCTGAGGGGTTCAAAAAACGGCTGAATGAGTTCTTGGCGATCGCGGCGAAGCACCACATCCGGCCGCTGCTGGTGCTCTTCGATTCGTGCTGGGATCCGGAGCCGAAGCTAGGGCCGCAGCACCCGCCGATCCCAGGCATCCACAACTCGGGCTGGGTGCAGAGTCCCGGCGCGAAGGAGCTCACCGATCCTGCTTATGAGCCGAAGCTCGAGGCGTATGTGAAGGGTGTCGTCGGCGCCTTTGCGAAGGACGAGCGTGTGTTGGGCTGGGACATCTGGAACGAACCTGATAATCCGACGGAACAATACAAGCAGACGCCGAACAAGACAGCGCGCGTCGACTACTACCTGCCGAAGGTCTTTGCCTGGGCGCGCAGTGTGGGGCCCTCGCAGCCGCTGACGAGTGGTGTGTGGCGCGACAACTGGAGCGACCCGGCCAAAGAGAGCGAAACGGTGAAGATTCAGCTTGCCGAGTCGGACATCATCACCTTCCACAACTACGGTTGGCCGGAGGAGTTCGAGGCGCGCATCAAGGAGCTGCAGCCATTGGGTCGTCCGATCCTGTGCACGGAGTACATGGCACGTGGCGCGGGCAGCACCTTCGACGGGTCGCTGCCGGTGGCGAAGAAGTACAACGTGGCGGCTATCAACTGGGGGCTGGTCGACGGACGCACACAGACAAAGTATCCGTGGGATTCGTGGCAGCGGCCGTATGTGCTGCAGCAACCTACGCTTTGGTTCCACGAGGTCTTCCATACGGACGGCAGACCCTATCGCCAGCGCGAGGTCGACGAGATCCGTACGCTCACAGGGCGTGGTGCGAAGTAAGGAGTGGGAGCCTATCGGCGGCGGGGCAACTGCCGCCTGAACATCGCGTCTGCTCTGCGTCCATGCCGTACACCATCAACGCTTCTTTCTGCAGTTCCGTAGAGGGCACGGTGTAACCTTGACCGTGACGAATTTATCGCCAAAGAGGGATCAACAAGCATGGCTACAGCAGTTCTCACGCCCGAATCGCTCCACACCGCAGCGCCACTGCCGTACAAGGTCGCGGACATGTCGCTGGCCTCATGGGGCCGCAAGGAAATTGACATTGCCGAGCAGGAGATGCCGGGCCTGATGAGCATCCGCAAGAAATACGCTGCGGGCCAGCCGCTGGCAGGCGTGCGTATCACCGGATCGCTGCACATGACGATCCAGACCGCGGTGCTGATCGAGACGTTGAAGGATCTTGGCGCGGATGTTCGCTGGGCTTCGTGCAACATCTTCTCCACGCAGGATCACGCGGCCGCCGCCATCGCGGAGACGGGCACACCGGTCTTCGCATGGAAGGGCGAAACGCTGGAAGAGTACTGGTGGTGCACCTACCAGGCGCTGACGTTCCCCGGTGACCTGGGCCCGCAGATGGTTGTGGACGACGGCGGCGATGTGACGCTGCTGATCCACAAGGGTGTCGAGCTCGAAGCGGGCGATCGCAGCTTTGTGGACGGCAAGGCCGGCAGCGAAGAAGAGGCGGTCATTCAGAAGCTGCTGCTGAAGGTGCTGGCGGAAGACCCGCAGCACTGGACGAAGGTTGCGAAGGAGTGGCGCGGCGTTTCGGAAGAGACGACGACCGGTGTGCATCGCCTGTACGACATGATGAAGAAGGGCAAGCTGCTGGTGCCCGCTATTAACGTGAACGACTCTGTCACGAAGAGCAAGTTCGACAACCTGTACGGCTGCAAGGAGTCGCTTGCGGACGGTATCAAGCGCGCTACAGACGTAATGATGGGCGGCAAGGTTGCGGTCATCTGCGGCTATGGCGACGTCGGCAAGGGCTCGGCACAGTCGCTGCGCGGCATGGGCGCCCGCATCATCGTGACGGAGGTTGACCCCATCAATGCTCTGCAGGCTGCGATGGAGGGATTTGAGGTCACCACGCTGGAAGACACGCTGGGCCGCGGTGACATCTATGTCACCTGCACAGGTAACGTGGACATCATCACCTTCGAGCACATGCAGAAGATGAAGGATCAGGCCATCGTCTGCAACATCGGTCACTTCGACAATGAGATCCAGATGGACCGTCTGAACACATCAGACGCCATCAAGCTGGAGATCAAGCCACAGGTGCACAAGTACACCTTCCCCAATGGCAACGCGATCTTCGTACTGGCCGAAGGCCGCCTGGTGAACCTGGGCTGCGCGACGGGACACCCGAGCTTCGTGATGTCGAACAGCTTCAGCAACCAGACACTGGCACAGCTCGACCTGTGGGCGAACAAGGACACGTATCCAGTAGGCGTCTATGTCCTGCCCAAAAAGCTCGACGAGGAAGTGGCTCGTCTGCACCTTGAGAAGATCGGTGTGAAGCTGACGACGCTGTCGGAGAAGCAGGCCGAGTACATCGGCGTCCCGGTGGAAGGTCCATTCAAGAGCGAAACGTACCGCTATTAACAGCCGTCGGGCAGTAATATTGGGGCAGCAGGTGTTCGCCTGCTGCCCCAACATCTTTTTCTGGCCTGGTCGCGTGCGGATTGCCACTACTGTGTTGTTGTCTGCCTCTTTGTCTATGCCCCTGCTCTCGGGGTGTGGCACCAACGTTTATCGGGGCGAGGCGACGGCAGACTATTCCTTTACGGAGCCGTTGCCGGCAGGACCCTTCACGTACATCTCAGCGCTCGGCTGTGCGAAGCAGGACGTCGATCTGAGTACGGGCCTGACGATCACGGGCGGTCCAGCGCATGATGACGGGCCCTGTATCACTGCGGCGCTGGCGAAGGCTACTGCAGAGCATCCGGTTGTTCTGGTACAGGACGGTGCAAGTCTGGTCTCCAGTATTCACGGACCAGCCGCAGGCCATTGGAGCATAGTAGGCCGTGGTGCAGGATTCCACGGAGCAGACACCCTCTTCGGCACGGGCTTCTTCCAGAAGGCCGGCACGAATGATGACGTCATCTTCAACGGCGATGGTCCTCATGCTGGCTGTCCCAGCGGCTACAGTGATCCCGGGTTTATCACTCCCGGTCTGCCCCCTCCGCGCGGTAACGGTGTGACGCTGCGCGACTTCGCTATCAATGGGAATCGCGGCAATGGCGGGAATGGGAACTCCACCACGGGTGACCCGCGTGGCACGGGTACTTGCTGGTTTATGGGCATTGACCTTATGGACCTGGACGACGTGCTGATCAGCGGCGTCACCTTCTACAACACCTCAACCTACAATCTTCGCCTCAGCGATGTAGGGCAAGCCACCGTGCAGCACTCGCTGTTTGCCAACATGGGACTCCTGCCACCCGGTTACTACTCACAAAACGGCGATGGGACACACGTGAATGGCCCGGCGAATGATATCAGCATCCATGACAACTACTACATCACCACGGATGATGCCATTGCCCTGAATGCTCCGGAGGGCTGGGGCGGACTCATCACAAACATCAACATTTCGAACTCCTTCGTGCAGCAAGGGGGCTCGATGTTACGTGCTTATACGAACAGTTCGTCCGTGCCTACGGGCGATGCTTTACCGGTGGTTTCGAACATAACGGTCGACAACCTGAATGGGTCGGCCTACATCTGCGCGTTCTTTGGAGATGGATTTCTTCATAATGTGACGCGAAGGGGAACGATCAAGAACTTTCTTTGGAAGAACTCCACCTGTGCCGCGGAATTCGGCTCGGGCCTGACGGAGAATGTAGCGGACATAACGTTTTCCAACTATCGATGGATCAGCGACCGCTCTGCGAATCCCTTCCTCGATATCAAAGGCGGCCATGTCGATCGGCTTGCTTTGCAGAACATCACGCTTGAGCGCTCATGGGATGTTGTCCCCGCGTTGGTCCGGGTGGGCACCGGACAAGCAGCAACTGTCGACGAGCTGTCCATTGACGGCTTGAGGTTTAACGGCATCAGCGATCGATTGCGACAGTTGGTGCTACTTTTGCCGCAAAGCTTCATCACACGCATTGATGTGAAAGATGTGACCTCAGACTATGTCGACGTGGTCGATAACGCCGCGCTTGCTGGCACGATCGCCAAGTCCTCACGAAGCGCGACCGCCGGAAGGTGAGCGATCGCTCTTTCAGGCTGCGGTAACCGTGACCTGAAATCACTTCTCTGCAGTCAGCCAAAGACCGTCTGGGAACTTTCCGGTTGTCACGTCCTTTGTCACTTTAAAGGTCCCGAGGTCGATCCTGACCAGGTGGTCTGTCTTGGCTGATGTGGCGTATGCGAACTTTCCGTCGGGTGAGACGACGACCTCGTTGATGCCTTTGGGCGTCTCGACGGACTTCACCACCTCCATTGACTTCAGGTCCACGACGGCAATCGCCGGCTGGCCGTCCATCGTCACCAGCAGGGATTTGCCATCGACCGTCGGCGCGGTGCCGTAGCCCACCCCGGGCAGCTTGATGCGCTTGGCGATGGTGTCGGTTTTCGTGTCGATCACAACTAGTTCTGGCGTGGTCTGGTCTGCTGTGAAGACCCACTTGCCGTCGTTGGAGTTGGAGATGCGCTGCGTATTCGACGAGATGGGGATCGTCTTAAGGAACTTGCGTCCTGGGACATCCATTACGGAGACAGTCCCTGGACCCACGTTGGCAGAGTAGAGCTTCTTGCCATCTGGCAAGAGCGTGATCATGTGCGATTGCTTTGCGCCCGTAGGGATCGAGCCCACGACCTTCATCGACCTCGGATCGACTACGGAGACGGTCTTGTCGATCTCCGTTGTCACCAGCAGCATACCCGTGTGAGTGTCCCAGATGGGCTTGTGCGGACGGACGCCATGGGGAAACGCGATGGTGCCGACCGGCTTCGCCGTGGCGATGTCGAACACCTGGATATGATCGCCGTCCGTGCCGGGTTTCCCCACGCCGGAGTTCCCGTACAGCGGTACGAAAGCCGTCTTACCATCGACGGTTGCAATTACTTCGTGACCGGCATCCGCGCCGCCGTCTTCCTTCGCGCTGGCCACTTCGGTCAACGTCTCCGGATCATAGACATGGAACGTCTGATCCCGTTGGGAGACGACCAGCAGGCGCGACTGGGCAGTGGTGGCAATGGGTGCAAACGTGGCGATGGCGATCGCTGCGAGTCGGACGGCAGTGGGCTTCATGGTCCGCGAGTCTAACACCGGCGGTGTGCTCTTGGCCTCATCGAATGAAACGGTGCGCAGTGTCCAGAGACAGCATCGGCGATACAGCATCGACGGTCGCCGTCGACAGTCAGACTATTGAGTTGCAGTGGCGGATTCGTAATCACTGGTTGTGACGACTTGAACGGCCGGGGCGGTGACGATCTGCTGGTCGAGGATCAGGATGGTCCGTGCGCTGCCAGCAGGGTAGGTTGTGGACGCGCCGGTGTACAGCGGTACCGTTGTCTTGGAGATAACGGTGCCGTTCGTGACAACGTAGAGCGTATACGTTCCGGTGGGCACGTTCAGATAGCCCGTATTCGTTCCGAAGACAATGCCCGTCTGCAGCGGGTTTACAGCTGCGAGCGAACTGCTGGACGGCACCAGGTAGAGATCAATGGCGCCCGGCGAAATGGCTTCATCAAGAAAGCGCAGGGAAATCTGCCCGGACGGCGCCGGCTGTGACTGGTCGGTGAGCACCTGGCTCTGGATGGTCGCAGCTGCATTGTTGATCAGCAGTGTGTACTGCTTCGCTGTGGCGAGGGTGGCGCGTACGGTGGTCAGCGCTGTCCTGGTGCCGGCAGTGTCGATGGAGTATGTGTAAGTCGACGGTGTCGCGGGGACATACGACGTAATGGTGCCAAAACCCAGGTTGTACGCGATCGCAGAGGTGCCGGAATATATGTCGAGGCCGCCTGCGTCCGGCGATGCATCGATAATGCGCAGCTGTGCGATAGTGGCGGACGTGACACCGTTCACAGCCTGGCAACCGCTCAACCCGCTAACGCATGCCAGCATGGCCACCGCACCGAACACCATGCGCGGAAGAATGCTGCGACAGGCGAATTGAAGGGAAGGGATCATGAAAGCGGAGGCCTATGACCGGGAGAAGACAAGGGCTGTGCCTCTCACTGTAAACGAAAGCAGCAGCCTCAGATAGCCCTGAAATCCCCGAAGAACCCCGGAGACAACAGGGAATCAGCTTCGTTCTGGAGTGGGATGAGCCCAAAGTTGACGGGATTGCAGAGTGGACGGTGCCAGAAGCGGCAACCATCGGGAAATATTCGTAGAGGTAAGCAGGCGGCGCAGTAAGCTGACTCTCAAGAGTCAACAGGTCAAACCCCACCAAACACACGGCGACAACAGCAGGATGCCTCGGGCGCATCCAAGCAGGAACCTATCTATGTTGATTCAAAGCGAGTTCGACATCCAGTTCCATCTGCCCGGCGAGACACCGATGGTGGCCCTGCTGCACCTGCATCCTTCGCTGGACGCTGCGCTGCGCTCAAGTGATGACCTCGTCGTCGAACACATTGATGCGAATCACACGACGAGCATCCTGCCAGAAAACTACACCGACAGCTTTGGCAATCGATGCGCACGGTTTCATGCTCCAGCAGGCGCTTTGCGTCTGACCGGGAACACCATTCTGGAAGCTCCTGAGACACCCGATCCGCAGCCCTTCGGTGCGGAGCAACACCAGGTGGAAGATCTGCCCTCGGAAGTGCTGCAGTTCCTACTGGCAAGTCGGTATTGTGAGGTCGATCGCTTCAGCGCCATCGCAAGCGACCTGTTCGGCAATCTGCCCCCAGGGGGCGAGCGCGCTATGGCCATTCGTGATTGGGTGAACTGGAAGGTGCGTTTCGACTATGCCAAGGCGCGGCCCACCAAGACCGCTATGGATGTCTATACGGAACGTGAAGGTGTCTGCCGAGACTTTCAACACCTGGCCATCACCCTTACCCGTGCGATGAATATGCCAGCGCGGTATGTCACGGGACAGCTTGGGGATATCCGCATCCCATTCAGCGGCGCTGGCGACTTCTCGGCCTGGTACCAGGTCTGGCTCGGCGGTCGATGGTGGGATATGGATGCCCGGCACAACACACCCCGGCTGGGCCGTATTCTGATGGCGACCGGTCGCGATGCCGCCGACGTAGCCATCACCACGTCCTTCGGCCAGGCCAACCTGACCCACTTCTACGTCGAATCCAACGAGATCGACAGCAGTGGAGCGCGCATCCCGCTGCCACCACGGCTCGTGGAGCAGGTGCCATCGCACGTACCACCGCAGCGGCCTGTTAACGCGCTTGTGACACAAAGCGAATAAGCAAGACAAGCGTTCGTGTTGGCCGGATGTCAAATGGTCCGGTCATCGAACTGCTTTGTGGTGCCAGGGGAAGACGCTGTCCCCCTGCTAGACTGGCGCTGATGAAGCTCTCCTTCCCGACGCGATTTCCTCCCGCGTACATGCTCACTTGCGCAGGCATCATCTTTGTCGCTGCGTGGGCTGAAGGGACAGACATCCTTGTAGCGCTACTGGCTGGTACATTCGTCATCCTCTCGGGGCTCGCGTTTAATATGGCGGGCGGCCTCGTGTATCCCAGCGGCGCTTACATTTTTTTTCTCGCAATCCTCGGTCTCGGTCTCGGCATGGCCGTCAAAATTCTCCTGGGGGAATCCCTCGACAGCAATCTACGAGATGCCCAGCAGAGCATGCTGGTTTACAACGCAGGTATGCTGACGATCTACGCCGCTGCAACGGTGAACCGGCGTCTGCGGCGGCGACGTCCTCTGCTGGCGAATGTGTTGATTAAAGAGCGCATGGATCGAATAGCGGTCGGTTGCGTCCTGATCGGTATTGTCGGCCCCTTAGTAGTACCGGAAAGTGCCGCCGCGACCTTCAGGCAATTAAATAACTTTGCGGTTTTCGCTATCCTTCTCCCGGTGTACAGTCGCGCCAAGGAGACAGACGGTGCGTCGACGTTCAACTGGATCTCGTTCGCAGCCTGGGGTTATATCACCGTCTTCGGTCTATTGACCTTTTCCAAGCAGGGTATCTTTGTCGGTAGTATCGCCTGGGCGGTGGCCGCCTGCGCGGCTGGGTATCGCGTCGGGAAATTGCGGCTGTTTGTGCTGGCAATCGTTGCGGTGGTGGCAAGCTCCATTCTGACGCCCTACTCGCAAATCGGTCGCCAGTTCCGAGGCGCCGCGGACCTCAATGAGCAGGCGATCTATCTGCTGGAACACCCACTCGAGACTCGAAATCTTTACGTGTTACAGACCGAACTCGCGGATTCCAAAAAGAAATCCGCGATCCATTGGTTCGAGCATTCGCAGGGGCTGCTGGATCGGCTCACAATGTTCCCGATTGACGACGCTCTCATCTCGGTGACCGACCACGGTCATTCGCGTACGCTCTACGTCTTCGCGACCTACGTGATGAATGCGGTGCCGCATATTTTCTACCCGGACAAGCCGAACATCCTCTGGGGAAATGAATTCGCGCACGAGGTAGGAATGCTTTCCCCGGGCGATCACACGACGAGCATCTCATTCGGTCCCTTTAGCGACGCATATCATGTCGGTCAGTGGAAGGTGATGTTCTTGATCGCCCCATTCATGTTTCTGCTGCTGTTTTTCGTGACAGACTCCGTGACAGGCTCCACCGACCAGACGGCCTGGGCCCTTTTGTACATCCTGTACTTCTCCCACACAGCCCCTGAGGGCATGATGAGCACAACGATCTATGGATCGTCCACATACACCATCGTCGTTATCTTCGGTGCGTTCACGGTTTCCCGCATTGCACCACTCCTTGGCCAGCTCGTCACGCTGCCAAAGCCGGTGGCCACTGCCAGATCCTAGGCCTACCCGTACAATCAACCTTGTCTATGAATCGTCTGGTTGTCGGCAATCTCGTCCATCGTCCCCTGCGCTCGTTGATCTCGGCGCTTGCAGTGACCATTGAAGTCGTCATGATCCTGTCCATCGTTGCCATCATGCTGGGTATGGTGAACGGGCAGAAGTTGCGCACCAATGGAATCGGTGGCGATATCATCGCCAAACCCGGCGCAGCATCGAACCTGATTGGAGTAAGCGGGGCCCCCGCGTCTGCAAAGGTGGGGCTCGTGCTTGCGAAACTGCCACACGTCAAGGTGGCTGCACCCATCTACATCCAGTTGACAACGTCTGCGGGTGCCGTCGAGAACATCTTCGGCATCGACTATTCGACCTTTAACGCCTTGACGCCATTCGTGTTCGTGGAAGGGGGCCCGTTCTCTGGCCCAGATGACATCATTGTTGACGATGTAGCGTCGCACGGTTCGACGGATGGCCCTGCGATGCGGGGCAAGAGCTTCCACGTCGGAGAAACAACCAAGCTTCTAGGCCATGTCTTTCATGTCTCGGGGGTAGTGGTGCATGGCAGAGGCGGCCGAAAGTTCATTCCGCTAGACACAATCAACGCAATCAACGGGACGGACAACCGTTGCAGTGTCTTTTATCTGAGGACAGAAGATGCTCCGAAGTGGCAGAAGGCCGTTCGCGAAGAAATTCAGGCGACGGAAGGTATGCAGCAATGGGATGTCCAAACGCTGGACGAGCTCCTGAGTCAGATGACCCCTGAGAAGTTCCCAGGATTCAATATTGGCCTCAGCGTTGTAATCGGAATCGCAGTTGTTATCGGCTTCCTGGTGATCTTCCAATCCATGTACACGGCAGTAATGGAACGCACCCGCGAGATCGGCATCCTTAAGTCACTGGGAGCTTCCAAGGGATACATCGTAGGAATCGTGTTGCGCGAGTCGGGCCTATTGGCTGTTTGTGGTGTCGTCGCGGGCGTTGCAAGCACATACCTGTTACGTGCGATTCTTCACATCAAGGCGTCACAGTTGGAGTTTGAGGTCACGCCCGCATGGGTCGCCAAGGCCGCGGCGATCGCGATCGTGGGCGCCTTGCTCGGTGCCCTCTACCCGGCCTTGAAGGCTGCCAGTAAAGATCCGATCGACGCGCTTTCCTACGAATAGATTCCTGACAGACAAAAAGACAACAGCGCCCTTCCGGGCGCTGTTGTCTTTTGCGGAGGCACCGACGCATGGCAGGCCCGCGCGCCGCAGGGAGCAATTGAAGTCTTGCGGGCGCCTGGCACGAAACGTCACACCTCGCGGGTCTTCACCGTCGCGAAGCGCTCCTTGAAGCGCAGGAAGAAAGCCTCGAAGTAGCGGTAGGAGACGTGCGCCATCCCGAACGTAATCATCAGTCCCAGAGCGGCCTGGATGATGCGCCCTTCCCAATCTGGCAGGGCCATTCGTCGTACCAGCAAGGAAGCAGGCCGCAGGGCGATGCGCAATCCCAGAACATGAAAGACATACAGGCCGTAAGAGACCTTCCCAAGATAGACGAGGAACGTGGCCCGTCCGAGCCGGGCCATTCCCAGCACCGAGAAAAACAGCATGACCGACCCAGCCGCAAGCAGAAGGTATTCGGGCACTGCGTTCCTCACCAAGGACATATCGCCGCTGTGGTGGAAGAAATACTGCGCTACGAAAAAGGCGAAAAGGCCACCCAGGAACAACAGGGCACGCCCTGCCAGCGGCCAGCGCGGGGAGGCTCCCTTGAGCTGCAGTGCCAGCATCCCGCCGAGGCCAAAGAACTGGATCTGTACGAAAGTATTCACCCAGAACTGACGTTCAAGCCGTGCATGCATGCAAAGCCAGAAAATGGCGGCGTACGAAACAGGAAACGTGAGGATGCTGACAAGAAGCAATGCGCGCGATCCAAGGAATTTCCGTACCGAAGGCCACACAAGATAAAACTGCTCTTCCACCGTGACGCTCCACAGCACCAGTGCGAACGATGCCGGGAATCCGTAGAAGTAGGTGTACCAGTTGCCAACCAGGAAAACCGAAGCGAGCAGGCGCCCGTTGGACATCTGCAGATGTGGAACGTGCCAGTCGATCAATCGTGCGAGCAGCAGAGCCAGAAAGTAAAGCGGCCAGATGCGGAGGGCACGGCGGATATAGAAGGAGCGGAGGCTGATTCCATGGGTCTTCGCATCCTCGCGTTCCAGCAGTTCCGTGATGAGATAAGAACTCAACAGAAAGAAGACGCAGACGCCACCGCGTCCACTCTCAGAGATTGCCTTGAGGATTGGGGTACTTGCCACGTCAGCATGCACGGCAAAGACCATTACAAAGGCCAGGAAGCGGAGAACATCCAACTCCGGACGGTAAAAACGTGGGCCGGTTGGAGATTCGTGAACTGTGGGGATACCCATGGATGCGGTCAGTGTAGACGACCTGCTCTCGTGGCGCGAACCGTGAGAGAGTCAGTGACTGCTGTGCGCTGCATTCGTCTCTGTCGTTTGTTAAAAGCGATGCTCAACCGGGATGCTGGTGAAGCGCAACGGGTGTGCTGATTTTGTGTGGCGAGTACACGCCGTCTTGATGGCGCTGTGAGGCGTAGTTTTCACCAGCATGCCTCGTGGGGGAATCCGTGGCACGTTTTTCTGCATGGTAGCCTTCACACAATGCAGGGAGATCGGATTCGTACCCACGAGGAAGCGGAGCTGCTGGCACGCACCCCGAAGGGAAGGCTCTTTCAACTGGACGCCCTGCGTGGTATCGCGGCGTTTTTTGTAATGTGGTATCACCTTCGGTACGCCTATCCGCCATTTCATACCCGCAACCCGATCGTGTTTCTGTTCACGTCAGGGCGCCAGTCAGTCATCCTCTTCTTCGTCCTAAGCGGATATGTGCTGGGTATGCCGTACTGGCGTGGACGGGAGACGCCTTACCGGCGATATCTTCTTCGTCGATTCTTTCGCATCTACGTTCCATTTCTTGTCGCTCTGATCTTCGCGTGGGTCTGCGCGGATCATTTTCTGTATTCGCATCTGCCACTGACTCCGTGGTTCTACAAGACCTGGCAGACGCCGCTTACCGGCGGCCTCTTTGTCCGGCAACTGTTCATGAGTAACGACGCGACCATTAATACAGCGTTCTGGTCCCTGAGAATTGAGGCGGAGTTCTCCATCCTGCTGCCCCTCTGTTGCTCTCTGGTGCGGCGGCTCCCTGCCATCGGGACCTTGCTGCTTTGCGTCGTAAGTTACGCGGGAAGCATGTACACGCATCAAGAGGGTTTGGCACAGGCACTGACCAACTTCCCCATGTTCTTCCTCGGTCTCCTTCTTTCGCTGCATGCCGAGCGCATTGCCCAGGTCTGGAGGCGATTCCATCCCGCAGCGCATTGCGTGGTGCTGGCGTTTGCAATGCTGCTCTACCTGCATGTGCTTCCCGCGAAGTTCTGGGCGGACGCTTTGACGGGCATCGGTGCGGCGCTGATCATCGTCTGTTCGCTCCATTCGGCATGGATCACAAGACTGCTGCGGCACAGCCTGCCGGAATATCTTGGGAGGATCTCTTACAGCCTTTACCTGGTTCATGGAACTGTACTGTTTGCGACGTTGAACCTTCTCTATGGTCGCGTGTCGACATGGCTGGTCGGCCTTTGTTATGGTCTGACTACGTTCGTCTTTGCACACTTGCTATGCATTCTGATCGAAGAGCCGTCCATGCGGCTCGGACGAAAACTTACGACCTGAACGGGGTCTCCAAGTTGAACGAGAGACTCGAGAGGCTGCAGGATCCAGTCAAGGACCGGGCAACGTCCCATGTGCAGCGTGCGATCGTTGCGTTTCTGCTGGTCCTGGGTGGACTTGCGTTTGCTCTGCACTTCCTGCATCTCCGCGCGGATTTCCCAAATCACTCTCCTTGGGTCGACTGGGCCAAGTACACCGATGAAGGCTGGTATGGCGATGCCGCGATCCGTCATTACCTGCGCGGGACGTGGCGGCTGCCCGGCGATTTCAACCCCGCAGTTGCACTGCCGGTGTGGCCTCTGGTGGAAGCGGGGCTCTTTCGTTTTACCGGTGTGGGCATCGTCGCAGCGCGTGCTCTAACGGTCTGTGTGTTCGGTTGCATCCTGTGTAGCAGTTTCTTCTTCCTGCGTCTGCGAGCGGAGCGACGGGGGGATCGTCCCATGCGAACGGTCTTTGCGGCCGCCGCTGTTCTTGTGCTGGCTGCCAGCCCGTTTGTCTACGTCTTCACGCGCCTGGCCATTCTGGAGCCGCTGCTGGTCCTGATGATGCTGTTGAGTCTGCAGGCTGCTTATGCCATGCGGCTGGCACGGTTGAGGTGGCAGCGTGCGGCTTACGCTGCGGGCGTCGGTCTGCTGATCGCGCTGATGATCGGGACAAAGACCACTGCGGTCTTTCTGTTGCCTGCGATTGCGTATATGCTGGCGGACTCCGCCGAGTGCCGCGGGCGTCGGATGCTGCGAACCGGCCTGATCACCGGTGGAGTCGTCGCGCTGCTATGCGGCAGCTACTTCCTGATGCTGGTGCATCGCGGGTATCTGGGTGATTTCCGCTACCTGTTCAGCGCCAACGCGTACACAGGCATCACCCGCAGCACGTTCTTCAAAACCGTGGGAGAGACACTGACAGACGGTATGTGGACTGGACCGTTGACGTACCCTCTCGCCGGCTTGATGCTCGTCATCGCATGCCTTCGTCCTCGGGTGTGGCGCGACCCGGTGTTTACCTCACTCGCGCTATGGGCTGCCGGCTACATGATCTTCATGGCGTATCACGCCAACATGCAGCCCCGGTATTACCTGGTTGTCGCTGTGCCGCTAGTCTTGTTGCTACTGCGCGGTGCGCTCCATGTGGCGGAGTGGAACCCTGTCGCGCCGCTGGCGTTGGTGCCGCTACTGCTGCTGGTGGTGGGGCATGAGGCGCGACAGACCGTGAACTTTGCGCGGCATCCCGACTATACGTATCAGACGGCCGCGGTTCGGATCGAGCACATCATCGAAGCAGAGCCATCGCACAGCCACACGGTCCTCTCAATTTCCGGCAGTAATCTGTCCCTGATGACGGGTCTGCCGTCGATCTGTGACGACTTCGGAACTATGCAACTTGAAGACCGCATCGCGGCCTATCAGCCGGGCTGGTTTGTGGCCTGGAACTACGTGGAAGATGACAAGATGCAGGCCCTGTCCCGCTTTTACACGCTGACTCGCGTCGGGGAGTTCCCAGCAATGGACGATCCCGACCGGAACCTGATGATCGTCTACCGTCTGGATCCGAAGGAAGGCGTAAAGCCCAGACGCAAGCGGCCGGGTGCGAAATTGCTCCCGATGTAAGGGAGGCCGGCGTACACTTCGCCCCGTGAGAAGATCTAGGCTTTTAACGCTGATCCTGATCTTTTGTTTCATTGTCGCCGCCTGCCATCCAGGGGCCGCACTGACTCTCGCAGCTGTCAGTCCCGGGACGGAGCTGCCCGTCTCGTCGGCTGTCCATGAACCCGCACCGGCTGATGCAGGGCTACAGACCGAGTTGGCAGATGCTCAGGCCTCGCCACAGAACGCGCCACCTCCCTCCTCACCGGCACCGCAGAAGCATCCGAAGCACCAGAAATTGATCCTGGTCGTTGGTTTGGGCGGCCTGCTGCTATTCGTCGTGTTCGCCGCAATCAGCCTCGGACACACATGATTTACGCCGAACTTTGTTGACTCCCATCCAGACCTCCGTTATCCTAAGAACTCGCGCAGACTCGCGTCTGCATACCTGTGCTTTTCGGAGCTGCGGGAATGCGGATGCGGCGACGCGGTGGATCCTGCGGGACGTCAGTTGGCTTGAACACAGCCTCTGCGCAGGTTTCCGGAGCAGGCGGCCAGGCAGTATCGGTTGCGGCAGACGGAAACGGTCTCACACAGCACCCACTCGCATTCAGCGGATCTAGCCCCGTAAGGGGTGCTTTGCGTGTGCACGACATTGGTTGAGTTGTAATTAGAAGTTCAGATTTTGGTTGTTAGAAGGAAGACTCGATGTCGACGTTTGTACCCAGTTCGAATGATACGAACCGCAAGTGGTATGTGGTGGACGCTACGGGGAAGACCCTGGGCCGCCTCGCCAGCGGTGCCGCGCGTGTGCTGAGCGGCAAGAACAGCACGCAGTACACCCCCTACATTGATACCGGTGACCATGTCATCGTCATCAACTGCGAAAAGATTGTGCTGACCGGCCTCAAGGCCCAGCAGAAGCTCTATCGCCGTTACACCGGTTTCCCCGGCGGTCTTCGTGAAGAAGAGTTCGTCAAGCTGCTCGCGCGCCGTCCCGAAGCAATCGTGGAACAGGCCATCAAGGGCATGCTCCCCAAGACCAAGATGGGCCGCCAGATGGCGACTAAGCTGAAGGTCTACAAGGGCGATAAGCACCCCCACGATGCACAGATGCCCGAGCCGCTCGTAGTTTCGGCGTAACCGTTCAGAAGGAAAGATAGAGACATGGCAGATTTGGTTCAGTATTACGGAACGGGTCGTCGTAAGTCGGCGATTGCACGTGTGTTCCTTCGTCCCGGCAACGGCGGTTTCAAAGTTAACGGCAAGCCGATGGACGTTTACTTCGTCACAGAAGCTCAGCGCTTCGCGGCCCGCCGCACGCTGAACACCGCAGAAGTCGTCGGCCAGTTCGACGTCATCACCACCGTCAAGGGTGGCGGTGTGACCGCTCAGGCTGACGCTGTAAAGCTCGGCATTGCACGCGCGCTGCTCGAGTTCAACGTCGAGCTCCGCAAGATTCTCAAGGCTGACGGCCTTCTGACCCGCGACGCTCGCATCAAGGAGCGTAAGAAGTACGGTCAGAAGGGCGCACGTAAGCGCTTCCAGTTCTCCAAGCGCTAATTGCTTGGTGTATCTACTGCGGCGGATGATCTTCGGGTCATCCGCCGTAAAGTTGTAAAACCTCCAGGAGTTCAATCTCCCAGACGAACGGGATCAATCCCGGCCTGATCCGCCGGGATGCCGCATACAAGGAGCCTCACATGGCATCGATCACAATGAAGGAACTGCTCGAAGCGGGCGTTCACTTTGGTCACCAGACCAAGCGCTGGAACCCCAAGATGAAGGAATACATCTTCGGCGAGCGCAATGGCATTTACATCATCGACCTGCAGAAGACGCTGAAGATGTTCAAGGAAGCGTCCAAGTTCGTCACCGAGCTGACCTCTTCGGGCAAGCTGATCCTCTTCGTCGGCACCAAGCGCCAGGCACAGGATGCAGTCGCTGAAGAAGCGACCCGCGCCGGCATGCCCTACATCAACAGCCGCTGGCTGGGTGGTCTTCTGACGAACTGGGTAACCTGCCAGAAGTCGGTCAAGCGCCTCGCAGAGCTGGACGAGATGGCTGTCGACGGCCGTTTCGAGCTGATGACGAAAAAGGAAGTCATCAAGCTGGAGCGCGAGCGCAAGGCTCTGCACACGAATCTGGCCGGCATCAAGAACATGCGCCGCCTGCCGGACGCGATCTTCGTCATCGATTCGAACAACGAAGCCATCGCCGTCTCGGAAGCACGTAAGCTCGGCATCCCGGTTGTTGCAGTCGTTGATACCAACTGCGATCCGACCGTGGTCGACTATGTGATCCCCGGCAACGATGATGCTCTGCGCGCCATCCGCCTGTTCACCACCAAGATCGCCGATTCGGCCTTCGAGGGTGTGCAGATGATTGGCGACAAGTCGATCGCCAACGAGTATGCCGATGTGGTGCCGGTTGCGACCGAAGCACACTTCATCGGTCTCGAAGACGAGGAAGCGCAGGAGTCCAACCCGGTTGCTACCACCCCGGTGGAGCAGGCTGAAGAAGAGACTGTTGATCTCAACGCAGCTCTGGGCGGTGGCATCAAGAAGCAGGCTGCATCCGACACCGAGACTGAGGCAGAGCCCGTCGCAGTCGAAGCCGGCGCGTAAGCTTCTCCGAAACGATTCAACGGAGAGCGTGGCTGCCGCCTATGGCACCACGCTCTTTCTGTGTACAGCTACTGTTTCAAAACCGTAAAGGATATGACGATGGCGACCGAGACCCCTGTAAAGATTGATGCGAAGCTGGTAAAGGAACTGCGTGAGAAGTCCGGCGCGCCCATGGGCGACTGCCTGAAGGCGCTGCAGGAAGCTGGCGGCGACATGGAGAATGCATTCGTTGTGCTGCGCAAGCGCGGCATGGCGTCGGCAGCGAAGAAGGCTTCGCGCTCCACCAACGAAGGCGCTGTGGGGAACTACATCCACGCCGGCGGCAAGATCGGCGTCATGCTGGAACTGAACTGCGAGAGCGACTTCGTTGCCCGAACGGAAGACTTCCAGGAACTGCTGCGCGACATCTCGATGCACATCGCGGCGGTTGATCCGCGCTTTGTGGGCCGCGATGAAGTGACGGAGGCTGACGTCGAGCGCGAGAAGGAGATCTACCGCGCCCAGGCTGCTGCTACCGGCAAGCCCGCAAACATCATCGAGAAGATGCTCGAAGGCAAGATGGGTAAGTTCTACGAGGAAGTCTGCCTGCTCGATCAGCCCTTCATCAAAGAGCAGTCGCAGACCGTGGCGCAGGTCATCGCAACCAAGGTCGCAAAGCTCGGTGAGAACATCACCGTCCGCCGCTTCGCACGCTTCAAGATCGGCGAGCCCAACGCCACCTTCGCACAGGCGAAGATCGTGGCGACCGAAGAAGCTGCTTCGTAGCTAATTCTCAAGACGGCAAAGGGGCCCGGCGAAAAGCCGGGCCCTTTGTCATGTAGGCGACGCTCACTTGATCGGTACCATGCGAGTGTTAGCAATGCCGTGTCAACCGATTGTGGGTTCAACTGCACGTGACAAACTGCTCGTTACCACCTTTGTTTTACTTGCCGCGGTTGAAAGCATTGTGGTCGCTGAGGCGCATGGTGGTCACGGCATCCTGGGTGCACTCCTCTATGCCATGATGCTGGGGGCGGCGGTCTCCTGGCTGCTCCTGCGAGCCCACGGGGATAACTTTCGCAGGGTGTTTTCATCGCGTGTCTTCTGGATTTCGATTGTCCTGTTGATAGGCGTCCTTGCTGAGAAGCATTACCTTTCGACGCTCGGGATTCAGAACCGCATCAGTACAGCAAAGGCGTTGGAATTTCCGGCACGTGCACTCCTGTTGCACGGTCACGACCTTTACAGTGTCACTGCGGGTGAGACGCCCATCAGCCCTGGCCCGGGCTGGATCATCTTGTGGGCTCCGCTCAGTATCTTCAATCTCACCGCGTTCATCCCAGTGTTGGCCCTGCTTTTTGCATACGGTGTGCTGTTCCGACGCGACAGGGTGCGGGCTGGCCTTTTTGCGCTCCTGATGCTCGTGCAGATGCTGTTCCTCTCCGAGATGCGAAACGGGCAGGATCTCTTTGCGATCTCGCTGATGCTGGTCGCGCTGGCTCTTCTGCTGGAGGACGCGCCGGTCTCCAACCACCACCTCGTCTTGTTGGGTGTGCTTGGCGGAATCATCGCGTCGGCCCGTATCCCCATGATCATCATGACCTCTCTCATCGGCTTAGGTCTCTGGCGCCGAGATCGTAGAGTGGGCACGATCTTTCTCGCTCTCAGCGTTGGAACAGCGATGGTTTGGCATGGCCTCTTCTACCTGTGGGCTATCTATGACGGCGACTGGTATCAGCCTCTGCATGTACTTGGCCGTGCGTCGCGTGCCGGGAAGAAGCCACGCCTTCTGTCGATGTCTGCTCTGCCCGTCGTCCTGATGGGGATTTATCGCAGAATGGGTAAGACTTCCATGACGTGGCTGCTCTCCACGTTCCTGCTCATGATCACGCTCTTCGCGCCCGTTGGTATCGGCGAATACCTGGAGAGCCGTCAGCTCGATTGGGAGGGCGCCAACTACATCGTCTTCCCGGTGCCGCTTCTCCTCACGTACATCCTCTTTCACACGTTGCAACGGAGAGATGCGTGAAGACTTGCGAATGAAAACTGGCAGCAGTCACGGTATCAAGCGCCAGCTTCTGCCCCGCTGCGGTCTCATACGGCAGCGTGTGTGCGGCATCTCCATTCACGATTAGTCACCGCCGGTCCACTCTACTAGCGGCCTTAGGAATCACTGCTGCTGTGTCACCCCAGCGCGAATCCGCGATCGTGACAGAAAAGTTCCAAGCTTGGACGGCCCGCAGCTCACCCCGTTTCTATCCCTCAACGTTTTCCTTGATCTTCGCTAAGACCTCGTTCGTCTGGAGCTGACCCATCACCACTGCATTCTATGCACCCCCACGGAAACATCTCTCGCTTCTGCTTGCCTTCGGCGCGTTTGCTTACGTAGAGTCCTTCATGTTCCCAGCGGCGCACTGGCATCGCGGTATGTTGGGTGGCACGATTTATCTCCTGCTGCTGGCACCTTTCATCGCGTGGTTTTTTTACGTCCCTCACCACCCCCGGATGATTCGCTGCCTTTCGACTGCGGCTGTATGGGGCGCAATACTCTTGCTCTTCGCCGCCGTAGACCAAAAGCAATTCCTGCACAACCAATTGCTGTCGGATCCCGGCAGCACCGCGAAGGGGTTGGAATTGCCGGCCAGGGCCCTTCTGCTTCATGGTCACGAACTCTACAGTGTGGACGCGATCGGAACTCCGGTCAGTCCTGGGCCGGGATGGATCCTGCTGTGGTCTCCCATCACTTTGGCCGGCTGGACGGGCTTGCTGGAAGTGATCACCTTGGCGATCACGACGTGGCTTATCTATAGCCGCCACCGGCTTGCCGCTGGAGTCTTCTGCCTGCTCATGCTGCTTCTGCCTCTTTTCCATCGCATCATGTCCGGAGGGCAGGATCTGTGGGCGATCTCGCTGGCGTTCGTTGCGCTGGGACTTGTCATGGACAACACCTGTGAGTCGGACTCGCAAACAGTCCTCGTTGCATTGCTCGCGGGGACAGTCGCCACCGCGCGCGTTCCGATGCTCTTGCCGCTCCTTGTCCTGGGCTTCGGACTTCATCGGAAGAATCGGCGCGCAGGAAGCATTTTTCTCCTGGTCATGACCATCACTGCCATGACCTGGCACATTTCATTTGCGGCTATTGCGCACCATGCCGGCCACCTGTACCAGCCGCTGCACGTACTAAGAAGGGCCGGTCGCGCAGGGACCTGGAACCGCGTCTCTGCGGCCGTACTTTGTGTCGGCTGCTTTGGCTGGTGCTACAAGAAGATCACTGACGATATAAGAACGTGGCTCACGGAGCCTTCCTTATGATGGAGGTTCTCTTCGCTCCCACCGGGATCGCGGAAGGTTTACACGATTTACGTCTGGACTGGGAGGGCGCGGGTTACATCACCTTCCCGATGCCACTGCTGGTGGCTGCAATCGCCCTCTATATCCGTCGACAAGCCATGTTGCGGGTCGATGCACACACCTCCGAACCTACGTTGCCTTCGCCAGCTGGACAATTGTCGTTTCCAGAGCCAGCGCCAGTTCCGCTGCGGCCTCATACGGCAGCATATGTGCGGCATCTTCGATCACGATGAGTCGTCCGCCGGCACGTTCAACCAGCGGCAGTGTGTATTGCCGCTGAAAACTGAGTGGGATCGCTTCATCAAACTCACCGACGATGAGAGTCGTCGGTAAGAGAAAGTGCTTCACGCGTCCGGACCAGTCTTCTTTCGTGCCATGTTCCACCCAGGCACGCCAGGCTTCGTGGTTCGCTCGCTCTACGTCGGCGATGCCGATGGCGATGTCTTCGTCGGTCATCGTGCGGTGTGCGCCATTCTTCACAAAAGCTTCTGTCCGTGCTCGCGTCGTATTTGCGAGGAGCATGGTCTCGCGCGCCTCTGCGGTCATGGGTTCGGGCTGCAGCGGCGACGGCGCCACGAGGATCAACTGCGTCAAGTTCGGCGGCGGGGCTGCCGCCAACACCATGCCGACCTTTCCGCTGAGCGAATGTGCCACCAGCACCACCGGCGACGGTGCAAAGGACTCCACCAGCGTCTGCACTTGTGCGCACATTTCACTCACCGTGTAGCCGCGAAGCTCGGCGGCATCCCCAAAGCCCGGCATGTCAGCGGCTACGCATCGGTACTGCAAGGACATGCGTTCCATTACGTGGCGCCACTCGTGCTGGGAACTGCCGAAGAAGTGCAGGAACAGGAGGACTGTGTCGCCGGTGCCGGTTTCGCTGTAGGGAAGCATTCGTCTTGGGATGAAGGAAGCCGTCGTGCTGGCGCATGTCGTAGCGCGGAATCTGGGCGGATGTGGGCGCATTCCGATGGCATCAACAGAGGCCCATTGCTTCTGCGGTTTGACTCACATTGCGATCGCGACCGCAATGTGTCGCCGTAGCTCGGCACATCCCGCTTCCTGCGTCGGCATCTCACCACCAGATCATGAGCGAGACACTGTTACCTATCCTCAGTAATCGAGCCGTGCTTGAGCGCACGTCGGACGCGACGCGTCGTGTTCTGGAAGATCGTGCCCGACCGACCGATCCCGCTCTGCGTTATTTGTCTCCGGAACTCTACGCAACGTTGCAGCAGGTCGTGGCGGCAGTGCTGCCGCAGGATGCCATCGGAACGGACGTGGATATCGCTGCATCGATCGACGAGCGGCTGCGCAAGGGGACCAATGCCGGCTGGCGCTTCGCCGACTTGCCGTCAGACGGCGAAGCCTATCGCCAGGGACTGTCTGTGTTCGCGATGATGCTGGAGCAGACGCCTATGAAGCACTTTGAGCGTATGCCACCACCTGCGCGGGAGGGATATCTACGCTGCGTGGCCAAAGGTGATGTGGATGGGCCCGCACAGTTTCCTCTCTCGCGATGGTTAAGCATGTTACGCACTGATGTCGTGAAGGCGTGGCTGTCTCATCCCTCCACGATGGAGAAGCTTGAGATCTACAGCTTCGCGGATGGCAGGACCGGTGCTACCGACGGACCGACCGAAAGCGAGGGATGGCAGGCGACAACGCCGAACAGGTCTCTGTCATTTGAGCAAGGGGTCTCGGCATCAGCGGCTTCCGTCACGGAGCGTGGCGCATGAAGAAGCCGTTGGATATGCGTACGTTTCAGAATGACGAAGTCGTCGATGCTGTTGTGATTGGCACTGGCGCTGGTGGAGCGCCTTTGCTTTGGCGGCTGGCACGCGCGGGTCTTCGCGTAGTGGCGCTTGAAGCCGGCCCATGGTTTGAAAATCCCGCAGAAGACTTCGCCTCGGATGAGATCGGTGCGAGCAAGATTTACTGGACAGACGAACGTCTCTCCGGCGGCGCAGATCCAACGGCCTTTGGTGGAAACAACAGCGGTACCGGCGTGGGAGGCAGCACGCTCCACTACGGAGCTTACGTGCCGCGTCCGGACGCACGCGATCTGAAACTGAAGAGCAGCGATGGCGTCGCCGTGGACTGGCCGGTAACCCTTGAAGAGTTGACGCCATACTTCCAGGAGGTCGAGGAGTTCCTCGGCGTGTCCGGTCCTGCGAAGTATCCCTGGGATCCAGCGCGCAAATATCCTCTGCCGCCACTGCCGTTAAACAGCTCGGCGATCTACATGGCAGTGGGCGCCGAGGCCATGGGGATCCGTGTAGCGCATGCCCCCATCGCGGCGACATCACACACCTATACGCGGCCGGAGTACGGTACACGCAACGCATGCGTCAATCGTGGGTACTGCCACCAGGGCTGCCGGAACGGTGCCAAGGCGAGCATGGACGTCACGTATCTTCCAGCCGCATTGAACGCGGGCGCAGAGATTCGCGAAGATAGCTTTGTGCATGGAGTAGATCGTGATGCGCAAGGCCGTATCTCTGCAGTCCTGTACACGGACAAGCAGGGGAATGAGCGACGTCAACTTACCAGCAATGTCTTCCTGTGCGCTGGTGGAGTTGAGACGCCTCGGCAGTTGTTGCATTGGAATCTCGCGAACTCCAGCGGGATGGTTGGCCGTAACTTCATGGCGCACATCTCCACGCAGGTATGGGCAACCATGAACGCGGAGACCAGGCCGTATAAAGGATTTCCTGCGTCACTGATCACGGAAGATTTCATGCGCGCGAAGGATGCCGACTACGCCGGTGGTTATCTCCTGCAGAGCTACGGCACGCTGCCGCTATCCTGGGCGGAGCAGGTGGTACACGGGCGTAATCTCGTTGGCCAGGCGCTTGTCGACTATCTCTCGCGGTACAACAACGTGGCGGGCATCGGCATGAATGGCGATACGCTGCCGCAGATGGACAACCGCATCACGCTCTCCAGTGAGAAGGATGCGCGAGGCCTGTCGAAGCCGCTTATCACCTTCTCACTCTCGGAGAACGAGAAGAAGATGAGCGCACATGCTGAATCGAATATGCGCCGCATCCTGATGGCCGCTGGCGGCAAGGACCTTTGGAGTTCCCAACGCACGGCACATACGATCGGCACATGCCGCATGGGGACGGATGCGGGGGAGTCGGTGGTGAATTCCGTCGGTCGCAGCTGGGATGTTCCGAATCTTTATATCGCGGATAACTCGGTCTTTCCGACGTCGCTTGCGGCCAATCCTGCGTTGACGATTATGGCTCTATCGCTGCGAACGGCCGATGCATTTCTTGGCGCGGATCATTGATACCTTATGTCTGACTGCTGGCTGTCCGCGAGCGCGAAGATGTGTGTACTCGCGCGTAGCGCATCACGCAAAGCGCCGCGACACAGCGCAGATACAGGGTTGAACAAGACGATGAAGAAAAAGGTCGTGGCGGCGCAGGATGTAGCGCGGATTCCGTGGGACGCGCTAAAGCGTGAGGCGAAGAAACGCTTCGGTGTCACGGCCTTTCGTTCCGTTCAACGTGAGGTCCTGGAGAGCGTGCTGGGCGGCCACGACACGCTGGCCATCATGCCAACGGGCGCAGGGAAGTCCCTGACCTACCAACTGCCGGCGCTCTTCCTGCCGCATACGGTTCTCGTCGTATCCCCGCTGATTGCGCTGATGCAGGACCAGCAGCAGAAGGCTGCCGCTGCTGACATCGCCGTCAGCAAGATCGACTCAACACTGACCAGGTTGCAAAGGGAAGAGGCCGATGCCGCACTGCGCGCAGGCCTGCCCAGGCTGCTGTATGTCACACCCGAGCGGCTGCAGAATTCCAAATTTCTTGCGGAACTGAAGGGCGCGGGTGTCTCGCTCTTCGTTGTCGATGAGGCGCACACCATTGCGCAGTGGGGCCACGATTTCCGTCCTGCCTATCTTGGCCTTCGATATGCACGCAAAGAGCTGGGAAATCCGCCGGTGCTTGCCGTTACAGCGACGGCAACGGATGAAGTCATTCAGGAAATTCTCGAACAACTCGATGCGAAGCATGCGCGCGTGATCAGTGCAGGCAGCGAGCGGACGAATCTTTACTTTGCCGTGCACCCAACGGTCAACAATGATGCGAAGCTCGCCCGCCTGGTCCAGATGATTTCGAACGAGCAGGGCAGCGGCATCGTCTACACCGCATCGGTAAAGTCCGCGAATGATCTGCTCGAACGCTTCCGGGAGGCGGGCATTTCTGCTGGTCATTATCACGGCAAGATGGGCAAGCGCGAGCGAGAAGAGGCTCAGGCTGATTTCATGGCCGATAAGTACAAGGTTATGATCGCGACGAAGGCGTTCGGACTTGGGATCGATAAGCCAAATATTCGTTTTGTCTTTCACTACGAATTTCCGGACTCGCTGGAAACCTACTATCAGGAGGCTGGCCGCGCCGGACGCGACGGTCTGCCGGCGAGTGCGGTCCTGCTCTACCGACTCGAGGACCGGCGCATCCAGAGTTTCTTCTCCGCAGGCCGTTACCCTGGCAGGGAGGACCTGCGGAAGGTTCTCGAGACTCTCTCGGCGCGTGAACCCGTACCTGCTCAGCTGCTGGCCGAACGAGCGGATGTGGGCAAGCGCCGGGCCGAGGTCATTCTGTTCCTGCTGCGCGAGAATAAGGCGGTCCGGCGGCTTCGCGGCGGCTATGTGCTGCGGTACGACGAGCCGATTACGGATGCGCACGTTGAAGCGCTGCTCACCTCGTACAGCGAACGTGCCGATCACGACAAGTCGCGTCTCGACGAAATGATGCATTATGCGGAGACGGTCGACTGCCGCCGCCAGGTATTTCGCCGGTACTTCAACGAGCCCGAGGGGGATCCCTGCGGCAACTGCGATAACTGCATTAATAACGCAGCCGAGATGCGTGCCGCAGCACAGCTGCATGCGACGGAAGGCCTGCAGGGCGTAACTCGTGTGGAGACGCTCTCAGGCACCATCATGAGCACTGCTCCGGAAACTCTGCCGAAACCCGAGGTCGACACGGGTTTCGATCCGGGAGACAGGGTGCGTCACAAACGTTTCGGTATGGGGAAAGTGCTGGATCTGCAGGACGATACGCTCCTGATCCGGTTCGACAAGGAGGGCACGCGGAAATTGAAGGCGGCGTTCATACGACACGCACGTGCTTTCGTTCCGACGGGAAATGCTGCGGCGAAATCTGACACCGTGGCTTGATCCCTGTCCACGCATGCGATACTGAAACGCGGTGATGTACAAGCGCGTATTACTCAAGATATCCGGAGAAGCACTGGCCGCGGGCCGTGGTTTTGGCATTGACGCAATCTTTGTCAGCCGTGTCGCAGAAGAGATCGTGGAGCTGGCGAAGAGCGGCTGCCAGGTGGCCGTGGTCGTCGGCGGTGGCAACTTCTTCCGCGGTGTCGCGGAGCAGGCCATCCACATGGACCGCGTCGCGGCCGATCACATGGGCATGCTGTCCACCGTGATCAACGCGATCGCGATGCAGGACGCCATTGAAAAGCTGGGCGTGCAGTGCCGCGTGATGTCCGCGATTGAAATGCACGAAGTCGCGGAGCCTTATATCCGCCGCCGCGCTATCCGCCACCTCGAGAAGAATCGCGTCGTCGTCTTTGCCGCAGGCACGGGAAATCCCTACTTCTCAACGGATACCGCCGCTGCTCTGCGCGCCATGGAAATCCGTGCCGACGTGTTGCTCAAAGCCACCTCGGTCGAGGGCATTTACACGGCCGACCCCAAGAAGGATCCGGAAGCAACGATGTTCTCGACCATCACCTACATGGAGATGATCCAGAAGAATCTGCGTGTGATGGACACCTCGGCCGTCTCGTTGTGCAACGACAACAACATGCCGATGGTCATCTTCTCCATGCGCGAGCAGGGCAACATCGTGCGCGTGGTTGGCGGCGAGAAGCTCGGGACGCTTGTCACTTCGTAGCATGGCGCAGCCCATCGCACCGGAAGTAGCACCGCCTGCTGTTGTCGAGCGAAAGCCGCCACTGCCGGGACTGACGGGCATTCGCACCTTTCTTGCGATTGGCATCATGTTTTTTCACTTCACGCCGCCGCTGCCTACGCTGGTTCGGCCCGTGATTGAGGCTGGATTCACGTACATCAGCTTCTTCCTGCTCATCAGCGGCTTCGTGCTTGCGTACAACTACGCGCACCGCGCGGAGACGCTGAAGCCCGGGAAGTTCTATGCAGCCCGGCTGTCCCGGTTATATCCGGTGTATTTACTCAGCCTGCTGGTCTCGCTGGAGATGCTGCACTCCGAATGGACCATGCGCTCGCTGGGCGAGTTCCTCCGTGGAGCATTGCTAACGCCGGTGTTGCTGCAGGGATGGAGTCCGACTCTTTCCACTTTCTGGAACACCGTCGCGTGGACGCTGTCTACCGAAGCGATGCTGTACCTGGCGTTCCCGCACATAATACGGATGAAGTTCTGGCCGCGCACGCCGGTTAAGCTGGTGCTGCTGTTCGGTGCCTTCTGGCTGTGGGAACTGGTGTTGCCGACGGTCTACCTTCTGCTCAACCCCGACGGCCTGCACGACATCAATCGCTACTCCTCCGGTTACTGGCTGCGCGCTTTGAAGTACACGCCGCTGCCGTTTCTGCCCATCTTCCTGGCTGGAATCACGTTGGGCCGTTTCCACGCAGTCATTCAACTGAGTGACCGCATGGCATTCGCGCTTACGCTCGTCGCCGGACTTGGTATCTTCGGAGCGTTCTACTTCCTGGTTCCACACGTGCCGTATGTTTTGCTGCACGGCGGTTTGCTGACGCCGGTCTTCGCGCTGCTGGTGCTGGGGCTGACGGGTGTCCACTTTATTTCGCGGGTGCTGGGCTGGGGACCGATCGCCGCCTTCGGCCGCGCCAGTCTTTGCCTCTACCTGCTTCATTTCAATACGTGGATTACGCTGCATGATCACCACATACCCGAGCGGTTGGGCGTTGCTGCCCTTGACCCGTGGATCTCGTACGTATTCATTCTTTGCTTTGCATACGCGGCATACCGGCTGGTGGAACATCCCGCGCAGAAGTACCTGCTGTCGCGCTGGGTCTACAAGACACCGCCGCCGGTGGAACTCAGCGCCCCGCTGGGCTAGAACGCTGCCGGAAGCGATTTGTTTGCCTTCCAAATAGTGCAAAGATTCCTGCTTCGCGTGATTTCTATCTGTGGCCGCGCTTTGGGATTGGTGGCGGCGGGGTTGTCTGTCATACTGTGTTCGCAACCCTTTCACAACTGAATCAGGAGCCGCGCCTTCGCGCGACGTCCTCCGCATCCGTGTACGTGTACTCGTCCCTACTTGGAACCGCTGGCGCAGATCTGTATCTGTTCCCAGCGAAGAAGTAAGAAGGAGCCAGTTCTTCGATGTCGATTTCCCGCCGTAATTTCCTTATGCGCGTCGGCCAGGCCGGCGGTTACTCCGCAGCGTTTGCCACCATGCAGGCGCTCGGTATGTTCCCCATGAAGGCCCAGGAAGTAAAGCCGATCGCGGCTGCCCCTGGCAGTGGCAAGGGCGTCAGTGTAGTGGTTGCTGGTGGTGGCATCTCCGGCCTCACCACGGCATATGAGCTTCGCAAGCTCGGCTACAACGTCACGCTGCTTGAGGCTCGCAACCGCCCCGGCGGACGGAACTGGAGCGCACGCAACGGCACGGTGGTCGAGTTCATCGATGGAACCAAGCAGACCTGCAACTGGGAGACCGGCAACTATCAGAACCTTGGCCCCGGACGTCTGCCTTCGGTACACACCACCATCCTCGGCTATTGTCGTGAGCTCGGCGTACCCCTCGAAGTAGAGATCAATACCTCACGTTCCACGCTTCTGCAGAACGATGCAGCCAATGACGGCAAGCCCGTCGTACAGCGCAAGGCCATCAACGACACCCGCGGCCACGTCAGCGAACTGCTCTCCAAGGCTATCAAGGGCGGCGCACTCGACCAGCAGCTGACCAAGGAAGACAAGGACCGCATGAATGCGTTCCTTCGCACGTACGGTGCGCTCGGTCTCGACGGCAAATATCACGGCTCTGATCGCGCCGGGTTCAAGGTGTATCCGGGAGCAGGCGACCAGGTCGCCATCAACCAGGAACCCATGGAAATGCACACGCTACTGGATGCCAACTTTTGGGCCGGCATCCTGTACGAAGAGGCGTGGGACTGGCAGGCGACGATGATGCAACCGGTCGGCGGCATGGACCGCATCCCGTACGCCTTCGCGCGCGAACTGGATAAAACCAAGACCATTATCTATAACGCACCCATCACCGGCTTCAAACGCACCGGTGCCAACAAGGGCGTGGAAGTGACCTACATGCAGGCTGGCAAGGAGAAGGTCATCAAGGCCGACTACATGGTCAATTGCATGCCGCTACCTATTATCAAGAAGATGAAGCAGGACCTGTCGCCCGCCTACATGGACAGCATTAACGGTGCGACATACGCCGCCAGCTACAAGCTCGCGTGGGAGTCGCGCCGCTTCTGGGAGCAGGACTACCAGATTTATGGCGGTCTGAGCTTCCGTGCGCCGGGACCGACGACCGTCATCTGGTATCCGTCCGCTAATCTGATGGCGCCCAAGGGCATCCTGGTCACCGGATACGAAGACGAGATGATCTTCGGTTGGGACAAGCTCTCCATGGACGAAAAGTTCGCGACGGCCAAGAAACAGCTTGAGAAGATTCACCCCGGCCACAGCCAGGAACTCACCAAGCCACTCATCTGCATGTGGCGCCACATCCCCTACAACGAGGGTTCGTGGATCCGCGGCTACGGTGGCGGCGACAAGGGCTACAACACACTGTTGCAGCCGGATGGTCCGATCTTCTTCGCGGGCGATCACACCACGCACGTGGTGGGCTGGCAGGAGGGCGCTGCTCTCAGCGGCCGTCGTGTCGTGGGCTTGATCAGCGACCATGTGAAGTCCGCCCGGCTCGCCGGTGACGCCTTCGGTGCAGTCGAAGCATAAGCAACTTTAGAGGGCGATCGCTGTGTTGTGATCGCCCTTAAGTCTTACCGGCGCACCACGCCACACCTCAGGAGTTTCGATTCATGAAGATCAAGTTTGCAGCCCTCGCAACCGCCCTCACACTCAGCTTCGCTGCCGCGCACGCGCAGGTCGTGGTGAAGCATATCCAGCCGAACGAGAAGTCGCCTATCGCCACCGCAGTGTGGGCAGGCGACACGCTGTACGTCAGCGGACAACTTGCGGATCCCGTCACGCCCGCGGATGCAGCGAAGGGAACGGCCGCTGACTATGGCGACACCAAGACGCAGACCGCCAGCATCCTCTCCAAGATCCAGAAGATCCTGAAGGAGCAGGGACTGGACATGAAGGACGTTGTGAAGTGCACGGTATTCCTCGCAGCGGATCCAAAGCTTGGCAAGATCGACTTCGCAAACATGAACGCCAGCTTCAGTCAGTATTTCGGCACGAAGGAACAACCGAACAAGCCGGCGCGTTCGGCCTTCCAGGTTGCGAATCTTGTAGGTCCGGGCTACCTGCTTGAGATCGAAATGATCGCGGTCAAGGGGAAGTAAACGAATCAGTTTAGGCGCGGCGGATTGCAGCCGCCGCGCCGCACAGCGAAGGGCAGGCTCCTATGCGGGTCTGCCCTTTGCTGCGTCTGCGATTTCATTTCGCAGCGTGTAACTTCGTAGATCGCGGAAAATAAAGTGGTTAGTTTTCCTCAGCAATCGTTGTTTCTCCGTTGACACCGCGTTTACCTCTCCGTAATATCAAACCCATCATCCACATCCCATAAGTTCCTGCATTGCAGCCCGTTCCCGGGCGGATTGCAGGATAGCTAGCAGAACTACTTGAAGAAGCGCTCGCATTCCGGAGCGGAACCTTCGCAGTCCCGCAGCACCGCAGCACAAGTTTTTGGCTTCACTTGTTGTCGCACTGAACCTGCACGATGCCGATGCCACACCGCAAGGGTGTCCTCGGATCTCTGAAGACCAAACGCCCTCAGAGAGCGCACCGCCAGCAGGGGAGCTGATGCAAACGCATCGGTATCTCGAGCCGTAACGACCTGTACAAAAAAGACGCGCACCGAAGGACCAACGATCCCGAGGACGCACCAGCACCGTTTGTCGCGCGCTTCATTTGAGCGCCGCAGCCGCACTGTTGCACCCACGGCGTACAACGCCGGGGAGAAGCAGAACCGTATCTGTACCCGGGATTGCAGCCCGGGACAGAGTACTGACGTACTTACTTGTTTCATTTTTGTGGAGGAAGTTCCTAGTGTCCAGAATCTCAAGATTCGCATGTCCCATCGCGTTCGCTGCTGTTGTGATTTCAGCAGCCGCCCCAATGCACGCGCAGTCGTACTACGGCACGCTGAAGGGTGTTGTAAAAGACGCCACAGGTTCCGCGGTTCCGAATGCTGAAGTCACGATGACTGACGTAGGTACGAAAATCACCCGTAAGACCGTCACCAGTGGATCCGGCGAATACGTTTTCAATGCAGTGGATCCTGGAACATTCAACATCTCTGTCAGTGCAACTGGCTTTCAGGGGTACGAGCGCAAGGCCGTTGTGGTTGCAACGCAGCAGGTCGTTGCTGTCGATCTTCCTATCGCCGTCGGTTCGTCCACAACGGTTGTCGAAGTGACTGCCACGGAACCCCTCGTGGATAGTGCGACCGCGTCGAACGGCCAGGTATTCGATACGCAGAAGATGGTCGACCTGCCCAACCTGGGTCGGAATCCCTTCCTGTTGACCAAGCTGAATAACAACGTGACTGCCACGGGCGATCCGCGCTTCAATCGCTTCCAGGATCAGTCTGGTTCCTCAGCGATCTCTGTCGCCGGCGGACCAATCAACATGAATAATTACGAAGTCGACGGCGTGCCCATCACCGACTTCTCCAATCGCGCTGTGATCATCCCGTCGGTGGAAGCCGTACAGGAGATGAAGATCCAGGCGAACACGTATGACGCAGAAGCTGGGCGCACTGGCGGCGGAAACTTCAACACGCTGCTCAAGTCCGGCTCGAACACCCTGCACGGCAACCTGTACGGATCTACGCGCCAGTCGAACTGGGCAGCCAATACATGGAACAACAACTTCAATGGCACGGGGCGTCCCGTTACGACCCAGTACAGCTATGAGGGTTCCGTTGGTGGTCCCATCTGGAAGGATCGACTGTTCTTCAACGTGACGGAAGAAGGCTACCGCCAGCGTTCGCCCCTGGCTGCCGATTACTACCTTCCTACCGACCTTGAACGTAGTGGTGACTTCTCACAGACGAAAGTGAAAGACAGCGCGGGGAACATCGTTCCGCTGAATATCTACGACCCGTCCACGGCAACATCCGGCAACCGCACCGCGTATGCAGGCAACCGGCTTCCGGCACTCAACGCCGTCGCGGTGAAAGCGCTTGCTGCTCTTCCGCGTTGCGTGGGCAGCTGCATCTCGAACACCACGGTGTACGGCTCGCCGAACTTTCATCCCACGGACATTCTTGGGGACCGTGCCGACGAATTCATCGGCAAGGTGGACTTCCAGGTGCTGAAGCGCTGGCTCGCAAACGCTTCCTACATGCACTACGGCTCCAAGGAGCCCGGTGGTGATCCTCTCGGTTCCTTCGCCGGCGCCAGCAGCTCTTACCTGCTCTATCGCAAGGTGGATGCTGTCACCTTGAACAATGTAATCACACTGACTCCGACTACCGTCCTGACAGTTGGCTACGGTCAGAATCGGTTCCCGAATAACACTCTAGATTTGACGTCCAACTACAACACGGCCACCCAGCTGGGTATTCAGGGGCCGTTCGGCACCAGCGTTCAGAAGCAAGCCTTCCCTGAACTGGCGTTCTCGCAGCTGCCGCAGCTCGGTACAAATAACTCGGGTCCGCAGGTTTACTACTCGCGTCAGATTGTCGCGGGCATTGCGAAGAGCATGGGCCGTCAGTCCGTCAAACTTGGGTACGTCTTCCGCTCCATCAGCGTGGACTTCACCAACGTGTCGACCGCGAATGGTGTCTTCAACATCAGCAACACATTCACCGCGATTAATCCGACCGCAAAGAACGGTCCTGCGGGCCAGCAGACCGGTGCGGATCTTGCTGACTTCCTTCTCGGTTACCCTACTTCGGGTTCTGTGCAAACGACGTCGAAGATCGCGCTGAATGTCCGTTACCACGCCGCTTACCTTCAGGACGACATCCGAGTCAATGACAAGCTCAGCATCAATGCCGGACTACGGTATGAGTACGAGCTTGGTATTTACGAGCGGAACAACCGCTACGCTGTTGGCTTTGACCGCAACGTGAATAGCCCTCTGGCTGCATCGGCGAGCGTCGCGACAAAGGGCGGTATCGAGTTCGCCGGTGTGAACGGTTATCCGACGCACACCGGCAACAATAGTCACATCAAGTTTGCTCCGCGCGCCGGCTTCGTCTATCAGCCGCATGGCAACATGGTGGTTCGTGGTGGCTACGGTGTCTTCTACGCGCCGATCTATTACTCGGCAAGCGCATCGCTTGCTCCCGGCTACACTGCGACGACGACGTACATCGCTTCAAACAACAGTAACTACACACCTGCAAACAGTATTACCAGCCCCTATGCAACATTGCAGCCGCCGACCGGCAATTCACTGGGTCTGTCGCAGGGTATTGGTAGCTCCGTGACCACGATCGATCAATTCCGTCGCAATCCCATCGTGCAGCAGTACTCCTTCGATATCGAACAGGAGCTGCCAGGGAAGATTGCTCTGCAGATTGGCTATGTCGGATCCAAGGGCCGCAACCTTCTGCCGGGAAATGGCACCACGGCCAACATCGATCAGATCAACCCTTCCGCTATTCCTTACGGCATCGGTTCCTGCCCGGCCAATACGGGTGCCAGCCTTTCCACCTTTCTCGGATCTTCAAGCCGTAACCCATACGCTGGGAACGGCGGCTCTGGCGTCATTGGAGCGGCCAGCGTTTCCAACAGCCAGCTCTGCCGGCCCTTTCCGCAGTTCTCCTCCGTGTCCCTGCAGCAGAGCACATCGAAGTCGCTCTACAACGCGCTCAACGTCAAGGGACAGCGCGCCTTCCATCACGGCCTGACGGTCATCTCGACCTACACGTGGTCGTCGAACTGGGACGCAACCTACGGACAGGGAAGCAGCCTGAACGTCGGTGCAAACGGACCGCAGAACATCTACAACCTGAACGGCGAGTACGCTCGTGCTATCAACAACACGCCAAACCGCTTCACCTTCGGTGGCACTTACGAGCTGCCCTTCGGTCGTGGCAAGGCA
The DNA here is from genome assembly GCF_900105625.1 of Terriglobus roseus. Taxonomy (NCBI): domain Bacteria; kingdom Pseudomonadati; phylum Acidobacteriota; class Terriglobia; order Terriglobales; family Acidobacteriaceae; genus Terriglobus; species Terriglobus roseus. Next base: position 3,561,801 of record NZ_FNSD01000001.1, read on the forward strand.
TTCCTCTCCGGCAGCAAGTGGCTTGATCTGGCCGTGGGCGGCTGGAGCGCGAACATGACCTTTATTGGTCAGAGTGGCGGACCGCTTCCCATCCAGCAGTTCACAAACAACAACTCCAGCCTGCTCGGCACATCGGTGCAGCGTCCAAACCTGATCCAGGGGATCAATCCCTGCACCACGGGTTCTGTACAGCAGCGCCTTGGAGTCGGTGGACGTACGCCTTACCTGAACGCTGCAGCCTTCCAGGACGTGCCCGTCGGACAGTTCGGCAATGCTCCTCGCACCATCGGCGGCTGCTCCTCGCCCGGTTATCGCAATGCGGACGTCTCGGTCTTTAAGGAGTTTCAAACCGAGCGCGTGCACTACCGGTTCCAGGCTGAAGCACTCAATGCCTTTAACACACCGCAGTTCGCACTTACCTCGAACGGCCTGAAGACCAACTCCGGCTCCTTCGGTGCAGTTTCCACCAACGCGATCAACTTCCCGCGCTTCATCTCGCTGGGTGGACGTATCTCGTTCTAATTGCTGGGCATCACCAATCGGAACGGGTGCGGCTCCGGCTGCACCCTTTTCGTTGCCACTGAAATCGTGCCTTGCGTATTTCGCATCTTCAACCGGGCGTCCGCATCTGAATAAAGACCGGCTTGATCGTAGTTCGCAGGCCGCATACACTTGTATTTGAGTTCTGAAGGAGATTCGCCCATGGCCACTGCCGTTACCACGCCCGAGGTTGTTACCGCGCCGGAGATCGTCAACGCGCCCGCCACGCAGCCGGTGAACCTGACCCCCTCCGCGCAGGCGAAGGTGAAGGAGATCATGGCGACGCAGGACCCCCTCCCCGCCGGCCTTCGTATCGGCGTCGTCGGTGGTGGCTGCTCGGGCTTCCAGTACTCGATGAGCTTTGAGAACCAGCAGGGCATGATGGACAAGGTTGTCCGCTTTGACGATCTGAAGGTCTTTGTCGACGCCACGAGCGCCATGTATCTGAACGGCTGCATCGTCGACTACGTTGAGACGCTGGAGGCGGCTGGCTTCAAGTTTGAGAATCCCCAGGTCAAGAGCACCTGCGGCTGCGGCTCATCGTTCTCCGTCTAGGACGTCCGAACTATCGACAGAAAAGGCCCGCTTCGGCGGGCCTTTTCTGTCATGTGATGTACGACGGAACGGCCTGAAAAGACCGGACCGCGCGTTTGCGACACCTTACCGGCGGCAAGCCGTCTAAAATCGTGCAGGCCCATTTCTTGTGACAGAATTCACCGTAAAACTCGCCGACGAACGCGGCCGTGTGCAGGAGCAGACGCACCCCGCGGCCACCGCGGAAGAACTGCGGGCGCGTTTCACCCAGGCCGGTTACCTGGTGTATTCGGTCAAGCCGCGCACGGCGATGGGCAGCGGCGGTCGCAACAAGAAGGTCGGCCTGCAGAACTTCCTGGTTTTCAATCAGCAGTTCGTCACACTGATCCGCGCCGGACTGCCCATTCCCGGATCGCTGGAGCTACTCGCGCGTCGTCAGCGCGACCTGAACTTCAAAGCGCAGCTCGAAAACGTCGCGGCACGCGTCAAGACTGGTGAATCCCTCTCAGGCGCCTTCGACGCGCAGGGCGGCTTTCCGCTGATCTTCACAACGACACTGCTGGCCGGCGAGCGTTCCGGAAACCTGGAAGAGGTTTTGCAGCGCTACACGGATTTCCAGCGCGTTTCGCTGACCGTGACGAAGAAGCTCAAGTCAGCGCTTGTCTACCCGGTGTTGCTGATCACGCTGGTGGTGGGTCTCTTCGTCTTCCTGATCTCGTTCGTGGTGCCGCGTTTTGCCACGCTTTACGACCAGCTCAACGCGCCGTTGCCGAAGATTACGCTGGTGCTCCTGTCCGTAGGCAATGCTGCGCAAAATTACGGACTCTACGCGATCCCATTGCTGCTACTTGGCGGGTTCCTGATCTATCGCTGGTCGAAGACCGACAAAGGTGCGAGCGCCATCGACAAGCTTCGGCTTGGTGTCCCGCTGCTTGGCGTCATCTGGCTGAAGTACCAGGTCGCACTCTTTTCGCGGACGCTCTCCACGCTGCTGACTGGCGGCCTGCCACTGGTGCCGTCACTCGAGACGGCAGCACGATCGATCTCCTCGCGCCAGGTTTCCAACGCGGTCTTCTCATCGGTCACACAGGTGCGCGAAGGTCAGCGCCTGAGCACATCGCTTGAAGGCACGCGGGTCTTCCCGGAACTGGCCATCGAGATGATCGAAGTCGGCGAATCTACCGGCGCTTTGCCGACCATGCTGAATTCTGTCGCAGGCTTCTTCGAAGAAGACGTTGAAACGTCGCTCGCCGGCGTTCTTTCGCTCATCGAGCCAACCTTGCTCATCTTCATGGGCGTCGTCGTCGCGGTCATTCTCATCTCGCTCTATCTGCCCATCCTGCAGCTCGGCGCGGGCGGCATCAACGGTTCCACTTCCGGTCAGTAGCGCCTTCCATCCAAGGTTCCAGGAGTTCAAGACATGGCCTCGCCCCTAGCCATACCCATCGCCAACCCCGAACTGAATGAGACCGAGCGCGCACAATTGATGGCGCGACGTTACCACTGTGAGTTCGTCGATCTACGCGACTTCAAAATCCAGCATGAGCTTGTAAAGTCCGTCCCGGTTGAGCTGATGTTCCGCTACAACTTCATCCCACTGGAGCAGCTTGGCGATCGTCTTGTCATTGCTGTCAGCGATCCTTCGCGCCTGATGGTCCTGGACGAGATCAGCGGTCTACTTGGCACGCGCCTGATGACGCGCGTGGCGACGCTCTCGCAGATTACTGACCTGCTCAAGAAGACCGAGCAGTCACAGCGTGTCCTCGAAGAAGCCAGCGAAGGTATGACCTTCGACGTCCTAAGTGCTGAGGACAATCCGGACGAAAACATTTCCATCGAACGGCTGACGAGCGAAGACGATATTTCGCCCATCATCCGACTTGTCGACACGACGATCTTCTCCGCGCTCGAGCGCCGTGCTTCGGACATTCACCTTGAGACCTATGACGATTCGCTGCTCGTGAAGTACCGCATCGACGGCGTGTTGCAGCAGGCCATGGCTCCCATTGCACGGGAGCATCACCAGACCATCCTCTCCCGCATCAAGGTCATGAGCGAGCTCGACATCGCCGAACGTCGCGTCCCGCAGGACGGTCGTTTCCGTGTCCGCTACAAGGGCCGCCTCATCGACTTCCGCGTCTCCATCATGCCCACCGTGCACGGCGAAAACTGCGTGCTCCGCGTGCTCGACAAAGAGTCGATGAGCGAGAAATTCAAAAAGCTCTCGCTCGATGTCGTCGGCTTCGGTGCAGAGGATCTGCGGCGCTTCCGTAAGTACATCAAGGAGCCGTACGGCATGGTGCTGGTCACGGGGCCGACCGGTTCCGGTAAGACCACCACGCTCTACGCCGCGCTGAATGAGATCAAGAGCGAAGAAGACAAGATCATCACCATTGAGGATCCCGTCGAGTACCAGATCCGCGGCATCACGCAGATCCCCGTCAACGAGAAGAAGGGCCTCACCTTCGCACGAGGTCTACGCTCCATCCTTCGTCACGATCCCGACAAGATCCTTGTCGGTGAAATCCGCGACGCAGAGACCGCGCAGATCGCCATCAACTCCGCGCTTACGGGCCATCTTGTCTTCACGACGGTGCACGCAAACAACGTCGTCGACGTTCTCGGCCGATTCCTGAACATGGGCGTCGAGCCGTACAACTTCGTGTCGGCGTTGAACTGCATCCTGGCGCAGCGGCTGGTCCGTCAGATCTGCGATTTCTGCGCGACCACGCGTACCTACAGCGACGCGGAGATGGTGGCAAACGGCCTGAACCCCGAAGAGTGGCAGGGACACCCATTCCGCGAGGGAACCGGCTGCATCGAGTGCAGTGGCACCGGTTTCCGCGGCCGTTCCGCCATCCACGAACTGCTGGAACTGGATGATGAGATCCGCGAACTGCTGCTGGTCAAGGCTCCCGGCTCCGAGATCCGCCGTAAGGCAAAGGACAAGGGAATGCTCTTCCTGCGCGACTCGGCTCTCGAGCGTGTCCGTGCCGGCATCACAACCATGCACGAGATCAACAAGGTCACATTCATTGAGAGCGGTCGGTAATTTTCCTCTGGTTCCATATAGGAACCAGCGATGAGTTCATCTGCAACTTATCACCAGGTGGGAATGTCGATTTGCTCGACAATACAGAAGTGAATGATGAACGTTGAGTGCCTCCTCAGCGAACCGATCGATTGCCGACGGCTGCGTTGTCTCGCATTCAGTGTCGCGAGTTGAGGTGGCAGATCTATACGAAGCTGATAGTAAATCTGTGATCGCTTGCTGAGTCTAGTCGCCGTTGGGAAATGGAGAAGCATGAAAATGAAGCTCTGGATTCCCTCTCTACTCGGATCGCTGATGACTGCGAGCCTCTTTGCGCAGAAGATCAGCGACCAACCCAAGGCTCCCGAATTGTCGGTGGTCAGCGCCGCCGGGCTTATGGGACCACCAGAATTTCAGGCTCTCCCGAGCAAGCCGGCTGACTTTCGATATTCCTATGGCCCGAATGCGGATCAGTTCGGGGAGTTACGCGTCCCGTCGAATACGGGTCCGCATCCCGTCGCGATCCTGATCCACGGCGGTTGCTGGAGGGCGGATTACTCCACTCTGCGCGATTTGGCTCCAATGGCCGATGCGCTCAAAGCCAAGGGGATCGCGACATGGAACATAGAGTATCGACGACTCTCACAGTCGGGCGGCGGCTGGCCGGGAACATATCTGGATGTGGGTAAGGGCGCCGATTATCTGCGCATCATCGCGGAGCGACATCGACTCGACCTCTCACGTGTCATCCTCGTAGGACATTCAGCCGGTGGGCACCTGGCCATGTGGGCGGCTTCGCGTTCCAGGCTCGCGGCCGGTAGTCCACTGCATGTCAACGATCCGCTTCCAATCCGAGGCGTGGTCAATCTTGCTGGCACGGCAGACATGGAGGCGTTTATTCCATTCGAACAGGATGCCTGTGCCGAATCGGTAGTGGAAGAACTTCTGGGCGGAAAACCCTTTGAGGTTCCGGAACACTACGAACAAGCATCTGCAATAAGGAGGTTGCCCATTGGCGTTTCGCAAATTCTCTTCTGGGGCCGGAAGGACCAGGTTGTTCCGATGTCACTGGGCGAACGCTACATAAATGCTGCGAAGGATGCCGGTGACTCTGTGCGCCTTATAGCCTTCCCAACGGTAGGGCATTTCGAGATCGCCAGTCCGTTCTCCGTGACATGGCCGACAATTGAAAGTGAGATCGCCTTGCTCCTTCAAAAGAAACCATGAGTTGGAATTCTGGGTCTGTCAAAGCTGAATCCTTGGGTGAGAATGTTCCTTCTGTGATCTCGGCGCCAGAGAACTTTGCGACGTCGATCACCGGGGGCAACTGAGGAGCACCCGTGGATGGCCCATGCGCCTTGTTCGCGAACCACGGGTTAATCTGCAAGTCGAATCCTCTGTTGGTGAATCCCAGGCCGATGCACTCGTTGACGTTTTTGGGTGCCATCCAACTGATGGGTGCTATCTCGTAGCGCCGTCGCCCGTCTCAAGCATGTAGTCTTTCAATAGCTTCAACGCATGGCATCGCTTCTCCCCAAATCGACGATTCAGGTGCGCCCGCGCATTGCGGTAGAAGTGCGCCAAGAGGGTGTGTATGCAGCCAGTGCCGGCGATGCCGCGGGCCTGTTGGCGCAGATCGCCTCTGCACCGCTGCCCTCCGGAGCGGTTGTGCCGTCGCTGCGCGTTGGCAACATTGTCGATCGGATCGCGGTTATCGCCGCACTGAAGCGGGTACTGCCTGCTGTGCAGGTCGGCAAAGGGCGCGATGTGACGTTGATCGTGCCGGATACCGCCGTTCGCGTTCTGCTGCTGGACTTTGACGAGATCCCCTCCAAAGCCGAAGATGCGCTGCCTGTGCTGCGCTTCCGGCTGGCGAAGCTGCTGCCCTTCAACCCGGAGCTGGCACAGGTGAGCTACCAGGTGATGAGCCGCCACGCCATGGTGCTGCAGGTTCTGGTCGTCGCCATACCAAATGAAGTCCTGGCAGAGTACGAATCGGTCGTACGTGAGGCTGGGTTCGAGCCGGGCGCCGTCCTGTCAAGCACCATTGCCATTGCCGCCGCAATCGACGAGGCGGGCACTTCCGCAGCGCTTGTGGTGAACGGCAGTGAGTTTGCCGTGACGACTGCAATTCTGCGCCGGGGCGAGTTGCTGCTGCACCGGACGCTCGAACTCAAGTCTCAGACCCTGGCCGAGGCAGCCGCGCTCGTTGCCCAGGAACCGGCAAACGTCGCCATGAACGCGGAGATCGCGCGGGCTTCGTTCCTCGCAACTGGCGAAGACAGCGAAGTTGCCGTGGCAGAGATGCTGCAGGAAAGCGTCCTGCGCGATCTTGACGATCCCGACCGCGCCGAGCTGGAGCTGTTGCAGTCCATCTCCGTTGCCGCGGCTTACTTTGAAGATTCGCTCGCTGTCGCGCCGGAGGAGATCCTGACCGCCGGCACACTCTCGCCCGAGGCACTCGGACCCATGCTGGCCGAGACCGGTTTGCGCGCGCGGGATGTTCTGCAGTCGACCGATCTGCTCACCACAACGTCTATTCCGCGCGGCCTGCTCGCGGGCCTTCGAGGAGCGTTGAAGAGCTAGCGTGCGCGTCTCCATCAATCTCGCAACACGGCCGTATGTTGAGCTTGACCGCCTTCTGCGGCAACTCCGCATCGCCATCGGCGTGCTCGCCGTGGTGGCCGCTGGTATGGGCATCTGGCTGCACACCATGACGGCGCGTGCTCGCGAACAGCGGAGCCAGCTTGATCGCCTAAACGCGCAGGCGGATACGCTGCAGCGCGAACGCGCCGCTAACGAAGCCCGGCTGCGCCAGCCCGTCAACGCCGCGACTCTGGGCCGAAACCATTTTCTGAACACTCTCTTCGCACGCAAGGCATTTTCGTGGACCGCCGTCCTGATGGACCTGGAAGACGTCATGCCGACCGGTGTGCAGGTGACCTCCATCGAGCCGATCATTGCGTCTACGGGCGAGGTTACGATTCGTCTGCGCGTCCTGGGCGAGCGGGAGCGGACGGTGGAATTGGTGCGCAACTTGGAGCACTCCAAGCGGTTCATCTCTCCGCGGCTTGCAGGCGAGGCGCAGCAGACGGCTAATCGCACTGGCGCGACCACGATCGGTGCGAACGGTCTGCCACAACTCGTGGCAGCTACAGGCGCTAACGGACTGCCGGCAATCTCCGGCGTTGAGTTTGAGATCGTCTCCGGCTACAACCCACTGCAGCCCCGCATGCGTGAGAAGACTGCGCCACACACGGCGCCTGCCGCGGACGCAGCAGACGATGCCCCCGCACCCAAGCGCAAGCAGAAGGTTCCGGCAACACCGCAGCTCTCGCCCACTACAGGCGGAAGGGCTGGTGCGCGATGAGATTACCTTCCGGCATCACCGTCGCCGGTGGCAGCAATGAGGCCCGGCGCGAAAGCTTGCGTAAGGCTCTGTCGGTCCTTAACCTGCACTTTGCCGCGGCCGCCGCATTGTTGCTGCTGTGCCTGTACCTTGGCGTACGACTCTTTCTGGTTAGCGGCAGCACCGGCACGCAGGGGGACGAGGCCATCGTGATTGCTCAGTCCCGCGTGGCCGCAGCGGAGCTCGCAGCGAAGCCGCTGCGCGGCGTTGACACCAAGCTGGGCGAGTCTGAGACAGAGGCCACACGCTTTTACGAGGGTCGCCTGCCGTACGCTTACTCCGACGTTGCAACGTCCATCGGCGCGATCGCCAAGGCGAGCAACGTGCGGTGGAGCCGCGCCTCTTACGTGCAGACTGTGCCGACAAACGGCGTTACGGAGCTGCGCATCGACGGCTCGGTCTCCGGGGAATACCGTAACGTTGCGGAGTTCATCAATGCCGTCGAACGTTCGAGGAGCTTTTTCCTCATTCAAAACCTTGCGCTCAGCGGCGCACAGGGTGGCCTGGTGAACCTGCAGTTGCGCATCGGTACCTACATCCGCGAGCCTATGCCAGTCTTTGCCTCCGCACAGGCCACTGCCGGGAGCCAGCCATGAGCGCCCTTAAGGCCGGTACGGAAGATCGCAAAAAACTGATCGCAGCCGGCGCCTTCGGCGTGCTGGCCATCGGCTATGTCGCGTACACCTTCCTGGGGTCAAGCGGCAGCAGCAACGATGCATCAGTTCCTGCATCGCCGGTCGTCACGACCTCTGCGCCGGTGGCAACGAACACGGTAAGCCCCGCTGCCGTTGCCACGGCCCGCATCACGCCTTCCAAGCTCGATCCAGCGCTGCACCCTGAAGGCATGCTGTTGTCGGAATCGCTCGTCTACGCGGGTCGTGGTCGCAATATCTTCGCTGCTCCCGGCACGCAGGCAGAAGCGTCTGCACCGAAGATTCCGACGCCCGCCGCAACCGCGCGCTACGTCGCGCCCGTTCCCGTGAATACCGGTCCGCCGCCACCGCCGCCCATTGACCTGCGCTTCTTTGGCACGGCGACGCGGCGAGACGGCATGCGTCAGGCTTTCCTGCTGCACGGTGAGGATGTCTTCGTCGCCAGCCCGGGCGATATCGTCAGCCGGCGGTACCGCATCGACGAGATCACCACGAATGCGACTACTGTTACCGACCTGACCAACAACAATCAGCAGCGCCTCCCGATGAGCCCGCAATGAGCACGGACCGGCAGACACCGCGGCCATCGTTGCGGCCGTCCCGTCCCGGTGAAGAGGGCTACCTCCTGCTCGGCCTTGTTGTCGTCTGCTTCCTGCTTCTGCTGGCGCTGTCCGTTGCTGCGCCGCGCGTCGCCAAGGATCTGGAGCGGGAACGAGAGCTTGAGTCGGAGCACCGCGCACTGGAGTATGTCCGCGCCATCCAGCTCTACTACAAGAAAAATGGCTCCTACCCCACGACCGTGGAGCAGTTGCTGGGCAGCAGCACCTCCGGCGCTACCGTAAGCATCGGTCCGGGCGCCAGCGTCAAGTACTTGCGCAAGAAGTATAAGGACCCCCTCACCAACGACGAATTTCGGCTGATCCACACCGGTGAAGCCAAAACGCAGGTGAAGGGCTTCTTCGGCGAGCCGCTGCAGGGCGCACCTGTCGGCAACCTTGGCTCGGTGCAGGGCATGGTGTCGAATCTGAACACAACCGCCGCAGGGACCTTCGGCGGCAGCAGCGCCACCGGCTCACCCGCGTCCAGCAGCACAGGCAGTGGCGGCTCAAGCTTCGGGTCTTCCGCCTTCAACAATTCGGGAACCGGCGCTTCAACAGGCACGGGATCGACCTCGACCGGAACCGGAACCGGAACCGGCGCGGGCACGCCGGCGGCAGGCACGACCGGCAGTGGATCCAGTACAGACGCCACGACCTTTCAGGGCAGCAAGGGCGCCTTTATGGGCGTGGGCAGCAATGCCAAAGGCTCCGGGCAGCTCGAATGGAACGGCTCCGCGAACATTGAGGAGTGGGAGTTCCTTTACGACCCTCGCGTCGAGTTGCTAAAGGCAAAAGTCAGTCTTTTCGGCGGTGCTCCTGCCGCCAGCGGCTCCGGTTCCATGGGAGCTGGCTTCGGCTCGGCGACCGGCACCGGGACGGGAACCGGTTCGACCAGCGGCTTCGGCAGCGGCAGTTCCAGCAGCTTTGGCTCATCCAGCAGCTTTGGCAGCGGCTCCCCGTCGACGCCGAGCACTGGAACTGGCACCGGCACAGGCGGAACCGGAACCACACCCACCGCCCCCACCACGCCCAACCCCTTCTAAAGCGGCCGCCATGCGCGTAGCCCCATGACGGACTCTGCGTCAAGGTCGGCCGGCGCTGGAGGCGCTGCGCCTCAAGCTCGCTCCTGGTTGGGTTGACCTGTCCTGAATCCGTTAAGCGCGCCTGCGCATCAGATACATTGACAGTAAGTCACTCACATGTGATCCTAATCATGCCTGAGCGACTGAGTCACAGCATCTGAATCGCAGGACATTGCGGTCGCGACCAAGATCGCGCCGCCGGAGGAGCAACACAACATGGGCAAGATCATCGGAATCGACCTGGGAACCACCAACAGCTGCGTGTCCGTCATGGAAGGCGGCGAGCCGAAGGTTATCGCGAACGAAGAGGGTGGCCGTACCACGCCGTCCATCGTTGCCTTCACCAAGAGCGGCGAGCGCCTCGTCGGTCAGGTCGCCAAGCGCCAGGCCATCACCAATCCTGAAAACACCATTTACTCCATCAAGCGCTTCATGGGCCGTCGCCCGAACGAAGTGAATGAAGAGATGAAGATGGTGCCGTACAAGGTCGTCACCAAGGGCGACAACGTCTACATCGACGCGCAGGGCAAGGAGTACACGCCGCCCGAGATCAGCGCGATGATTTTGCAGAAGTTGAAGAAGGCTGCGGAAGACTACCTCGGCCAGTCCGTCACGGAAGCCGTCATCACTGTCCCCGCGTACTTCAACGACTCCCAGCGTCAGGCCACGAAGGATGCCGGCAAGATCGCCGGTCTCGACGTGAAGCGTATCGTTAACGAGCCGACGGCAGCTGCGCTCGCTTACGGTCTCGACAAGAAGAAGGACGAGACCATCGTGGTCTATGACTTCGGCGGCGGTACGTTCGACGTGTCCGTGCTCGAAGTCGGCGAAGGCGTCATCGAGGTGAAGTCGACCAATGGTGATACCCACCTTGGCGGCGACAACCTGGATCAGCGCCTGGTCGAGTTCCTGATCGACGAGTTCCGCAAGCAGGAAGGTCTGGACCTGAAGGGCAAGGGCAACGAAATGGCCCTGCAGCGCCTGCGCGATGCGGCTGAGCGCGCCAAGATCGAACTCTCCACAACCATGGAGACTGAGATCAACCTGCCGTTCATCACCGCAGACGCGACCGGACCGAAGCACCTCGTCGTCAAGCTGACCCGCGCAAAGTTCGAGTCGCTCGTCGAAGATCTGCTGCAGAAGTCCATCGGACCCTGCAAGCAGGCGATGAAGGATGCCGGCATCGATGCCTCCAAGGTCGATGAAGTCGTTCTCGTCGGCGGCCAGACCCGCATGCCCCGCATGCAGGCCCTGGTCAAGGAGCTCTTCGGTAAGGATCCGCACAAGGGTGTGAACCCGGATGAAGTCGTCGCGATCGGAGCCGCGGTTCAGGGCGGCGTTCTCGGTGGCGAAGTGAAGGATCTGCTGCTGCTCGACGTGACCCCGCTGACCCTGGCCATCGAAACCATGGGCTCGGTTGCAACGGCCATGATCCCGCGCAACACGACCATCCCCACCAAGAAGACGGAGACCTTCTCCACCGCTGCGGATTCGCAGACGGAAGTGGAAGTCCACGTCATCCAGGGCGAGCGTCCGCTGGCTTCGCAGAACCGTACGCTCGGCAAGTTCAAGCTGAGTGGCATTCCTCCCGCACCGCGCGGTGTGCCGCAGATCGAGGTCACCTTTGACATCGACGCAAACGGCATCCTGAACGTGACGGCAAAGGACAACGCCACCGGCAAGGATCAGAAGATCACCATCACCAGCTCCTCGGGTCTCAGCAAGGATGAGGTCGAGCGCATGGCGAAGGAAGCCGAGGCACACGCGGGCGAGGACAAGGAGAAGCGCGAGGAGATCGAAGCGCGGAACCAGCTCGACAGCATGGTCTACAACGTCGACAAGATGTTCAAGGAGAACGGCGACAAGATCAGCGGCGACGAGCGTCAGCAGGTCGAGGAAGCTCTCAACGACGCAAAGACGACCCTGACCGGATCGCCCTCCGCGACCGAACTGAAGGCAGCCAATGAACGTCTGACCGCGGCAAGCCACAAGCTTGCTGAGGCCATGTACAAGACGGGTCAGGCCGGCGCGACCGGTGAAGCAGACGCTACTGCCGGTACGCACACCGAAGCACCGAAGGATGAGGGCGTGATCGACGCCGAGTACGTAGACGTCGACCACAAGTAAACGCGGGGAGGGGCACTAATGCGGGTGCCACCTTCGCGAAAGCTAAGGTGGAGATCGCGCGATGCGTGACCTTACGCCGAGGCCTGCAGACCCCAACAAGTGGAGCCGGGCATAGCATTATGCCCGGCCTCCTCCGCAACAAATGTTGTAGCTCGCTGGAACGAAAGTGCGAGTCGAAACGTAAGAAATCGTGTCTAAATAGATAGGAGAAACGCTGCTGCAATCAGCGGATTCTTCCTAGTCCGGCCGGGCACAACTGGCTCACCGGCATGATCACACCGCCGCTGCAATCGGCGATGCGTATCGCAATCACGACGGGGCGCTCGAGAGTCGCAAAGCGCATCGAGCGCCCTTCGTGTATCGAGACTTGTAAACAGAGCAGGGTAAGGGTCCGAAGGAGGAGAAGGCCATGAATACAGTTATCTGGAAGTGCGAACAGTACATCGCGGGCAAGCTCCACGAGAAGACGATCTTCGAGAGTGAACAGCAGGCAAGAGACTTCGCCCGCAAACTCTACGACGTCCGCCCGGACACCATCCTCCGCATCGAGCCTATGCCCATCCAGCACGTCTGGAACTAACGCGATCCTCCAAAAGTGTATTGGGTCCCGGTGAGTCACTCACCGGGACCCAATGCTTTGTAGACTGGTCTGCATGCAACGAGTCTGCTTCACCCTCAAACTCCGCGAGTCCACGCTCCCCGAATACCTGGACCGGCATAAGAACGTCTGGCCTGAGATGCAGGAGGCCCTGCGTGCCACTGGCTGGACGAACTACACCCTCTTCCTTGGGCCGGACTCCACGCTGATCGGCTACGTCGAGGTCCAAGACTTCAACGCCGCGCGCGAGGGCATGAAGGCCTTTCCAGTGAATGAACGCTGGCAGGCAGAGATGCTGCCCTTCTTCGACTCGTCCGCAAAGGCGGACGACGCGATGCAACCCCTCACGGAAGTCTTCCATCTCGACTAAAGAATGGTTCTGCGCTGAATTCGCACAGGACGCATGCTAGGGTTTTATTGTGCAGGGTTCTATCCATTACGGCATGAAGCGGCGCATTGAGTGGAGCGCGCTACTTTTGTTTGTGCTTGGGCTGTGCTCTATGGCGGCGCCGCACAAGATGGTGCATGCCACGGTTCACCACCAGCAGATGCCGTCTTCCGGTTCGGGCGGGACGCGCACCTCGCGCACGACACGACAGAATGGCCGGTCCGCTCGCGGTGGCATGACGACCGAGATGGACCACCACGGCGCTGACACGGATCGCGCCTTACGGGGCGTGCGTCCCCGTGAAGTAATCGTGGTTGCCATCAGCACATTGGGTGCGATGGTCACGCCACGCTTTTTGCTCGCGCCATCACCCGCGCGCGGATCGATCGCACCTGCAGACGATGCTGCGGTTGCAATCTCGTACGATGCACTGCCTTCCCGCGGCCGGGCTCCTCCAGCGCTGTAACCCCCTCCCCACCATCCAGAGTCAGTGCCTGTTGCGCCGTGCTTTCGCCGTGCGTATCCAGCGGTGCGACTGTCTTCCCTTCCGTGAGAGGCACAGTACTGCGGCGCGAAGACACTGGTCTGGAAACATCAGGGAAGTGAACCAGCAATGGAGTGAAGCAGATGCAGAATTTGTTAGAGGGTTACAAGAAGTTCCAGATTGAGGTTTTCCCGAAGCGCGCAAACCTGTTCAAGAGCCTGGAGAGCGGCCAAAAGCCGTCGACGCTCTTCCTGACATGCTCCGATTCGCGGATCGTGCCGGACATGATCCTTCAGAGCGATCCCGGCGAGCTCTTCATCTCGCGCAATGCCGGCAACATTGTGCCGCCCTACGGCGAGGTGAACGGTGGTGTGACCGCCACGATCGAATACGCCGTACTTGCACTGGGTGTGCAGAACATCGTGGTCTGCGGGCATTCTGACTGCGGCGCCATGAAGGCGGTTCTCAGCGGCAAGCAACACGCGCAGATGCCCACCGTCGATAAGTGGCTTCAGCACAGTGCCAGCGCCATGCAGATGGTGCCGCCCGTGAGCGACAACAGCATCGCAACCCCCAAGGAGCGCCTGCGCACCCTGACCCGTGCCAATGTGCTGACGCAGTTGCAGCACCTGCAGACGCACCCCTCCGTGGCCTACGCCACCAGCCGTGGGCAGCTACAACTGTTCGGTTGGGTCTATGAGATCCATACCGGCTCCATCGACACCTACGACGCGGAGTCCGGGCGCTTCCTGCCACTGACCGACGCCACGCTCAGGCCGTCGGTCGCACCGCCACGGCTGGAGCTTCTCGCATCGTAAGCGGTCACCTGTGTGCTGATGACTCGTGGCGATCAAGAAGGCGCGAAGATCTTCGATGATGTGAAGGCCTGTGCGGTTCCACTGAGGGAGAGTGGGCAGGGGATGCACCCTTTGCCTGCTCTCCCTCGTCTCTTTTATCTGGAGAACAGGAATGCCAGAGGGCAATGAAGTCCATCGATGGGCGGAGCGTCATACCGCCGCGTTTGCAGGCCGCAAGCTGAATGTTTTGCCGGGACCGAACCACCGCTTCAGTGACGCGCATCTGGTCGATGGAAAGAAGCTGCTGAAGGTGCATGCGGTGGGTAAGCATCTTGGCTATGAGTTTCCCGGAGAGCTTTATCTTCATGTCCATCTGGGTCGTTTCGGCGACTTTACGGAGGGTTGTGGTCCGCTGCCGGAGCCCAAGGGGCTGCTACGCGCGGTCATGCAGAGAGCGGATAGCGGCAAGGCATCGCGTTCGCAGAAGGGGCAGCCGCACAACCTGACCTGCGCGAAGGATGACGGCACGCAGCCCTTCCCCGCAGAGGATGTTGACTGGTGGGAGCTGCGTGGGCCCACGGACTGCTCTGTCTACGACGCGAAGAAGTGGCAGGCCTTGCTCGATCGTCTTGGCCCCGATCCGCTGGCCGATGAGCCGAATGGACACGACGATCCCAAGCGCGCATTCGATAAGATTCTCTCGAAAAAGAGCTCTATCGGCGAGCTGTTGATGGACCAGACGATCCTCTCCGGCATCGGAAATATCTACCGCGCGGAGCTCCTGTTCCGGCATCGCATCAACCCGTTTACGCCCGGAAACGAGATGGCGTTGAAACGTCTCAAAGAGATCTGGAAAGATTCGATTCCGCTGCTCAAGGCGGGCATGATCGATCGCCGAATCGTCTGCACGGAGCGCAAGGATCGGCCCAGCAAAAAGGCCCTGGCGGAGCGCGGCGAGGAGCACTATGTCTATCGCCGGCACGGCAAGCCCTGCTTTGTCTGCGGCGAAACGATCCTGCGCAAAGACGTCGCGGGCCGCACGCTCTACTGGTGCCCCAGGGACCAGGGAACCACGGCCGCTGAGAACGATTCCGCCCTGAGACAGGGCACCAGCCTCAGGGCCAGCCGGGCCGCAGCGAAGCGGCGGTGATCTGTTCTGCAACATCGGAACCCTGAGTGGGGAAGACTCATCTAATCTAGTAAGAAGACATGGCACCCACACCCAGCAAGGACTACTACGGCGCGCTTGGCATCAAGAAGACTGCCACGACGGATGAGATCCGGAAGGCCTTCCGCAAGCTCGCGCGCAAGTATCACCCGGATGTGAATCCGAACGACAAGAAGTCCGAGGAGAAGTTCAAAGAAATCTCTGAGGCCAACGATGTCCTGAGCGACGAGAAGAAGCGCAAGATCTACGATCAGCTCGGCTTCTACTCTGACAACATCGACCCTGCGCAAGCGGAGGCCGCGGCGCGTGGCGGCTACGGCGGTGGCGCGAATTACGGCGCGGGCCCATCCGCGGACGCTGGCGGCGTGCCGTTTGATTTTGGCGGCTTCGACTTTAGTGGCGGAGCCTCGCAACAGGGCGGCGGTGGCTTTGGCTCGTCCTTCCGCGATATCTTCGGCGGCATGTTCAATGGTGGCGCCGCGGGCGGAAGGCAGCAGGCGCAGCGTGGCCCACGTGCCGGCACCGATCTGGAATACCAGGTCGAAGTCGATTTCTGGACCGCGATTCGCGGTGGCACGACGCGCATTGAGATCACGCGGCAGGAGCCGTGCGGGACATGCAAGGGCGCGGGGGTGGTGGGACCACCGCAAAGCTGTCCTCAATGCAACGGCACCGGCCAGGTCACGCAGATGAACGGCCGCATGAAGTTCAACGTGCAGTGCCCGCGCTGCGGCGGTTCGGGCCGTATCCAGCAGGGATGCCCCACATGCCACGGCGAAGGTACCGTGACACGCCGCGACTCGCTTGAGTTCCGTATCAAGCCCGGCACGCGCGACGGTCAGCGCATCCGTTTGGCAGGCAAGGGCAATGCCGGCAGTATGGGCGCGCCCGCCGGTGACCTGTACCTCATCATCAAGGCGGGATCGCATCCCGTCTTCACGCGAACGGCTGACGACATCCGTGTGACGGTGCCCGTCATGGCCTTCGAAGCGGCGCTTGGGACGAAGATCGACGTACCTACTATCGACGGTCGTGCGCAGTTGAAGATCCCGCCTGGCACACAGACCGGGCAGAAGCTGCGCCTGCGTGAGAAGGGTGTCCCTTCGGCTGCAACGGAAGGTCTGCGTGGCGACCAGATCGTCGAAGTGCAGATCGTTGTGCCGAAGATCCAGGATGAGCGTTCGAAGGAGATTCTGCGCGAGTTGGCGAAGCTGAATCCGGAAGACCCACGCGAAGCGATGTTCTCGAGGGTCTAGCAAGGCAGGGTGCCCGATTCCTGCGCAAGGTTCGCGCAGGAATCGGGCACCCTATCTGTTGCTATTGCTTTGCTTCGATCTCGGCGCCCGTCGTGGTATCGCGGTTGCCGTTGGCCGCGGGCAGGCCGAGGTGATTCACCGCTGCAGCGAACTGTTGTGAGAAGTTCGGAGCGAGCCCGACCGCGCGCGCACCCAGCCATGCCTGCGGCGTAATGGTGATCTCCGCCTTACCGGCGACGGTGGCTGCAAAGATCTTGCGAGCTGCGGCGCGCGCACTGATAGAGACCAATGGAGCCTCTGCTCCAAATTTGAACCACGCATATTCTTTCTCCGCATTGCCGGCGAACTTGACCCCGCTCTCGGCACCCGTGCGCATCAGACCCGGGCAGACTGTCGTAACGCGGATGCCTTTGTGCCGCAGCTCGGCATGAAGACCTTCGCTGAAGCCCACCAGCGCAAACTTGCTGGCAACATAGGGCAGCATGTGCGGCACGGCGATCTTGCCGCCTACGCTGGCAATGTTCACAATGTTGCCCGAACCACGCTGCAGCATGTGCGGCACCACCGCCTGGATGGCATAGAGGGCGCCGAAGAAGTTGATGTCCATCGCCTTGTGGAAGGCCTCGGTGGTCATATCCTCAAAGGGCGCAACCTGCATGACAGCGGCACAATTTATCAGCACATCCACGCGACCGAAGCGTTCCATTGCGCTTGCGATGGCGCGCTCGCAGTCTTCCTGCCTGGAGACGTCTGCGACGACAATGTGGGCTGCAGCGCCATTGGGGATAGCACCCTCCGCCTGCAGTTTGCCCAGCGCATTGCGCAGTTCCTCTTCGTTGCGTGAAACCAGGACAAGGTGTCCGCCGCCGAGACCGAACTGCCTCGCGATCTCCAGTCCCAGGCCTCGGCTACCGCCCATCACAACGACGATCTTGCCGCACATCGCAGTGGCTCGCTGCTTCGCTTTATAGGCCTCGTTCGCTGTGATCGCTGCGCCCAGCAGGCCCAATGCGATGGATGTCTCCGTGCGATAGCCGCGCGCCGTGCGCTTGGCTGCCCACCATGTGGCCTTTGTGCCTAACGTTAAAACCTTTGCGATCATGCTTAGTAGGACGCACGATGAAGACGCGGCTGTTGCTGCATCGGCAAAACGATTCCTGTCCTGACAAAGTAGGTGACTGTGCACCACGAGTACAGCCTGTTCGAAGAAGTGCCGGACCCGGTGACGTTCTGCCAGCTTCGGGTTGATGCCGGCATGTCGCCGCGCAGCATCGAGGCCGCTACTGCGGGATTGCCGCGAACGATCTTTGGTGTCCTCGTAAGACATGCGGGCAAAGTGGTGGGGATGGGACGCGTTGTCGGAGACGGAGGGCTTTGTTTTCAGGTCTCGGATATTGCGGTGCATCCCGATCATCAGGCGCGCGGTCTGGGCAAAGCGCTGGTGAGTCGCATCGTGGCATATCTTCATGAAAACGTTCCCGCCGGGTCATTCGTCAATCTCCTGGCGGATGGTGAGGCTCACAGGCTCTATGCGCAATTCGGTTTTCGTCCCACTGCACCGGGTTCGATCGGCATGGACCTGGTCATTGATCGAACGACACGGGCAGCCAAACCAGTAAGATAGGGCAGAGCAAACGCTATGGCTACCAAGCGACGCAGCAAAGGCGCCTACATGATCTCTGCCGTGGCAGAGATGTACGCCATTCATCCGCAGACGTTGCGGCTGTATGAGCGTGAAGGACTTCTGCGCCCATCGCGGTCTGAGGGCAACACGCGCCTGTATACCGACGAAGACCTGGAGCGGCTGGAGTTCATCCTGAATCTGGCGCGCGATCTTGGCGTGAATATTGCCGGGATCGCCATCATCCTGCAGATGCGGGAACGCATGGAGCAGATGAACAGCGACATGCAGAACTTCGTCAGCTACATGCGGGACGAGATGTTGAGCCGCATGCAGCAACCGCCACGGTCCGAGGCGGGACTGGTGCCGATGAAACGCACCGTCGTGGTTGGTAAGACGGTCCGCAAGCGTTGATCATGTGTCACCTGATGCTTGCTGCCGCCACTCCCATGCACCTGGGCGATGTGCTTTTCTGGACCGCCGTTCTCGGGACCGTGACATCGCTCGTCTTCTGCGGCCTTGCGCTTGCGGCGGCGCTACGCTTCCATCGCCGCCGAGTAGTCTCACTTCGTACTCCCGCGACCTTTACTCCGCCCATCAGCCTGCTGAAGCCATTGCACGGCACGCAGCCTGGTCTGGAGACGAGCATTGAAAGTTTCTTTCAGCAGGACTATCCGGCGCCCTATGAGATTCTCTTCTGCGCGCGCCACCTTCAGGATGAGGGCATCCAGCTCGCGCATTCGATTGCGCAGCGCTATCCGAATCAGCCGGTACGGTATTTCGCCTGTGGCGAGCCGCTGTACCCCAACCCCAAGATGTTCTCACTGGGTGTGATGAGTGAGGGCGCGGCCTACCCGCACCTGGTAACAAGCGACGCCGATGCACGCGTGTCTCCGGACTACCTGCTGCAGTGTGTCCAGGCGCTTGCACCGGGTCACACCGTCAAGGGAAGACAGGTTGAACTGGCATCGTGCCTTTACATCGGTCACGTGGACAAGGGTGGCCTCTTCACACGACTCGACGCCGTCGGGAAGACGGTCGAAATGGGGTCCGGCGTGCTGGTCGCCGACATGCTCAGCGGCACAGATTTCGCGCTGGGCGTGACCATGGTTCTCCAGAAAAGGACCTTCGCCGATGGTGGCGGTTATGCCGATCTTGGAAATCACTGGGCGGAGGACTTCGTGCTGGGCAATCGGCTCGCTCACGCGGGCCGTGGCGTGGAGATGTCCACGCATGTGATCAAGCTGATTGTGGCGGACCAAGGTGTGGTCCGGTCGTTTCGCGATCAACTGCGGTGGATGCAGAGCACGCGGCGCTCGCGGCCCGCGGGACATCTTGGAACAGGATTGACGTTTGCCATGCCATTTGGTCTGCTCGGATTTGCAGTGGAGGCGGCGCGAGCGCATTGGGGCGCAGCGTTTGCGTTCCTTGCCATTGCAATCGTCAACCGTATGCTGCAGGCGTTTACCATGCTGCGCGTGCTGGGCGCTGAGGACGTGGCATTTCAGACGCTGATCTATCCACTGCGCGACCTGCTGGGATTCATCGTCTGGTGCAGCAGCTATCTGCCCGCGGACACCAGCTATCACGGCACCAGGTTCCGCATCATGCCGGACGGCACGTTGAAGGCGGACGGAGCGCAGCCTTAGACCTTGAGCATGCCGCGAAACCCCCTGGCGCGATAGAACGACTGTGGCGTGTTGTGATACACAAACACGCGACCGAAGCGGCGATCTCCAAAGATGCCTCCACCCAGTTTCGCGACCTCTGAGGGTGTCTTGAGCCAGCTCTGGGATTTGGTGTCGAAGCTTCCCAGAGACTGCAGCAGCCCGTAGTGTTCTTCATCCAGCACCTCAATTCCCATCTCTGCGGCCATGCCAAGCGCGCTGCCTGAAACGGGAAGGCCTTCGTCCCTTCTTTTCTCGTAACCCCTGGGGTCGTAGCAGATGTTTCTGCGTCCCTCCGGGCTCTCCGCCGAGCAATCGCAGAAGATGTACTGCGCGGAGTCCGCGTCCTGGCCGATGACATCAGGCTCTCCGCCCGAAGCTTCCATCGCGCTCAGGGACCGCAACGCTTCCGGCTGGGCTTCGAGTCTTACCTGGACATCGGCCCAGCTGAGTCCTTTGTGGCGCGCCTCATGCTTTGTAAAACGATCTTTCAGGATCGCGAGGAGTGCGTCCTGTTGCTTCTTCGAAAGCTTTCCTGCGGGCACGGCTCCGTCCTCTGACCGCGTCATTCTCCGAGGTGCATCGCAACGCCGTCAGGCAATGGAATATCACCCCGACATCGCACAGGCAACGGCAAACTTCTCCCGCCTCAGGGCTTGTTGGTGAGAATCATCTTGCCTCCGGAGGAGGCGAAGATGCGCACCGGCGCGAATCTCTGCAGGTCCGCGATGCGCGGCTTCTCATAGGTCAGCAGGTACACGCGTTGCGGGCTCGCCCATGCGCGGTGCAGGCTGGCCTCGTCTTCGAAGATGTGTGGCGCGTCGGGCCAAAACGAACCAAACCACGGTCCGTTGACGCGGCCATTCACCAGTTGCAGCGGGTGCCGTGTGTAGAAGAGGATCGTCGATCCGCTGGTGAGTTCTCCGTCCAGCATAACGGCGTCCTCCGGCTTTACCACCGTGGCCAGCTGCGTCCCCAATCCCTTCGATCCAATGATGGGATAGAAGCGTGCAAGGCCGGCGTGCACGCACAACAGGACACCGCACATGCTGACGGCGAGCACGGAATTCGCGGTACGTTCGCGATTGGCATTGCGCCGGTTGCCGTTTCGGCGCAGCCACCAGGCGATGGGCCCAACGCCGAGCATGCAGACAGCCATGCCCAGCAAGGGTGCGCGGAAGAAGCCCATGGCGCGGGTCGTCAGGTCATGCAGATGGCCGAGGGCCAGGTTGTACTGGTCGGGATTGCTTGTGAGCAGTTGCGAAATGTCGGCACCCGCTGGTGCTGACGGCGAGATGATGCCGAAGACGCCGCAGATGACGGCGATCACCGTGCAGAGTGGCAGCAGGAACCATGTGCTGGCGCGAAGAATGTTGCGTCGCAATCCTGCATCGCCATGCTCTGCACCGGCGACGACACCACCAGCCATCAGCGCCAGCGCGGGGAGCGCAGGCAGCGAGTAATACTCCTGCCGCGAGGAGAGTGTGAAGAAGCCAAGCACCATGCCGCTCCACAGCAATACTGTCAGTGCGGCCTGCTTGCGCTTGCTGTTGTCCAGGGAGCGGTCGCGCCACAGCCGCGCATACTGCGTCCATGCTGCGGGCAGGAAAGCAACCCACGGCATGAGCCACAGGAAGAACATCAGCCAGAAGAGCGGGATGGGCACCTGGCCGTAGTCATGCGGAATGCGCAGGCCGCGGAACCGCATGAAGTGCTCATTGATGATGTAGAACCAGAACCATCCAGCGTGCTCCGGGAGGCCGGTGCCTGCGGGCATGGCGATGGCAGGATTCCGTAATGCGGCAAGCACGTGCCACGGCAGAGCGATCGCTGCAAACATGGCCAGCGCGCTGAAGAGGGGCAGGCTCACCATGCGGCGCGTCTGCTTGGTCAGCAGTGCGTACAGCACCACGAAGCCGATGGGAAAGACGATTCCGATCAGGCCCTTCGTCAACAGATTGAGCGCCATCACTGCGGCGAAGGCCAATGTTGCCCAACGTGCCGCAGTGGCCTTTCCCGCCTGCGCGTGGTCGAGTGCGATGAGGAACAAGTGCACGCCAAGCGTCATCCACAGAGCGTTAAGGATGTCCGGAATGTAGAAGCGTGTGAAGAGGTACGGGCCCAGGCTGGTCGCCATGGCGAGCGCTGCGTAGAAGCCTCCTCGCTCGCCGAATAACCTGCGGCCCAGGGCATAGACGGCGAGGAAGAGTCCGAGTACCGCGAGGGACAGCGGCAGACGTGCGGCCCAGTCATAGGGGCCAAAGATCTTCATGCCGGCGGCTGCCATCCAGTACATCAGGGGTGGCTTGTCAAAGAAGCGTATGCCGTCGACGTAGGGCGTGACGTAGTCGTGGCGCTGCAGCATCTCGCGCGCCACTTCAATATAGATGCTGTCGACATCATCGAGCAGGCCGGGGGTAAACAGGCAGCCGAGGTGCAGCACAAGCCACACACAAACCAGGACCGCGAGAGAGCGGCGGCGGAGTTGTCGAGCGGGCGCGGTGGTGATGGGTGATTCGAGGCTGGAAGAAAAGGACATCAGTGCCTTCATCTGTACGGCAACAGACGTGTGGTGCGCAAGTCGATCCTGTGTGTGAGGTTAATTCTGCGGATGCAACGGACGATCCGTGATGAGAGCCTTGCCGGAGACTTCGGACATGATGATCCCGCGTGTGCCCAGCAGCCGGTCCACGACCTGGCGCTTCTCCTCCGGCACAAACAAGACCTTGCGCGGACCTTTCCCCCAGTTGCCGGTGAGGTCGGCGTTGGAAAGGAAGATGGGCGGCGCGTCCTGGAACGTCGATCCGAACCACATGGACGTCGAGCGTCCTTCCACAAGGGGCACGATGCGTCCGGTGTAGAAGGGCAGTGTGGAGCCATATGCCTGGTCGCCATAAAGCATCAACTGTGTGCCTGGCTCGATCACACCACTGTGTTCCGCAGCTATGTAGGTATCTGCCAGCGCAGCGGAAGACAGCATGGGTGCGAAACGAATCAGCGCGATATGTGCGGCAATCAGGAAAACGCCGGAGGTGAGCGCGACCGCAATGGTGCTCTGCACGGCCTGACCGCGACGGCGGAGGAACCACGCCAGCGTTGGCCCAATCGCGAAGACTACCGCAGCCAGCGCGGCGGGCAGTCGCAGTGCGGCGAAGGACGGTCCCGTGAGATCGAAGAAGTGGGACATGGACAGCGTGTAGTCGCCCACACCACGGTGAGCCAGCAGCGCGCCGATATCCGAGACGTAGGGCAGATGGCGAGAACTCCATAGGCCCGAGGCGAGTGTCGCCGCAATGGCCAGTCCAAGCACTGCGAATGCCGCGTGGGCAGCGGTGAGCCAGCCACGAACGCGTGCATGCCGCTCAGCCGCAGTCAGTCCTGCTGCGGTCAGTACGGCAAGCGGCAGGTAGGCCGGGAACGTGTAGTACTCCTGGTTGGTCGAGATCGAAAAGAACACCAGGATCAACGCTGCGAAGCTGGTCAGTAGCAGGAGCGTGCGGCCTTCATAGGTATGCCGCAGGCCCGAAAAACGGCCACGGCGCAGCCACGCAACAGCAAAGCCGGCCGGGAAGAAGAGGCTCCATGGGAAGAGCCATGCCAGGTGCAGCAGCCAGTACAGGCCACCCGGCAGTTTGTTGTAGTCATGCGGGATGCGGCGACCCAGGAAACGCATGAAGTGTTCATTGACAAAGTAGAACCAGAAGAAGCCATGGCCGCCGTACGCGCCGGTGTTCCGCAACCCCGCAAGGATGTGCCAGGGGGCTGCGATGGCCAGGAACAGCAGCGTGCCGGTGACCAGTCGAAGCTCGCGCCAGCGCCTCCACTCAGCCATGATCGTGGCATAGAGCATCAGCGCGCCGCCAACGAAGACGATGGCGATCAATCCCTTGGTAAGCACTGCAAGGGCGAGGAATGCCCATGCCGCGTAGATGTGTCTAGGACTTCTTTCTTCGAGGCCTCGCTGTACGGCATAGAGCGTGGCCGCGAGAAACAGGCTCAGCAGCACTTCCGGGATGAAAACGCGCGTAAAGAGGAAGACGCCGACCGACGTAAGGACCATCAGTCCCGCATACAGCGCGGTGCGTTCGTTCCACGCACGGCGCGCCCAGCGGTACGCCAGCAGTGCCAGTAACAGGACGCCCAACGCCTGGGGCAGATGGACAGCGAACGCATTGAAGCCAAAGATTCGGAAGACCCCGGCCACAAGCCAGTAGGGCAGTGGCGCTTTTTCCAGGTACCGAATGCCATCGACGCGCAGGGTAACGAAGTCGTGCGTCAGAAGAATGTTGCGCGCGGCACTCGCATGCGTGGCGTCGGCATCATCCAGCAGCGGTGGAGCAAAGAGCGCTGCTGCGTAGACTGCAATCCAGAGAACAACCAGAAGAAGCACATGCCTGCGGGCGGGCGTGGAGCTGGCCGCAGCCGTCACCGCCGGGGTCGATGCTATCTGTGCGGTGCTGGACATTCTGTTGGTTCGACGCCTCGCGATGCTTTCTGTGTACAGCATGAAGATGCAATGTCGTACGCGAAGTTTCATGCTGATTCGCGTCATAGCTACATCGTGTAGAGTGCAGATGTTGCACCCGGAAGCGCCGGCGGAGGTCGCCGTACACCCAGTGCAGGAGGAAGCGTTGCCCACTTTTGCAGCAATCGACATCGGGTCCAATTCTTGCCGGCTCGCCATTGCCACGGTGGAACAGCACAAAGTAAAGGGATTCCACGAGGACAGAGAAGTTGTCCGCCTGGGCGACAGTGTCTTCGAAACGGGTGAAATCTCCCCCGATGCGATGGCCAACACCATCCGCGCGCTGAAGCGATTTCAGAAGTCTGTGCAGGCGCAGCCTGTGGATCGTGTGCGTGTTGTCGCGACGTCCGCCATGCGCGATGCGCGCAATGCCGCCGCCTTTATTGCCTGGGTGAAGTCCGCGACCGGATGGGTTGTCGAGGTCATCTCTGGTCTTGAAGAGGGGCGTCTGATCCACTTGGGCGTGGTCACGCATGAGCCCGGAGCCCGAGGCCGCTGTGTCCTCATCGACCTTGGGGGCGGATCGTGCGAGGTCACCCTGTCCGATGGCGGACGCATTCAGAGCATGGTTTCACTGCCGCTTGGTTCCGTGCGTCTGCAGCAGGAGTTCCTGCACAACGACCCGCCAACGGCCGATCAGCAGAGCCAGCTCCACAGCTACATCGATCGCGAGATGCGCAAGCTGGAACGCAAGATGGGAAAGCCTGGCGCGCCGCTGGTGATTGCAACCTCCGGTGCGGCAGCTGCCCTGGCAGAGGCGAGCAAGCACCCAAGCATGTTGCCAAAGGCACTCGCCAAAGCTGCCAAGATGGTGAAGAAATCGACCATCGCACGGCGCGTCTCCACGAAGATCGTCCCACTGGAGACGGATACGGCTTCCGTTCGCCGCCTGGCCAACAAACTCGTCAAGATGAAGAACAGCGAGCGCCTTGTGATTCCGGGCATTGGACCGAAGCGCAGCGAGATCATCATTGGCGGCGCGTTCGTATATGCCGACATCCTGGAGCGACTGCACCTCAAGGGATTCCGCTACTCACCGCTGGGTCTACGCGACGGCATCCTCGCGCAGATGCTCTCGGACTCAGACGAGCGTGCGTCGGTCCATAAGGCTGTCGAGCAGGAGCGGTGGGAGGGCGTGCTTGAGGTCTGCCGCCGTTACAACATCGATCCCAAGCGTGCCGACTCGGTACGCGCGGATGCGGTGCGACTCTTCGACGCTACCGAGCGCGTGCATGGTCTGCCTGAGGAGTATCGCGAGCTTCTGAGTGCCGCAGCCATGATGAACGAGGTGGGCAAGTTCATGAACCACCAGGGCCATCACCGGCACACGCAGTACATCATCGAGAACTCAGAGATCTTCGGCTTCTCATCCGGTGAGCGTACGACCATGAGCGCCATCGCACGTTACCTGGGCAAGAGTCGTCCAGACCCGATGGATCGCCCCATGCGCAGCATTCCCGTGGAAGAGCATTCGAATGTCGGTCGCGCCATTGTGCTGCTGCGACTGGCCGTAGCGCTCAATCAGAACCGTGCGACAGAAGCGCTGCAGGTAGCAGTTCGCGTATATCCCAAGCGCGTGCTGGTAGAGCTTCACGCCGGCAAGAACGGCGCCGAGCTGGAGCGCTGGATGTTGAAGAAGGAAGCCGCTTACTTCCGGGAGATCTTCCGGCGCGACCTGATCGTCGAGTTGGCGTAGAGCGTACGCACCACGCGCGGATCCAGCATCCACTGCAGCGTGGCGGCGCCGCGCTCAAGGTTCAGCCTTGCAATGCCGCCCTTACGCAGGCGGACGCTGGCTGGCGGCCGGCTCGCGGTGGTCGGCTGCGCGGGCTGCATCAGCAGACCCAGGTACTGCACAAGGTTGGGACTGTGCCCGACGACGAGCAGTGACTCGTGCCCGGCGCATTCCACCAGCAGCTTCTCGAACTGTGCGAAGGTGGCGGATGGTGCAAGCGCGTCCGATAGAAGAATCTTCTGCTCGTAGCCGGTCTCCGTGCCGACGAGTGACGCGGTCTGCAGGCTGCGCTTGAGTGGACTGCTGACGATGAGGTCGAAGCTCACATTCATCGATGACAGGGTATTGCCCAGGAGCAGGCAGTCGCGCTTGCCTGCCTTATCCAGCGGGCGCTTCACGTCCAGCACGGGGTTGGAACGCCGCTGGCCAGCCGATGCATGTCGAAGCATGTAGAGATTCATCACCTACGATTCTAGCGGTTCCGGCCGTACCTCACAGCGCCACAGCTCGGCCGTAAGCAAGCCGCCCAGCATTACGGTCTGATCCTGCAAGACCAGTCCGTATGCCGACAGGGCGCTTCGATAGTCCGGCAGTTGTTGTGCCCTCAGGCCCGTAAGCAAGCGAAAGCTGAGGTAGAGACCGCGCACGACGATCCACGCGGGGAGCCGCATCGCACCGCGTGTTGGCACTGCAAACTCTGAGATGATCCACCGCGCATCCGCGGTCATGCGGGGGCGTACGTCTGCCACGAGCCGCTTCACCTCTTCGGTCGTGAGGCAGTCGAGGAAGAAGTGTGTCGTGATCAGGTCGAAGTGCTCTCCTCGGAGCACATCCGGCATGCCTTGCGAAAGATCGGCGACGTATGTTGCGAGCAGGTTGTCAGCGAAAGCACAGCGTGATCGAAGCAGCGCGAGCATCGCTGCGCTGCTGTCGACGGCTACGACTCGTCTGGCTTTTGGAGGCCGCGTCTCCTGGGCGAGACTTGGATCACCCGCTTTGGAACTGGGCGCACCGTGATCGACCAGTGCGCGTAGCAAGCGTTCTGCGAAGCGGCCGTCGCCATCGCCCAGCAGCAGGGCATGTCGCGTGCTGGCGAGTTGCGGCAGGAAGTAAAATCGGCACCGCTCGAGTGCGCGGCCGAAGGAAAGGTATTCCATCCACCGGTAGGGCCTTGAAAGGCGATCGAAGCCGCTCATCGAGAGAGCAGATGCAGCAATGGCCAGGTGAGCACTGGTGTGAGGAGTGCCGCATCCGCCAGCGCACGAAGATGTACAGGATTCCAATGCCGACACAACCTGTCCAGTAAAGCCAGCGCAATGCAGGCCAGGGCAAGGGGCACGGCGATTGCCGCTAAATGCATTGCAAGCAGACTTATGCCTGCAACGGCTGCGAGTGCGAGGCAGGCGATCTGCAGATGCTGCGATGCCCACGCAGTGCCGGCATCCATCGCAGTCCTTGGCGTGCTCTCCCATCGCGCAAGAGCGGCGCAGTTCAGCCAGCACAGCGCCCCGAAGAGCACCATTGCGACGATCGTCACAGCCGGTGGATCAACGAGCAACGCCGGCATGAAACAGGTGACTGCGAAGAAGATGCCGACCAGATGTTCCTTCGGCACGCGTGGCAGGCGCCATGCGTGCACTGCCGCGACATAACCAGCAAGGGGTAACGCCTGCAGCATCCATGCGAGGCGAAGCGTTCCGGGCATCAGGATCAGCAAAAACGCCAACACTGGGACCGCGCCCAGCATGGCGCCAAGGAAGGCATGGCGGTGGACCTGGTGAAAGTGGTGGCGCTCGCGCAGATCGGTACCGCGTGCTGCGTCGGCCACGCGGTCTGCCGCATAGAGCATCCAGACCGCAACCGCAAGAGCTGCCGGCGCTGTCCAGGGCAATGCCACACCGAAGCAGCGTGCCAGATAGACAGTCCAGATCGCAGCGACTGTGGGTGCATCCAGGCTCAGCAGATGCCAAAGGGCAAGCGGTGACCGCGCCTTCGAACCCGTCTGCTGCGCGGCGATAAGTGCGGTTGCCACACTTCAAGTCTACCGAGAGCTGTGGATTTACCGGGGAAGTCGATGCCGACGTTTAGCGCCCGTCGGCATCGGGACCCCGCAAAGACATCAGGCCTGAGGCTGCCATGCCGATGTCTTCAGATCGGCGAACAGGCAGTCTTCCGCCTCCATTTCGGCCAATCGGGCGGCATCGGTCTCTGCGAGCGATCCATTGGCCAGGAAGGATTCCCATGCCGCATGGGTCGCAGAGAAACTCTCAGCGTGGTATGCAAATCGCTTCTCCGCATAGTCTCGAGCGGCGCCCGTAGTGATCAGTGTCGGCCAGTCGCTGGATTCCATCAGCAGCAACTCACGGCACATCTGTCGCGCAATGCGCTCGCCCGTTCCGCCGTCGGTCCATGCGGCCTGTCGTGACGCAGCACGCACCGAAAGCTCCGCGGCGTACATGCGAGCCAGCAGGGAGGTGGTGTCGCCGTTGAGCCAGACGCTGTTGTCTCCGTTGGCTCCCCATGAACCTTCCGGCATGCGTATGCGCCCGTCCGTGCCGAATTCTTCGAGGTATGCAGCGCAGGTTGTGGGCCGGACTCCATGCTTGCCATCCGCCAGTACGCGCGCCACGTTTTCAAGGAACAGCATGCCTTCGTGCCACCAGTGGCCGAAGAGCTCCAGGTCAAACGGAGCGCACATCAGGGGCGGTGTGCCGTCCACCGTCGGTTGGGAGCGCAGCGTCTCCGCGACCATCTCCACGAAGTGCTCGGCGTGGGCGCGGCTGCGTTCCATGGCAGCTTCGGGGTAGTAGGGCTCCTTCGACTCCATGCCAAGACCGGCGCCGGTGACTCGCCAGTAACGATGGCCACCGGGCCACCGCTTCTTGTGGAAGTCGAGATAGTGAAAGTCGCCGGGATAGCCGTTCTGCGCGCTCCAAACCTGTACGGCAGTGAGAGGATCACGCGCGAAGACGGCGACGTCGCTCGCATCGATGCGGTAGGGCCGGTAAAGCGACTTCGCGTCGGTCGTCGGCGTGATTGCGACGGGCTTGCCTGCGCGGTCTGCCGGCGGCAACTTCTCCGCACCTTCCACGAGGTGGGTGTCGACAAAGGTGAAGCGCAGACCAGCTTCTGCCAGTGCCGTCTCAACGCCCACACGAGCGCGCGCAGGCTCAATCTTCGCGTCGCCCGCAGGAGCTACGGGGAACCGCCACAGACCCGCCGGACGGTATCCACACTCAGGCAGCCATACGCCTTGCGGAACGGTGCCAAGGTGCCGCTGATGTGCCCGCACCGCTGTCTGGAACTGGCCGCGGATGCTCTCATCGGTGCCCAGCAGCGGCGCGTAGCCGTGCGTCGCGGCAGAGGTCAGCAGATGCATGGAACCGGTCGCCTCTGCCTGCCGAAAACCAGCGATGAGGTCGCCTCCAAGGGCGTTGAGGTCATCAAGCGCGTCCTGGAAGAAGCGCTCCCAATGCTGGGCCAGGTAGAGCAGATGTTGTTCGTCGGCCTGCTCGAAGAACGCCGCATCTTCGCGGGCTGATGTGATCTTGCGCTGAAGGTAGTTGGGTAGCTCTGCGAGAAAGTCGGGGTGTGCGAGTTGCTCCAGCAGAACGGGAGAGACGCTGACGTTCAGGCAGAGGGGGATGCTCTCGGCATGCAGATGGCGGGCAGTGCGCAGCAGTGGCAGATAGGTCTCCGCTGCGGCCTCCAGCAGCCACTCCAAACCGTGGGGCCAGGTGCCATGATGCAGAACATAAGGCAGGTGCGCGTGCAGGACAAAGCTGAAAAATCCGGCGCTAGCCGGCAGGGAATTCTTCATGCGAACTTAAGTCTCTTGGTCACACCGGCGCCCTGCGGGGATTGGGCTACTTGTGACGGGTAGGGGCCCGAACGAAAGCTGCGCGGGCGGTTCAGAGGGAAATGTTAGCACTGCGAAGGAACAGTTGTCGTATTGCACTGTGTCGCGCAGGGACGGCCAGGAACGACAAAACGGGCCGGTGCGATGGGCACCGGCCCGTCTCGTGACTGCGCGAATCCTACTGGCGATCCTGCAAGGAAGGCGCGCCGTTGTATCCGCCTGCATGGGTCGAGGTGCGCACCGCGACCGAATTGGTGATGACGAAGCGCACGACAGATTCACTGGGAATCTGCACCTGCTGGCCGCGCGTGACGGCGTTGATACCCGCGCCGGTTCCGCCACCGGCAGCCGCGCCGATGGCCGCTCCTTTGCCGCCACCGAAGATGCCGCCGAGGACTGCGCCCGCCGCGGCTCCGACGCCGGTCTTCACGGCCGTGTTCTTTCCGCGGCCCTTACCTTCCACGCTGTACGGCTGCGTGGCCAGGGAGATGCGTTCGCCCCGGGCGTTCACACCGGTCAGTTCTACGGTCAGCAGTGAGGAGCCGCTGAAGTGACCTGCCTCGTGAACCTCGGTGACGCGACCCGTAACGGCGGAACCGCGCGGGATGATCAGCATGTCGTCCTGGACGATGTCGGTCGCGATCGCGCCCGTGAAGGTCTCGCCTGGCTGCGTGGTGGCGGAGTCGAGCGTCTGCGTCACGCGGACGGGAAGCGTGCTGCCGGCAGGGAGTGTCACCACACGTGCGACGGGCGGTGGCGGCGGCGCGGGCTGCTGTTGCTGTGGCGGCGGTGGCGGCTGCACACGGGCAATCGGCGCCGGTTGCTGTTGCTGAGGAGGTGGCGGCGTGTAGCGAGGCGGAGGCGGAGGAGCAGCAGCACGCACGCGCTCGCGAGGCGGCGGAACCGTTTGAACGGGAGCCACCGGCAGCGGTGTCGTCGCGGCCGCCGTGACGGGGGCTGTTGCCGCGCTTACCGTGATGTTGTTGATGACCTGTGTGACACCGGATACCGCCGCGGCGTCATTGGCCGCGAGACTGCGCGCGGCGGCATTGCTTACCGCTCCGGTCAAGGTCACGGCACCGCCCTGCGAGATGACCTGGACAGGTTCTGTCGCAAGTGCGCTATCGGAGGCGATGCGCTGCTGAACCTGCGAGGTCAGTGTGGCATCGTCCACCACGGGAGCCGTCTTCTTGCAACCCACGGCGCCTGTCATCATGACTGCCGCGAGGGCAAGTGCCGTCCCTCGCGATGCCTTCCTCATTGCCATTGTGTGCTTCATATCATCCCTTCGTTGCATCGGTTTCCGGATGCCGCGGTCTGGGCTGCCGGCTACCGACATGACTCGCTCTCATAAGACGTGTATCGGGCGTATGTCGTTACTGCAGCTACCGATACTCTCCCACCTGCCGCCTTATGCGGCAACCAGAATCCGATGGGCCGCATCCGTCCTGATAGGTGCGGCGAAGTCCCTGCGGCCTGCTTCCGTAAGATGAAGCGGGCGGCTCCGATGACAAAGCCGGCACAGCAGTGCACGGCCGTCCGTGCTCCGGTTTTTGAAGTTCACATTCGTTCCACAGGAGAAAACGAGATGGCAGACGAAAGCTCGATCAGCGGTCTGGGATGGTTCCTTGCAGGACTCGGCATTGGTGCCCTGGCCGGCGTTCTGTATGCGCCGAAGAGCGGCCGCGAGACCCGTGACGAACTGGCTGCACAAGCCAAGGACGCGAAAGAGAAGGCTGACCAGTACGTCGGTCAGACCAAGGACCAGGTCAATGAGTACGTTGATAAGGGCCGTGAGTACTACGACAAGGGCCGCACCCAGTGGAGCCAGTACGTCGACAAGGGCAAGGATTTCGTAGCCCAGCAGCAGGATAAGGTTGCGTCTGCTGTCGATGCCGGCAAGCAGATCTACCAGGAAAAGGTCGAAAGCCAGACCTACTAAGTTCCTTTTGATACAGAGGCCCGCGATGTTTTGTCGCGGGCCTCAGTATGTTTCAGGTCAGCTCGCGCCGGCTGATAGGCTTGCATTCACTCGCGCGAACGACCAAGACGATTTGCGCTACACGAAAGAGCCGCTGCCATGACTGAGTCGCAATTTCACTACCTGCTGATCTTTATCGGAATCATCGCGCTCGGCGCAGTGATCCAGGGCATTGCATTGCTGGCGCTCGGACTCGCCGGCGCCAAGCTGCTGAAGCAGGTCGCAGAACTGACCGCAGAAGCAAAGGGAAAAGTCTACCCATTGCTTGAGAGCGTGCAGAACATCACCGAGAAGGTAAACGACATCTCGCAGGTAGCGCGCGATGTTGCCATCGACACGGCACCCAAGATCCGTCGCGTCACGACCAACATCGCTGAGACGAGCGACGTCTACCGTGCGAAGCTGGCCGAGGTCGACTCGTTGATTACGGACACTACCGGCAAGGCGCGTCGCCAGAGCGATCGCGTCGACGGCATGGTGACCGATGTGCTCGATAAGACGACCGAGGTGACGCACACCGTCGCGCACGCGATCATGGTTCCGGTGCGGCAGATGGCCGGCCTGGTCAGCGGAGCGAAGGTAGGCATTGAGGCGCTGATCGCAAACTTTTCGGCCAAGCCTAAGACGCCCAAACCCGTGGCCTTTGAGGGCGAAAGCGTCTACACCGGCTACGAAGACGACTATCACGCGTAAACTTCACGCCTGAGCTTGAAAAAGGGGATGCGCGTTGCGCATCCCCTTTTAATTGTCTAGGAATCGCGACGCTAAACCAGCCAGCCGCCGCCGACCACCACATCGCCTTCAAAGAACATGGCTGCCTGGCCTGGCGTAATGGCGCGCTGTGGCTCGTCGAACAGGATTGCAACGCGACCGCCCTCCATCGGCTTGATGGTGGCTTCTGCGGGCTGATGACGATGGCGTACCTTAGCCTGCACGCGCATGGGGCCACGCAGTGCTTCGATGCTGATCCAGTTCACGCGGTCGGCAACGCCGTGGCGCGTATGCAGTTCCGGCTCCTGCCCCACCACGATGCGATTGGTCGCGGGCTCAATACCCAGAACGTAAAACGGCTCAGCATGGTGCTTGTGCAGCTGCTGTTGCACACCCTTGTGCTGACCGACGGTGAAGCTGTGGATACCCTCATGCGAGCCGACGACTTCACCGTCTGCCGTGACCATCTCACCCTTGGTCTCGGGCATCGTGCGGCCCTGCTCCTGCAGATATGCCGACAGGAATGCCTTGTAATCGCCGCCGGGAATGAAGCAGATCTCCTGCGAGTCAGGCTTGTGCGCGACGCGCAGGTTGTGCTCCTCCGCCATGGCGCGCACGGCGGGCTTTACCATCTCGCCCAGCGGGAAGAGCGTGCGGCTGAGCTGTTCCTGCGTGAGGCCGAAGAGGAAGTAAGTCTGGTCCTTCGAACGGTCGGCGGGGCGCAGCAGCAGCCAGCGGCCGCGTGCTTCGTCGTATGCGACACGCGCGTAGTGGCCAGTAGCAACGCGCTCCGCACCAATGCCGCGCGCGGTCTTTAGCAACTCGTCGAACTTCAGATGGTTGTTGCACAGCGTACATGGGATGGGCGTGCGGCCGGCCAGGTACTCGCTGACAAACGGCTGCACCACGTCCTGCTCAAAGCGCCGCTGTTGATTGACGACATAGTAGGGGATGCCAAGCTGCTCGGCGACGCGGCGGGCATCGTAGACATCGTCCAGCGAGCAGCAGCGGCCGGTAACCTGTTCCGGGATGCCGCCCTTGCCCGCGAGTCGCCGCTGATCCCATAACTGCAGCGTCAGGCCTACCAGCGTGTGACCCTCCATCTGCAGCAGTGCGGCTACCGCAGACGAGTCGACGCCACCGCTCATCGCGACCGCGATGGTGCTCGCAACATCCGGAGCCATTGGCGCGGCAGCGGAAGCGGCGTTCGTCGGAATGTCGATCGCAGCGATCATCAACCTTTATTTTCGCAGGTTTCGCAAATCCGGGTGGATGGCTTACCTGGAATCAGAGGGAGCGAAAGCGCGTTACGGCTGCCATGAGGATTGCCGTGGCTGCCTCGACATCCTCCTCGGTGCTCATACGAGACAGCGAAAACCGAACGCTGCTGCGGGCATCCGCTTCGTCCAGTCCCATGGCGCGCAGCACGTGCGAGGGTTCGATCGCGCCGCTCTGGCAGGCGGATCCACCGCTGATGGCCAGCCCTTGCAGATCGAGTGCGATGACGAGTTCCTCGGCGTTCACGCCGGCGAAGCGCAGGGATGCGGTATTCGGCAGGCGGTCAACATGCTCGCTGTTTACGGCCATTCTGGCGATGCGTTCGCGCAGGGAACTTTCAAGCCGGTCGCGCAGCGTCTGAAGCCGCTGCATTCCGCCCTCGAAAAGCCAGGTGCGGGTCATCGCTGCGGCGGTTCCAAAGCCGACGATGCCCGGAACATTCTCAGTGCCCGCGCGACGCTGGCGCTCGTGGCTGCCGCCGTGCAACATCGGCCGCAGCGTCAGGCCGCTGCGCATCCACAGGGCGCCCACACCTTGCGGGCCATGCATCTTGTGTGCGGACAGGCTCAACAGGTCGCAGCCCAGCGACTTCACATCCACGGGGATTTTGCCACCGGCCTGTACGGCATCCGTGTGCAACAGCGCACCCGCCGCATGGACGATGTCAGCGATGGCACGTATCGGCTGTATGGCTCCTGTCTCATTGTTCGCGAGCATAACGCTCACCAGCTTCGTGTTGTCGCGCAGCAACGCGGAGACAGCGCCAGGATCGACCACGCCACGGGCATCGCATGGAACACGTGAGACGATTACTCCTGTTGCTTCCAGCGCGTCCGCCGCGTGCAGCACGGCATCATGCTCGATGGCGCTGACGATCAGGTGATCCCCCAGATGCAGCGTGCCGAAGAGAGCGAGATTGTCGCTCTCCGTGCCGCCGCTGGTGAACGTAATTTCGCTGGCCTTGCCACCGATGAGCGCGGCTATCTGTTCGCGTGCACCGTCGATCGCTCCACGCGCACCCCGGCCAAAGCCATGCACGGCGCTGGCATTGCCAAAACGGTCGGACCAGAACGGTTCCATCGCGGCCACCACCTCCGGCAGCACGGGCGTGGTCGCGTTGGCGTCCATGTAGATACGGCGCATCGTTTGATTCTATTGGGCGGCGGATGACGAAATGAAATCAGCGAGATCTCGGCAGCCGCTGCGGACTGCGCAGCAGGAACGTGAACGCGAAGCCGACCGTATCTTCGTGCAGGCGGAAGCCGTGGCTGTAGAAGCCCGACCACATGGCGTGCGGCGCCACGGGTACGTCAAGGGACAGATTGACACCGTTGTCCTCAGCGAGACCGCTGTTGGTCTGTACCGTGGCCTGGCCTGGCCTGCCGCTGCGCGGATCGGTCTGGAAGACGGTCTGCGATCCCAGCGGCAGTTGCTCGTAGCCCTCCAGGTAGATGGTGGAGGCTCGCGGCAACTCCAGGCTGACGCCTGCGCCCAGGTTAAAAAGGTTTCCCCGCGAAGTCTGGGAGCGCTGCAGCCGCTGGTTCTGCAGACGGCTGGTGGTTCCAATGCCCACATCGATATAAGGCGCCAGGAACGCATCTGACTGCACGTGATCGGTGAAGTTGTAGGTCACCTTGCCTGCGCCGATGCCATCCTCGGACGATCCGGTGGGTGCCGATAGCGATCCGGTCAGCGTGTTGCCGAAGCTGCCTGCCTTGCCCATGTCGAAGTGCTTCGAACTCCAGTGCGCGGCCATTACGGTGTCTCCCGGGACGCCGTGACGAATATC
Organism: Terriglobus roseus; assembly: GCF_900105625.1. Taxonomy (NCBI): domain Bacteria; kingdom Pseudomonadati; phylum Acidobacteriota; class Terriglobia; order Terriglobales; family Acidobacteriaceae; genus Terriglobus; species Terriglobus roseus. The sequence goes on from NZ_FNSD01000001.1 coordinate 3,597,633, forward strand.
CGTGAGGCGGGTGAAGGACGGAGCCTGGCCGGGAATCGTCGTATCGACCGTGTGTTGCGATCGCAGGTAGAGAAAGATGGGCGCGGATACGTCTGCGCTGAAGTAGCGGTTGAAGCGATAGGCGAGACTCGGCGTAAGTACGTTCGCCCAGCCGGTCACGGTATCGAACTGCGAACTGGTGATGATGCTGGCGTTGAAGCCGCTGCGAAAGGGGATGATGCCGGACGGGCCCAGGCTGCTGGCGACAGCCAGCGCCAGCTCATCGTCAGACATTGCGTGCCTCGTCTCTGCGGTCGTGGCGGATGGATCCTGCTGCGCGAAGCACGGTGACGCAGCCACACACAGCAGCAATGCCATGGCTGGAGTCCAACATCGAGAGAAACAGAAAGGCCCTGACCGCATCAGCGTAAGCCTATCGGTCAGGGCGATCTATGGCAATCAGGTGAGCGGCGATGCTCAGGAGCGTGCGCTCACCGGGATGTACGGTGCGGGATAAGCCGGGCCGGTGTAGTCGGCGCGCGGGCGGATCAGGCGATTGTTATCGTGCTGCTCAATCACGTGGGCAGCCCATCCGGAGATGCGGCTGACGGCGAAGATCGGTGTGAACAGATCCATGTCAATACCCAGCGTCGTGTAGGTCGATGCGGAGTAGAAGTCAACGTTGGCGTTCAGCTTCTTTTCGCCCTTCACGAAGCCTTCGATCTTCTCACTCATCTCGTACCACTTCGCATTGCCGGCGGCAGTGCCAAGGTCCTTCGACATACGCCGCAGGTGCGTTGCGCGAGGGTCTTCCGTCTTGTACACACGGTGGCCGAAGCCGGAGATCTTCTCCTTACGAGCCAGCAGATCGCGGACATACGTGACGGGATCCGCACCGGCAGCGTCGATCTGGTACAGCAGCTTCATGACAGCTTCGTTCGCGCCGCCGTGTAGTGGTCCTTTGAGCGCGCCGATGGCGCCCGTAATAGCAGAGTGGACATCGCTCAGAGTCGCTGCGATCACGCGCGCGGCAAAGGTGGATGCATTCAGTTCGTGGTCCGCGTGCAGGATCAGCGCCACGTCAAACGCGCGCTCTGCTTCATGAATCGGCTTGACGCCGTTCAGCATGTAGAGGAAATTGCCGGCGTGGCTCAACGACAGATCCGGCTGGACGATGTCCTTGCCCTTGCGGATGCGGTCGAAGTAGGCCACGATCATGGCGATCTGGCTGGTCAGGCGAAAGCTCTTGCGGACGTTGGCGTCGTGGCTGCTGTCTGCGTCATCCGCGTCGGTCATGCTCAACAGGCTGACCGTGGTGCGCAGGACTTCCATCACACTTGCATCCTTGGGCAGGCTCTTCAGAAAGTCGAGGACACTCGCGTCCATGATGCGGGAGGCGGCAAGGGTCTTCTTGAAGTCTGCGAGTTCTGCTGCAGTCGGCAACTTGCCGAACCATAGAAGGTAGGTACTTTCTTCGAAGGTCGACTTCGCCGCGAGTTCGTGGATATCGATGCCGCGGTAGGAAAGAACACCCGCGTCGCCATCGATCCAGCAGATTCCGGAGGTAGTTGCGACAACGCCTTCAAGCCCGCGAGGGGCAACTGCCTGCGACATGTGTGGGGTGCTCCTGATGCGAAGAAGGATAAGCCTATAAAACGCGTTTATAGCGGATGGATTGTGCGGTTGTCATCACGCTTGCGCGAATATCGCCTTCGCCCCCTGTCGCTCCTAGGAAACTACCGTGTCAAAGCGGTCCGGGCGAAAGGCCGTGAGTTCCACCGACGTCTCCATGCCCAGCATCAGTTGCATCATCAGGTGCGCCGTTGCGGGCGCCAGCAAGATGCCGTTACGGAAGTGTCCCGCCGCCACAAACGCGCGCGCATCCGTCTGACCCAGAATGGGAAGGTGGTCCGGCGTGTCGGGTCGCAGTCCTGCCCAGCTTGCAAGTTCCGGAGCGTTGGCGAGTGCCGGCAACAGATCGGCTGCTTCCGCGCGAAGATGCCGTAGGTCCGGCTCGTAGACGCTGCGGTCGAACTGCGCATCTTCAACGGTGGCGCCAACGACCACGGAACCATCCAGCCGCGGCACGAGGTAGACCCCCTTCGTGCGAATCACGACGTTTCCTACGGTTCCGGAAGCTAACGCACCGGGTGCGTGTACGCGCAGCATCTGACCCTTCGCGGGAGAGACCGCTGCGCTCCATGCGCCGGAGCAATCCAGGAACGTACCGGCGTGAATCGTCCCGTCCGGCACGCGAACATTGATGCTGGCGCCGCTCTGGTAGGCGGCGCGTACGGGAGAGTTTTCGATGACGACCACACCGGCAGCGGTTGCTGCGGCTCGTAGCGCGGGTACCAGCTTGCGAGGGTCCACGCTCGTCTCGGGCAGTCGTCGATAGCCTGCACCCTGCAGCGCCGGCAGCATGGCGCAATGATGCCGCCAGCCCGCTGCGGCTTCCAGCGTCCAGTGCGTTTCAAAGGGCACGCGCAGACCGGTGAGCGTCTCGATGCGATCGAGCAGCGCTGGGTAGAGCGCCACGCTGAGGTCGGCCATGGGGGAGAGCTGTCGCGGATTGGAGGGATCGTGCGCAGCCAGCATGCCAGCCGCCGCCCAGGACGCCTCGCGACCCGCGCTGCCTCGTTCAACCACAACTACCTGGAGGCCGCATTCCTGCAGCTCCAGTGCGCAGGTCAGCCCCGTGATACCCGCACCCGCGATCACTACGTCCGGAGAATGCATGCGTCTATTCTAAGTTTGCTTTCGTAACCCCGCTCGGACATGCGCGGACGCTGTGCGCCGTTCTTCATGCCGAGTGATTTCTGGAGGATCTGATGAACGATCTACGCTCGACCCAATATGTGGAAGTCGAGAAGAAGCCGTCGCCCCTGCTTCTCGGCACGGCAGTCGCCGCGGTGCTGCTTGCCATCGGCGGCCTCATCTGGTCGTTCCTGTTGCAGGGCCGTCTCAACAAGGCGGAGCAGCAGCTGGCAGCGCAGCAGCAGGCTGCGACGTCCTTGCAGTCACGCCTGTTGGCGTCGGATGCTCGTGCTCGGGCTGCGTCAGAGACGTTCGCACAGCGCCTGGGAACAACACAGGCACAGCTCGATGCGCGCACACAGACGATCCTGGCGAAGCAGCAGGCGGACGCAGCCCGCCTGGCCAACTCGCAGCAGGCGGCCGAGCAGCGGATCAACACCGAAGTCTCTGCCGTGAAGACGGATGTCGGCAGCGTGAAGTCGGATCTGGGCTCGACCAAGACGGACGTCGGCAGCGTGAAGGCAGATCTCGCAGACACCAAGTCACAGCTCCAGCGCACCATCGGTGACGCCGGTGTCATGAGCGGCCTGATCGCTCGCAACTCGACTGAGCTCGAAGAGCTGAAGCATAAGGGCGATCGCACCTACTACGAGTTCAATCTGCAGAAGAACGCACCGCCGACGCTGCTCTCAAGCATCAAGCTGCAGTTGAAGAAGGTGGACGCGAAAAAGGGTAAGTTCACGCTGGCTCTGAACGCAGACGACAAGGTCGTTGAGAAGAAGGACAAGACCCTGCTGGAGCCGGTGCAGTTCTACAGCGGCAAAAGTCCCGCGCTCTTTGAGATCGTTGTGAACAGCGTGGATAAGAACAATGTGAAGGGCTACTTGTCCGTACCGAAGGGCCAGTAAGTCGGCCGCAGCAGCCTGCCAATCCGTGCCCCATACCTGCGTTGCTCCATCGCGCCGGTGTGGGGCCTTCGCACGATGTCCTGAGGATGACCCACTCAGCTACTTCGGCAGGGGCACGGTCACGCGGTCCTGATGGTAGAAATCGATACTCACCTCTGCGGATTTGCGCTTGTCCCACACGGCTTGCGGCACGTTAAAAGCAAACACGACATAGCCACCGGCTGTCGCACCGGGAGCGATTGATTCCACGCTCTGCAACGGTGTCGGGCCTGCTGTATCGACGGCCGGCTTCATCTTCGGAAACATCGCGGCGAGCCGCGGCAGATCGGCCTTTTCAATTGCCGTTGCCTGCATCACCGAGCCGTCTTCCATGGTGAAGCTACCGTTGATGGACTTCACAAACAGCGGGACTTCCGTGTGGTCCGTGAGGACGACATTGGGGATGACATAGGTCACGTCCTCCGTCTGGTCGTCGCCAACGAGGATGCCACTCCCGCGCGCGTACACCGTATGCACAGGGAAGACGCCAACGCGGTCGACGGTGCCGGTCACTTCCTTGTGCAGATAAACCTTCGCGAACCACGCGCCGCCTGCCGCAAGCAGTGCCAGCGCGATCAGCACGGGGATCAGCATGCTGCGCTGCTTTCCTTCAGCGCCATTCAGTCGAATCTCAGCCATGACCCTATGCTCCCACACGCGCGGGGCGTGGCCGAAGCGTGGCAAGGAATGCATCGGATTCGAGTGTGTTGATGACGTCTTTTGGCTCCAGCCATGCGCGGCGAAGCTGGGTGATGCCGAAGCGCATCTTCGCGAGATCCTCGATGCTGTGCGCGTCCGTATTCACGCTGATCCTGCAACCCAGAGCCTTCGCCTTACGCAGATTCAGATCGCTCAAATCGGCTCGTGCCGGCGCGGCATTGTGTTCCACCGCGACACCGAGTTCAGCACAGCGTTTCAGGACCGCGTCCATGTCGAAGACATAAGGATCGCGGCGCAGCAGCTTGCGCCCAGTGGGATGGCCGAGGATGCGCAGGTAGGGATTCTCAATCGCCCGCAGCAGGCGCGCGGTCATCTCGTCGGAGGGCATCTGGAAGGCCGAATGCACGGACCCCACGACGACATCCATCATCGCGAGTGTCTCGTCTTCCAGGTCGAGTGAACCATCCTGCAGGATGTCGACCTCGATGCCGGCGAAGACGCGGATGCGGCCTTCCATCTCCGCATCGACTGCGCGGATGGCTCGCACATGCGCTTGCGCTCGCGCATCATCCAGGCCGTTGGTCATGGCGAGATTCTTTGAGTGATCCGTGATGGCGATGTACTGCAGGCCTCGCTCGAGTGCAGCGTCAGCCATCTCGCGAATGGTGAAGCTGCCATCGGTCGCAACGGTGTGCATGTGGACGTCGCCGCGGATATCGGCAAGCGTGATGAGCGACGGCAGCGAGCCTGCTTCCGCGGCTTCCAGCTCACCGCAGTTCTCGCGCAGTTCCGGCGCAATCCACTGCATGCCGAGTGCCGCGTAGATATCTTCTTCGGTTGCGGCAGCGACAATGCTGCTCTCACCCTCTTCAGGGTTCATGCGTGCGAGAGCATATTCACTCAGCGTGTAGCCGCGTTTGAGCGCCTTCTGCCGCAGCGTCACATTGTGCATCTTCGAGCCGGTGAAATACTGCAGCGCAGCGCCGTAGCTCGCGCGTGGCAGCAGCCGCACATCGACCTGCAGGCCAGTGCGCAGCGTGAAGCTGACCTTGTTCTGCCCTTTCGCCAGCAACACGTCGATCAACGGCAGGGAAGCGACATACTCGACTGCTGCAGCAACGACATCGGCTTCGCAGGCAGGGCCTGTGACGAGGAGGTCAAGGTCTCCGACCGTCTCCCGTCCGCGACGTAAGGAGCCCGCAGGCGTGATGGTTTCGATGCCCGGAAATTCGCGCAGAAGCGCGGCAATCTTGTCTGCGGTTTCAGCGGCATTGTCGATGCGGAAGCGGCCAGAGTTGCGGCGATGATCCTCAATGCCCTTAAGGAGTTTGTCGACCTGCTTCTGTCCGAAGCGAGGCAGCTTGGCGAGGTGACCTTCCTTGGCGGCGGTCTCAAGCTGGTCCATATTTTCGATTTGGAGCGCGCTCCAGAGCAGCGCGACGGTCTTCGGCCCCATGCTTGGCAACCGCAGCAGATCCAGCATGGACGGGCGATATTTTTGCAGCAGCTCGTCCCGCAGCGGCATGGAGCCGGTGCGTTCGAGGTCCACGATATTTGCGGCCATGCCTTTGCCGATGCCTGCGATCGCAAGCAATTGCTTTGGGTCGTCGACCAGCGACGCGAGCGCCGTCGTCTGCTGCTCGACCGCTTCCGCGGCGCGTCGGTAACTGCGCACGCGAAACGGATCGGCTGCGTCAATTTCAAGCAGCGCTGCCGTCTCATCCAGCAGTCGCGCCATGGTGATGTTGTCCATACAGCGATGAGATTACATGCCAGACCGTTCGGGCTGCCCGTACTTCCGGGCGACGCTGCCCATGCCCACAAAAAAGAGGACCGGCGAGGGTTTCGCCGGTGCTGCCTCTTAAGCCTGGGACTGGGTCAGAATCACTGCGTCTGCCTGCGGGCCTTTGCTGCCCTGGATCACGTCGAACTCAACGGGATCGCCTTCTTTCAGGCTCTTGTAGCCATCCAGCTGGATGGAGCTGTAGTGAACGAAGACATCTGCGCCGCCATCATCACGACCCAGAAAGCCATAGCCCTTAGCGTTGTTGAACCACTTCACTGTGCCCTTGTACTGTGCCACGCGTACTCACCACTTGCGCACCATCACTGTCTTCGCTCTCGAGAGGATGAGCCCTCATCGAGGATGGTGATGAATAGACGTTGAGGACGCTGTTTCGGCGTACAGGGAAGCGGCGGTTCTCACGGTTTTCCGCGTGGCTTCAATCGATGTCACAAATTGCCGTGACAACACGGATTTTGCTGACTACTGTTGGTCCGCGCGGCGCTGCGCGTAGATCATGGTGCCGACGATCGTTTTACCGTCATGAATCTGGCCGGACGTGCACATCTTCAGCAGCTGCGACAGGGGCATCAGGCTGACTTCGATGCGCTCGTCATCCTCCGGCTCAGCGGTACCGGCGACGATGCCGCTGGCGAGGTAAATCTCCATCCACTCGCCCACGAAGCCGGGACTGGCGTAGTAGCGGACGAGCTTCGTCCACTTCTTTGCCCGGTAGCCGGTTTCCTCGATCAGCTCGCGCTTGGCGGCGGCCAGGACGTTCTCGCCCGGTTCAACACGGCCGGCCGGCAGCTCCAGCAGGTACTGGTCGGCGGCATGACGGAACTGGCGCTCGATCACGATGAGCGGGTCGGCAGGATTTGTCGTCTCGTCAACGGCCAGCACGACGACCGATCCGGAGTGGCGCACAACGTCGCGGACGGCTTCTACGCCGTTTGGTTCGCGCACCTGCTCGGTGTACACGCTGAAGACCTTGCCTTGGTAGGCCAGCTTGCTCTTCAGGATCTGCGCCTTATTCTTTGGCACTTTGGGCTTTGCGACGGGGACTTCGGGCATCTCACGCGATCGCCCGGGGGCGGCCTTCGAACTCTTCGCTGGCGTCAACTTCTTATTCACGCTTTTGTTACCTGCTGACTGTGTCTTTGCCGCTGCTCGCTTCGTCATAGCAATCAAGCTATCAAAACTGCATCCAACCGCATTGCCGTGCCATCCTATATCGGGTCCCAGCCAAGCGGAAGAGTCCCTTCGAGTATGAGCGTAGAGTGTTACCCGATCACTGTCCTTCCGCACCTGGCGAAGCTGTTTCGCGAGTACACGGAACTGCGTACCGCGCCGGCCGACGCGCCCATTCGCCGGTTCTACGCCAGCAGCCCCTTCGACGACCGTTGGAAGCAGGGCACAAAGCCGTCGCTGCAGCCGGATCGCAAGCTACTGGTGGATACCCTTACCGCGCAGGCCGTCGGCTTCAACGCGGGTGAGTCGACCTTTGCCAACCTGGACAAGCTGCGGGACGGCGCTCGCGCCGTTGTGACCGGGCAACAGGTTGGACTGTTTGGCGGACCGCTGCTCACGCTGCTAAAGGCCGCAACAGCGATCCGGAAAGCACAGGTGGCCAGCGAAGCCGGAGTGCCGCACGTTCCTGTCTTCTGGATGGCTACCGAAGACCATGACCTGGACGAAGTGAATCAGGTGGCCCTGCTGGGTAAGCACGGCGTTGAGACGCTCCGCTCGACCTTCGCCGACCACAAGCAACAGCCTGTTGGCGACCTAAAGCTCGGTCCGCAGATTGAAGCAGTCGTTGCACAGGCCGAAGAGCTTTTGGCTTACGCGCCCATCACGGAACTGCTGCGCGAGACCTACACCCCGGCGGACACGCTGGCATCCGCCTTTGGCAAGTTTCTGACTGGCGTCTTCCGCGAGCATGGCCTGATCGTCATCGATGCCAGCACGCGTGCGTTCCACGCCATGGGCGCGCCCGTTCTTCGCTACGCCATTGAGCACGCGGACGAGCTGCATGTCGCTGTCACCACGCGCGGTGCGGAGCTTGCCTCAGCGGGGTACAGCTCGCAGGTGCTGGTGAATGATGACTCAACCCTCTTGTTTCTGGTGGACGATCACGGGCAGCGCTTGCCCCTGCGCCGTCCGAAGCAGGCAAGCGGCGAGCGTGCCTGGAAGGCCGGAACCCACGACTACAGCACGGAGGAATTGCTCGCGATCCTGGAGACTTCACCCGAGCGCCTGAGCCCGAATGCGCTGCTGCGGCCCATCTTTCAGGACGCGATCCTGCCCACATCCGCTTACGTCGGCGGACCGGCGGAGATTGCCTACTTTGCGCAGTGCCGCCCGATCTTTGAGGCCATCCTGGGGGCAGCGACTCCAGCTCTGCCGCGTCTCTCTGCGACGCTGGTACCGCCTGCGATTCGAACTGTGATGGATCGCCATGAACTGACCTTGCGCGATGCGTTGGTGACGAGCGATGAACTCTCGCAGCGCCTTGCGGCCCGCGCCATGCCTATTGAAGGCAAGCGCAAGATTGCCGCTGCGGGCAATGCGCTCGATGAGGAATTGAAGGACGTTGAACGCTGGATGTCCGCGATGGATCCCAATCTGGGCAAGTCCGCTGGAGTAGCCGCCAACAAGATGCGCTACCAGATGAACCGCCTGCGTCGGCTGGCTGCCAACTGGCAGTTGGAGCGCGAAGCCCATCTGCGCAAGCATGCTGACGCCATCACGCTGAACCTCTTCCCCAAGGGCATCGTGCAGGAGCGGCTGCTGGCCGGCATTCAACTGCTCGCGCTTAGTACCGGTGATCTCGCGAACCTTCTGGTTGAGAACGGCGAGCAGGATTGTCCCGGCCATAGGGTGTTCGATATCTAGTTCGATGCTTCGCGTAGAATCCTCTGCGTATGGCGAAGAAGCAAACCAAGGAAATCGGCTTTGAGGTGGCGTGCCCGGACTGTGGCGCCATGCTGCGCATTGACCCGGTGACGCAATCCGTCATCTCCCACACGCCGGCTCCGCGCAAGCGCACCTTTGAGGATCTGGGCTCGGCTGCGAAGGCTGCGCGAGAGCAGGACGCCCGGCGCGACAGTATCTTTGCGCAGTCGGTTGAGGCGCAGAAGAACCGCGACAGCATCCTATCCGCCAAGTTTGAAGAGGCCTTTCGCAAGGCAAAAGAGTCTCCGGATACGGGCAAACCACTGCGCGAATTCGACCTCGATTGATTTCCTGCAAGTAGTTCATTGCAAAGCGTTTATGTGCTTAAGGTGATTTCAATGAATCGTCTCAGTTTTCTGTTGCTTGCATTTGCCTTGCCGATACATGCGGCTACCGTTACAGCGAATAACTTTGGCGCCAAGGGCGACGGTGTGGCCGACGATACGAAGGCGATCCAGAAGGCGCTGGATGCTGCTGCGGGCAAACACGACACCGTCACGCTGAAGCCCGGCACCTACCGCATCGGTTCGATCTTTGTGAAGAGCGGGTCCCGGCTGGATGTCCCGAAAGGCGTCACGCTGCGCGGCATTCAGTCGCTTGATGCGTACCCGCTGATGCCGACGCGCATCGCAGGCATTGAGATGACGTGGCCGGCCGCGCTGGTCAACGTCTACAAGCAGACCGACGTGCAAATCACCGGCGAGGGCACGATCGACGGCGACGGTTCGTACTGGTGGAAGAGCTATTGGGATCTGCGCGCGCAGTATGAGCCCAAGGGGCTGCGCTGGGCCAGCGACTACGACGCGAAGCGGCCCCGGCTGATCCAGGTCTTCGACTCCTCGAACGTCAAGCTGGATGGACCGACTCTCACGCGCTCAGGCTTCTGGACGGTACACATCTGTTATTCGCATGACGTGACGATCGACCACGTGACCATTCGCAACAATGAGGGCGGCAAGGGCCCGTCGACGGACGGCATCGACATCGACAGCTCCCACGACGTGCTGGTACAGCATGCCGACATCGATGTGAATGACGACGCCCTCTGCCTCAAGGCTGGCCGCGACTCCGATGGTCTGCGTGTGAACCGGCCAACGTACAACGTAGTCCTGCGTGACTCGCTGATCCGCACCGGCGCCGCGGCTGTTACGTTCGGCAGCGAGACCTCGGGCGGCTTCCGCAACATCGAGGCATACAACCTGACCGCGATGCGTGGCGTAACGAATGGCGTGCTGATCAAGAGCGCGAAGGTTCGCGGCGGCTTTGGCGAGAACCTGCGCGTGCATGATCTGCACCTGGATGGTGTGAAGACACCCATCAAGGTGACGCTGAACTGGAACCCCGCGTACAGCTACACCGCGCTGCCTGCCGGCACCGATCCTAAGACCGTGCCGCCGTACTGGATTCCGCTCACCACAAAGGTCCCAGAGGCGCAGGGCCTGGCGCACTTTCATGATGTTCACTTCTGGAACATCGATGCAAGGGACGCGGAGACGGCCATCGACATGGCAGCGTACCCGAATGCAACGCTGGATAACTTCCAGATCGACCACGTAAACGTTGTAGCGAACACTGCCGGTTCCATCGCAAATACGAAGGGACTCAAGTTGAGTGAGATTCACCTGACCGTGGCGGATGGCAGCACGTTGAAGTCTGAGGACAATACCGGCATTGCGGGTCTGGGGGCGGTGAAGTATGTCGCCGGGCAGAAGACGCATCCGGGGAATGTGAAGATTCCGGATTAGCAGAATCGTAAGGGCACGCTTCAGCCGCCCCCTTACGACTCTTGCCTTGCCCCGGCTAACGGTCACCGAGTGCCACCAGTGCGGTCACGAGTGCCGTGAGTGCATGCGGCGCTGGCCTATGTCTCAGACGGGAGACACGGGGCACCCCATCCCGTGCTTGTCCAATGACTCCACGATGACAATGATGGAGAGGGAAGGTTGGCTTCAGGCCTTCACGGCTTGGCCAAAGATGCGGAGATAGTTGCCGCCGCCGATCTTTGCGATCTCATCGGCGGTGAAGCCGGTCTTGAGCATCGCGTCGACGACGACGTAGAGGAACCCTTCTGTCTGGCCGTTCCATGCGTAGTTGGTGCGTTCGCCGGCTCGTGCACCCTGTGGTCCGGGACGAGGGCCGCCCGGCATGCCGTCGCCAACACCACCCTGCGAAGGACCGCCTTGGCTGCCATCGGGCTTTGGTCCACCCGGAGGCCCACCACCCGGAGGCGGTCCGCCGGGGCCACGTGGTGCGGGCTGGGTCAGCTTGGTGTCCGTGCCGATGCAGACGTGATCGATGCCGATGACGTCGGCCATGGCTCGAAGGTTCTGCGCGAAGGCGAGTGGTGTATCGGCCAGATGCGTCCAGACACCGACCAGGCCACCCGCCTTCGCGACCATCGTTGCCTGTTCTTTGCTGATGAGGCGCGGGCGCATCATCTGGGCTATACGCGGGTTGTCTCCGAGCTGTGTGTCCAGGCCGGTGTGAGAGATGATGACGGGGCGCGTGCTGAGCCGGAGTGCGGCCTCCGTCGTCTTTGTGTCGGCATGGGCGAGGTCGATGAGCATGCCCAGCCGGTTGCACTCCTTGATGACAGAGGCACCGAAGGCAGTCAGGCCGCCGTACTTCGGCGTGTTGGTGTAGACGTCGCCGAGTGCCACGGTGGCATCGCTGTCATGCAGCAGGCCGAGGTGTCGCAGGCCGCGACCATAGGCCTCTTCCACTCGCTCGACGCGACCCTGCAGGAAGTGGCCACCCTCCACCGACTGGACCACGGTTGGCTGCTGCTGCTTGTGCGCGGTGCGGATGTCTGACACTGAAAGTGAGCGCCTCACTCCGCTGCGTTTCAACTGATGGTCCGCGGCCTCCAGCCCCTTAAGGAAGCGGTCATAGGCATCGCCCTGCTGGTAGTCCGTGGCAAAGGTCATGCAGATCGCGGACAGGCCGGATCTCTTCATCTCGCCGACGAGGTCGATATCGGGTCCAGGCATCTCGGCTGCGGTGAGCGGGAGGTCGACGTGGTTGTGGGTGTCGATGCCGATCATGTTGGCAACGATGCCGGAAACCTTCGGGTCGATCGTGCCAATAGCCCATCCTGACCGTCGCGCGAGCAGTGCGGCGCCTGTTGCCATGGTTGCGGTTGCGAGGAAACGCCGCCTTGACGCGCCTGCCTGAGACTTCATCCGAGCTCCAATCTGCGAAGTGATCATAGCGTTGGACGGTCGGGAGCGGTCGCAGATTCCCTTGAGTGCGTGTGGGGTTGCGACGGAGCGCCTGAACGTGAGAGGGGCGCACTGCGCGAGGCTCACCTATGGGGCGGCTCTCTCGTCTCACTGCGGACCTAGAGTTTGATGGTGACGAGGCCTTGCCTCGGTGCGCGGTCGAGGCCGAGTTGCTGGCGCGCGGCGGCGCTCATGCGGTCGGCGGTCCAGGCTGGTTCCCACACGAGAGTGACTTCGCTGCGGCTGACGTCGGGAAGGCCGGCGAGGCGGTTCTTGACCTGGCCGATCAGCATGGCCTCCCGCTCCTCGCTGGGTGCGCGCATGGTCATGACGACGTGTGGAACATAGCGCGGCTGGAAGCCGGGCCATTCGGTGTCCTGCTGGATGTCAACGCTGTAGACCAGGCCAAGATCGACGATGTTCACGGACAGCTCCGGGTCAAAGCAGACGCGGAGGGCTTCGCGGATGTCGTCCTGGGTGGGTGCGGAATTCATAGTTAGCGAGCTTGCGGTATTGCGGCTTGGCACTTACGGGTTGGCATCTGCGAGTTCACTGCTGAGGTCCATGCGGCCCGGGCAGTGAACTCGCGTTCGCTAGTTGGTGCGCTCGACGAGCGCGCGGGCTACGGCCTTCAGCGCATCGGCGCGTTGGCCGAAGATGTCGAGCTCTGCCAGGCCGTCGCGCAGCAGTTCCGCTGCGGTCTCGCGCGAGGCATCGAGTCCGAAGACAGCCGGCCATGTGGCCTTGTCGCTTGCGGTGTCTTTGCCGGCGGTCTTGCCGAGTTCTTCACTGCTCTGGGTGACGTCCAGGATGTCATCGACGATCTGGAAGGCGAGGCCGGCGCGCTCACCGAAGCGGCGCAGGTGGGTAACTTCTTCGACGGAAGCTCCGCCGATCAGGCCGCCTGCAACGATGGAGACCGTGATGAGTGCGCCTGTCTTGGAGCGATGGATCGCTTCGACAAGCTCTGCGGTCGGCTTCTGACCTTCGCCTTCGATGTCCATCACCTGGCCGCCGATCATGCCGGGTGCAAGGCCTTCGGAGCCCACACCAGTCCCGGTGGCGACCGCTACTTCCTTGACGATCTCGATCTTCGCTGCGGCATCGCCGGGCAGCTTCGCGAGTGTCTCGTAAGCGAGTGTCTGCAACGCATCGCCAGCCAGAATCGCCATGGCTTCGCCGTAGACGACGTGGCAGGTTGGCTTGCCGCGGCGCAGATCGTCGTTGTCCAGCGCGGGTAGATCGTCATGGATGAGCGAGTAGGTGTGCAGCATCTCGATGGCTGCGCCAACATCCGCGGCGCCGTCCGGCAGATCGCCGGCTATCATGCGCGCGCTTTCCATCACCAGCAGCGGCCGCAGACGCTTGCCGCCAGCGAAGACGGAGTGACGCATGGCCCTGTGAATGTTGTGAGGCTGTGTGGCGGTTTCGGGCAGCAAGCGCTCAAGCGCAGCGTCCGTCAGTGCGATTCCAGATTTGACGAGCTGCGCGTAATCAAAACTCATGGCTTGGACCCATGATAACCGGTGCCGCGGGCCAGGTTATCAGCAGGCGCCGGCAGGGACCGCTGGCTGCGTCAGCAGGGACTCAATCGGTTCGGGCCGACCTACGGCGTAGCCCTGCGCGTAGTCGATGCCAAGCTCCGTTACGCGCTGAAGAATCTCGTCATCTTCAACGAACTCCGCGATCGTCTGCGCGCCAACTTCGTGCGCAATGTTGTTGATGGATCGAACGATGGTCATGTCGACGGCGCTCTGCGGAATGTTGCGGACGAAGCTGCCTTCAATCTTGATGAAGTCCACGCGAAAGCTGCGCAGATAACTGAAGGAGGACATGCCAATGCCGAAGTCGTCCAGCGCAACTTTGCATCCTGTACATCGCACCTTCTCGATTACGGCGCTTGCATTCAGCAGATTGTTGATGAGGGATGTTTCTGTGATCTCGAAGGTCAGGGCCGAGGGCTGCAGCGGCGACCGTTGGAGCAGGTCGAGAAAGAAGGGCAGGAACTTCGCATCATTCAGTGAGTTCGCTGAAAGATTGATGCTGAGTTGAAGGTCTGGAACGGCGGCCAGCGCTGCGCCGCGGCGTTCCAACGCCTGCGTCAGCACCCATCGATCCAGGTCCGCCATCAGGTCATAGCGCTCGGCCGCCGGGATGAAGCTGCCGGGCGAGATCATCTCTCCCTTGCGGTCCTGCATGCGCAGCAGCAGTTCATAGCGTGGCGCAGTCTCACCGCGGGTGGACACGATGGGCTGGGCAAGCAGCGTGAAGCGATTGGCATGGATGGCGTCGCGAATCTCAGAGGCTACCTGGAGCTGGTGATGGCGGTCGTAGACCTCGCCATTGTCCGGGTGATAGACGCTCATGTGATTGCGACCGGCGTTTTTCGCCGCGTAACAGGCGACGTCGGCCTGCTTCATCACGTTGGCGATGTCGCTCTTATCTGTCATTTCAGCTACGCCAAGGCTGGCGGAGATGGGGAAGGAGCGCTCCTCCCACACGAAACCAAGCGCGCTGATCGCATCCATAATCCTCTGCAACGTCGGCTCAGCCTGGGCGGGCGTGCAGTCTTCCAGGATGATGGCGAATTCGTCGCCGCCAAGTCGTGCGATCACATCTGTCGTCCGCACGTGGCGCGTCAGCAGCTCCGCCACGGATTTGAGCAAGACGTCGCCTGCGGTATGGCCGGCGGTGTCATTCACGACCTTGAAGCGATCCAGATCCAGGAAGCACACGGTGCTTCGCGTTCCGGTGGAGATGGTTCGCATCAGCGACTCATTCAGGGCCGTTTCAAACTGGCGCCGATTGGGAAGCAGGGTGAGCGCATCATGTGTGGAGCTGAAGGCGATCTCGCGCTGGATAGATCGCATCCGGGTGACGTCCTGAAAGACGAGAACCGCACCGGCGATCCTGCCGTCATGCGCGTGGATGGGCGCGGCGGAGTCCTGCACGTCACGCGATGGGCCGTTACGGACCCGCAGCGAGACGCCGTCCTGCAGATAGAAGGGGCGATTGTGTAACAGGCAATCCCGGATAGGATTGCGGACGGGCATGCGGGTTTCTTCCAGGAAGAGGTCGAAGACCTCTTCAACCGGATGGCTCATGGCTTCCTCGCGCGGCCATCCCGTCATTGCCTCCGCGACCGGATTCATCATGGTCACGCGGCCCTCTGCATCGGTACAGATGACACCGTCCGCGATGGACAGCAACGTTACCTCCAGCCGGTCACGCTCCTCCTGCATGGAGCGCTCCGTGGCTTCCAGCGCCAGCTGCTGCTGCCGGTACCTGGTCTGATCGTGCGTTACTTTGGCGAAGCCGACGGGCGTACCGTCTTCGTCCCGCATCAGCGTCACGACAACGGAAGCCCAGAAAGTGGACCCGTCCCGGCGGACGCGCCAGCCCTCACCCTCGTAGCGACCGCGGTTGAGCGCGGTAGCCAAAATGGCGTCCGGCTGACCGCTCGTCGCGTCTTCTGGTTGAAAGAAAACGGAAAAGTGCCGGCCGATAATTTCGGCCTCGCTGTAACCCTTAATTCGTTGCGCACCGGTGTTCCAGGACGTTATGTCGCCTTCTAAGTTCAACATATAAATGGCGTAGTCCTGGACCGCGTCCACCAACAGATGGAACCTGTCGTGGTCGCGCAGATTGTAGGGAACCTTCAAAGGAATTCCGTTTCACGAACATATTTGTTTGTACTCGCGGATGGTATCTCATGTTCTCCGTCTGGGGAATTACCCAAACGGTCGTCCGGGATCGAAGGTCCCACGACTGGAGGTCACTTTCCGCTGTGCAGATATGCCGTTTGACGCTTGACCGGGCTCGGCGATTCAGCATAGCCTGACCGTGCGTCTGAGGGGCGAACAAATGGCGAAATACGAGCAGCGGGCGGCACTCTTTCCGATCCTTGCCACCCAGGCGGAGGCACCGCGCGGCCTGGGGCGCATGGCGGCAGAGAGCGAACACGTGGATGCGGGGCACGATGTCGAGTTCCGCTCGCTGGCGGTGCGATCGATTCTGAATCACTCAGTGTCCAAGCGCCTGAAGTGGATGGCGTGGTCGATCAATCCCTATCGTGGCTGCGAATTTGGTTGCCGCTACTGCTATGCCCGCTACACGCACGAGTTCCTGGCGCCCGCGGCAGGGGACGAGCCGCTCCGTGGCGTACTGGCGGACGCCGGAGAGGCCGGCTCGGTGATGGATCTGCGGCAACCCGAGGCATTTGAGCGACAGATCTTCGTGAAGGAGAACGCGGCGTGGCTGCTGGAGCAGGACTTGCGCCGCCTGGCGCGGCAGGGCAGGGCCGATGATGAGATCGCTCTGGGCACCGCAACTGATCCCTGGCAGCCGATTGAACGCCGGCTGGGTGTAACGCGCAGCCTGCTGGAGGTAATGGCGCGGCGGGACGGCCTGCGGCTGGGTATCGTCACGAAGTCGACGCTGATCGAACGGGACATCGACCTGCTGCAGGAGATCGGCCGTCGGTCGACGCTGGTGGTGCACATCACGATCACAACGCCGGATGCGGACCTGGCGCGCAAGCTGGAGCCACGCGCGCCACGGCCGGATCTTCGCTTTCAGACCGTGTCGCGACTGCGCAGGGCGGGGATTCGGACGGGGATTCTGAACTCGCCGCTGCTGCCAGGCATTACCGACACTCCCGAGGCGATCGATGCCATGGCGGCGCTGGCAAAGCGGGCGGATGCCAGTTTCTTTGCGGGCATGCCCCTGTTCCTGAAGCCGTGTTCGCGGCCCACGTACTTTGAGTTCGTCCGGGAGCACTTTCCGCATCTGCAGGTGCTGTACGCGGAAAAGTTTCGCGACATGGACTTTGCCGCACGGCCTTACCGCGAGCGCCTGCGCGCACTGGTGTCCGCAGCATGCACGCGGCACAACCTGCGCGAGCGAATGACGGATGCCCTGCTGACGCGTGATGCGGGTGAGGAGAAGAAGCGGGCGGCTTCGACGTGGTCTCCGCAGGCGCAGGGGAGGTTGTTTGGGTGAGCTGCAGATCGTGAAGTGCGCCCTTTCATTCTGAGCGGGGCGCAGCGGTGTCGAGGGACCTGCATTCCGCCCACGCCACCCACCCCTGTCATCCTTCGACTCCGCTGCGCTTCGTTCGCTCAGGATGACAAGGGAATTGAGAGCGAAGGAGACCGGGCGGCCGGCTGGCGCGCCTGCGGCATCTAGGATGGGTATCTATGGCAGAGCACGGAAAGCGCGCACTTGTAACCGGCGGCGCCGGTTTGATTGGATCGCACCTTGTCGATTTGTTGATTCGCGAGGGATGGACTGTCCGCATCCTCGACAACCTGGAACCGAACACGCACAAGCATGGCAAGCCCGCATGGGTGAATCCCGCTGCGGAGTTTCGGCTGGGCGAAGTCCAGGACTACGAGACGATGCGGTCCGCACTTGAGGACATTGATGTGGTCTTCCATGAAGCTGCGTACGGCGGCTACATGCCGGAGATGGCAAAGTATGTGCTCGTCAACAGCTTTGGCACCGCGCAGTTGCTGGAGATCATTCGCGACCATAAGCTGCCGGTGAAGAAGGTGGTCGTCGCCAGTTCGCAGGCGGTCTACAGCGAGGGAGCAGCCGAGTGTCCGGAGCATGGAGACGTTGTGCCGAAGCTACGGCCGGCAGAGCAGTTGCGTGCGGGGGACTTTGCGGTGCATTGCCCAATCTGCGGTAAGGCGACGACGTCGATCGCGACACCGGAGAGTACGCCGGGCGGTGGCGAGACGGTGTACGGCCTCACCAAGTTCGACCAGGAGCGCCTGGTGCTGTTGTGGGGCAAGCAGACTGGCATCCCGACGGTCGCGCTGCGCTACTCGTGCACGTATGGGCCGCGTCAATCGTTGTTCAATCCGTACACGGGCGTCATTGCCATCTTCTGCACGCGACTGTTGAATGACCTGCCGCCGGTGATGTACGAGGATGGTGGGCAGACACGCGATCTTTGCTTCGTGGAAGACATCGCGCGTGCAAACCTGATGGTGGCGGAGACCTCTGCGCTGGATGGCCTGCCGGTCAACGTCGGCAGCGGCGTAGCAACGTCGGTGCGAGACCTGGCCGAGATGATCGCGCGCAAGCTGGGCAGGAATGTTGCGCCACTGGCCCGCGGCGAGTTCCGGCCCGGCGAGATCCGTTCGCTGATCTCGGATACGAGCCGCATCCAGTCCATCGGCTACAAGCCTTCGGTCACCGTCGAAGAGGGGATCGGTCGTTACATCGATTGGGTGATGACACAGGGGCCGGTCAAGGATTACTTCGGCGAGATTGAAGCAGGCCTGCGCGCCAAGGGGATTGTGCAGAGCGTTAAGGCGTAATCGCGCTCTGAAATCAGCTGAGCCTCGCCCTCGTGGCGAGGCTTTTTCACGCAGCCTTCCCTCTTCGAGCGCATCCATATGCTGCACGTAGATTCAGCGCTGACACCGCGTCGACGCTGCAGGTCGAATTCGAACCCCGTTGCATGGAGTTTCCTTGAACCGTCTTAATCTCGCCCCCCTGCTCGTTGCGCTGACACTGTCCTGCAGCGTTACCGCACAGACTGCTGCACCCACTCCGACTGCGAATTTGCGTGACACCGTCGCACAAGACACGGTCGACGTGCCGACCCTGATGCAGGCTTACCATGATGCCGTCGTCGGGCGTGATGGCAATCGCCTTGCGGCTTTGTTCCTGCCGGATGCCACTTGGGTCAACGTCCTGAGCGATGAAGCATTCGCACGCTTGAAGAAGACCAAGCCCGATGCGGTGCAGGTCCGAATCTCAAATTACAAGGCGTTCGCTTCGCTCGTTTCGACCACGAAGGACAACTTCAATCCGACGCACACGAACCTGAAGATATCCACGGATGGCACCATTGCGTCGGTCTACTTCGATTTTGCTTTTCTGATTAACGGTAAGGAGCAGAATCGCGGGAGCGAGACGTGGCAGCTGGTAAAGGGTGCCAATGGCTGGCGCATCGCGGCGATCACTTACTCTTCGAATCCTCGCCCGTCCTAAGTCGCTTCGCCCGCTCATCGCGGGAAGCCTGGGTGTCCCACCCTTTTGCTTCGGAAAGGATGGGGCACCCCGATCTTTGCATCGATGACTTACGCGCTCACGGTTCCGCGCAGGATTGGTGCTACCTTGCTGCCGAGTAGATTGATGGCGTGCAGCAGTGGCTTGTGGCGCAGGGCTGCGACGGACATCTGGAAGGTGATGCGGTCAATGCCGCCCAGGTCGTCGCTCATCTGCCTCACCTTGGCTGCGACGGTCTCCGGACCGCCGACCATGAGTGCGCCGCGAGGCTGCAGGAGTGCGTCGAACTGGCGGCGGGTAACCGGCGGCCAGCCGCGCTCCTTGCCGATCTTGGTGAAGGCAGCGGCGTAGCCGGGGAAGAACTCGTCGGCAGCCTGCTGATCGGTGTCGGCAACGTAGCCCAGTGCGTGAATGCCCACCTTCAGGTCTGCCGGCTTGTAGCCAGCGCGTGCGCCGGCCTCGCGGTAGAGATCGACCAGCGGACGGAAGCGGTGCGGTTCACCGCCGATGATGGCGACCATCAACGGCAGACCCAGTGCGCCCGCTCGTGCGAACGACTGCGGTGTGCCGCCGACGCCGAGCCAGATGGGGATCTTTGCCTGCAGCGGGCGCGGATAGACGCCCTGGCCGGTGAGCGCGGCGCGATGCTTGCCTTTCCAACTCACATTCGTGCTGTCGCGCAGCGTCAGCAGCAGGTCCAGCTTCTCGATGAAGAGGTCGTCGTAGTCCTCCAGCTTCAGGCCGAAGAGTGGGAAGGACTCCACGAAGGAGCCACGTCCCACGACGATCTCCGCGCGTCCGCCGCTGATAAGGTCGAGCGTTGCGAACTCCTGGAAGACGCGGACGGGATCGGCTGCGCTTATGACGGTTACAGCTGAGCCGAGTCGTATCTGCTTCGTGCGTGCGGCTGCGGCGGCGAGGATGACGGCGGGTGCGGAGTCGAGATACTCCTCGCGGTGGTGCTCGCCCAGGCCGAAGAAGTCGAGGCCGACGCGGTCGGCGAGCTCGATTTCTTCCAGCAGGTTCTTCATGCGATCCGCGGCAGTGGGCATGGCGCCGGTGATGGGGTCCGCGACCAGCGCGGCGAAACTGTCGATTCCGATTTGCATGTGTCTTAGGATGCGACATGACAGCAAAAGATTCGAGATCGAACTATTGTCTTCGGAAGAGCCGGGGACAATGGTTCAGGGATAGTGCAGGAGATCGATGGAGTTATGCCGGCTTGAGTTGATCTGCCACCTGCGCCCTGAAGTGCAATTTGGAGGCGTCGCAGGATCCGGCGTGCAACAGGGCCTCCAGCGTCCGTGGCGGCAACGGCCGCGAGAAAATATAGCCCTGGATGAGGTCACACTTCAGATCGCGGAGGACGTTTAACTCCTCCGGGAACTCGACACCTTCAGCGATGACCTTCATGCCGAGAGCATGCGCGAGCGAGATGATGGCGGCCACCATCAGGCTGGTGGCGGGCGTGATCCCGGTGACGAACGAGCGGTCGATCTTCAGCGTGGAGATTGGCATCTGCTGCAGCCGGCCAAGAGACGAGTAGCCTGTGCCGAAGTCATCGATGGAAAATTCGAGGCCGCTGCTAGAGAGTTTCTCCATCTCTCCCAACGCGTCGGAGATGTTTTGCAGCACGGTCGACTCGGTCATCTCAAGGTGCAGAAGCGTGCACGGAATATCGAAGGCATCCAGCGCGCCCAGGATGCGACTGGAAAAGTCTGACTGCCGAAACTGCAGACCGGAGATATTCACGGCGACGGGGAAGAGAGGGACGCCTATCTGTCTCCACTCCTGAATCTGCAGGCAGACGCGTTCCAGGACCCACTGGCCCAGGGAGATGATGAGGCCGCTCTCCTCCGCAACTGGTATGAAGACGGCGGGGCTGATGCTGCCCAGCACAGGATGGTTCATGCGCAGCAGTGCTTCCAGACCGTAGATTTCACCGCCTGGCCGGCATACGGGCTGGTAGTACACCTCGAAACTGTCGTTCGCCAGCATCTCTTCGATGGCCGCGACGATCCGCAGATCTTTAACCTCGTCTGCGGCGTACTCCGGCACGAAGGGACATGCGATGCTGCCGCTCAGTCCGCAGGCCTTCCACATGGCGGTCTGCGCCTTGCTTCGTAGTTCGGCGGGGAAGTACCCATCCTTCGGCGTAGCAGCGATCCCAATGCTGATGCGCATGCGGATCGAGATTTCGCCAAGGACGATCGGTTCGCAAAGCTTCCGCAGGAGATCGTTCGTGAGTTGCTCGGCCTCTTCGGCGCCGGTCACACCGCTGAACAGGACCTTGAAGTGATCGCCCGAGGTTCGTGCGGCAATGCCCCGGTTGCATGTGAAAGCGGCGATGCGTTTCGCCAGTATCTGCAGGCACTGATCGCCGGTCACGTCACCGTAGGTGTCGTTCACGGCCTTGAACTGCCGCAGGCTGATGGAGGCGAGAGCGACGCCTGTGCCTTCGGCCCGGCATTTCTGGAAGAGTTGATCTTCCTGGTCCATGAGGCCTTTGCGGGAGTAGAGACCAGTGAGCGGATCATGGGCTGTTTCGTAGGCGAGCTGTCTCAGAAGGGCTTCGCGTTCGGTCACATCGACGCCCATGATCAGCCGCTGATGCCGGCCGCCCATCAGCACCTCACGCGATTCGACGTCCACTGGAAAGACGGTGCCATCTTTGCGTCGATGCAGCGAGGCAGTGATTGACCGCTCCTGCTGCCGGCGCCCTACGGAGAGCACGGGAAGCATCACAGGATCGACAAGCTGCTGCACACTGAGCTTTTCGAACTCTTCCAGCGAATAGCCATGCGCATCGGCCGCGGCCTGGTTCGCCAGTGTGGGCACCAGGGTTTCCTGATCCACGACCCACATCATGTGCGGGCTCACTGCGAAAAGGGCTTCCAGGTCAAAGGCAAGTTGGCGCGCACGCTCCAGACTCTCCTGCGCCAGGATCATGATCATGCCGATGCCGACGATTCGGTCGCCAATGACGACACTGCCTGCGAACAACGCCAGATGCGGAAAGAGATGGCCGGCTGCAGGCGAAGATACGATCCACACCGCGAGCCCGAAGAGCGTGACGTAGAGTCCAGCCGACCGCCGGGGATAGCTCCACCAGAACACCAGGGCACTGATGAGAACCGTCTGGACGAATACCAGCGAGAGAGCGCCTGAGATGTCACCGCGAGAGATGGCGGACACCATCGGAAGAGAGCTCAACGCATAGAGGAGTAACAGGATCGCGAGCGGCCGCCGCTCGCTTCGAAAGAACTGTGCCGTCGCGAAAGATCCACCCAGCAGCCCAAGCGTGACGGTGAGGTACAGCGGCCAATGGCTGCCATTGCCGAAGAAGACGAGCGTCGCAAAGGCGAACACCGGCAGGCCGAAGCCTGCTCCCGTCCAGTAGAGCTGTCGCCTGCTTTGCCGCAGGAGCGGCGAAGACAGGATGCAGCATACGTTGCAGGCTGAGGCGCCGATGGCCGAGAGAAAGAGCGCCCAAAGTGCCGGTCGGGCAGAGGTCGTAGGGAGCAGCGAAAGGAGGGAGAACACGCGGCAGAGCCAGGCGTAGATCCACCACCGCATGCGGCGGTCGTCGCGGCCTTGCCGCTGCAGAATGATCAGCACAACAAGGAAGAACAGTGGAACCATGGGGGCGAGCAGGTTCGCGAACAAGTGGGCCTCGGCGTAAGACCATTCTTTCCGAGAATGCTGGCTGACCGCGCCCTGTACCGGACATAGCGACGCATTGACCGCATGAATATGTGGCTAAGCAGCACGAACAATGGGGCCCGCCGCATTGATCTGAGGCGGCAACGCCGTCCCGTCCGGCACTGGGTGGAACGGCTGCTGCTCGACTCAAGAGGCGCTGCGGATAACTACCAGGGGACGCGGCCATTACGGTCGAAGTAGCCGCCGGTAGGGCCGTTTTCGTCCAGCGTGGCGAGGCGCACAATGGCTTCGGAGCCTTCTGCCACCGTCTGGTGACCGCCGTGGTTGTTCAGGTCGGTGTCGGTGTAGCCGGGATCGGCGGAGTTCACCTTGACGGGCGTTGCGCGCAACTCGTAGGCGAGTTGTACGGTCATCATGTTCAGCGCCGCTTTGGAGCTGCAGTAGCCGAGCGCTTTGACTTCGGCGAAGGGCCAGGCGGTGTCACCGTTCTGTGCGAGTGAACCAAGACCGCTGGAGACGTTCACGATGCGTCCGGCGGAGGACTTCTTCACGAGCGGTAGAAAGGCCTGTGTGACCTCAATGGTGCCGAAGAAGTTGGTATCGAAGATCTTGCGGACGGCGTCGACCTTCGTCGTGCTTGGCGGGCCGTCGGTCCAGTCGATCATGCCGGCGTTGTTCACCAGGACATCGAGCACGCCGTACTTCTCTTCAATCTGCCTTGCTGCGGCGGTGGAGGTCTCCGGCGAGGCGAGATCGATGTGGATGACGCTCACGTTGCCCTGCAGCTTTGCTGCGGCAGCTTCGCCCAGCTTCACATCACGCGCACCCAGCAGGACGGTGTAACCCTTCTCTGCTAGTTGCCGGGATACCTCATAACCGATGCCCTTGTTTGCGCCTGTGACCAGGGCAATCTTTGCTTTCTCAGCCATACGTAAATTACCTCTTGGCTTCAGATGAAGCATCGCTCCGGAAGATGTTCTTTTGCGTGTGAATTCTCATCGTGGACGGCCCAGGCGCTCTGCCTCGCATCCACCTTCCAGGAGAACCAAAGCATGTCAGCAAATGTAGAGCACGGACCCAGCAGCGAGACCGAGATCAACCCGAAGGTTTCGTCGGACATTCACTACTGGAGCAAGGAACTGGGCGTGACCGGCGAGGCCCTGCATGAGGCGATTCGCGTACATGGTACCCATGTTGTGAAGATTCGCGCAGCGTTGGCGAAGCACGAAGTATCGAGCCCGCAGCACCAGAAGCACGGCGCGTAGACCTCTCACCAGGCAAGGACGAAGGCCACCCCTGCGGGTGGCCTTTTGTCGTGCTGCGTGGTGTTTATTCCGCGTGGTAGTTAGGTGCTTCGCGTGTGATGACGACGTCATGCACATGCGACTCGCGCAGGCCGGCGCCACTGATGCGGACGAAGCGTGCGTTCTCCTGCAGGTCTGCAATGGTTTCGCAGCCCAGGTAGCCCATGCCGCTGCGCAGGCCGCCGACGAGTTGGTAGACCATGTCGCCGAGCGGTCCGCGGTAGGGAACGCGGCCCTCGATGCCCTCCGGAACAAACTTGGCCAGGCGGTTGTTCATGGACGGTTCTGGCGCAGTCAGGGAGCGGTTGGGCTCGTTCGATCCGTTGAGATCGTCCTTGCCCTGGAAGTAGCGCTCGCCTGAGCCCTGTGCCATGGCCGAGAGTGAGCCCATGCCACGGTAGCTCTTGAAACTGCGGCCCTGGTACAGGATGGTTTCGCCCGGCGACTCGTCAACACCTGCGAAGAGCGAGCCGATCATGATGCAGCCGGCACCCGCGGCGATCGCCTTGGTGACGTCCCCCGAATACTTGATGCCACCGTCTGCGATGACCGTAACGCCGCGTGACTTCGCTGCGCGATAGGCTTCGCTAATTGCGGTGATCTGCGGCATCCCGGCGCCGGTGACCATGCGCGTGGTGCAGATGGAGCCGGGACCGATACCGACCTTGACTGCGTCTGCACCGGCGTCGATGAGCGCGAGGCAACCGTCGTAGGTAGCGATGTTTCCGGCGAGCAGATCGATGTGCGGGAAGCGCTTCTTGCACTCGGTGACCGCTTCGAGAACGCGCGACGAGTGGCCGTGCGCGGAGTCGATGGCGAGTGCGTCGACGTGCTCTTCGACGAGAGCCGCGGCGCGCTCCAGGAAGTCGCCCGTTGCGCCGATGGCACCGGCCACGCGCAGACGGCCCTGCTCATCCTTGCAGGCGTTGGGATACTTCAGCTTCTTCTGGATGTCCTTGACGGTGATCAGGCCCTTGAGCTCGAAGGCATCGTTGACGACGAGGAGCTTTTCGACGCGATGCTGATGCAGGATATGCTCTGCATCTTCGAGCGTGGTGCCGACGGGCACGGTGATGAGGTTGGTCTTTGTCATCACCTCGCTGATCGGGATGTCCGTGCGGGAGACGAAGCGGAGATCGCGGTTGGTCAGGATGCCGACGAGCTTCTTGTTCTTGGTGACGGGCACGCCGCTGATCTTGTAGCGGCGCATGACCTCGAGGGCGGCTGCGATCGGCTGCTCCGGTTCGATGGTGACGGGGTCGACGATCATGCCGCTCTCAGAACGCTTGACCTTGTCGATCTCGCTGGCCTGCTGTTCGATGGAGAGGTTGCGATGCACGACGCCCATGCCCCCGGCCTGCGCCATGGCGATGGCCAGGCGAGACTCCGTGACGGTGTCCATGGCGGCGGAAAGCAGCGGCGTGTTCAGGGTGATGCGCGCGGTGAGTCGAGTTGCGGTGTTCACCTGCGTCGGAACCACGTCCGAAAAGGCAGGCACAAGGAGGACGTCGTCAAACGTCAGCGCTTCGGGAAGTGGACTAATCAGCATAAAGTTCTACAGATTGTAGCGCCATCCCATGCGACACAGCATGACTGCGACGCTTTGCGCCCCAGCGAAACCGACGTAAATCGGGGTCCTGGCAGCCCTTAGGAGCCGGGACTGCTTTGCCGTTCCAGTGAAAGTCAACCTGGGGGCCGGGATGCTAGACTCGCCTTGTATTTCCATACATATAGGTGATGCCCCGCATCTATGAAGCTGATCAGTGTAGTAAGCCCTTGCTACAACGAAGAAGGCAACGTTGAAGCGTTGGTCGAACGCGTTCGATCCCTCTTTGCGCAGCTTCCGCAGTACCGCTACGAGCACATCCTGATCGACAACCACTCTACGGATCGCACCGTTGAGTTGCTTCGTGGTCTCGCCGCCACAGACCCGCATGTCAAGGTCATCTGTAACGCACGGAACTTCGGCCACATTCGCTCACCGCAGCACGCGATTCTGTCGGCCACCGGCGATGCCGTAGTGGTCCTCCTGTCCGATTTGCAGGATCCGCCGGAACTCCTCTTCGAATTCCTGCGCGAGTGGGAGGCGGGCTATCCCATCGTGGTCGGTGTGAAGCGCACCAGCGATGAGAACGCCATGGTCTATTCGGTGCGGTCGATCTATTACAAGCTGATCGCGAAGCTGACCGACGTCAAGGTGATTGAGCACTACACGGGCTTTGGTCTGTATGACAAGAAGGTCATTGAAATCCTTCGCAACGACTTCAAGGATCCGAACCCTTACCTTCGTGGGCAGATCGCGGAGATCGGCCTGCCGCATAAAGAGGTTTACTACAACCAGAAGCGTCGAACCCGCGGCATTACGAAGAACAACTTCTACACCCTGTATGACATGGCGATGCTGGGCATCACCAACATGTCGAAGGTGCCTCTGCGGCTGGTAATGTTGGGTGGTTTTCTATGCGCCGCATTCAGCCTTGTGCTTGCGTTTGGGTACCTTATCGCCAAGCTGATTTTCTGGCAGCACTTTCAGTTAGGCCTGGCACCCATCATGGTCGGTCTATTTTTTCTTGGATCGGTTCAGTTGATCTCCATCGGCATCATTGGGGAGTATGTTGGGTCCATCCACTCGATTGTGCAGAATCGTCCGCTGGTCACCGAACGGGAACGCATCAACTTCGACTAAGTTGCGCCTGATCATCTTCCATCCAACCTTGAGTCCGGTAGAGGAGTGTTGTTCGCTTTGACCAGCCGCGTTCGCCAGCTTGTTCCTTCTGCCCAGGTGGTGCGGTATCTCCTGGTCGGTGTCGGGAACACCCTCTTCGGCTATGGCTGTTTCAGCCTGTTTACCTGGCTATTCGTTCGATCAGTTCCTGCGCACCCTGGCATCGCTGCGAGCGCGGCCAGCGTGGTTGCTGGCATTACCAACATCACCTTGTCGTTCCTGGGCTATAAGTTGTTTGTCTTCCGGTCGAAGGGGCGCTTTCTGCCGGAGTATCTGCGCAGCTTTGTGGTGTATCTCCCAACAATGGCATTTAGCGCGGTTGCGATTGCTCCGCTCACTGCGTTTCTTGGGCGCGTCCTCCCGTCGCAGCAGCAGCGGGCGCCCTATCTGGCGGGCGCCCTTCTGACTGCACTTACGGTCTGTACCAGCTTCCTGGGACACAAATACTTCTCGTTCCGGAAGCAGCCGGAAGCAACTGCGGAGTAACTCAGTTCGCCGCTTGTAAGTTGGGCAGGGTCGTACCTTTACGCAGATACAGTCGATACGCCTCGCCATGCTCAGCCGGAAACGTGCGGGTGAGCGCGAGATCGTACTCGGTGTTTAAGTAAGTGGCGAACGCCGGCCACTGCTGTAGCTTGTCGAAGCTGGGGGGATTGTGGTCGTACCACTGGTTGGTGACCACAATGACGGACGGCGGGTTGGCCGCAAGTTCTTGCTGGAACTTCTCGCGATACTGATCGACCACTGGCGACGGGATCGTTACGAAATACAGCAGATCGCCCATGCTGCCGCTGCTGGGCAGTATCTTCAACCGGTACAGGGCGCTATAGCATCCGTACACCAGGTCGACGCATTGCACCCGATGCTGCAGCCGCTCGGGTCCAAGCCGGTTCAGGTCAGCGACCAGCGATGGCGTGAACAGGTTCGGCGCCGGTATGCGATGGATGCGCACAAGATAGTAAGGCACGCCCACAAGAGTGCCAAGCGCGATCGCCCCTGCGCCCAGGGTCCGCAGCCAACGCTCCGGTCGACGCATGGCAAGCAGCAGTTCGATGCCGAGCCACAGCGGCAGGAACATGGTCATGGGGTACCGGTGGTGGGGGTAACCCTTGTGTTGAATGAAGTAGGAAAACGCGCCTGACAGTACCGCAAGCAGCAACGCCGGCCGCTCCCAGTTACGCCATGACCTGTTCTGAAATGCGGCAACGAGACCCAGCGGAACCAGCAATTTCAGAATGAATGGCAGGATGCCGTAGGTCACCTGCTTCAGGCTGTTCTGTGACATCTGCGCATAGAACGGCGTGATGGTGCGGCTGATGTATATCAGCCCTCCCAGTGAACCGTGGTGGACCAGATAACCCAGCACAAGTGCAGCGGAAGACATCGCCCCAGCAACGGCACATGCGAGATAGGGCATCGCCGGGATGTCCCGCTTGCGCAGCGTTAGCCACATCATTGCGACCAGCGCCAGGCCGAGCGGCGCAAACGTGGGCTTCATGGCACAGGCCATACCCATAAGGAAGCCGGGCGGCACCAGCATCCAGGGCTTTTTACGGCGCAACGCTTCAAACAGAAAGGCGTAGGAGACCATCAGGATCATGGCCATGGCCTCGTCGCGCTCAGATGAGGCTGCAGGGCCATCATCAGCATGGGTCAAAGCGAACAATACGCCGGCAAACAGACCTGCAAGCCAGTCGTACGGCGCAGCGATGACGATACCGGCAAGAATCGCCAGCAGAATCATGCTGAAGTCGTACGTCCGCCATGCCAGGTCGCTGCCGCCGAAGAGGTGCATCGCCGTGCCTTCTACAAGGTAGGTGCCTGGCAGATTCATGTCGGTGATGTCTTTGTATGGCTGGTATCCGTGGCTCACCAGGAAGTCCGTGTAGTGGAAGACCTGCGCGTCAGAGATCAGCGGCCACCGGTAGGTGAACGCGATCACGAGAACAAAGCCCAACGCGAGTACCGCCGCGATGAGCGGACGGAACCATCTTGGATAGAACTGCATACGAAGAGCTACCTCTCGCCAATCGATGCCGCGAAGAACCGCGAGCTTCGCCTGATCATACATACGGCGATACTGCCGAACGATTGGCCGCAGCCGCATCGCTGGCGTTCTTGTCGGACGGACTCCGGAGTCACAGGTTGGGAACGACGATCCACTACTGCGCCCGCACGGGAACTCCCTTGGCTGCGGGAGACGGCTCTGTGCTCAGGGCAGATTCCACGCGGTTTCGGCCGCTGTTCTTCGCCTTGTACAGCAACGCGTCGGCCTGCGCGATGTTGTCCGCGAGCGATCCGCGTGTGATGCAGAGCATGCCGGTGCTGATGGTTGCGGCGATTGTTTGAACACCAACCGTGACGCGCGTTTCCGCAAAGGCGACGCGCAGTTTTTCCGCTGCCTGCATGCCTCCTGCCAGGTCCGTCGCGGGCAGCAGCAGAGCGAATTCTTCGCCGCCCAACCGTCCGAGGATGTCGCCGCTGCGCATCGATCTCCTTGCCACGGCGGCGAAGTTCTGCAGCACCAGGTCGCCCGCGGGGTGGCCATAGGTGTCATTGATGGTCTTGAAGCGGTCCAGGTCGATCATCAGCAGGCAACACGTCATCTGGGTACGACCGGCGTTTGCCAGTTCCCGTTCCGAGCTGGCCAGAAAGGCGCGGCGATTCAGGATGCCCGTCAGGAAATCGGTCGTCGACGCGGCCATGAGTAACGAGATTGCCTGCGTCAACCGCTTGAACAGCGGCCGATAGATCAGCAGGGCCTCAAGCACCAGCACGATCAGCATGGTGCCGGTGAGCGTGTTCATCATGTGCTTCAACCGGCGGATATCGTGTTCCGAGGCCGCCTGGTATTCGGCGACGGCTGCGTCGAGACCGTTGAGCAGCGGTGCGGTAGCTGCAACGACCATGGCCTGCAGATGTTCGTCCGAGAGCGTTGGCGAAGATTCGTCGGCGAAGGCCCGTGAGTCGGAGACGAAGTCCGTGACCTGTTGTTCCAGATGGACCTCCGGCCCAAAGTAAAGCTCGTGCAGACGGCCCGAGTTGGACGGCGGCAGACCTGCGGTGGTGTCGCCGTAGATCAACTGGTGCTGCGCCAGCTCCATCCGGCCGGCGAGAGTCCTGATCTCGGTGGCCGCCGCCCGATGCTCTGCCGTACCGTCGGCGGACTGCTCCGCGATCCGCGTAATGCGTTGGGACAGCATGCGCTGCCGACCTGCCGTGTTTACCAGCAGGGCCGTGCTGGCCTGCCTGGCGATGATCCGATTCGTCAGCACGTGCGAGGTAAGCGAGATCGATGCGATCACCAGCAGCGCGACCAGGTAGGTCACGGTAGCGGCTTTCGGAGCGACAGGCGAATTGTCCTGCGTAGGGATTTCGCTTAGGGAAGCCGTGGTCAATCAGTGTTTCCTGGGATGAAGTCTTCAAAGGATGGCATGCCCCAACGCACGGCACCATGGGGCTTCCGGGTCATTTGACCATGCCGAAAATATTGTGGAGGACACTGCGGTCGACTGAAAAGTGCAGACTCAGATCGCCCGGATTGAACAAAGGGCGAAGACCGGGTAAAATCAAGTGGTTGGCAAGTTATTCCGCCAGGCGACTCAGCGCTGGCGAAACAACTGGTGGGCGAGAGCCCGCCATTTTCTTTGGCCGGGACATCCGCCGGCCGGCACTTTACCCAGTAACTGCGAGGAGGTTCCCGCATGGCAATTTCGATGGATGCAATTCGTTCCGCGGCGGACCGCGTCGCTGCGAGCCACGGCCTGGAGGTTGTGGACGTGGAGTTTCTGGGAGCCGGTAAGGCGCGCTCGCTGCGGGTCTACGTGGAAAAGGACGCCGCAGGCCGTGAGGCACTGAAGGCGAAGGCTGCCGCTGCTGCCGCCGATCCGGAGGCAGAGGCGCTTGGGCTGCCCAGCGGCGTCCCGGTGGAGGCGCTTTCCGGTGTCACGCATGAGGACTGTGCGAGCTTCGCCATGGACTTTGGCACTGTGCTGGACGTGGAAGACCTGATCCCGGGATCCACGGAATATACGCTGGAAGTCTCGTCCCCTGGCATCGAACGGAAGCTCTACCGTGCGGCGGACTACGAGCGTTTCAGCGGATTTGTGGTCACCGCCAAGCTCTTCACCGCCATCAACAGCATGAAGACGCTGACCGGCCGGATGACCTTTGCCGATGACGTGGTCACGCTGGATCTGGCTGCTGTGAAACAGAAGGGCAAGAAGAAACAGGGCGCCACACCGCCGCCGGAGAAGGTCAGTATTCCGCTGCGGGATATTGAGAAGGCGAATTTAGTCGCAGAGATTTAGAGCAATACGGATGCAGGAATGTTGGAATCACTCATCCTGCCCTTACGATTCTTCGCTCGACTGGAATTTGTTCTACGCATCCGCATTTCTGTTCTATGCATCAACGTTTTCGTTCCGCGTATCAGTCTTCGCAGAAGGCGCGACGGCATCCGCATCGTGGCAAAAGGCACGGCAGGCAACAAGCTCTACGCACGACGAATACCCACAACTGAATAGAAGAATTCGAGGTAATGAAACAATGGCAAGCGCACTTTATCAGGCAATTGAGACGATGAGCCGCGACAAGGGAATTGATCCTGAGATCGTGGTGGGCGCCGTGGAAGACGCCATCGCACTGGCAACTCGCAAGTTCTACAAGACGCAGGAAAACATGCGCGGCGAGTTCGATAAGGAGAGCGGTGAGATCCGCGCCTATGTGTACAAGACCGTCGTCGAAGACGATGCAGAGATTGAAGATCCTGAGAACGTTCTGACGCTGACCGAGGCCCGTGAGCTTGCTCCGGAGGTCGAAGTGGGCGCGGAACTGCGCTTCTACAAGGACACGTCGCCGCTGGGCCGCATTGCCGCGCAGATGGCGAAGCAGGTCATCTTCCAGAAAGTGCGCGAGGCTGAGCGCGACACTGTGTTCAACGAATACAACCACCGCGTGGGCGAGATCATTAACGCCACGGTGAAGCGCATTGAGCCGATGGACGTGATCTTCGACCTGGGCAAGGCCGAAGCGCGTATGCCGAAGCGCGAGCAAAGCCGCCTGGAGCAGTTCAGCGTCGGCGAGCGCATCCGCGTGGCACTGCTGCGTGTCGACCGCGCAGCCAAGGGCCCGCAGGTCATCGTGAGCCGTGCCGCCCCGTCGCTGGTGCAGACACTGTTTCAGAGCGAAGTGCCGGAGATCTACGACGGCACCGTCATGATCCGCGCGATTGCGCGTGAGGCTGGCGAGCGTACGAAGATCGCTGTTGTGTCGCGCGACAAGGACGTGGATCCGGTCGGCGCGTGCGTCGGCATGAAGGGGATGCGCGTGCAGTCGATCATTCGCGAACTGCGTGGCGAGAAGATCGATATCAT
The DNA here is from genome assembly GCF_900105625.1 of Terriglobus roseus. NCBI lineage: Bacteria > Pseudomonadati > Acidobacteriota > Terriglobia > Terriglobales > Acidobacteriaceae > Terriglobus > Terriglobus roseus. Next base: position 3,630,028 of record NZ_FNSD01000001.1, read on the forward strand.
CGAGTTCTCGGAAGAGATCACGACGTTTGCGGAGAAGGCTCTGCAGCCAGCGAAGGTTTCGCGCGTTTCGATCACGGACCTTGGCGAGAAGCAGCTGGAAGTCATCGTCGATGACACACAGCTTTCACTTGCCATTGGTAAAAAGGGTCAGAATGTCCGCCTTGCAGCCAAGCTTCTGGGCTGGAAGATCGACATCAAGAGTGAGGAAGAGAAGCGCCAGGAAGTGGAGCAGGCCATGTCCGCTCTGGGCGGCGGACCTTCCACCGCGATTGAAGCGGTCACCGAGCTGGGTGAGCACGTTCTCGAGAAGCTGATCGCGGCGGGTATCACCACGGTCGAGCATCTTTCCGACATGACGGCTGAGGAACTGGGCGAAGTCCCGGGCATCGGCGAGAAGTCGGTTGAGAAGATCGCCGTGGCGGTTCGTCACTACTTCGGTCAGTACGAAGAGGGTGAAGAGCGCCCGGCTGGTGCAGTCAGCGAAACCGCTGCGGCGTTGGGCGACAACGGCGCATCTGAATCTTCTGTGTCACACGACGCGCCAACCGAAGAGGATGGCAAGCCGTATGATCCGGCGACGGACAGCGAGGGCTCGGAAGAGGGCGAAGTGCTTCTTCTGGCAGCCGATGCGAACGAGCCGGGCGGCGTCGAGGGCGACCTGACGGAGGAAAGTTCCATGAGCAAGACACCGGAAGCGATTATTGCGGAGCGCGGCATCGACGGCATTGAGCCGGTCGAGGTCGAGGAGAGTGCCGACGAGTTGCTGGAGCGCGAAGAGGCCGAAGGCCAGATCGACGGCTTCGGCAGCGATGCGGACGTCCGCGAAGCGCAGATTGAAATGGATAACCAGACGATGGAAGACCTGGCCGATCAGGCTGGTGAAATCTCGAACGAGACCATCGATCCGGACGAGAACACCCGTGGTTAGCGGAGCAAAGGGCGGCGTGCAACTTTGCGCCGCCCACCCGCGTACCACGGCAAGCTGCTTTCCCGGCGCGAATTCTGTGTTGGTGAGCGATAATGGATGTACAGGGATTGATTCCTTCTGGAGTGGAGCTGCCATGAACAGCTAGCAGAGGGTTACGGAGTAATGAGGGCGGATGAGTAAAGTACGTATCAACGATCTGGCGCGTGAGCTTGAGGTCAAGAGCAAGAGCATTCTTGACGCGCTTACTGCTGTCGGAGTCCAGGAAAAAAAGACCCACTCGAGTTCCATCGAGGAAGATGAAGCGGAGAAGGTCCGCGGCTACCTGACCGGTGGACGCACTTCTTCACGCCCTGCCGCGTCGCAGGTAGACAGCCGGCCGAAGGTCGACCTTTCCAAGGCCACCAAGCCCGGCGATGTGTTGAAGGCGATTCTGGAGCGCAAGCAGGCGGAACAAGCTGCAGCTTCGCGCCCGGCAGTGGTCGCAGCACCTCGGCCCACCGTGGTTGCCGTCGCTCCTCCCAAGCCTGTCGCGCCGCTCGCCGAAGCTCCCGCACCCGTTGTTGTGGCACCGGCTCCGGCCCCTGTTGCAGCGGCGCCTGCTGTTCCGGCAACTCCAACGGCACCGCCCGCCGCACAGCCCGTCGCTCCGCGACCAGTTGCTGCCGCGCCGCCCGTGGTGGTTGCTGCTCCTCCTCGTCCCGCTCCAGCAGCACCCGCTGCCCCCGTCGCTCCTGTTATTCCGGCACGCGCACCGGTGACAACGCCGGTGATGCCGACCCTGAAGATTGCACAGCCGCGCACGGAAGCCGCGCCCTCGGGCGACGCTCCGCGCCGCATCGTGCCGCAGGTTCGCCAGGCTCCGTCGATCGTGCAGCCTGCCGCGCGCCCTGCCCTGGGAGCACGTCCCCCGGCCGGTGTCGTGGTTCGTCCCGGCGCACCTTCCGGCGATCGTCCCGCCATTGCCAGCAGCACGCCGCCACCGCAGGGGGTTGTGGTCGCCCGTCCCCCGACAAAGGTTGGCGAGTTCGTTCCTTCCGCCGCGATGACCGCGATGACCGCGCCCGCCGTGGTCGAAGCACCGGCACCTGCGCCCGTTGTGGAAGCTCCGCCGCCGCCGGTCCGTCGCGTCATCATGCCGCAGACGGGTCCGCGTCCCACGTATACTGCGCCGCCACCGGTTCCCGGTCAGGCGCCGCGCCGTCCTATCTTCCAGCGCCCTGGTGGCCCTGGCGCAGGCCCGGGTGGTCCCGGATCGCGTCCGCCGTATCAGGGTGGACCTGGCGGTCCCGGAGGCCCAGGCGGCCCCGGTGCACGCCGTCCGATGCACCCCACGCGTACGTTCCCCGGCGGACCTCCTGCCGGTGGACCGGGCGCGCGTCCCGGTTTCGGTGCACGTCCCGGCTTTGCCGGCCCTGGCGGCCGTCCAGGCTTCGGCGGACCGCGTCCGGGTGGCGCTCCCATGGGAGCCGAGGGCCCGGGCGCAACCAAGCCCGGCATGCGTCCTGCTGCTCGTAAGGGCGCAGCGAACAAGAAGCGTTACGAGAAGAGCAAGGAAGGCCCGATGAAGGGCTTTGCTCCGCCGTCACGTTTCGGCGGCGCACAGATCGCCATGGGCGATGCACCGATCACGCGCACCATCACCGTGACAGAAGGCATCACCGTGAAGGATCTGGCTGAGAAGCTTGATCTGCGCGGCAAGGATCTGATCGCAACCCTGTTGATGCGTGGCGTCTTCGTCACCGTGAACCAGTCGCTCGATAACGACCTGGTGAAGTCCGTCGCCGCCGCTTACGGTGCCGACGCACAGATCCAGACCGTCGAAGAGCAGATGGAGAACGAGGCCATCGAGGGCCTGCTGGAAGACACGACCGGCATGACCGAGGTCGTTCGTTCGCCAGTGGTCACCGTCATGGGTCACGTCGATCACGGCAAGACGTCGCTGCTGGATGCCATCCGCTCGACCGAGTCGGACGAGGTCAACGTGGCTGCGGGCGAAGCCGGCGGCATCACGCAGCACATCGGTGCCTACAAGGTCCATGTGCAGAAGCCCGATTCGCCGGCCTTTGGTCGCGAGATCGTCTTCCTCGATACCCCCGGTCACGAAGCGTTTACTCGCATGCGTGCACGCGGCGCAAAGGTCACGGACATTGTTGTCATCGTCGTTGCGGCGGATGACGGCGTGATGCCGCAGACGATTGAAGCCATCGATCACGCACGTGCGGCGAAGGTACCGATCATTGTCGCGGTCAACAAGATCGACAAGGAAGGCGCGAACCCCGAGAAGATCATGCAGCAGATGGCCGAGCGCGGTCTGCAGCCTGACACCTGGGGCGGCGACACGCCGTTCATCATGGTCTCGGCGAAGAAGAAGATTAACCTCGATGGCCTTGAGGAGATGATCTGCCTGGTCGCTGATACGAACGTGCAGCGCGCCATCCTCGATCGTCCGGCGGTCGGAACCGTCATCGAAGCCAAGCTGGATCGTGGCCGCGGTGTGGTCGCCTCCATCCTGGTGCAGAACGGCACACTGAAGATTGGCGACAGCTACATCGTCGGCAACACCTTCGGTAAAATCCGCGCCATGTTCGACGATCGTGGTCGCGCTATCGTGACAGCCGGACCCTCGACCCCAGTCGAGATCCTCGGTCTCGAGAGCATTCCGGACGCGGGCGACACGTTCATCGTCATGGCCGATCGCGATCGCGCCAAGGAGATTGCACGTTACCGTACGCTCAAGGAGCGCGAGGCACAGCTTTCGAAGAGCAGCCGCGTGTCCCTGGAAGGCCTTGCAGAACAGATCAAGCAGGCCGGCGTCAAGGATCTCAACCTCATTCTCAAGGGCGATGTGCAGGGTTCGGTGCAGGTACTGGTCGACAGTCTGCAGCGTATGTCGACGGACAAGGTACGCGTTCGCGTGCTGCACTCCGGCGTCGGCGCCATCACCGAGAGCGATGTGCTTCTTGCCACTGCGTCGAACGCCGTCATCATTGGCTTCAACGTGCGGCCGGAGCGCAAGGCTCAGGACCTGGCCGAGCAGGACAACGTGGAGATCCGTCTGCACTCGATCATCTACGAGCTGCAGGACGAGATGACCCGCGCGATGCTTGGACTGCTGGATCCCGTCTTCCGCGAGAACTATCTCGGCAAGGCAGAGGTGCTCAACGTCTTCAAGATCACAAAGGTTGGCCAGATTGCCGGTTGCACGGTTCGCGACGGCAGCATCCCGCGCAACGCACAGGTTCGCCTGATGCGTGGCACGGAGGAGATCTGGAAGGGCAAGATCACCAACCTGAAGCGCTTCAAGGACGACGTCAAGGAAGTGACCAGCGGTATGGAGTGCGGTATCGATCTGAGCTTCCGCGATGTCCGCGTGGGCGACATGATCGAGGCGTTCTCCACGGAGAAGATGGCAGCCGAGCTCGGCGAGAATATCGCCGACCGCAAGGCCGCCACGGCCAAGGCAGAGAAGGCAGCCGCGGCCACCGCCGCAGCCAATGCTGCCAACGAGCCAGCCGCCGTCTAACGCGTCCTAACAGCCACATCAGAAAGGCCGGGCGAAAGCCCGGCCTTTCTGCGTTGCAAAGAACGCTTACCCGCAGGAGGCGGACGCTGCAGTCCGCAATCGGGCGGTTGTCGACCGCGCATCCGTTCACTATTCTTCAGCGCAGACGCCCATGCGTGGCAGTGGTTTCCTATGCATAGGCATCTCGGAACAAAAGCGTATGAGGAGCGAATGGTTATCTCAGCGACTGTGGTGAATGAAGGCACACAGCACCGAGCCGTGGTGCGGACCGGCAGCAAGGAACAACAGCTGTCGATGACCGCAAAGCCGGAAGGCCCCGGGTCTGCTGTGAACGGGGGAGAGCTACTCTTCCTGGCCCTGGCGACCTGCTACTGCAACGACATCTATCGCGAAGCGGCGGAACGTGGACTGGAGATCACATCGGTCGAGGTGGAGGTCACAGGCCTCTTTGGCGGCCGGGGAGAGCCCTGCAGAGACATCCGCTATCGCGCATCCCTGCAATCGAAGGCCAGCGAAGCGGAGCTTTTCGATCTGATGCGCCATACCGATTCTGTCGCGGAGATCCACAACACACTACGGCTTGGAACCGCGGTGACAATGGAGGAGTGCCGGGTGGGTCGAAGCCTTTCGGACTGACGATCTTTAGCCGAGTTCGGCCTCTTCCTGCTTGTGCTTTTCTGCGTCTTCGCTGATGGCTTTTTCGCCTTCCTTGTCGGCGATGACCTGTCCGTATTCGAGCAGTGTGACGATGAGGACGCCGCCGCTGACGTTGCCGGCTACGGCGAGTGCGAGCCAATGGAAATAGCCGCTCCATGCGACCTGGTGCGCCAGGACTGCGGTCATCACTTCGCTGCTGCCTGCGATGCAGTGGGCGAAGTGGCCGAGGCCGATGACGAAGGTGAGCGTCCAGATGAGCATCATGGAGCCGGTGACGGAGTGCGACGCGGAGACAAGCCACGCCACCATGGCGATCATGCTGCCCGCTACGACGGCGCTCCAGAAGACTGCGCCTGGCGTCTGCTGCACAGCCTCAAGGCCGATGTGTGCGAGCTGCGACAGGAACGCTGGCCGGATCGCGGGTGTTCTGGCGACGAGCGATGCAAACCCGAAGGCGCCGACGACATTCGCGATAAGAACGATGACCCATAGCCGTAAGGTGCGCAGGAAATGCCTGCGCTCGGCAAAGAGCAGGGCGACTGGATACAGCGTGTTCTCCGTGAACAACTGTGCGCGGCCAAGGATGACGATGATGAAGCCGATGGGATAGAACATCTGCGCTATGAAGGCGGCCGTCGACGACGGGCCGAGCTGCGCCAACGTGATCGCGACTCCGAGCCCCGAGAAACCCGTGAAGATGCCACCAACCAGTCCGGAGATGCCAAGCGAAAGTCCGGAGCGTTTCAGCTCATCGCGGGCGTTACCGGCGACCTGAACGTAGATCTCTTTCGCGGTCGGACGCGATAGTTCTTTTTGCGGCTGTGAACTGCCGCCCTGCGATTCGTCACTCATGCATGCCCTCTGTCCCAGGTGACTCAGATGCAGAAGGGGTGCCGACGGTCCGCTATCGCGGGTCTTCCCAGGCCGGTTGCGGCAACGCATCCGGCCCGGGACGATGGCTACTGCGGGGTAGCCGGAGGCGCTGCAGCAGGAGGAGTTGCTGGTGCTGCCGGTGCCGTTCCACCGGGAGCCGGCACTGTTGGGGTTACTGGCACTGTTGGGTTCGCCGGCGCTGTCGGGTTCGCTGGCACCGTTGGGATCGCCGGTTCAGGCGTGGCAGATGCTGGCGGCGCCGGTGGCTGTGGCGTGTCCGCGGCTGGTGCTGCTGCTGGCTTGTCCATCGGCGTCGGCAGGATGACCGTGGCGACGGACGATGGATCATCCCGCAGCTTCAGGTACAGCGTGGTCCCGTCAGCTGGAGCGGGTGCCGTGAACGTCGCGTCGGAGAAGCCGGTGGGTACGTCGGCGGGCTTGGTGAAATCCTTGTCGGCGCTGAAGGTCTGCACCAGGAACAGGCTCCTGCCGTTGAGCGTGCAGTCGTTGTCCGGGGCTGCCTTGCATTGGATGGCGGTGATCTGCGGTACGCGTACCAGTGTGCCCAGTGGAGCCCACTCACCGGTGGTACCATCGCCCGCGACAGGCCGCATCTGCAGCTTGCCGAAGGCCGATGGGCCAAAGGCTTTGAGCGGCTCGAGGTTTGCGATGGCGGTGTGGTCGTCCTGCAGTACCAGTTGCGAATCGGCGAGTGACAGCAGTGTCTTCGTTGCACCGTTGGCCGTAGCGACCTCGATCTTCTCGGCGCGGTCAAAGGTGTCGCGCGTCTGGACGACGAAGGTCAGCGTGCCTTGTAGCGCAATCTCGTCCTTGCCGCCCAGCGTCACGGGAATGCCGTCACCCTGCGCAGGCTTTGCCTTCATGGACAGCAACGTGAGTGCGGGACGCGCGGCCGCGAGCGTCACCTTGACCGGCATGGTGCGCCCGTCCTTGAGCTTTGCCGTAGCCTCCGACCCGTCTTTGGGAGAGACGCCGGTCTTCGCTTCCAGGTTCAGCAGCTTGTCCGAGTTACCGGCCGCAGTTGGAGTGAACGTTGCGTCTGCAATCTGCACCGAGGTGATGTTTGCAACACCCTCTCCGGTGAGCTGCGCGAGCTTGTCACCGGCATGGATCTTCAACGCCTCCAGATGGATGTCGCCGCTATAGGCGACCAGCGGCACCTTGTCTCCGCTCGTCGCGCCGAACTGCTTCACCAGCAGGGAATAGTCGCCGGGCTGGGCGCCCTTCGTCTGCACATCCAGGTCGAGCGTGTTCTTTCCCTTGTCGCCGTCGGCAGGCTTGAAGCTGACGTCCATATCTTTGTCTTTGCCCGTCGTGAGGGCGATCTTCTCGATGCAGCCGATGCCGTCGCCCTGCAGTGACAGGTGTGCTTCCTGCCCTGCGATGACCTTTGCATCACCGACCACCTTCCAGTTCTTGCCATCGACCTGCTGCAACGTCAGGGTAGGACCTTCGAAGTCATCGAAGCCCCACGCACCGCGAACGGTGCCGGTCACGGTCAGATCGGTAGAGGCGCCGGTCTTCGCATCCGGCTTTGCCGCCGCGTCCGGCTTGATGTCTGTGAGTGGCTTGCGTCCACCTTCGTCGTTCGACACGACAAGGCCGCCTTCATAGGCGTCGGGCTTCAGTGGCAGGTCGGCGGGTGCTCCGGTACGGTTCAGGTGCAGAACCAGGTCGTGCGCGAAGCTGGTGGAGTAGACGAGCGGTGCGCCTTCCATCAAGAGAGCCAGCTTCGGCTGCAGCAGGCATGCCACCTGGTTGGCCGTGTGCGGATGCAGTGGTGGCGGTGCCGCCTTTTGAACGGCAGGCAGACCAACCACGATGACGGTCTTCGGATTCACGAAAGACGGAGGCGCGTTGAGCTTTAGGTTAAGCGTCTCCGCATTGGGAAAGCTAAGCGCCGGGATGTACTGGTACTGCGCCGTGCGGAGTGTGCCAACCAGGTGCACGAGGTCAACGACCGCGCCGACATATGCGGAGTAGACGCCAGCTCCCGCAGCCTGCGTGTAGGACGCAGCGTTCACGAAGTCGGAGGATGGGCCGGTGGAGAGCGCCTCGGCGACAGTCTGCCCATGCCCATCATTCAGGATCAGCGGGGCGCTTGAGACTGTCAGGCAGTTGATCTGCTGGTCTACCGGCTGCTTGAAGCAGTCGGCATTGGGCTTCAGCGCCAAGGTCGCCGCCAGCTTTGCGGAGTGCTCCTGAAGTGCCTTGGCATCGTTGGTGGGAGCAGCCTTCATCGCGGCCAGGTAGCGGTCGGTGCGCTGCTGTTCAAACGATGCTTGATTCAGATCCGCGTCCGCCCGGATGAACTGGCCGGGCTTGCCCTTGACCGCGGAGCGCAGTGTTTCAAAATCGCCGCCAGTCTCCGGCGCAACAAACAGCAGAGCCTGTTCGGCGCCATCTGGCACTGTGATCACAGTACCTTCGGCAGACTTCTTGTCCCATGTCTCAATTTTGGTGAACCACTTGTCTGGGGGCTCGTTCGTCGTGCCGCGCAGGAAGGCAACGATCAGCAGAAGGTGGTTCGACTGAGTGGGAGGCAGATCTGCCTTCACCCACAACTTATCGCCTGCGAGCAGGTTGGGAACCTGCGCGATAGGTAGCGTCTTTGTGCCGCGCGTGACGCGCACGCTAATCTTGGGACCAACCAGGTCGAAACGCGCGGGATCGTCCGCGTGCAGCAGTGCTGGCGCCATGACAGCAAGGACACAAAGAGCTAGCTTTTCAAGTTTCATCAACAACGTTGGACGCATTCGCGGTTTACCGTGTTGCGAGCGTTGCGCAATTGAAGCAAGAATCACGATGCGTCAGGATGAATGTACGGCCAGACCGGCGGTGCAGCCGTCTACGATTGCTCCGAAAATGCGAATCCCGTCTGCGCACTACTCACGGGTGGATGTCCTCTCGCCTCTCGGCCCATCTCTTCTGCAGTGCCGTACCAGCGCACCACCTGTCCCTGTTCGCTCTTACGTGCGGCGGCCCGGATGTGCATCCATAGCCAGTCGCCGTCCGCACAGCGAATGCGGTACTCCACATCCAGGGGGCTACCGGTCATGATCGACCTCGACCATTCTGAGAGCACGTGGGGAAGGTCGTCCGGGTGCAGCGATTGTTGCCACCCGTTTCCTAGAACCTCTTCCTGCGGGAGGCCTGTAAGCAGGCTCCACTGCGGGTGGACATCAAGAATCAATCCATTGGGGTCAGCAGTCCATGCGACCTGGGAGCTGTTTCCCGCAGCCCGCAGATACTGGGTCTCTACCTCGCGCAGAGCGTGTTCCGCCTGCTTTCGCCTGGTCACGTCGATGACGGCGACGGAGACGCCGACAACCTCGCCAACCTCATCCCGCGCCGGTTGGTAGTTCGCAAGCAACGAACGACCTTCCATGGTGATCTCAAAAGCCGTCGCTTCACCTTTGAGAGCGGCATCGAGCCGGAACCGAATCACCTCATAGACGCGGGGCAGCACTGCCGCAACCGTTCGGCCCAGGTGAGCCTCAACAGGCAGGTTGTTGATCTCTGCCAGCCGCTGATTCAGGCTGACGTAGCGTAGTTGACGGTCAAGAAAACAGATGCCGACAGGAGCGCCCTCGTAGATCGCTCGCAGCTGTGCCAGCCGCTCCCCCGGAAGCGCTTCGAGGGCCGAGACGACCGTCAGGGCGACGTCCTGCGAGGGGTAGCTGGGCAACTCGCGGGATGGTTCGGCGTTGACCATCTCGGTCGCCTCTGCGGCAGGAACAGCCTTGCCGTAGAGCCAACCCTGACCGACATGGCAGCCCAGACAGATGAGCATCTCAGACTGAACCTGCTCTTCTACGCCTTCGGCCACGGTGGTCAGGCCAAGACTATGGCCCAGGCCCACCACGGCAGCGACGATCTTCCGGTCCTCGCGCCTGAGCGTCATGGATCGAACGAAGCTCGCATCCACCTTGAGTATGTCGAAGGGCAGCGCGCGGAGATGGTTCAAGCTGGAGTAGCCAGTTCCGAAATCGTCGATGGCCAGGCGGATGCCCGCGTCCTTCAGGCTGCGCACGACATCTCTTGCGGTCCCCACATCCCCGAGCAGCGCGCTCTCCGTGATCTCCATGGTGATTCGGTCCATGGAGAAACCCGCTCCTTCCACCACGCTCCGCAATTGCCGCGCAAGGAGTCGGTTTCTTAGCTGGCTGGTCGAAAGGTTGACGGAGAGGCGAAGCGATCCCGGCCAGGTACTGGCGACCTTGCACGCCTGACACATAAGGCTTTCGGTCAGCGACTGAATCAGGCCGGATTCTTCCGCCTGACGGATGAAGTCAGCCGGTCCGAGGAATCCCCGTTTCGACTCTGGCCACCGCGCAAGCACTTCAAAGCCGAGCAGCCTACGATTGGAAAGTTCAACGACGGGCTGGAAGTACGGCACGATCGCGTCGTCTCGAATGGCTCGTCTCAGATCCCGATATTTTGAAAGCATAGGCATAGTTGGAGAGCCCTCGGGTGTGGCGGGCGACGCTTTGAGCCGTTTCGATAGGGCCGTCTATGATCCTGCGCGGAGGTCGGGGACAGTCTCAGGTGTCCTTGTGATGGATATCGAGGAAAGAACGATGCCAGCAGACGACAAGAATTGTTTGCGCTAATGAAAGTGTCTTTGACCCTGACGCTGATCCCCAGGGAGTGATCCGGCCAGCGATCAGCCTGGGATTTGCCGCAGGTCTGGCGGAGTACCGCGTACAATTCGCGTAAAGCCCAAACCCTTGTACCTCGGCAAAACCCGCATTCGCGGGTCTCCCTCTGTCGTTGCCGGTTGTCTCTACCGTTGTCCCTACCTGTTCTGCTGGAGGTTGTTTCTTGAAATCCCTGACGGCTCTTTCCCTTGTTGCGGTTCTATTGATGCCCGCGCCGGCGCTGCTCGCACAAACGGATGACGCGGCCCTGATTGCCAAGGCGAAGAAGATCCACAGCCACGTGATCCCGCTGGACACGCACAACGACATTGAGCCCTCCAACTTCACACCGGAGTGCAACTACACCATGCGGCTGAGCACGCAGGTGAACATTCCCAAGATGGTTGAGGGTGGCATGGACGTGTCGTTCATGATCGTCTACGTCGGCCAGGGACCGCTGACGCCCGAGGGGTATGACAACGCGTACAGGCAGGCGAGCGCGAAGTTCGATGCGATCCACATGCTGACCGAGAAGATCGCACCCGACAAGATCGGCCTGGCGCTGACACCAGCCGATGTCGTGTCGCTGCACAAGCAGGGCAAGAAGATCGCTGTCATCGGTGTGGAGAACGGCTACCCCATCGGCCTCGACGTGAAACGTGTGAAGGAGTTCTACGACCGCGGCGCGCGTTATATGTCGCTGGCACACAACGGCAACAGCCAACTGGCGGACTCCAACACGGGCGAGAAGGACGGGTATTCCTACAACAACGGCTTGTCCGACGAAGGCCGTCAGGTCATCGCCGAGATGAATCGACTGGGCATGATGGTCGACCTGTCGCACCCGTCCAAGGGCGCGAACCTTGAGGCCATCAAGCTGTCGAAGGCGCCGGTCATCGCGTCGCACTCCGGCGTGCGCGCCATGGCGCCCAGCGTCAGCCGCGACATGGATGATGAGCAGTTGCTGGCTCTGAAGAAGAGCGGTGGCGTCATCCAGATTGTTGGCTTCGCGTCGTACCTGAAGCCGGAGTCGCCGGAGCGCACGGAGGCCCTGTCCAAGCTTGCTGCAGAGTACTTCGGCACGGGTGCCGGTGCCGGCCGCCGCGGTGGTGCTGGTGGAGAGACGGCTGCGCCGCGCCCGTGCCCGGTGGAGAATCCCTCCGCACCTGCGCAGGCTCGTCGCAGCCCCTATGCTGCCTTCGCGAGTTCGCTGCCGGAAGAGAAGCGTGATGCCTTCATGAAACGTCTGGCAGAGATCGATGCGCAATACCCGGCTGTCCCGCGCGCCAACGTGAAGGACCTTGTGAACCAGATTGACTATGCCGTGAAGCTCATCGGCATTGATCACGTCGGCATTGCTTCGGACTTCGATGGTGGCGGCGGTATCGATGGCTGGAACAGCACGGCCGAGTCCTTCAACGTGACGCTGGAACTGGTGCGGCGCGGCTACACGGAAAAGCAGATCGGCAAGCTGTGGAGCGGCAACCTGCTCCGCGTGTGGGGCGATGTCCAGAAAGAAGCACAAAGAGAACAGATGGCTGCGAAGTAAGCACCAATCGGGTGCCCCATTCATGCGCGTTGTTTGCGCATGAGTGGGTCGCGCGACTCGCGACTGAGCGCCTCTGGCGCTCCCATTCATGACGATAGAGCTGTCATGAATGGGGAACCAGAGATTTGCGCTTCCGAACGGTTATGGATCGCGGTACTGGCGGCGCTTTAGCTCTCGCAGAGCCTGGTCGTGGCCTTGCTGTGCGGCGAGGTGGATCCAGTGGCGCGACTGGGTGTAGTCGTGCTCAACGCCCTGGCCCGTAGCGTACATATGGCCGAGCTGGAATTGTGCTTCGGCGTTGCCGTGCTCGGCAGAGCGGCGATACCAGACGGCCGCCTGCGCGTAATTAAGCGGGAGGCCAACGCCCATGTAGTACAGATCCGCCAGCTTCTGCTCGGCTTCCGGAAAGCCCTGCGTTGCGGCCAGCCGATACCAGTAGGCTGCTTCCGCATCGCTCTGCGGTACGCCTTCGCCCTTGCGATACATCAGTCCCAGGTTGTACTGCGCCCATGCCAGGTTGCTGTGCGCGGCACGCTGGCACCATGCGAAGGCCTGCGCAAAGTCGTTCGCAGCGTAGTAACGAAAGCTGAGATTCGCCTGCGCGTAGGCGTGGCCCTGATCGGCAGCACGACGCTCCCATAGCGCGGCCTCTGCGTCGTCCTGCGGAACGCCCTCACCCATGTCGTAGAGGGTGCTGAGCAGGTACTGCGATTCTGCGTGGCCTCCCTCTGCAGCCAGTCGAAAGCCGGCTGCGGCAGCAGCGAAGTCGCCCACGTTGTAGTCGAGCACCGCCTGCCGATAGTGCGGATTGGTGGCTGTGCTGGCGGCATCGCGCCGGCCACGTGCGATGAGGCCGGAACGCGTCGGAGAACCCAGCGCAAGCGTGCTGCCGGTGGCGATGTGTTGCAGGGCCTTGCTCTTATCGCTCATGCGCACCAGTGGGCTGGTCGACGAGATCGAAGCGACGCTGTGCATCGGCGATCTGTTCCCGGATGGTGCTGGCTAGCTCGGTCAGCAGGTCGCGGTGTTCCCGTGCCGCGGTCTCCGCGTCCAGGTGGAGCTGGGCGATCTCGCTAGACTGCAGCGACTGCTGCTCCACATCGAGCCGCGCGATATCGCGTTCAGCATGGCGGATCTGGCGGGTGATGCGAAGCACCTCGGCCGCGCTGTCTTCGCCTGCGACGGATGCGTTGATCTCAAGATGATCGTCGAGTAGACGTTGCAGCATTTCTGCATCGCCGCGACTGTAGGCCTGGTTGGCGCGGGCCATCAGCATGGTGAAGTACTTCGCCTCGGCTTCGTCGCGTGCGAAGTCCGGATGGATGCGTTTCGCGACTTCGCGGAAGAGCGTCTTCAGGCTGGATGGCGGCTCAAAGTCTTCGGCTTCGCTCGCGTCCCCGAAGGCGGCTTCGTGTGTCTCCTGCGCCTGGCGACGACTCTCTTCGGCGCGGCGGCGCGCAGCCTCCGAATCGAACAGGTCAGCCTCGCGTTTGGCGATGCGGGCCTCCAGATCGTCCAGCTCGGCGTAGAGCACGGCCACCTGCCGAAGGTAACGCCCTTCGAAGCTCTTGAGCTGTGCCCGCAGCTGCGCCACCTCAGACTCCCGCTCCGCCAGCGCATTGCGGACGGCAGCGAGCTGCTCCCGCTTTTCCTGCAGAGCGATGGCGTCCGGGTTGGGCTGAAGGATGATTTCGGAGGTCATGCGGCCGGCTTCCGTGCGACCTCCAGTTTAGCGGAGCGCGCGTAACCCATCTAAACTAGAGGCAGCATGTACACCGTTGCCGCCTACTATCGTTTCTTCGCCGTGGCCGATCCGTCGGCGTTGCGTGACGAACTGCGCGCGGCCTTTGTCGATACGGATCTGCTTGGTACCACGCTGGTGGCGCCGGAGGGCATCAACGGCACAATGGCCGGTTCCGCCGAGACCATCGATCGGCTGCTCCGCTTCCTGGCAGAACGGACGGGACTGGATCGGGCTGAGGTGAAGTTCTCGACCTCGGAGAAGGCTCCGTTTCGACGTCTGAAGATCAAACGGAAGCGTGAGATCATCACCTTCAACACGTCCGCAGTCGATCCTACGCGGCCGGGGCAGTATGTCGCTCCCGAAGATTGGAATGCGCTTCTGGCGGATCCCGAAGTGCTGCTGCTGGATACGCGCAATTCGTACGAGAGCGAGATCGGCACCTTTCACGGTGCGGTGGCGCCGCCACTGAATACCTTCTCGGATTTTGCGGAGTATGTCCGAGAAAATCTGGAGCCGGAGAAGCATCGCAAAGTCGCCATGTTCTGCACGGGTGGCATCCGGTGCGAGAAGGCTTCGGCTTACATGCTGCAGCATGGTTTTCCGGAGGTCTACCACCTGAAGGGTGGAATCCTGAAGTATCTGGAAGATGTTCCCGCCGAGCAGAGCCAGTGGAAGGGCGAATGCTACGTCTTTGACGAGCGCGTCGCCGTTGGACACAAAGACTACAAAGGCTAAAGCTTCGGCTGCTATGATCCGCTCGGGAGCGACCCATGAACTCTGAGCGTCCGAAACTGCCGATCGAAGCCGTCGAGTTGTACAACGAATTCATCCACGGTGGCATGAGCCGCCGCGCGTTCATCACACGCGTCCAGGGTCTCGCCGTGGCGGGGTTGGGCGCAACCGCCGTCATCGAAGCGCTGATGCCGAACTATGCACTGGGCCAGCAGGTCTCCAAGACTGACGACCGCATCAAGACCAGCTACGAGACCATTCCGTCGCCCAAGGGCAATGGCACCATCAAGGGTTATTTTGTGCGGCCAGTCAGCGCGGATTCTCGGAATGAGAAACCGTCCAAGCTGCCCGGCATCCTTGTGGTTCATGAGAATCGCGGACTGAACCCTCATATTGAAGACATTGCGCGTCGCATGGCGCTGTCGAACTTTATGGCATTCGCGCCGGACGGCCTCACCTCGCAGGGCGGCTTTCCAGGCGACGACTACAAGGGTGGACTGCTGTTCAACAAGATCGATAAGGCCAAGATGTTCGAGGACATGGTGGCCGCAGCGGAGTGGTTGAAGGCGCGAGCCGACTGCACCGGCAAGATCGGTGTGACGGGTTTCTGCTACGGTGGCAGCGTCTCCAACAACCTGGCAGCGCGCATGGGTGCGGACCTGGCAGCGGCTGTGCCGTTCTACGGTGGCGTGCCTCCTGATGCGGAGATCCCGAAGATCAAGGCTGCGGTGCTGGTGCAGCATGGCGAGTTGGATAAGAACACTGCTGCAACCTGGCCCGGATATGACAAGGCGCTCACAGCGGCGGGTGTGCCGCATGAAGGCTACATCTATCCCGGCGCTGTGCACGGGTTCAACTGCGATGCAACGCCCGAACGCTACAACAAGGCTGCGGCAGACCTGGCGTGGGGACGCACCATCGACTGGTTCAACAAGTACACGCGCGCTTAGGCTGCGTTGCGGACGAAGGTGCCGGGCATCTTGCCCGGCTCTTTCTTTGCCTGCAGGAACGTTACATGGGAATCAATGTGGAGGCCGCGGTGCCGTCTGGATCTGGCAACGTAAACAGCGGTAGTGCTTCAAACTCTGGCTTTGCCAACAGGTAGCCCTGCATCAGATGGATACCGGAGTCGCGGAGGGCCGCGTACTCGTCGGGGCTTTCCACACCCTCGGCAATCAGCGCGACGTCTATCTGCTGGCACAGACTCACCAGTGACCTCACGATGCGCCGTGCTTTTAGCCTCAGGTGCAGGTTCCGGGTCAGTCCCATATCCAGTTTTACGATGTCTGCTGATAAGTCCGCGAGTAGGTTCAGGTTCGCGAAGCCCGCACCGAAATCATCCATCGCGATCTTGAAGCCGTGCTTGTTGTACTCCCTTGCAATCGCCTCAAGATGATTCGGATTCTTCACCTTCTCACCTTCCGTGATTTCGAAGATCAGCTTGTGCAATGGGAAGTTCAGGTCGCGTGCCGTCTTCAGCGTGAGCTGGATGCATGCAGCGGGGCTGTAGACAGCGCCCGGCAGGAAATTGATGGAGAGCATTGCGCCACTGTCCGTGAGGCCAAGCTGGCTCGCCAGAGTGAGGGCACGGACCCGGCAGCTTTGATCGAAGGCGTACAGGTTCTCGTCGTTCACCTGCGACAGGACGGTGTCAGCACCCTGACCCTGCGGGCCGCGCACCAGAGCCTCATAGGCGTACACACGTCCCACCGATACATCCACGATGGGTTGAAATGCCATGCTGAACTGCATCGGCTGAGCAACGCCGTCCTTGCAGGCAGAACACTTGGAGATCACTTAGGCGACACCCTTCCGGTAGTGCTTATACGAACGGATGTAGGTCTGTCCGGAACTGTTGTACCGCTCGCGCCGAGCCGAGGTGCAACCTTCGATGTAGCTTGTTCGCTCATGGGATGTGTACGGACACCGCACGCTTAGATCATTTGCATCGGCTTGTGGGGGAATTCCGGCAGGATGACAACGATACCGGCACCCGGCGCAATCACGCCGTCCTGTACCACGATTGCCATGACGCCTGCCTTTGCCTGGATGATCCTGCTGCCATCGCGGTGGACGACCTGCTTTAGCAGGCCCGGGCAAAAGTCCTCGATCTTCTTGCAGGGCGTGCGCAATCCGGTGAGTTCCACGATTGCCTCATCGCCAAGGTGCAGGCGCGTCCCCACCGGCAGTGTCAGCAGGTCGATGTTCCGGGTTGTTATGTTCTCACCGAACTTACCCGGCTGCAGATCGAAGCCTGAAAAAGCTAGCTCATCGAGTAACTCCGACTGCAGTAAGTGGACCTGCATAAGGTTGGGCGCGGTCGGACTCTTTCGCTTCAGATACAGGTGCTGCACTGTCTCGCCGCAGTGCGCGTCGCCTTCAACGCCACGGCCTGACAGCAGGCGGATGGATGCCCGGGCTTCTTTGCTGAAGCCATGGCGCGGGCTTCTGCAGACGGCGAGAACATGTCCGGTAGATGCGTCGAGGATCATGCGACGGACTGGACGTCGACGGCGCCCTGTTCCGGACCATGCGAAGCGCCCGTGTCCTGTGCATCAAAGAGCGCGGTGCGATTGCGACCACCTCGTTTGGCAGCGTAGAGAGCCTGGTCGGCTTCATCATGCAGCTCTCGCCACGTCAGGTTGAAGCGGCCGCGCGTGTTGGTTGCGCCAATACTGATGGTTGTCTGCACGGTGGCGTCGCCCACCTGCAGGGTACGGGCGGCTACGGCCGAACGAATGCGTTCCAACACCGCCAGGGTCTCACTCTCCTGCGTGAGTGCCAGCAGAAGCACAAATTCCTCACCGCCGCTGCGGCTGACTACGTCGCTTTGCCGCAGCAGTTCGCGAAACAGGGATGCGGTGGAGCGCAGGACGTCATCACCACAGGCGTGACCATAGGAGTCATTCAGAGTCTTGAAGTGGTCAATGTCCACGACGGCAACGGCGAAGTCCTGGCGGACACGCGCGTAACGGGACAGTTCGCGCTGTGCTGCATCGTTCAGGCCGCGGCGGTTCAGCAGCTCCGTCAGCGGATCGACCAGGCTCTGCTTCAGAAGATCCTTCTGAATGCGTGCATTCATCATCCACACGATGGTGAAGGGAAGCACGCAGCCGATGACCGTCGAATTCAGGAAAAGACCTTGGTCTCTCCACCACGCCGCACGTGCCGAAGCATGGGACCACACGGCCCATGTCTGCGCGAAACGGCATGCGACGGACAAGAGGAACAGCACGCCAATGAATCGACGCGGAACACGTGTGGCCTTCTCCTTCGACAACAGAACGATGACGCACATCAGCGATAGCTGTACGGCAAGGAACAGGTAGAAGAGGCCGGAGATCACGAAGGGCGCAACGCCGGCGCGTGGCAGCAGGAGCAGAGAGGCAGAGAGCGCTGCGACGCCATAGGAGACCATCGCCAGCCAGCGCGATCGCCGGGTGAAGGCCGACATGGCACTGGCCAGGATGGCGTATCGAATGCTGATGATGGCGAAGATGCAACTGACCGTAAGGGTGCTAAGCGGCTGCGGCATCGCTACATCCAGAACGGACACAACCGAAGCGAGTACATAGCTCAGCCACGCATAACGGATCGTCTTGTTCTTGCGCATCTGCCACGCCATCACGCTGAAGATGATGGCAAAGCAGACGACCTGGAGATCCTCAATGCGATGGAGAACTGAAATCATTCGTACTGTACCCAGCGCGGCTCGTTGACCGCTGCAGACTGAAACGCGGCAGTCTCGGACTGCCGCGTTGTTGATCCACTACACGTTGAACTTGAAGAACAGAATATCTCCGTCCTTCACGACGTATTCCTTGCCTTCACTACGCAGCAGACCTTTTTCTTTCACAGCCTGTTCGCTGCCCAGGCGGAAGAGATCTTCGCAGTTGTAGGCATCGGCCTTGATGAAGCCGCGTTCAAAATCCGTGTGGATGACGCCCGCGGCACCCGGCGCCTTGGTGCCCTTGCGGATCGTCCATGCGCGGACCTCCTGCACGCCCGAGGTGAAGTAGGTAATCAGGCCGAGCATGCGGTATGCCGCGTGGATCAGTCGCGTCAGGCCGGGCTCGGTAACGCCCATGTCCTTCAGGAATTCATCGCGCTCTGCGGGGTCCAGCTGCGAGATCTCGGCTTCCAGTGCGCCGCAGATGCGCACGACTTCGTTGCCTTCTTCGGCCGCACGCTTTTCGACGGCAGCAGTATGCGCGTTGCCATCCTTGAGCCCGGCCTCATCGACATTGGCCACATAGAGCGTCGGCTTCATCGTGATCAGGTGCAGGTCGCGTACCAGCGGCTTCTCTTCGTCGGTCAGGTCCGCCGTACGTGCAGGCTTACCGGCATTCAGTGCCTCCAGCAGCTTGGTCAAGGCGCTGAACTCGTTCTTGATCTTCGAGTCCTGCGAGGTGCGCGCCAGCTTTGCGCTCTTCTCGTGGCGGCGTGTGACGGTGTCCAGATCGGCGAGCATCAGCTCGGTATTGATGACATCGATGTCGCTGATGGGATCGACCTTGCCCGCGACGTGGATGATCTCGTTGTCCTCAAAGCAGCGCACGATATGCAGCGTGGCGTCGGTGGAACGGATGTTGGCAAGGAACTGGTTGCCAAGGCCCTCACCCTTGCTGGCGCCGGCGACCAGTCCCGCGATGTCGACGAACTCCATCACCGTGGGGACGATACTGTTCGGTTTGACCAGCGCGACGATCTTGTCCTGTCGGTCGTCGGGAACGGGCACGATACCGACGTTGGGTTCGATGGTGCAGAAAGGGTAGTTCGCCGCGACGGCCTCAATGGCTGTCAGCGCGCTGAAGATGGTGCTCTTACCCACGTTGGGAAGACCGACAATTCCTACATTCAATGGCATACCTCTCCATTGTCTCGCGGGCAAGGGTTACGCGCCAATTCCCGCGGTCATACGAACGAGTTAGGGCATCGGCGACCCACTCAGCGCCAAGCCTGTGAGGCTGGGTTCCCCACCTTGCCTGCGCGAGGGTGGGGAACCCGTCAGTGCCTGCGATATAAAAGGTTAGTAACCCACAATTCTTTTCGATTGCACGGGGCCTCGTCGGATTGCGCGGCCCTGTTTGTTTCACCACGGGAGATACCGATGGATCGTCGACTTTTTCTGCAGGGATCCGGTGCGCTTGCCGGGCTTGGACTTTTGAACGGCTGTGCGAAGCGTGTTGCCGTGCCTGCGGTGGCTGCTGCGGGAGCACCGACGATGCCTTTCTACGACATGCCTGGCAACATCGTGCCCATCCGAGCCGATCTGGATCGCATCTTCCGCATCACGGTGTGCCTGCGTCCCTTCCGTGCGGCAGGACCGCGCATCGAGCTGGTCAAGGTGGGAGATAAGCCCGTCGTGACGAACTACGGTCACGGCGGCAGCGGATGGTCGCTCTCGTGGGGTTCCGCAGACTTTGCGGTGCGTAAGGCGATGGACGCTGCTCCCGGCGTGAAGGAGTGCGCTGTCATCGGAGCGGGCGCGCTGGGGTTGACAGCCGCGCTGACGGCGCAGCGCATGGGCTATAACGTGACGATCTATGCGAAGGAACGTGCGCCCTACATTCGCTCCGTCCGGGCGACAGGATCATGGACTCCAGATTCACGCATTGCTTTGGCGGACAAGGCTCCTGCGACCTTTGCAGCGGACTGGGAGAAGATGGCCCGCACCTCGTGGGGCATGTACAACAGCTACCTGGGCACGGCGGGCAATCCCATCGAGTGGACCGATCGCTACATGCTCTCGGACGCGGAGCCGCGCAACCCGAATGCACCTGCCGACCCAAACATGCCCACGGAAGCGGCGCAGGCGAAGCCAGTCCATGAGTTCGCACGCTACGCCGACAGCATCGCCGACCTTCACCCGAAGAGCCAGCTGCTGCCGCCGGGATCGACACCGTTTCCGACAAAGTATGTGCGGCGCTCCACCTCGCTGAGTTTTAACGTGGCGGGCTACGCGAAGCAGTTGATGCAGGAGTTCTTCATCGCGGGCGGCCGCATGGAGTATCGAGAATTTCACACGCCGAATGAGTTCGCCGCACTGCCGCAGGGCGTTGTCATCTGCTGCACGGGGTATGACTCTCGCGCGCTTTGGTCTGACGAAAGCGTCGTCCCAGTGCGCGGGCAGATCGCGTGGCTCATCCCGCAGGAGGGGGCGACTTACGGCATCGGCTACAAGGGGTTGAACATGCTGGCGCGGCGCGACGGCATCGTGATGCAGCCAAGTGTTGGCGGCGAAGATGAGGGTTGGAATGACACGAACGAACAGCCCGATCGTGCTGCGGCCGAAGCAGGCGTGAAGATCCTGCAGGAGCTTTACACGCGCATGGAACCGATCATCGCGAAGCGAGGCACTGCAGTTCGTGCATAAGTGACAACTTATTCTGAGTAAGTGGTCTGTCAGACATAAGGAATACTTCAGACACCGCGGCAACTATGCCGCGGTGTTTCTCTTCCAACGTGATGACTCAAGCGCGGCGATAAGCGCGCGGAGCACTCAGGGAGTGAAGACCAATGGCTTTGATGGATGTGTTGCTCGATGAAATGCGTGACCTGTATAGCGCGGAAAACCAGTTGGTAAAGGCCCTCCCCAAGATGGCGAAGGGTGCGGTTGATCCGTCCGTGAAGTCGCTGATCAAGAATCACCTGGAAGAAACCAAGGGGCAGGTTCAGCGCCTGCGTGATGCGTTCGGCATTCTTGGCAAGAAGCCCACGGGACAGCACTGCAATGGTATGGAAGGCCTGATCGAAGAAGGTCAGGACGCTCTTGAAAAAGATGAAGAGGGCGCGAACAAGGACCTCGGAATCTGTGGCGCCAGCAGCCGTGTGGAGCACTATGAGATCGCCGGCTACACCACTGCAATCGGTCTCGCGAAGGCGCTTGGTCTGAAAGATGTTGTGAACCTTCTGAACCAGAACCTGGAAGAAGAAGTCGCGGCTGCGAAGGCAATTTTTGCGGGAACCAAGCCCCTTCTGCGCGCCGCTCTCACGCAGGGTGATCCTTCCGAAAATGAGGAAGAGAAGAAGCCCAAGTCCGGGAAAGAAAAGTACAGCGAGAAGAAGAGCAAGGAAGACGAGAAGAAGGCTTCGGCCGACGTGGCTCGCAAGTCCAGGTAATTCTCACGCCGTTTTGCAGCAAAGGGCCTCCGGATACTCGGAGGCCCTTTGCTGCGTCTCAAGGTTGAGACAGAGAGGTCTTTCATGCGCATGACCGTCGTGGCTACCCTGGCCCTCGCCACCATAATGATGCCGTTGTCTCGCGCACAGCAGGCCGTCGAGCCGCATTGCACTGCCGATAAGAAGGTCGAGCACTACCTGTGTGACGCGCCCGCTTTTCAACGCCGGCTGTCCAAGGCCCATACCGTTCGTGTCGACGCGGATCGCATGGATCGGTTCGGCCGCAAGGAGATGGAAAAGCTCGTTGCCGATCTGGGTAAGCAGGTGGTCAGCGAGGGGCAGCGGCCGGATCTGATCTTCGACATCGCTCCCATCGACCGCAGTGGCCGCATCGACTTCGGGCCGGGTGACACGGCGCTTGCCACGCTCACCGTGTATGACCCGGCGAAGGGCGCAGGGCGACGCGGCATCATCTGGGTCGAGACGTTTGACGGGCAGGAAGATCGGCCATGGCCGACGGTTGTTGTGGACCTGATCCGGCAGTTCAAGACGAATGCGCTGAAGCAATAATGGGAGGAAGTGCAAGCCAATCGGTCGTCGGCACGTCTCTCTTGATAGGCTGAAGCCGTTGGTTTCGCGAGGAGATGTCTATGAAAAAGTTCGTGTTGGTTATGGCGCTCGCCGCCTGTTGCAGTACACCGATGTTTTCGCAGGATATGGGTGGCATGAAGATGGACAAGCCAGCCAGCAAGGAAGCGCTCCCAAGCCCGCGGCATGAGGCCGAAGTAGACCTGGCCGGCAAGAAGATCCACATCAGCTACGGCGCTCCAAGTGTGCGCGGCCGCAAGGTACTGGGCACCGACCTGGTGCCGTACAACACCTGGTGGCGTACGGGCGCGAATGAAGCGACCACCTTCGAGACCAACGGCGCCATGATGGTCGGCAGCCTGCATGTGCCGCCGGGTAAGTACACGCTGGTCACGCTGCCGTCTTCCGGTGTTTGGCAGCTCGTCATCTGCAAGCACACCGGCCAATGGGGCACGGAGCGCTTTGCCGAGGAAGACCTGGGCAAGGTGCCCATGATGTTCACCACGATCCCGCAGCAGGAAGTCCTGTCCATCGGCTTTGAAAAGACCGCTGGCAAGAAGACACAGTTGCACGTGAAGTGGGACACGTTCGATGTATTTGTCCCGGTCGTCGCGATGTAGTTTGCTGAACTGTCATCCCGAGCGCAGCGGAGGGCCGTGACGGTGTTCGCCTCAAATCATGTGTTCGCACCTTTCGGCCACGGAGATCGCATCCGTGGCCGAAAGACGTTCGGACGCTTCAGCCGTTCCATATCGCGGGTCGTCCGCTGCGCTCAGGAGGACAGTGCCGCGAGGAGGAAAGTTGTAGCCTTAGTCATAGAGGTGATTCATGGATCTGGCACGGGTACAGCAGGCGCTGCGCGACGCAAAGTTGGATGGCTGGTTGTTTTACGACCATCACGTCCGCGACCCGTTGGCGTATCGCATCCTGGGCCTCGATCCCGGCATGCACGTCACGCGGCGCTGGTTCTACTTCGTCCCCGCCATAGGCGAGCCGCGCAAGCTGAATCACCGCATTGAAGCCGGCAAGCTGGACACGCTGCCCGGCGATCGGACGGTCTACAGCACCTGGCAGGAGATGGAGCTGTCACTGGAAAAACTCCTGCAGGGTGCGACGACGATCGCCATGCAGTACTCGCCACGCAATGCCGTGATGTACGTGGCGATGGTGGATGCGGGCACCATCGAGGTTCTGCAGGGCATGGGTAAGACGATTGTGTCATCGGCCGACCTGGTGAGCCAGTTTGAGGCGGTGCTGACGGACCGGCAGATTGAAACACACCACGTCGCCCAGAAGAAGATCGACCGCATCCTGGAAGATGCCTGGCGCGAGATTGGTGCACGAGCGCGCGGCGACCGCGGTGTCACCGAGTTCGACATGGTCGAGTGGCTGCAGGCGGAAATCGCGAAGGAAGGTCTCATCACCGAACACGGTCCCAACGTCAGCGTCGGCGCCAACGCTTCGGATTCGCACTATGAGCCAGTGGCAGGAAGATCTTCGCGGATTGAGCGTGGATCGTTTCTGCTGATCGACATCTGGGGCAAGCTGAAGGATGATCCAACGGCTGTCTGGTACGACATCACCTGGACCGGTGTCGTGGATCGAGAGGCGACAGAGCTCGAGCGCCGCGTCTTCAAGGCGGTCACGGATGCCCGCGATGCGGCGATCCGGCTTGTGCAGGACCGCTTTGCTTCGAACCAGCCCATCGCCGGCTGGGAGCCCGACGCGGCAGCACGCGAGGTCATCGTGCGCAATGGCTTCGGCGAGTGGTTCACGCACCGTACGGGGCACAACATTGGCACGGAACTGCACGGCGCGGGTGCGCACCTCGACAACTTCGAAACGCACGACGAGCGGCTGATCCTGCCCGATACCTGCTTCTCGGTCGAGCCGGGAATCTACCTGCCGCCGGGCCGGGAGTGCTTCGGCGTTCGCAGCGAGATCGACATGATCACGCGGCCCGGGAGTGCCGTTGTAACCGGGAAGATCCAGCGGGAGCTCGTTCGCATCTAGTGGCTGGTATCATCAACAACGGAATGGCAGCGACACACTCAACAGCAGTCCCCGTGCGGCAGAGCACGATTTCACCCACGGTGGTGCTTCTTGCCGGATGGGTTGTTCCTGGCCTTGGCCACCTTCTTCTGAAGAAGCCGATCCGGGCCGGATTGTTGTTTGTTTCGGTCATCGTCATGTTCTGCCTGGGCCTTGCGATGCATGGCAAGATCTACACGCCGACTACAGGTGACCCGCTCGATGTGCTTGGATTCGTAGGGCAGGCCGGTGCAATCGGCCTTTATGCCATTGCGAAGATCGCCGGCATCGGCGCGACGCAGTTGAGCGACACGCTCAGCGACTACGGTACGAAGTTTGTCGTGGTTGCGGGTCTGTTGAACGTGATGGCGGCAGTTGACGCACAGTCGCTGGCGAACGGACGAAAGGCGGGGCTGTAATGTCGCAATTCTCCGCGCTCGCCGTGTACGCGCTCTTCGCCTCGGTGGTCTTCGGGATCACCCAGCGGTCGGAGCCGAAGATGATGATCCGTTTCGGCGCTTATTGCTTTGGCCTGTTCCTTCTGACGGCCATTGTGGTGAGCTGGGCCATGTACTTTCTCAAGCACTAACTCTTCCAATCAAAGACAGATTCCGGGCGCCCCATTCTTGCGAAGCAAGGGTGGGCTATCGCGCGTTCGCGTGACCTGGGATATCTCACGTTGCATGAAGGAGAGATGTTCGCGCCTTTGCGCGAGACCTCACCCTTTCGCGAGGAAGCTGCGAAAGAATGGGAACCCGGTTGGTCGCTCTAGCTTCTGGTGCGAGTCCATACGTTGGCGCAGAAGCTCAGGCGACGGCGGAAGCCCAGGCTCTCGTAGAGCTTCAAGGCCGGATGGTTCGCTTCTGTCACGGTCAGCGTGATGGCCTGCATACCCTTTGCTGCCAGCGAAGTTGCGACGTGCCGCAGCAGCATGCGGCCCAGGCCGTAGCCGCGCCTGCGTGGCGAAACGCAGAGTTGGGTCACATGCGCTACTTCAGGCTCCACCCGTGAGACAAGGGCGAGCGCCTCGAGCTGGCCGCTGCGGTCGTCGCGGATCACAAAGGAGTTCTCCGCATCGAAGATGCCGCAGCCGGGGAAGCGGACGATGTTGTGGAGGAATCGCAGGGAGCCCTGGACGCTGCGGTACTGGTCGTTAATGAACGAGTCGCCGTGGCCCTCGTAGCAGCGATGGATCAGGTCGCCTGCGGGCTGGTAATGCGGCGGGATCCATCGGGTCAGCTTGAGGTACTGCGG
The DNA here is from genome assembly GCF_900105625.1 of Terriglobus roseus. NCBI lineage: Bacteria > Pseudomonadati > Acidobacteriota > Terriglobia > Terriglobales > Acidobacteriaceae > Terriglobus > Terriglobus roseus. The sequence goes on from NZ_FNSD01000001.1 coordinate 3,655,690, forward strand.
CAACTGTGGCACGGGCTCATCGGTCCGGCGGACGAGGCTGTTGTCCAGTAGCAGTTCACGCTCGTGCGGCAGATCAGCTTCCATGAACAGTCGCGTGTACGAACGGAAGTCGCATTCCTTGAAGGGCACCTGCAGCCGGTCGCTCTCCAGCAGCAACTGCGACTCGACGCGGTCTACGCCGGGCGTGTGTTGCAGCATGGGCAGCAGGTGATGCAGCAACGTCTCTTCCACCTCGCGCGCATCCTCGCCGACGGCGAAGACGTCCCCGACGACAGCCTTCTGTGTCTCGTAGACGGAGAAGCAGTAGCCCTGAATCTCGCCGCTCGCGCGGTCCACGGCGACAAAGCCGGGCAGAATGCGTGAATCGAGATACGAGATGAGCAATTCAATGGACTGTGTGTAGTCCCAGCGCAGCCGTTCGCGCCACTGTCGTCCCTCCTCCGCCAGCAGCGGGCGAAGGTCACGGCCGGTAAAGAGCCGCAGGTCGCGAATGTCGTAACGGTCGAGCACGTGGTGAGTCCGGTGGGGAGCAAACACCCAAAGAGAAGGGTAGCGGCTTTACCGGCGTGAGACGCGGTGTTTAGCGCCGGGGGAACCTTTGTGGTTCTCAACGATATCAGGGAGCGTCGCTATCGTAGACGCTGCCACCCGGTAAACCGCCAGGTCCTGCCAGCCGTTCACGAACATCTTCCGATAGGTACGATTCGGCAGCAGCTTGCCGAGAGCGCCCTCGTCCTGCACGCGGATGACGAGGATGTGCTCCTCATTCGGAATGCCCGTGATGACCGATTGTTTCTCGGTCGCGGACTCCTCCTGCAGGTAATGGCGAAGGGGCTGGTTGCGGTAGAAGCACAGGCCGTAGTCGGTGTCGCGGCGGATATGGTACGTTTCCAGCAGCTTCACGTCGGGTGCCTCTGCGGCGATCTGCCGAGCCATCGGACGTGCGGAGTAGTTCTCATCCAGCAGCCAGCCGTTCTGGTGCATCAGGAAGAACAGCAGGATGAAGATGGGCGCCAGGGTCAGCGGCCGAATCCATTTCAGACCGAAGCGCAGCGTCAGCAGAACGATCCCTGCACCGCACGCAATCGAAATGGTGAGCGCGGTCAGCAACGTGCCCATCGGCGGCACGATCTTCTGATAGATCATGTACTGCGGGCAGAGCAGCAGCACAAAGGTCAGGATGCCGCAGGTCGCTCCGTGCGCGATCAGCAGCCACTTCGGGAGGCCGTTGCGGCGGATGCGATTGAGGTAGTCGCCTGTGAGAATCGTGATGGGTGGGATTGCCGGGAGGATGTAACCCGGCAGCTTGGATCCGGAGAACGAGAAGAACAGCACCGGGAAGACGGCCCACAGGACCAGGAACTCCGGGAAGGCGTCGCCTGCCCGCGAGTGACCGAGGTAACGGGCTGGCTTGTGGCGGACACGCCACTCCGCGCGTGCAATGTCGATGGAATCCCACAGCGCTCGCAGTGCCAGCACAGTCCATGGCATCAGCGCCAGCAGCAGGACGATCAGGTAGTAGAACGGCGTCTGGTGGTGCTGGTAGCGGTCCGTCGCAAAGCGCTGCAGATTTTGCTCGAACAGGAAGAACTTGTAGAACGTCGGATTTCGGACCTGGACTGCGATGAACCATGGCAAGGAGATCGCCAGGAACAGCGCGATGCCCGGCAGCCAGATCATCCGGCGCAGCACCTGCCACTCGCGCCGCAGGCCAACGAACAGAAGAATGATGCTCAGCGACAGGAAGATGGCAACGGGGCCCTTCGCCAGGGTGGCCAGGCCGCCGAAGAAGTACAAATCGAACAGCCAGAATTTTTTGCCTGTCTCATACCAGGCGTACCAGCCCAGCATGCCGATGCAGAAGGGCGCCGCCAGCTGCATGTCCGTGGACGCACCGCGAGCGAAGGCAATGATGGCCACTGCAGATGCTGTGATCAATGCCGCATCCAGGTGGCCGCCCGGCCGGAAGCGCCGCATGTGCAGGAAGATCAGGAAGACCAGGGCGAATGCGCCGGTCGCGGACGAGAGGCGGGCGGCCCAGTCGCTCTTGCCGAACTCCTTGTAGAAGCTCATGGTGCGCCAGTAGTACAGCGCGGGTTTTTCAAGCCACGGATGGCCGTAGAGGATCGGCGTGATCATGCCGGCTTCCGCGCATTGGAAGGACTTCTTCAGGTCCGGGAGCCGGAGCGAATGCGGGATCACGCGTGCGTGCAGCTCGTGGCAGATGTTGGAGTGCTCTTCCAGCATCTCCGCTGCGATCTGCGCATAGCGTGGCTCATCCGCGCCTACCAGGCCGATCTTTGGGGCAGAGATGACGGCGTGCCCGAGGCGAAGGGGGACCAGACCGTAGAAGAGCAGCAGCGCAGCTGTGATGCACAGGATGATGAGCTCGCGCGCGCTGCAGGCGGCCTCGGAGGCCAGCCATTCTCGCCAGCGAGGCTGCGGTGCGGCGCTTTCGGGCGCGACCGGTTCGGGCTGTGGGTAGCTGCTCACCTTAGCGGATCGAACCTGGGGCTTTCAGAGTTTGTTGGATGGCACAGCCACCGCGTGTTGACCGGAGGCGCGCACAATGCGGGTGACTTCCGTCCCCAGTTCCCGCAGGATGTGAGCGACGGCGTCATCGAAGGGGCCATTCAGCGTACATCCGGCAGCATTGCGATGGCCCCCGCCGCCGCAGTTCGCCGCTACCTGCGAGACGTCGACACTGGACTTCGAACGCAGCGAGGTGCGGAAGAGGGCCTGAGCTTCAGGGTAGGGGCGTGGCAGTTCGCGCAGGAAGGCTGCTGCCTCCACGCCCGCGATCGAGATCAGGTAGTTCACTGTGCCTTCAGAATCTTCATCAGTGGCATTCATCAGCTGCAGGTCGTCCTGCGTGATCCATGTCCATGCGATGGGGCCGCGGATGCGGACGCGCGAAAGCGCCAGTCCCAGCAGATGAATGCGGGCGGCCGGCACGGAATACAGCACATCACGCGCGACACTGTCGGCCTTTGCTCCCAGGTCGATCAACGCGTGCGCCAGGGTGAAGGTCTCGGCGGACGTGCCGGGATAGGTGAAGGATCCGGTGTCCGTCATCAGCGCGGTGTAGAGACAGGTCGCGATGGCAGGGGTGATGTTGGTGGCCAGGGCGATCGCGATCTCAAAGACCATGGCCGCAACTGCGGCGGCGGTCGGGTCGATCCAGTTCAGAGCGGCAAAGGGGGTTCCTGTCAGGTGGTGATCGATATTGATGACATTTGCCATGTCATCGATGCCACGGACGCCTGTGCGTTCGGTGCCGTCGCACTCCAGAATGATGATGACGTCATATTCAGACTGAACAATATCGCGTGACTGTCGAACGCGACCGACGCCGGGGAGTGTCCGGTAGACAACCGGGATCGGGTCGGCCAGGACCATGTCTACCTGTTTGCCCAGCGCGTGCAGGACACTGCCCATCGCCAAGACAGATCCGACAGCGTCCCCATCGGGTCGGGCATGGGAGGTCACCAGGAAGCGACTGTTCTGCTGGATGGCCGCGACGATACGAGGAAGTTGCAGCGCGCCATCGCGAATTTCGGGAGACGGACCAGCAGAACCCTGCGCCGGAGAGCCGGGCGGCAGGTTGTAAGAACCCGTGATCGAAGGTGTGACCAGCGACGGAGCCATTAGGTGCGCGGCGCTCCTGCTGCGGAATTTGCGCGGCGTGCAGATCGCTTCTTCATGCGGGTTAGCAGAGAATCCATGCGCGCATTGATCTTTTCAGAGCTGTCGATGTGGAAAGAGATCTCGGGCAGATGCCGCACGCCAAGGCGTAGCAGCAACTGGGAACGGATGTAGCCGCGGGCGGCCACCAGGCCCTCCAGCGTGCTCTGTTCCTCGGCTTCGTCGCCCACGACCTGGATATAGGCATGGCCGCTCTTGCCACCGGGCTCGAGCGTCACCTCCGTGCAAGTGGCAGAGCCGATGCGCGGGTCGGAGAGTTCGCCGTCAATGATGACGCTGATTTCCTCGCGGAGGGTGTCCTGCACGCGGTTCCGATGATGTTCTCTGGCGCGATGTTCTGGCATGGCAAGCTCCTGCTGTAGACACTTCAGAATAACAAATGAGCCCGCCGGAATAGCTGAACACTGCTTTCTTTGGAGTTTCGCAAGAAAGTGCATCCGGGGCAACCGGAAAGGGCGTATAGGCAAGTGACAAGCTTGTAGGCAGGCCCGAAAAGGCACAGGACGAAGGATTGACCGCGACAGACGACGAATTCCGCGCGATGGTGGAAGGGCACAGCTCCATGGTGTTCTCCGTAGCCCTGCGTCTGCTGGGAGACCGTGGTTTGGCGGAAGAGGTGGCGCAGGACGTTTTTCTGGAGCTGCATAGCTGGCTGCCGCGACTGGAGAGCGGTGACCACGTGCGGCACTGGCTTCGCCGGGTTGCAACACACCGGGCGACAGATGCCATCCGGCGCAGGCGCGTCCGCCCGGAAGGCGCATCCGAAGAGTGGGACGAGCAGTACGAGCGACCTGCGGCGGGTGTTGGCAACGACGGCGCGGCGGCGATGAACGTCAGCATGGAGCGTATGCTCCTCTCGTTGCCGGAGTCGCAGAGAACGGTGCTGGTACTTCGCTACGGGGAAGACCTGTCGCCGGAAGAGATTGCAAGAACCACCGGGGAGCCGGTGGCAACGGTGAAGAGTCATCTGCAGCGAGGGTTGCAACTGCTGCGGCGCAAAGGATCTGTGGTGCTGAAGGAGTATGTCCGTGGATGAACATGGAATTGGGACAGAACAAAACGATTTGGATGTAAGCGCGGTAGAAAGTGAGCTGCGGCAGTCGCTGCAGCATGTACCTGCGCCGGATGGATTCAGTGACCGCGTGATGGCCAGGGTTGCGGAGCGGGAAGCCGCACGCAAATCGAGGCTCGTTCCAACGCGACAGAGCAGCAGCGGCTTCGGCGGCATGCATCGGAACGCGGGCTGGTGGACAGCGATCGCAGCCGTGTTGCTGTTGGCAGTGGGCGGTGACCTTACCTACCTGCGTCACAAGCGGGTTGAGCGCGAGGCAGCCCAGATGCAGCAGCAGATGGATCTGGCCATGCAATTGACCAGTCACGCGCTGGACAAGGTCGACGTCAGCCTGGAGCGGAGTCATGCAGGTCGCTACACGCAATTGGTCTATGAGTTCGGGAAATAGGAAGGCGAGGGTGAGCAGCATGAACACAGTAACGGGTACGAAGGCAGGTCTTGCAGCATCGCTCGCTCTTGGTCTCACCGCGGTGGGCGCGGGTGCGCAGCGGATCATGGTCCTGGGGTCCGGCGCAAGCGGCTACCGATATGAAGTTGCTGCGAGTGGAACGATGATTTCGTCCGTGGACGGCGATCCGCAGGTGAAGGACGAGTTGATGGATGGCCTCGACAAACTTGGCGCGAATGCCAAGGAGCGTAACGAGGTCAACCTGGACAAGAACATGATGGCGCTGGCGGGTGGGCGCAAGGGCGGTCGCTATGCGGGCCTCTCCGACAAGATGGATTTCATCGTGGTCCGTAACTATGAGTTCGCCGGTCGGGGGATGTACTCCAAAAGTGATCTCGATACATTGCGCCACCGGCTCGACGGCAATGGGTGGTCGCACCTGGTACGCAATGAGAGCGATGGCGAGTCCAACGACATCGTCGTTCGCACGGACGGCGAAGGGCTCATTCGTGACATGGTGATTCTGAATGTCGAGGCGAAGGAACTGAATATCGTTCACCTGCGCGGACACTTCAAGATGGAAGACGTGAACGGTGCCATGGGCTCGATGATGGGCATGAGCGGCTCGATCAATGGCATGGCGAACGGCATCACGCGCTCCGCGACACGCTCCGTCACACACTATTCCTCGTCAACGTCCAGCAGTGGAGCCGCTGCACCGGCACCGGCGCCATCCGCGCCACCGGAGCCGCCTGCGGCGCCCGCACGGCGTTAGATTTCTGCCTACCTGGCGGACCGGGTTCATCGCCCGGTCCTTTTTTTCTTAGTCAATGATCTCGATCTGCGTATCGAGAACGCTCGCGCCCAGACCTACGCCCAGTCGTGTGACCGCGTCCTCCACCTCGCGCAACTGACCGTCGAGATAGTCGCGTGAGCTATGAATCGCAGCGACCCCAAGCGTTGCGCGATTCCATAGTGCGACATCATCCAACTCTGCAACCGAGATATTGAAGCCCTGCCGCAGCTTGTCCTTCAGAGACCGCACGACCTGACGTCGATCCTTAAGGGACTGCGCGTGCTCGATGGCGAGTTCGATGATGAGGGTGGCGATGGGCATAAGGCTGCCTCTGATGCTCGGTCCATTATGCCTTGTTGTCACGGAGCACAAGCCTGCAGGAAGGTGCCGCGGCAAAGCAAAAGAGCAGCGCTTAGGCGCTGCTCTTTTTACATGCAGGGCAACGGCTGCTTATGCCTCGTGCGGAGGTGGCAGCAGATGGTCCGGCGCGACGTGCGGTTGGGAGATACGCTTGTCCTTCTTGCCGCCGAACTGGGTCAGCAGCGTCTGCAGCAAGACGTACAGCACGGGGATGAAGAACAGATTTAGCACAGTCGACAGGACCATGCCACCAACGATGGCCGTGCCCACGGAGTGTCGTCCGAGCGCGCCTGCCCCCGTCGCAAAGTACAGCGGCATCACGCCCAGGATGAAGGCTACACTGGTCATCAGGATGGGCCGCAGACGAAGCTCGGCGGCTTCGATTGCGGAGTCAATGATGCTCTTGCCCTTGTGCCGGATCTCTTCCGCGAACTCCACGATCAGGATCGAGTTCTTTGCGGACAGGCCGATCAGCATGACGAGACCGATCTGCACATAGACGTCATCCACCAGCCCACGGGCGGCTACCAGCGCGAGCGCTCCCAGCACGGCCATGGGCACCGCAAGCAGGATGATGAACGGCAGGGCAAAGCTCTCATACTGCGCGGAGAGTGTGAGATACACCACCAGCAGACCAAGCGCGAAGATGATGAGCGCCTTGCCACCGGCTTCAACTTCTTCCAGAGCAAGACCACTCCATTGGAAGGTCATGCCCTGCAGCTTGTGCCGGTTGAAGGCACGCTCCATCGCCGCGAGACCCTGGCCCGACGAAAGGCCGGCTGCCTGCGATCCATCGACCTCGGCGGAACGGAAGATGTTGTAGTGGCTGATGACCTGCGGACCGCTTGTCTCGACGATGCGAACGAGGTTATCCAGCGGGACCATGTCGCCCGAATCGGCACGGACATAGAACTGGCGCAGGTCATGCGTGTTGCGACGGAACTGTTGATCCGCCTGGATGTAGACGCGGTACGACCGGTTGTTGAAGTTGAAGTCATTCACATAGCTCGAACCCATGTAAGTGTTCAGAGCAGAGGTCACCTGAGACAGCGGAACGCCGATCGCCTTTGCCTTCTCGCGGTCGATTGTGACGAAGACCTGGGGATCGTTCGCCGTGAAGGTTGTGTTCAGCGCGGTCAGGCCAGACTGCGGGTTATAGCCCTCGGCCACCAGTTGATGGGCCACCTTATCAATGTCACCGAAAGTATTACGGCCACTGTCCTGCAGCATGAACTGGAAGCCACCGACGGTGCCGATGCCTGCAATCGCCGGCGGTTCCGCCATGAAGAGAATGCCTCCGGGAACGCCGAAGAGCTTTGGCCCGATCGACGTCACAATGCTGTGCGCGTCGTGGCCGGGCCCCTTCTTCGTGCGTTCGTCTACAGGCTTCAGCGGAACGAAGATGATGCCGGAGTTGGGTGACGATCCACCTGAGAGTGAGAAGCCCATGACCGCGAAGGTCGCGGCAACATCGTCGCTCTGGCGAATCAGGGCGGTGCCGCGTGCTGCGAATTCCTGCGTGTAAGCAAGTGAAGCGCCCGGAGGCGTTTGCACGATGACGAGCGCATAGCCCTGATCTTCCTGGGGCAGGAATGCCGTGGGTACTGCCGTGTAGGTGTAGGCCGTTGCGCCAAGCGCTATAAGGAAGAGCACAAGCATCGCGTAGCGCCAGCGGACCACAAATGTCACTGCGGTCGCATAGGCGGCGATGAGTCTCTTCAAGCCCAACTCAAACCAGCCAGCGGGCTTTTCAAACAGCCGGCCAACGGGGCCGAAGAACTTCGGCAGCAACTGTTTGTCACGATGCAGAAGGATGGCGGCCAGCGCGGGAGACAGCGTCAGTGCGTTGAATGCGGAGATGGCAATCGAGAACGCGATGGTTAAGGAAAACTGCTTGTACAGAATGCCCGTCGTTCCGGGGAAGAAGCTCACTGGAACGAAGACGCTGATGAGCACGAGCGACGTCGCGATGACGGCAGAGGTGACTTCCGACATGGCGATACTCGCCGCTTCGTGCGCTTCGCCGATGCCTTCTTCCAGGTGTCGCTGCACGTTTTCGATGACGACGATGGCATCATCCACCACAAGTCCTGTTGCCAGCGTGATGCCGAACAAGGTGAGCGAGTTGATGGAGAAGCCGAAGATCTTGATGAAGGCGAAGGTGCCGATCAGCGAGACAGGGATGGTAACCGCAGGAATGATCGTCGAGCGCCAGTCCTGCAGGAAGAGGAAGATGACCGCGATGACGATAATGATCGCCTCGAAGATGGTCTGTTCCACTTCGTGAATGCTGTCGCCAATGACGGTCGTGGTGTCGACGGCGATGATGCCCTTCATCCCGGGCGGGAAGCTTTTCTGCAGCTCCTCAAGAACAGCGCGGCATTTTTTATCCACGTCGAGCGCATTGGCATTGGAGAGCTGTTGCACGCCCAACCCCACGGCGGCGCCACCGATATTGCCATAGTTAAACTGCAGATCGGTGTTGTAGTTTTCCGCGCCCAGCTCCGCGTGTCCAACGTCCTTTAGCAGCACCAGGCCGTTCAGGCCCGTGCCGTTCTTCAGGATGATGTTGTTGAACTCCGTGGGCTCTGAGAGTCGACCGACAACACGTACCGCCATGGAGTACTGCTGCTTCGGGTCATTGGGTGGCTGGCCGAGCTGACCTGCCGCCACTTCCACATTCTGTTCTGCCAGCGCATTGGTCACGTCCAGCGCGGTCAACTGGCGTGCTGCCAGGCGTGCTGGATCAAGCCAGATCCGCATGGCATACTTTCGCTCGCCGAAGATCACCACGTCACCCACGCCGGGGACGCGCTTGAGCGCATCCTTCACGTAGACGTCGATGTAGTTGGAGATGAAGCCCTGCGACAGGCTCTTGTCGGGCGAAAGGAAACCGGCAGCGAAGACGAAGTTGCTGTTCGCCTTGGTTATGCTGATGCCGGTCGCGTTCACAACAGCGGGCAGGCGGCCGGAGGCAGTGGCCACGCGGTTCTGTACGTCGACCGCAGCGATCGACAGGTCATAACCCGTCTGGAAGGTCACCGTGATCGAGGAGGTACCGTCGTTCGAGCTGGTCGAGCTCATGTACCGCATGCCTTCGACGCCGTTGATTGCCGTCTCGAGCGGGAAGGTCACGGCAGACTCTACCGTCTGCGAGTTCGCGCCGACGTAGTTACAGGAGACGATCACCTGCGGTGGCGCAAGCTGTGGATAGAGCGAGATGGGGATCGACGGGATGGACACGGCGCCTGCCAGCACGATCAGCAGGGCGCACACGGTCGCAAAGATGGGCCGGCGGATGAAGAACTCAACCATGGTTTCTTTCCTGTAAAGCTGCGCCGCGCTCCGAAGGGATACGCGACGGTTTCAAGAGCAACGGGAGGCAATGCAGAGCTCGCTGTAGCGTCCCTTATCTACGAAGTAAAGAGTTTTAGAGCGGCTTGACGGGCGCGCCTTCCTGCAGCATCTGCACACCGGAGACGATGACACGGTCGCCCGGTTTCAATCCTGTCAGGACGGGGTAGCTGTTGCCCACGGGGTCACCCAACGTCACCGAGGTGAGGTGTGCTGTGAAGCCGTTGCTGCTCGCCGTTGCCAAATAGACAAAAGCCGCGCCACCGATACGCGTAACGGCAAGGATCGGCACGGTCGCACCGGGCTTGCTATCCCACGTGATCCGCGCGTTCACGATCTGCTGGTTACGCAAGTTGCCGGCGGCGGAGACCGGTGCCTTCGCAAGTATGCTCTGCGTGCCGTTGTCAACCTGCGGCGAGACGAAGTTCAGCTTTGTCTTCGTCAGCGTGTTGCCCGCGGTGTCGAGAAGCTCTACGGGCAGACCAGCGTGCACGAGCGAGGAGCGCTCGGTCGGGACGTAAATGTAGGCCTCCAGATCGCGGTCTTCATCGACCGTCGTGAGCACGGTGGTCGCCGAGACGTAGTCGCCCTGGTGCACCGGCACATCACCCACGATGCCGGCGAAAGGAGCACGGATCTGGTAGTACGCCAGCTGCTCGCGCTGCGTTGCTGTGGAGGCAACAGCGGCGTTGTAGGCGCCGGTGGACGTGCCGAAGCCCTGCGTGGATTGCTCGTACGCCTGCTTCGAGATCACGCCTGCTTCGAACAGAGCTTTCTGCCGCGCCAGGTCAGCCTGGTTGTACTGCAACTGAGCCTTCTGCTGAAACTCTGTTGCAACACCCTGGTTGACTGCGGCCTGCTGTTTCAACGGATCGATCTGCATCAGCAGATCGCCTGCCTTTACCGCCTGTCCGCTGCGCACGAGGATGCGTGTGATCCGGCCATCGACCTGCGGCTGCAGCGTGGTGGTTCGGCGGCTCTTAATGGTGGCAACGTAGCTGTCGCGTTGCGGTACGTCGCCGAGCGAAACCGGCATCGTCGCCACCGGCATCGCCTGGGGAGCCGCCGGGGCGGCGGGCGCGGCCTTGGTGCAGCCGGCCACCAGCAGCACTAGCAAGGCTCCGGCTGCGGCAGTCAAAGCGCGCTTTGCGCAAGGCGTTTCGGGGCGCAGATCAGCGGCAACTTCGGGAAATCGAATCGTTCGGAACACTTGCAAACTCCTGTTCGGTGTCTGGAGAGAATGGCGCACTGGGGGATGCGTCCGGAGAGGTAGGAAGTCCTTAATTGAGCTGCACATGCAAGATGTGTAAGAGATGCGTAAGGATGCGACAAAATACGCAATTCCGCTTGTGCGTCACACCGCAGCCTGCCGCAACGCAGTCATGGTTGTCCATGTGTGGAAGAATGCTCCCTGTGAAACGCAAGCCGGTCCTCGCCGTTCTAATGCTCTCCGTGACGGCGTCGCTGCCTGCTGCCCCACACCAATCCCTCGCACAGGCTGCTCCCACTTTAGAGATGCAGTACATACCGGCGGACGCGTTGCCAGCGTGGGCCTATCCAACTATCTCGCCAGCCCTGCGCAATGCCGGTGGGACTGCGTCCCAACCCGCGAAGGATGAGCCAAGGCACGTCCCCGGTAGCGCAGCGACTTACACCGGCAGGCAGATCCCCGACCTGTTCACGGTTCCGGACTGGTTCCCTCAGGAGCACGCACCCATGCCGGCGTCGGTCGCCGATGGTCGCAAACCCGATGTTCCCTCGTGCGGCCACTGCCATCTGCCCAACGGCCTCGGCCGACCGGAGAATGCGAGTGTCGCAGGCCTGAGCGAGCGCTACATTCTGGAGCAGATGGAAGACTTTAAGGCCGGTGCTCGCAAGAGCTCCGATCCGCGCATGGCTTCGGTCGCATGGATGATTCGTCTGAGTAAGAACATCACGCCGGAAGAGGCGAAGTCGGCAGCCGCATACTTTGCCGGCCTGAAGTTGACGAAATGGATCCGTGTGGTTGAAACCGACCGGGTGCCACTGACAGAGGTCGACAACCTGATGCTCGTCGTCACCGATCCGAAGAAGATGGAGCCGATTGGTAATCGGGTCATAGAGGTCTCTGAGGACTTCGAACAGACTGAATTGCGCAATCCCCACTCCGGCTTTATCGCATATGTCCCAAAGGGAAGTCTCATGCGCGGCAGACACCTGGTTAGGACGGCCAGCGCCGCCGCCCCGGCGTGCACCCAATGCCACGGAGCAAATCTGAAGGGAACTACCGTCGCGCCGCCCATCGCGGGACGTTCCCCCAGCCAGATGACGCGGCAGTTGATCGACTTCCAGCGCGGCAACCGGAACGGAGCGGGCGCGGCGATGATGAAGGCTTCCGTCGCGAAGCTCACGACAGCGGACATGGTCGCGATCACCGGCTACCTGGCATCGCTGCAACCGTAGCGGCTGGCGCCCGAAAGACAGACAGAAAAATGGCCGGATCCTAGCTATCCGGCCACCAACGCCATTCCCGGGGTGGATTTGGCCAAGCAGGCTAAGTTGATTCCTTCGCCAGCGATGTTATGCAGTTGGCGAGGCCAGATAGGCGTGCGTGGCGCCAGTGCTGGGATCAATGGCGAGTCCGATGATCTCCCCCAGCGAGTTGATGGAGCACGCCGTCAGCAGATGCAACGGGGTTTTTCCAGAGACGAGACTGTTGAGGTCGACGAGCTTGCCGTTTTGTCGCACAAAGCCCCTTAGGATCGTGAAGTCCGCATTTGCGGAAATTCCGACGATGTCTCCCGCATCGTTGATGCCAATGGCATAGCTGTAGACATCGTTGTTGACAGCGTCGTTGACCGTACCCAGGTCCTGCATCTTCGCCGCTGCCGTCCACAGGAACGCATGCGAGGTCTGATCGCCTGCGAGACCGGAGCCGCCGACCACCTGGCCGGAGGCGTTGATGCCGTGAGCCATGTTGTTGAGCGCCCCTCCCAGGTTGCCAAGGTCCGTGGCGACGCCGTCTTTCCAGAGCAGGGCGTGCGCGGGCGCGAGATGGAAGAGCCAGTTGTAGTTGAAGGGCGCACAGGTGCCCGAACCTCCGACGACCTGCCCGGCCTCGTTGATAGAGAATGCCAGGCCATTTGGATCACTCCCGGTCGGAAGTTCCTGAACATTCCCGGCCGACCAGACCACAGGCTTGAACTGATAGGTCTGCGGGGCCGGACACGCTGGATCGATCGACGTGTTTTCCGCATATCCGGCGATGACGTTGGCGCTGTTGATCTGGTTTGCAACGCCGTTCGCGCCGCCCAGCGTCTTCAGTGCCGTCATCTTACCCTGAGACCAGAGAAAGGGAACGCAGGGCGTTGGAGTTTTCGAGTATCCCATGGCCTGATAGCCGCAAAAGTCTTCTTTCGTGGTGAGGCTTCCGGACGTGCTCTCCGCCTCACCAACCGCAAATGCGCCATTGTTGACGCCGAAGGCGATACTGCTGCCGCCCATCCCAGGTGCCCCGATATCGAAGGCCTGCTGGCCATACGAGAGGACCGCGTGCAGCGCCGTGCCCACCGCACTCCCGCCGCTCACCCAACCATCGGTCGAGATGACAAAAGGTTGTCCCGGCTGGTTCGGTGTTCCCACTACACCGAGGTCCTGAATCGTATAGTGTGTCGTCGTGACACTTGGGGTTGTCGTTGTCGGGGTTGTGGTGTTGGTGCTCGATGCGGGCGCGACCTGTCCGCATCCTGTGAGCACCACGGCAAGGCATGTGATCGCCCCTACGGGCAGTTGAACATACCACTGGCCTCGGATGTTCGTGCGAGATCCGCTTGTGCACTGTGACAGAACTTTGAATTTCATGGCTTCTCCTTTGTTTGCGTTGCGTTGATTGCTGTCATCCCTGTCGTCCACGAAGTCGCTTGCCATCGCGACCTTGTGGATCTGGATCAAAGCCTCACCGCACGGCGCACGAAAGGTCTTTTTAAGAGCCGTGATTGTTTCTGATCATTTCTCGCATCCTCGCAAGCACTGGAAAAAGCGGTTTAATGTCCGAGTTTAGAAGTAGAGGAAACATTCATCAGCAAGGCATCGTGCTAACATCGCGGTCCTGACAGTCATAATCCGACAGTTTCCAGACCCCGCTAAGGTTGCATTCGTAAGGGCACCAGGGATTGGCCAGGTGTCAGCCCCTCAACCTTCCTATTCCCGGTACTTACTTTCGAAACGCGAAGGGGGTTCCAACTGACCCCGAGTGAAGATCAGAAAACTCGAGATCGTTACGAGTTCGGCCCTTTCTCCCTCGATCCGGAAAAGGAAGTCCTGCTGCGCGACAACGAAGCCGTTCCACTTACTCCCAAGGCGTTGCAGGTACTTCTTGTGCTGGTACGCCGCAACAAGGAACTGGTCACAAAAGAAGAACTGCTGCAGGCCGTATGGCCGGACACGTTCGTCGAAGAGAACAATCTAAGCCGGAACGTTTTTCTGCTGCGCAAGGCAATGGGTGGAAGTGCGCAGGACCACCAATACATCATCACCGTACCGGGCCGCGGCTATCGCTTCGCGGAAGATGTGCGGTTTGCGCGTACGGAGGAGGCAGACCTCGTCGCCCCGGGCGATCTTACAGAGAAAGGCCAATCCAGAAGATCCTGGCCGTGGGGATGGATCACGGCCGGATTGTTTCTGCTTTCTGTTGTCGCTGTTTTCAGCTTCCGGCAGCTATCACGTCGCTCCTTTGTCCTCACGGAAAAGGACACCGTAGTGTTGGCTGATTTTGGGAATTCAACGGGGGATGCGGTCTTCGATGGCACCCTGCGCCAGGGGCTGGCGATTCAACTGGAGCAATCGCCCTACCTGAGGATCATGGACGACGCGCAGGTACAGCGGGAGCAGCGCCTGATGAATCTACCGCCGGATTCCCGTATCAGCAACCAGGTGGCCCGTGATGTTTGCGTCCGTGCAGGTGCTGCTGCCACCATTGAAGGCGCGATTTCCAGCCTCGGTAAGAGTTATGTACTGAACCTTCGCGCGATCACCTGCCGCGACGGTTCGACGCTTGCCCGCGAGCAGATCCAGGCTGCGGATAAAGACCATGTGCTGAATGCATTGAGTAGCGCAACCAGCTCACTGCGCCGCAAGCTGGGTGAATCGCGGAAGTCGCTCGAGCAATTGAACCAGCCGTTGGAGCAGGCAACCACGGCTTCTCTGAATGCTCTCCAGAACTACTCCGCCGGCCTGGCTGTCATGAACCGCGGTCATTTCCTCTCCGCTGTACCCATGCTTGATCGCGCCCTCGCAATCGACCCGAATTTTGCGATGGCATCCTACTACCTGGCGATCGCTTATGAGCAAGCCGGCGATTTGGAGCGATGCGTCTTGTATGCGAACCAGGCCTTTCGCAGGGTTGATCACGTGTCCGAGCCGGAGAGGATCGAGATCACGGCGTACTACTACCGATCCACCGGGGAACTGGAGAAGGAGATCGACGCATACCAACAGGCGATCCGCACGTACCCGGGCAGGTGGGGTTTCCACCTGCAGCTAAGCCTTACTTACATCGACCTTGGCCAGTTTGAAGAAGGTCTGCGAGAGGCCGAGGAGTCGATCCGACTGCAACCCGATGTGGAGCCTCCTTACCGCCGTCTGCTGGATGCCTATCTATGCCTGGATCGTTTTTCTCAAGCGCATAAGGTAGCGGACGAAGTTCGGAAGCGCGGGCTTGATGGCCCACGCATCCACCAGCGCTACCTGGAGCTTGCCTTCGCGGAGAAGGATGATCAGGGCATCGCCCGGGAGATTCGGTGGTTTTCCGGCAAGCGGGAGGAGTACCTAAGCCTCGGACTGCAGGCGGCCAATCTGAACGTCCAGGGTCGGCGAAGCGAGTCGCATAAGCAGTATCTGCATGCCGCGGAAGCAGCCCTTCACCAGGGATTTCGCTATGTGTCGGACGAGTTTCTGGAAGCGGACGCGCGGGCAGATGCGTTGTCTGGCCGATGCGAGACGGCTCATTCGCTCGGACGCCCCGGGGTTGCACTGGCGATGTGTGGTGAGACAGCACGCGCGGAGAAGCTCGTCGCGGAGACCTCAAAGACGTCGCCAAACGCGACCCTATGGAACGCGGTCAGTCGGCCTGAGGTTGAAGCCCTGAACGCGATCTTCCGCAATCAACCCGACAGAGGCGTCGAACTTATGGCATCTGCGACGCCCTATGAACGCGCCTACCCGGACGCGGTCTACGTGCGAGGGCTGGCGTATCTGAGGATGCAGCGGGGGAGGGAAGCAGCCGCCGAATTTCAGAAGATCGCTGATCATAAGGGGGCCAGTTGGGGCGCCACCTGGATCCATCCGAATTGGGGACAGTACTATGCCTTGTCCTACCTGGGAATGGCACGCGGTTACGCGATGACGGGCAACACCGTGAGAGCGAAGGAGGCCTTCCACAACCTCCTGGCGTTATGGAAAAACGCCGATCCTGAGTTACCGGTACTGAAGCAGGCTTTGGCGGAATCGAATAAGCTCAATGGCTTGCCCGCTCTGGATCATTGATGATCTGCAAAGCGGGCGCCATCAGAGCGCTTAGTAAGCGCCGGTCTGTTCGATAGGCAGGCGCACCTGGATGCAGGTTTCGCCGGGTTTGCTGAGAACGCTCAACTGCCCCTTGTGTTTCGTCACCAGCCGGTTCGCAGTATCCAGACCGAGACCCAGTGCCTGTCCCACGGCTTTCGTCGTGAAGAACGGCTCGAAGATCCGTGAACGGATCTCCTCCGGGATTCCGGGGCCGTTGTCACAGACCTCCACCAGTACTGTCGCACCGGAAAGGCAGGTGCGCAGCGTCAACACGGACTTCTGCTTGTCCGCGCACAGTGCCATGGCATCCAGTGCGTTTTCCAGCAGGGCAGTCCATACCTGGTTCAGCTCGCCGCCGTAGCCTGAGATCAGCGGCAGATCGGCCGCGTATTCACGGCGAACTTCGACTGAGCCCAGCCGCGAATTCAGCATGGTCATGGTGTTATCGAGCGCCTGCCCCAGGTCAATCTCCTGGATCGGCGCCTGGTCCATGTACGAGTAATCCTTGATGGCCGTGATGAGTTCGAAGATGCGGCGTGTGCTGTCGATTACTGCATCGGTCATGCGTTCGGCCTGCAGCGCACTGGCGAAGGCACCCAGCGACACGGCCAACGCTTCACCCTGGATTACGGTTGCCAGGCGTTCCAACTGGGGCAGATCGATTTGGGTCTCGGCAAGCACCGGTGCAATCCGCCAGCCGTCTTCGACGCCTTTTTGCTTCAGCCACTGCATCAGCATGTCTTCGCGCGAGGAGATCTCGAGGGCATCAGCTCTCCAGGGGCGGCCGTTCGGCTGCAGCAGGTCGCGCACCGATTGGATCCACTCGCCATAGGCCTGCTTCGTTTCCGCAGTAAAACACAATGAGCCGAGCTTGAACTTCTGATCGCCGTAGTGGCGCAGCTCTGTCCAAAGATTGTTGGCCGCGCTGCGTGCAGCGCTGGCGGGGTTGTTCAATTCGTGGGAAAGATTGGCGGCCAGCTTGCCGAGCGCGTTCAGCTTTTCAGCCTGCTGCTCCATGCGCGTGACTTCGCGAGTACGATCCAGCAGCGTGGACACGATGATCTGGGTCAACGCGGGAACGGCGGCCAGCAGTGTCGGGAAAGTGCTCTCATCGAAGTCCAGTGTCCACAGCTCGCCGACGGCATAGCCGTCGCCGCCGAAGGTCTTCATCCTGCTGAAGGGCAGCTTACCGGTCACCAGGCCGCTGCGCCCGATAAAGAACGAGACCGGGCCGGTATTACGCCGCACATGAATCTCGCCGCGCAGCAGGATCGTCATGTGGTGCACGGGCGAACCGCCATGGAAGACCAGCGTTCCGTCGTGCGCCATGCGCTCGGTGCCATTTCTGGCCAGCCACTCGATCTCTTCCTGGCTTAGCGGATCCAGTGTCTTGATACGGCGCAGGGCAGCCACGATGTCAGATGGATCGGTGGGCCGCTCGGGGGCGAGCTGCGCATACAGGTAGTCATCGCCCAGAAGGGCGTCGTCGGCCGGGTTGGTGATCACTGCTGATCCCATGGTCCACTCCTAGCGCAATGGTAGCGGATGCCCTGCCTTGGAACACCCCTCGGAAGAGTAAGCAGGAAGAATTGAAGGTTGGACGGTAATACGCATACATCGGACAGCAAGTTCCGTCATCGAGCTTTTGCGCGTATCTCCGTCTGGCGCATAGGCATGGCGTCTATTGTGGAGGCCAAAGTCTCCCACGGAATGGGTTTGTCCGACCGCATCTTTTCGCCGCCATCCTTACCCACCAGAATCACGGAGAACGCGTCCGGCTTCACATGAAAACGTTTCCGCAGCGCCTCCTGTTCCGCAGGTGTTGCGACGGAAGTAGCCGGATCCTCGCCACCCTCGACGTGAGCGATCGGCGACGCCGTGACCAGAATCACGTGGACCTGCCGATCGTGACTGGCATCCGCATGCTTCAGCAGGGCCGCGTACTGTTCCGTAGCGCGTACGTCTCCTGCACCGGCGAAGATCAGAACTGGCCGCGCAAGGTGGTGCAATGCCGTCAACAGGTCCTGGGGTGCCTGTTGTGCGGTTGCAGCAACAACAGTTGCACCCACCAGCAGGGCAGACGCGGATGTTTTCATGACCTCTTGGATGCAGGCGCTACGGAAACGTAATCACAATCTTGCCGAAGTGTTCCGCTGCCTTCAAAGAACGGAACGCATCCTTCGCGTCTGCAAATGAGAAGGTCTCGTCAATGACGGCATGCTCGCCCGCGGCAGCCATCGCTTCTGCAACCTCGCGCAGCATCGCGATGGAGCCAACGTAGATGCCCTGAACGCGAACGCAGCGGCCCAGAATCTGCCGCAGATCAATCGTCGCCTCTACGCCGCTGATCAGGCCGATGATGCTGACCTGCGCGTGCATGGCGCATGAGCCCAGAGATTGGGCAAGCGTCGCTCCACCGCCGGTTTCCACCACATGGGTCACGCCGCGCTTACCTGTCAGTTCGCGGACGCGCTTGTCCCAGTCCGGCGTGGTCTTGTAGTTGATGGTCTCGTCCGCGCCCAACGCCTTGGCGCGTGTCAGCTTCTCATCCGAGCTGCTGGTGATGATGGTCTTCGCGCCGCGCATCTTCGCAATCTGCAGCGCCACAACGCTGACGCCGCCTGTGCCCAGCAGAAGGACGGTATCGTCCGGCCCGATGGCATCGGTGCTTGCCAGCGCATGCCATGCCGTGACGGCAGCGCAGGGAAGCGTCGCAGCGTCTTCATATGTCAGCGCTTCCGGGATGCGGACGAGCGCGTGCTCCGGCATCAGCATGTTTGTGGTCAGCGTGCCATCGATACCGCCACCCAGGGCAGTGCCGGAGGCGTCGAACGTAAGTTCTCCATCGATCCAGTCGCGAAAGAAGCCTGCTACAACCCGGTCGCCCGGCTTGAAGGCCGTAACGTCGTTGCCAACCGCGACCACATCGCCTGCACCGTCCGAACCCAGGATGCGCGGCTCCTCCAGAGTCGCGCCATAGCGTCCCTCCGCAATCATCAGATCGCGCTGGTTCAGTGACACTGCACGCATCCGCACCAGTACCTCTTGCGGGCCGGGGACGGGAACGTCGTAGGTATCAAATGTGAGGGCATCGATGCCAGTATCGCCGGAGAGTCGAAGCGCTTTCGCTTGCATGCACTATTCGATGCGCCCGCGAGCCTGGACGTAGCAACAACATAGGGCCTCGCCGAAGCGAGGCCCTATGTTGCGAATCGGGAAGCCGATTACGCCTTGACGACGGTGCCGTTCTCGACCTTGACCGGATCCAGGAAGGGCATGGCTGCGCGAAGCTCTGCGCCGACCTTCTCGATCGGGTGCTCGCGATCCTGCTCGCGGAACTTGGTGAACTCCTTGCGGCCGCTGTTCTGGTCTTCGATGAAGCGCTTGGCGAAGCTGCCGTCCTGAATGTCCTTCAGCAGGGCCTTCATGGCGTCCTTCACCGCAGGCGTCACGATGCGCGGGCCGGCAACGTAGTCGCCCCACTCTGCCGTGTCGCTGATGGAATAGCGCATGTATTCCAGGCCGCCACGGTACATCAGGTCGACGATCAGCTTCAGCTCGTGCAGCACTTCGAAGTATGCGAGCTCGGGCTGGTAGCCAGCCTCCGTCAGCACTTCGAAGCCAGCCTTTACCAGTGCAGCGGTGCCGCCGCAAAGGACAGCCTGCTCGCCGAACAGATCGGTCTCAGTCTCTTCCGTGAAGGTCGTCTCAAGCACGCCGGCGCGGGTGCAGCCGATGCCCTTGGCATAGCTCAGTGCGTTGGCAAGAGCATTGCCGGTCGCGTCCTGCTCGACGGCCACGAGGCCGGGAACACCACCACCCTCGGTAAAGACTTCGCGAACGCGGTGGCCCGGTGACTTGGGTGCAACCAGCGAGACATCAACGTCAGCAGGGGGCGTGATGGTGCGGAAGCGGATGTTGAATCCGTGCGCGAACATCAGGGTCTTGCCCTTGGTCAGGCCCGGCTCGATCTCCTTGTAGACAGCAGCTGCCGTCTGGTCGGGAACGAGGACCATGATGGTGTCAGCCCACTGCGCAGCATCCGCAACGGAGAGGACTTCCAGGCCCGCGGCCTTCGCCTTCTCGGCGCCCTTGGAGCCTGCGCGCAGACCCACCTTTACCTCAACGCCCGAATCCTTCAGGTTCAACGCATGCGCATGTCCCTGCGAGCCGTAGCCGATGATGGCGACCTTCTTCGCCTGGATGAGTGAAAGGTCTGCGTCCTGATCGTGATAAGTCTTTGCCATTGGTCTGCTTTCTTTCCTTTTTTGGTTGTCTCTAAAAGTCTAAGCTGTCTTTGCCGCCGCGGTGCCGCGGGGCAGTGCGATTGAAGCTAAGCGTCGTGCTCCGCGAACGTGTTCGGCAGCGCATCCATCGGGTCCAGCGCATCAGGATCGTGGTTGTCGCTGAAGACGGTCTGGTGCGCCTTGCTGCCGAGCGCCTTCATCACCTTGCCGCTGTGTGCGCCGCGACGCATTGCCATGCGACCGGTGCGGCTCACCTCCAAGATCTCGTACGCGCTCTCGCGCAGCACTTGGATGAGGCCTTCGATCTTGGAGGCGGAGCCTGTCATTTCAAGCATGACGGAGTCCGGCGCCAGGTCCACGACACGCGCGCGGAAGACCTGCGCCAGTTCGAAGATCTGCGAGCGCGACTGCAGGCCATGTGGCACGCTGGGTCCGGTTGCCACCTTGATCAGGCAAAGCTCCCGAACCACGGCTTCGCTGCGGCCGACTTCATCGACTTCGCGAATAATCTCCAGCTTGAAGAGCGATGCACGCACGCGAAACGCAGCGGTCTCCGGTGCATCGCAGACGATGGTCATGCGTGAACACTCTTCGCGCTCCGTCTCGCCGACGGTCAGTGAAACGATGTTGATGTTGAGCCGACGGAACAACGACGCCACGCGCGTCAGCACGCCGGGCCGGTTGTCAACGAGTGCAATAAACGTGTGGAGCATACTTAGGCAGCCTTTCGCCATGCGGAACAGTTATGTGCAGCGAACATCGCTGCGCGATCTATACTCGCCGCACCATGCAAGTGATGGACCATGTGGTGCTGCACGTGATCTTCAGCACAAAGAACCAGCGCCCAACCCTCATGGACGACCTGCGCTCGGAGGCCTTCGCCCGCATGTCTGAAGAGATTGGCACGACCGAAAACATCCTGATCGCCATTGGCGGTACGGCAGATCATGTCCACGTCGCCGTCTATCTCTCGCGCAAGATGACGGTCGCGAAGCTCGTTGATCGTCTGAAGACCGCGGCCACGCGCTGGATCATTCGCCAGGGGGCCAAGCACGAAGGCTTCCGCTGGCAGAAGGGCTTCAGCGTCTTCTCCGTAAGCCCCGCGGACCGCAACGCGCTGGCGCAATACATCCATACACAAGGCATCCTTCACTGCACCCGCACCTTCCAGCAGGAGATGCGAGCCATGTACGCCAAGTACGACGCCGGCTTCGATGACCGATTCGTGTGGAAGTAAGCGCAAGTTTTACTCCTCGCTCGTTTCGAGCAGCGGATTTGGACGGCGCACCATCTCGTGCAGGGCAGAACCGGGCGCGATCATCGGGTAAACACCATCTTCTTTTTCTACGGCAAAGTTGATGAGGAATGAGCCCTCATTCGTCCGGGCCCTGGTGACAGTCGGAACCACGTCGGCACGTTCGCTGACGCTGGCGCCGTCGATGCCGTGCGCTGCGGCCAGCATGACGAAGTTCGGCGACAGAATCGGCGACGAGGCGTAGTTCTTGTCATAGAACGCCTCCTGCCACTGACGCACCATGCCGAGGAAGCCGTTGTTGATGACGGCGATGTTGATGTGCAGGCCCTCCTGCTGGATGGTGGAGAGTTCCGATGCAGTCATCTGGAAACCACCGTCACCGGCGATCACCCACACGTCCTTCTCCGGACAAGCCATCTTCGCGCCAATGGCCGCGGGCAAAGCAAAGCCCATGGTGCCAAGGCCGCCGCTGGTGATGAGCGTCCGCGTGTCCTCGTGCTTGAAGTATTGCGCCTCCCACATCTGGTGCTGGCCCACGTCCGTTGCAATGACCGTCTGCGAGAGACGGCCTGCGGCCTTCGCCTCTTGCCAGATGTCGTGGATCACATGTGCGGCGTAGAGATGGCCGTTGTCGGGCAGGTTGATGATGTCGCGGACGCTGGCGTCACCCTTCAGGGCGCGGATCTCATCACGCCACGGAGCCGTCTGCGTGCGATCGAGAGATGCGATCTCTGTGGCCGACTCGATCTGCGTCAGCACCTGCTTCAGATCGCCGATCAGAGCGACATCGACCTTCACATTCTTGTTGATCTCGCTGGGATCAATCTCTATGTGGATCTTCTTCGCATTCGGCGCATAGTGCGCCAGGTTGCCGGTCACACGGTCGTCAAAGCGCATGCCGAAGGCGAGGATCAGATCGGCATTCTGGATGGCGTGGTTCACCCACGACTCACCGTGCATGCCCATCATGCCCAGTGCCAGCGGATGCGAGGCAGGGAAGGATCCAAGTCCGAGCAGTGTTGTCGCAACAGGAATGCCGTGGCGCTCCGCAAAGCGCAGAACCTCCTGCTCGGCTTCCGAGTGAATGATGCCGTGGCCTGCGAAGATGATTGGCTTGCGTGATTGCTGAATCAGATCCAGGGCAAGCTGCATGTCGCCCGCATGCGCGTGCAGCATGGGGTGCGGACGGTAAGCGCGTGGCTTCGACATGTCGAAGTCGAAAATGCAGCTTGCCTGTTGCGCGTCCTTTGTAATGTCGACGAGCACGGGGCCGGGCCGGCCACTGCGCGCAATCTGGAAAGCCTCACGCACCGTCGGCGCAATGTCCTCTGCCTTCGTCACGACGAAATTGTGCTTCGTGATGGGAAGTGTGATGCCGGTGATGTCGACTTCCTGGAATGCATCGGTGCCAAGGACCTTGCTCGCAACCTGGCCCGTGATCGCAACCATCGGGATGCTGTCGAGCATCGCCGTTGCGAGGCCCGTCACAAGGTTCGTCGCGCCGGGACCGCTGGTCGCCATGCACACGCCGACCCTTCCGCTGGCCCGCGCATAGCCGTCGGCCATGTGCGACGCGCCCTGCTCATGTCGCGTGAGTACATGGTGGATGCTGGGGAACTTGCGCAGCGCGTCGTAGATGGGAAGGATTGCTCCGCCGGGGTAGCCGAAGACCGTCGTCACGCCTTCGCCTGCGAGTGTGGCCCAGAGAATCTCTGCGCCGGTCAACGTGGGTGCACCTTGCGTTTGTTTGGTCGTATCGCTCATGCCGCGGGCTCCTGCAGGTCTTTGCTTACTTCGTTGTGGTGCTTCAGGCATTCCAGATGTTTCTCGCACTCATCGGTTCCAGCGCTAATGTCGTTCTCCTTATAGAGACTGCGCGCTTCCCGCCAAGCTGAATGCGCCTCGCGCTCGGCGTTCAGTGCGGCCACGCGCAACGCGTTCGCCAGGTCCAGTGTTGTTGCTTCTTCGCTCGCCACCAGCGCCCGATAAAGCCGGATCGCTTCTTCAATATGCGACGCTGCGACGGCGTATTCCTTTAACCGGCTGCGCACATCAGCGGCGTGGCGCAGAGCATACGCCAGTTGTCGCGTGGTGCTATTGTTCGCGCGCAGCAACGTGATCGCTTCGGCGTAGACAATGGCCGCGCCGATGCGATCGCCGCGGTCCCGCCTGGCCTGCGCGGCGGTCATCAACTCCTCCGCGCGAGCCGTGATCTCATCCGCCTTGGCAGCAAGCGCAGCCTGCTCCAGCATGAGGCGGTCAGCTTCTGCCGCGGGGTCCTCATGCTGGCGCGCGTGTGCCGCCTGCTTGAGGATCGACTTGAGAGCTTCGATCACGAGGTCACCGCGCCGAAGCTGGCGCTGCTTACGGTGTTGGCATACTTACCGAAGACGCCGCGCTTGTACCGTGGCTCCGGTGCCTTGAAGTTCTTCTTGCGAGCCTCAAGTTCTTCGTCGCTGATATTGACGCGCAGTTCGCGCTTGTTGATGTCGAAGGTGATCTGGTCGCCCTCATGCACGAAGGCGATGGGACCACCTTCCTGCGCTTCCGGTGCCACATGACCCGCCATCAGGCCGCGCGTCGCGCCGCTGAAACGTCCATCGGTCAACAGGGCAACGGAGTCACTCAACTCAGGAATACCCTTGATCGCTGCCGTAACAGCGAGCATCTCGCGCATGCCGGGACCGCCTTTTGGACCTTCATAGCGAATCACGCAGACATCGCCTGGATTGATCTGGCCCGCTTCAACCGCGTGGAAGCAGAGGTCTTCCGAATCGAAGACACGCGCCGTGCCCGTGTGCAGAACACGCTCGTGTCCCGCAACCTTCACGACGCAACCTTCAGGCGCCAGATTGCCCTTCAGGATGACAAGGCCCCCGGTCTGCTTTAGAGCGTTATCCCAGGTGCGGATGACGGGCTGTCCCGGAGTCTCGTGCGCGACTTTCGCCTCTTCGTGCAGCGTCTTGCCGCTCACCGTCATGGAGTCATGCAACTGTCCGCGCTCGATCAGGCGCGTTGCCAGCACGCGCGATCCACCTGCATCCTGATAATCCTTCGCGACGTACTTGCCGCCCGGCGAAAGGTCGCAGATGAAGGGGGTGCGCTCGCTGATCTGGTCGAAGTCATCCATGGTGAGCGGAATGTTCAGCTCATGCGCAATGGCGATCAAGTGCAGCACCGCATTGGTCGATCCACCCGATGCGCAAACTGCAGTGATCGCGTTCTCAATGGACTGACGTGTGAGGATCTGCGATGGCTTGATGTTCTTGCGCACCAGGTCCATCACCATGCGGCCCGCCTCGCGCGAGGCGGATGCCTTCTGCGGCGACATGGCGAGTACGCCGGTGATGTCCATCGGGCTGATGCCCAGGAACTCGCCTGCCATCGCCATGGTGTTCGCCGTGAACTGACCACCGCATGCGCCGGGACCGGGGCATGCCGCAGCTTCCACGGCCTCAAGCTCGTCATCGTTAATTTTGCCCGCAGCGTGCGAGCCGATGGCTTCGAAGACGTTGAGGATCGTGATGTCCTTATGCGTGCCGTCCGCCTGTGCAAGCTGGCCCGGTGCGATGGAGCCGCCGTAGAGCATCATGCCCGGGATATCGAGACGCGCCAGCGCCATCACGGCAGCAGGCATGTTCTTGTCGCAGCCTGCAATGCAGACGATGCCGTCAAAGCTGTTGCCACGCGCGACCAGCTCGATGGAGTCCGCAATGACCTCACGCGAGATCAGCGAAGCCTTCATGCCCTCGGTGCCCATCGTGATGCCGTCCGAGATGGTGACGGTGTTGAACTCCATCGGTGTGCCGCCGGCTTCACGCACGCCCTGCTTCACAGCCTCGGCCACCTTGCGCAGATGGAAGTTACAAGGACCAATTTCGGTCCACGTATTCGCAATGCCGATGATGGGCTTGTGCAGGTCTTCCTTGGAGAAGCCGACGCCACGCAGATAGCTGCGCGCAGCTGCGCGGGACGGGCCTTCGGTGAGAACTGCGGACTGACGCTTGCCTGGGAGTAATTCGTTGCTCACTTGATCTCTTTCCTTGCTATGCAGCCGTCTTCGGCGCAGACCAGAATTCGTTGTCGTGCTTCGATTCAAAGTTGTCGAGATCGGCCACATGTCGCAGTGTCAGGCCGATGTCGTCATAGCCATTCAATAGGCAGAACTTGCGGAACGGATCGATCTCGAAGCGTGCGTGGAAACCCTCGTCATCGGTGACGGTCTGGTGCTCGAGATTGATGGTGATGATGTGGTCCGGGTTCTTTGTGGACCGGTCCATCAGCGTCTTCACCTGCTCGTCGTCCAGGCGCACCAGGATGATGCCATTCTTGCCCGCGTTCGAATAGAAGATGTCCGCGAACGTCGGTGCAATCACTGCGAGGAAACCAAACTGGTTGATGGCCCACGCAGCATGCTCGCGCGACGAGCCGCAGCCGAAGTTCTTCTCGGCGATCAGGATCTTCGCGCCCTGGTACTCCGGCTTGTTCAGCACGAAGTCCATGTTCGGCGTTACGGAGTCCGCTACGTCCAGGTTGTAACGCCAGTCGTAGAACAGGAAGTCTTCGTAACCTGTGCGCTCAATGCGCTTCAGGAACTGCTTCGGGATGATCTGATCCGTGTCGATGTTCGGCAGCGGCAGCGGCATGGCCTTTGACTTGAGTTCGTTGATGGGAACCATTAGCGCGAACCTCCTTCTGCGAGGACCTGATTCGTATCGAAGGTGTTGTCGAGCGGCGTGCTCTTCCACTTGCGGATATCGGTGAAGTGGCCGGCAATGGCTGCGGCCGCGGCCATCTCGGGCGACACAAGATGCGTGCGTCCGCCGCGGCCCTGACGGCCTTCGAAGTTGCGGTTCGATGTAGAAGCGCAACGTTCGCCCGGTTGAAGAATGTCCGGGTTCATGCCGAGGCACATGGAGCAGCCGGGCTCACGCCATTCGAAGCCCGCGGTCTTAAAGATGATGTCCAGACCCTCTTCTTCGGCCTGGCGCTTGACCTGCTGCGAGCCGGGGACAACCATCGCACGAATCTTCGTTGCGATGTGATGACCCTTCACCACTGCCGCGGCCGCGCGCAGATCTTCGATGCGGCCATTGGTGCAGGAACCCAGGAAGACGGTGTCGATCTTGATCTGATCCATTGGCATGCCAGGCTTCAGGTCCATGTACTCATAGGCCTTCGCGTAGCTTTTCTTGTCCGCTTCCGACGGAGCATCTTCCAGCGTCGGAACATTACCGTCAATGGTCGCGTGCATGCCTGGCGATGTGCCCCACGTGACCGCTGGCGCAAGTGTTGCAGCATCGATGTGCATCTCGCGATCGAAGGTTGCGCCCTCATCGGTGGGCAGCGTCTTCCAGTGCGCGACGGCCTCATCCCACGCTGCACCCTGCGGAGAGAAGCGCCGACCCTTCAGGTAGGCGAAGGTCGTCTCATCGGGAGCGATCATGCCGGCGCGTGCACCTGCTTCAATGCTCATGTTGCAGACCGTCATCCGGCCTTCCATGCTCAGCGCGCGTATCGCAGAGCCTGCGTACTCCACGGCGTAACCGGTCGCTCCGTCGGTGCCAATGCGGCCAATGATGTCGAGGATGATGTCCTTCGCCGTGACGCCGAAGGGGAGCTCTCCCTCCACGTTGATACGGAAGGTCTTCGGCTTTGGCTGCGGCAGTGTCTGCGTCGCCATGACGTGCTCGACTTCGCTGGTTCCGATGCCGAAGGCGAGTGAGCCGAAGGCGCCGTGGGTAGAGGTGTGTGAGTCGCCGCAGACGATTGTCATGCCCGGCTTCGTTGCTCCAAGCTCGGGTCCAATCATGTGCACGATGCCCTGGGACGCATCCTGCACGTCGAAGAACTCGATGCCGAACTCGGCACAGTTGTTGCGCAGCGCCTGTACCTGCTTCGACGCGATCTGGTCGACGATATGCAGGCGATCCTGAACACTGGTGGTCGGCACATTGTGATCGACGGTGGCGATGTGGCGGTCAGGACGGCGCAGCTTGCGGCCTGCCAGGCGCAGACCCTCAAAGGCCTGCGGCGACGTGACTTCATGGACCAGCTGCAGATCGATGTAGAGCAAGGGCGGTTCACCCGCGGGCTCTGCCACCAGATGTTGCTGCCAAACTTTTTCGAAGAGCGTTTTCGGTGTCGACATTGGTGATCCTCAGGAGCGGAAGCTCCCTTCCTTCTCTTGGTGCTACACGGCACGGCCAAGACCGCACCCTTACGATTCGCGCCAGACGACTGCCGCAATTTAGCGTTCCAGCATGCGCCGGCGCGCACGAGCCGAGAAGTACATGAGCGCGTTGGCCGCCACAAAAAAGAATGCGTAGAAGGCAATCATGGAGCCGGTCAGTTTGCCACTGCGGTAGACCATCACCAGCCCCGTCACAATAAAGACATTCACGACGATGACCCGAAGTAGCGTAGAGACTCCAGCACGTTGAGGGGTCATGATGCCGCTGCTCCCAACTCTGCTTCCACGCGATCGAGAATCAGCCGACCCATCTCCGTGGTGGAAACTTTTCTCTGTCCCGCGATATCGCCGCGTGCGATGTCACTGGTGCGATAACCCGCTTCCAGCACCTTGACCACGGCGTCTTCGATGATCTTCGCCTCGCGCTCGAGGTTTGCGGAGAAGCGCAGCACCATCGCTGCAGTCAGAATTGCGCCGATAGGATTCGCCTTACCCTGACCCGCGATGTCGGGCGCGGATCCGTGTACCGGCTCATACAGATTCACCTTGCCGCCCAGCGTTGCGGAGGGCAGCATGCCAAGCGATCCGGTGATGACGCCGCTCTCATCCGAAAGGATGTCGCCGAAGAGGTTCTCGGTCAGCACGACATCGAAGTCGCGCGGACGGTTCATCAGGTGGATTGCCATGGAATCCACGAGCTGATGTTCGACCGTGACCGTGGGATACTCCTTCGCAACCTGGTCGACGACGAAGCGCCACATCTGCGAGCACTCCAGAACGTTGGCCTTGTCGACACTCGTCAACTTGAGCTTGGGGCGCCTGGATGCGATGTCGAATGCGATGCGTGCAACACGCTCGACCTCTTCCTGTGTGTAGACCATGGTGTTGTGCGCGCGGCCGGTCTGCTTGTCCCACTGGCGGGGCTGGCCGAAGTACAGGCCTCCCAGCAGTTCACGCACGAACATGATGTCGGCGCCTTCGGTGATCTCAGGCCGCAGGGGCGAGTTGTCCGCGAGCGCTCTGTAAGCAACGGCTGGTCGCAGGTTCGCAAAGCCGCCAAGCTCGGAGCGGATCTTCAGCAGGCCAGCCTCGGGGCGCTCACTGGGCGCAAGCTTGTTGAACTTGTTATCGCCTACCGCACCCAACAGCGCAGCGTCACAGCCAAGAGTCTGCTGCAGCGTCTCATCGGGCAGGGGAGTGCCGTGCGCATCGATGGCCGCGCCGCCGATCAGCAGTGGCACATAGTCAAACGTGTGACCGCCGCTTGCGGCAACCGCGTTCAGTACGTTGACTGCTTCCTGTGTGACTTCGGGGCCGATGCCGTCACCGGCGAGAAGTGCGATCTTCAACTTCATCTGTTTCTTGTTCTTCCTTGCATATTCATGGCGATGCCATCGGATTGCAGTTCCTTCGACTTCACTTCGTTTCGGTCAGAATCACAATGCTTAGCGAGTGGTCATACCGACTGGGGAACCAGCGCCACAATGTCCTGGTCGTAGATATCTTTCTTACGATCGGCCAAAGCGGTGAAGCGGGTGTAGGTCTGCTCGACTTCTTCCTTGGTCAGGTCGAAGCCCAGCTCCTTCAGGCGATGTTCCAGCGCGCGGCGACCACTGTGTTTGCCCAGCACGATGGTGTTGCTGTTCACACCGAAGATGGCGGGCTTCATGATCTCGTAGGTCAGCGGATTGGCCAGCATGCCGTGCTGGTGGATGCCGCTGGCATGTGCGAAGGCGTTCTTGCCGACGATGGCCTTATTGGGCGAAGGCGCGAAGGAGATAATGCCGTCCAGCATCTTGCTGGTCGCGCCAATCTCATCCATCTTCAAGTTGTTGCTGTAGGGGTACTGATCGTGGCGGATCTTAAAGAGCGCCGCTACCTCTTCCAACGCGGCGTTGCCGGCACGTTCGCCGATGCCGTGCATCGACACCTCCACCTGTCGTGCGCCGCCCTGCACACCGCTCACAGTGTTGACGACGGCCAGACCCAGGTCGTCGTGGCAGTGCGTAGAGAAGACAACGTTCTTGGCACCGCTGAAGCGAGCGCACATCGTCTCGAAGATCTCGCGGTACTCCGATGGTGTCGAATAACCAACGGTATCCGGCAGGTTAATCGTCGTTGCACCGGCTTCGATCGCCACCTCGACCATCTGTATCAGGAAATTGCGATCGGAGCGCGTAGCGTCTTCCGCTGAGAACTCGACATCTTCCACGAAGGTCTTTGCGAGACGCACACATTCGCCGGCCTGGTCCAGTGCCTGCTGGCGCGTGATGCGCAGTTTGGCTTCCAGATGCAGGTCGCTGGAGGCGATGAAGGTGTGAATGCGATTGCTGCCCGCACCCTCCACGGCGCGTGCCGCACGCTCAATGTCGCCCGCCTTGCAGCGTGCGAGTGCGGCGATGCGCGGTCCGCGCACCTCGCGGGCAATGGCCTGCACGCTGGCAAAGTCGCCGTCCGAGGCGATCGGAAAGCCAGCCTCGATGATGTCCACGCCTAACGTACCGAGCTGGTGCGCAAAGCGCAGCTTCTCTTCATGGTGCATGGTGCAGCCCGGCGATTGCTCGCCATCGCGCAGCGTGGTGTCGAAGAAAAATACACGGTCGGATGTAGTGCTCATCGGTCCCTCTGTTTGAAGTATAGCGATAAGGAATGCTTATGTGCGGTGATAGCATCATCACAAGTACTTATAGGGCGACTGTTGCCTAGCAGTCTCAGGAGTGAGAACCGAAGTGGATCTGTTCGCACTGGAAACCTTTCTCGCCGTGGCGGAGGAGCGCAGTTTCTCCCGCGCGGCGGCGCGCCTGCATCGTACGCAGCCGGCGGTCAGCCAGGCCGTCGCCAAGCTGGAAGGTGAGCTTGGTGAGGCGCTTTTTGACCGCGCATCGCGTGATGGCCTTCTTACAGACGCCGGGGAAGTGCTGCGGGAGTACGCGCAAAAATTGCTGAACCTGCGGGTCGAGGCGAACCACGCGCTAGGCGAGTTGCGCAGCCTGCATCGTGGCAGCCTGAATCTTGCGGCGAATGAGTACACGTGCCTGTACCTGCTGCCGGTTTTGGACGGTTTCCGCCGCGAACATCCGCGGGTAAAGGTTAGTGTGCAGCGGTCGCTGGCCAGCCGTATCGCGGATGAGGTGCTGCTGCATTCCGTCGAGATCGGCGTCCTCAGCTTCAAACCGGACGATCGCGCCTTGAAGTCCATCGTGGTCTATCGCGACGAACTCGCGTTTGTGGTGAACCCGCGACACGCACTGGCACGCATTAATTCCGTGTCGATCCGTGACCTGGGTGATCAGAACTTCATTGCGCACAATGTGCCATCACCCCAGCGGCTGAAGGTGTTTGAGGCCTTCCGGCGTCACAAGACGACGCTGCGGATCGACGTCGAGCTACCCAGCCTGGAGGCCGTGCGACGTTTCGTTGAACTGGGGAATGGGGTAGCGCTGGTGCCTGCGCTGACCGTAGAGCGCGAACTGAAGAGCGGCGCGCTGGTCCGCGTCCAGGTGAAAGAACTGCAGATGGAGCGCAAGCTGCGACTGGTTCACCGGAAGGAAGCGAACCTGTCCCACGCAGCCCTGGAATTCCTTAAGGGTGTGAGGGAATATGCTGAGACGACGGGCGGTGCATACTGCTTTCTTCCCGAGCGTGCGGATTGATCGCTTACTTCCGGCGACTGGGGCAGTCCTAACAGGTACAATGAAACATGTACGTCCGTTGCGCGCGCCAGACTGGCTGCGATGAGTCACCGGAAGACGTTGAGGTTGGTCATACGAATGAAGAAGATGATGTGGATGTGCGCTCTGCTGGCTGGCGCGATGTCGGCCCATGCCCAGGAGAGCCGCCAGGATGTAAGCCTTAGCGCAACCGGAAATATCCCGCCCCAGGTCAACGGTCAGGGATCGCAACTGAATGCCAGCATGGCTCTTGGCGCGCTGGCCAGCTACCGCTTTATGCTGACGCCTCGCAGTGCGCTGGAAGCGAACTACAGCTTCTCGCAGTACAACAGCGACCTTACGGCGACCAGCTTCAAGCATTACCAGGTCCATACCCGGCAGCAGGAAGTCTCGTTCGGCTACGTCTATAGCCGTAACTACCGAAACTTCAATCCGTTTGCCGAGGTAGGTATCGGCGCTTTCATGTTCTCGCCCATCCGCGACTTTGAAACAGAGTCGCTCGATGCCAAGCGGCAGATTTCGCTGGGTGGCTTCTTTGGCGCCGGCGTAGCCTATGAGATCAGCCCCAGCTACGACATCCGCATCGGCTATCGTGGATTGGTCGCCAAGGCTCCCGATTTCAAGCTGGACGTCGATAACTTCAAGACCGGCAAGTATGAAGTGATTTCCATGCCCACACTGGGCGTGGCGTACCACTTCTAAATTTCGCCAACCATTTCCGCCCTGCAGAGGGGCAAAGTAAAGGCCTCGGAGCGATCCGGGGCCTTCGCTGTTTCCTGGCTGCCTATTGCGTTTAGTGGAAGTGGTAGGCCACACCCACAGAGACCACCTTCGGACTCAGCCCCGCCGGGAAGCCCATCCACTTCTGATAGTCGAAGTCGCCGCGAACGTTGATGGACGGGACTACATTCACATCGACTCCGCCCGCAAAGGCGTAGAGGTTATAGGCCAGATTGGCTGCATCGTTGCGAAAATTGAAGACGCCGCGACCGTAGCTGACACGGGCGTATGGTGCGAAGCGACCGTAGTGCCGCACATACCGGCCGCCAAACTCGTAGGTGCGTTCGTACACATGGTCGCTCGCGCTCGAGTTCAACTGGCGAATATTCACTTCAACGCCGTAGTGGTACTTGAAATCGAGTGAAGCATAGCCACCGTAGCCGTATAGTCTCTCCGGTCCATAAAAGAAAGATGAGTCATAGCCGGCGGACGCGCCGGTGTAGCTTCCACCGATTTGCAGGTCGGCGGAACGGCTGGCGGTGGTGGAGGAGGCCTGCCCACTCACATGACCGGGGAAGACCGCTGACGCGAGCATCAGAACCAAGCCTGCCACAAAGGATCGCGAACGGTACGAAATGATCCGACCTTCGTCGCCTTGACTTTGCCCGCCGTTCGTTCTCGATTTCAACAAAGAATCTCCCTCTCGCTTCGTATCTTTTGAGCCTTGGTCGTAAAGGCGGGAAGGGCTGTCCAGCGTGCCAGATCTCATTTGTCCAGGCTGTTCAAGTTTATCGAAGGGCGTAACGGCTCACCAGAGCCACATCCGAAAGCGGAGAAGGGGGAGGCACGATGTGCCTCCCCCTTTTGTGTGCGGAACGATTGAGTTACTGGTTGTTTGGTGGAGCTCCAGCGGAAGGTGCTGCAACCGGTGCGGCCGGTGCAGTCGTTCCGGTGGATGCCGGCGGCGCTGCGACTGCGTTTCCTGCTGCGTCAGTCGTAGCGTTCGCACCGGCGGCTGCGGCTGCGGCTGCAGCAGCGTCCAGAGCGTTCGTCGGAGCCTTGTAGTAGCTCAGCTTCAGGTAGACGGGCGTGACTTCGAAGGGCATCTTGTCGCGCGACGAGAGCAGCGGCTCATACGCTGGGTGCATCTGCACGACCTGGTCGGTCCAGGGATCAAAACGCAGGAAGCTTGCCAGCGGCATGGCCGCGTTCTGCTTCAAGTCGTTCATATCCAGCTTGCCGCCCTTACCCACGAGAGCCTGCAGCCAGAACACACCGGTCTTGGGGTCCTTGACCAGCGAATCGCCGATCATGGGCTCGTTGAGCGCGGTGAGCGCCTTGGAGCGCGCCTGAAGCTGTGCGAGGTACAGGCCGAACTGCGCGGAAGCATCGTTGAGTTCCTTGGGGCTCAGCAGCTCCACGGTCTTCTTTGCAGCCTCCTCGTTGTCGTGGTCCGTGTGATGCATCGGGATTCGTGTGAAAGCCGAAGTATCGGGGAACAGCAGGCGATCGTTAAAGGCGTACTTCGTATCCAGGCGATGGCCCTGGATGATGTGCGCCACCTGGAAGGCAATGATTGCGTACAGGTTATTGACCTGTTCGTTGGCATTGCCGGGGACTGCCGTGGTGTCGATCAGGCTCTTGGAAAGGACGATGGTGTTGCCAATGGCCAGCGACTCCAGCGGCTCCGTGAGCAGGGTGCGCACACGGATCGGACGTGCAACCTGGATGTTGTTGTATGCCAGCACGTTGCCGGCAATCTGCTCCATGATCTTGTCAAAGTCAGACGGAGCATCCAGCAGGCCCGCCTGGAAGAGACGGGTGACGACGTTGTCTTCGGCCTGCTGCACCCATGCGCGCTGTGCGCCCAGTGGCGATACATCCTGCGCATCGGCAGAGACGTCATCGGCGCCCTTTACCTCTACATCCACGTTTTCCGCGTCACCGGTGGGGACCTTCAGCGCGTAGCCCCAGATGTTGCTGACAGCCTTGAACTTGACGGTGTGCTCGTCGCTCTTTGGATCGCTCTCTTCTACGTAGAACGAGGTCGGCAGCCACAGATTTTCCTGCACATTGGTGCGCCAGGAATCAAAGTGGTAGAACTCGCGGAAGTCCTTCTCGGAACCGGCGAACGATCCGTTGAAGCGGACGATGTTGCCATTGCGACGCTCAACCCAGATTCGACCGAAGAAGCGTCCACGGGACTTGCTCGAGGCCGGTTCCACGTCGAACACCATCGTGGGCACGGAGCCGAGGAAGTCATTGCGAACAAAGCCGAACTTGTAGGTGTTCTTGTCGAAGCTGTGCGCGTCAACAAGGATCATCTGCACGAAGCCCACTTCGTTGAACTGCAAATGCAGCTGCTTGTTCAGGCCGCCGATGTAGGACATGGAGTTCTTAAAGAAACCCAGCTTGCCCTTGGCCTTGTGATTATCTTCCGTCTCGTAAGTGTCTCCGCTCAGGACCTTCTTGAAGTCCACGCGGCCCAGAAAGTGCTGATCCGAAGCGGGTATCTGCAGTAGAGCCGGATCCGGCTTCATATTCTGGATGTAAGTTTCGACCAGCGGTGCGCGTTCCTGCACAACCTTGATCACTTCCGCTTCGCGTGCGATCGCTTTATCCAGAAGAGCAATCTGGGCTGGGGTCAGCTTGCGGGCGGGCAGGTCTTCCTTTTTCTTCTTGCCCAGCAGCGGTATGCCGGCCATTGCGGGCATTGCCGAAGTAGCAAGAAGGATTGCGGCGACACCCGCGATGCAAGACTTGCGAAGGTTCCTCATGGTTGAACGACTCCTGATGTTGGTCCCCAAGGGGTAACAAGTTCAGCGTACATAAAAGTTAGGTAGGGCGGTGACTGTTCTCGCCGCCCGCAGATACGGGATTCTGTGATCTCTTAATCAGCAAGTTGGAAGCTGACGCTTACAACGCCTTCCCAGTCCGTAGGCTGACCGTTTGCCATGGCAGGCTGGAAGCGCATGCTCTGCACGGCGTGTACCGCCGCCTCATCCAGACCATGTCCCAGACCGCTCTGCACGCCCACGACCGACACGGCTCCTGCAGCGGAGACGTGGATCTTCACCGAAACATTGCCTTCCAGATGAAGCTTACGCGCCTCTTCCGTATAGGTGGGCTTCGGCTTGAACAGCACCTTAGGTGAAGTCTTGGCCGGCGCCACAGAAGCTTGCGGCTGCTGGATGGAAGGTGGAGGCGTCGCCTTTGCAATCGCAATGGCGCCAACGGGCCGGGCTGACAGGGGACCGGTTCCGCCGGTCACGCCGGTGGAAATGCCCCGGATCGGCTGGACCGCGTTGTCATGGCCACCCATCTGACCGTTCGGCGATCCAGAGCCGCCAATCGCAATCTTCGACGGCGCTCCCATGCCGCTGTTGCCGGCTGGCATTCCCGGCGCGCCGCTGCGGCCCAGGTTGACCGGAGATACGGCGGGACCAGAGGTGTTGTTGATCGGATTCGTCATGCTGCCGAGACGAACCGGCGACGGATGCGCATCGTTATTCGGAACCGAAGCGGCCTGCGCCAGTTGAATGGCAACCGGTCGGGGTGCGGGTGGGGGAGTGACAGCCTTAGGGGCGGGGGGTGTAATGACTGGCACCGGGGATGCCTTCATGATGACCGGCTGGATCTTCGGCGGCTCCGGAACTTCAATCTTCGGGATATCCGGGATATTGGGCGGCGTCACCTTTACGATCGGAGGCTTGGGCAGCTTCGGCGGCGGCGGTGGCTTCGGCGGTGCCTCCTTCTTGATCGGGATGGGGGCCGTCAGCGTCGTCAAGGTCGCCGTCTTCACGATCTTTTTCGCTGTCAGGCTCACCGCAATAACGATCAACAGGATCAGGCCATTGATGACCAGGGATGTGACGACAGAGCTCTTGCTCTGTTCCCCGGCGTCGAGAACGCCAAAGGTTTTGAATGCCAGTTCCCGCTGTGACGGAGTGGTGGAGACTCGTTCCGCCGGTGGTGCAGCAGAGGCACGGGTACGCTCCAGTTGGGCCTGCTCATTTGCCATACGTAGTGCAATCCTCAAACTTCAGTGTTAGGCGACCGCAGCGGGAGACCACTGCTATCGCCGTCCCCACCGCACGGGCGTGGGATGCATACATGCCGTCATTACGGTCATGCGTCGATTCCGGGGCGGGCCACCTATTCCCGGTTACCTCAGAGGTAATCGCAACAAAACATGGGGAATATGGAATCTAACCGCCATGATAAGCGACCCGGCCGTGAAAGCAATTGAATTCGCGTGGTCAACCTTTCGGGGCAATCATTCTTTTCCCTCTTTGGTCGGCCCGCACTTTGAGACGTGGGGCATGGGTAAATAGGTCACCCGCCTTGTGCAAGAATCAGGGGAAGCGATCCCCTGTAAATTTCGCGGAATCATGAGAGTGCGAATGAATTATCTCGTTACCGGCGGTGCCGGTTATATCGGCGGAACCGTCTCCCGGCTGCTGCTTCAGCTTGGACACACTGTTACTGTGTACGACAACCTCTGTCACAGCAATCGCACAGCCATCCCGGCCGATGCAACTTTCGTGCAAGGTGACCTCGTACAACGCGACCTCCTTACCGATGTGCTGTCGCAAGGCAACTTTGACGGCGTCTTTCATTTCGCCGCTTTGATCGAAGCTGGCGAGAGTATGAAGAGGCCGGACCTGTATTTCCGGAACAACACCGCGGGTACGCTGTCCCTGTTGGAATGCATGCAGGCGACTGGTTCCACGCGCCTGGTCTTCTCCTCCACGGCAGCTTGTTACGGCGAACCCAAACGCACTCCCATTGAAGAAGATGACGACCTGCTTCCCACGAACCCCTACGGGGAGAGCAAGTTGCTGTCGGAATATATGATGCGCTGGTTTGGCAGCCAGATGGGTCTTCGTTACGCCATACTTCGTTACTTCAACGTCGCCGGCGCCGTTGAAGGCTACGGCGAAGCGCACGAGCCGGAATCGCACCTGATTCCGCTTATTCTGGACACGGCGCTGGGCCTGCGGGATAGCATTCGGATCTACGGCAGGGACTACCCGACGCCCGACGGCACCTGCATTCGTGATTACATCCATGTGCAGGATCTGGCGGAGGCGCACCTGCTGGCGATGGGGTCGCTCGATCGTCAGGAAAAGGCCACCTACAACATCGGAAATGGCACCGGTTTCAGCGTTCTGGAGGTCATCGAGAGCGCCCGGCGCGTTACGGGTCTGCCAATTCCCGTTCTGGAAGAGCCTCGTCGTCCCGGTGACCCCGCCGTCCTGGTCGCCAGCTCAGCCCGCATCACGCGCGAACTCGGCTGGAAGCCAAAATTCGCAGATCTGGACAGCATCATCGCCAGCGCCTGGCAGTGGCACCAGCAACTACGAGCAAAGTGAGCTTCGGGCGCGGAGGCTTTGCGTCGCGCAGTGCGCGACGCCTGGGTGGAAGTCATGAACAAAGAGGTAGACCCGGGCGCTGGAGGAACCCACGTAGTACAAAGCAGATGAAACGGGAGAGCTTTTGGCTCTCCCGTTTTCGCATACCTGTCTTTGCGTCACTCTAGCCTAAGTCACTTGGAATCTGCTTCTTAAAAACTGGATGACGTGGGAGTGGGTTACTCCGGCGCCTTCACGATACTCTTGCCGCATGCTGCATGACATGCTTCACATCCCGATTCCGCTGCTGGAGAAAATCCTCCGGCCCATCATCGTCTACATTGCGTTGATCCTTCTTCTCCGCGTCTTTGGCAAGCGTGAGCTGGCGCAGCTGAATCCGATGGATCTCGTCGTCCTTCTGTCTCTGTCGAACACGGTGCAGAATGCGATCATCGGCGACGACAACTCCCTCAGCGGCGGCATTGTGGGCGCGATTGCACTGCTGGCGGCGAACTACATCCTCAACCGAATCCTCTTCAGAATGCCGAAACTGAACGACCTGCTGCAGGGCACGGAGACGGTCCTGATCCGCGACGGCATGCTGGACGAGAAGGCGATGCGCGACGAGATCCTGACGAGGGAAGAGCTCGTCGGCGTTTTGCACAAGCAGGGCATCCGTGGTTTGGGAGATGTAGAGGAAGCGACCCTTGAGCCAAGCGGCACGTTCTACGTGGAAGCGAAGAAGGACAGCTTTCCACGAACGCGTCACGAGGAAATCCTCAGCAAGATCGAGGAACTGATGCAGGAAGTGAAGAAGTTGCAGCAGGCAGACGCCGCCCGCTAGCGCGTTGGCTTCTCCGGATCCTTGTCAACCTTGGCCTGTTCCTCGAACCATCGCTTCGGCTTCACGTCGCGGCCTGCATCGCGCAGTGCCGCCCGGTAGCCGCCCATGTAGATGGAGTACATGACTGCAAGTGCACAGCCAACGCCGAACATGAAACCGAGACAAACGCCGATGAGTGAGGAGACGGCAAAGCCGTACATAACTTGAGCCTACCAGCGGATGCCAGACGATGGTCAGACCACGTAGAATCGCGTGCATGGCTGAGCAGCAATCCGCAACGTCACCGAATTCCTTTACCTCCACCATGCGCGAAGACCGCCTTTTCCCACCGCCGCCTGAGTTTGCGGCGCGTGCACACATCCGCTCCCGTGCGGAGTATGACGAGATGTACCGTCGCTCCATCGACGACAATGAGGCCTTCTGGGCAGAGCAGGCGCAGTCGCTCGACTGGTTCAAGCCATTCGAAACGGTGCTGGATTGGAACGTTCCCGAGGCGAAGTGGTTCGTCGGCGGGAAGCTGAATCTTTGTCACAACGCAGTGGATCGTCATGCGCTGGGTTCGCGCGCGGACAAGAATGCGTTGCTATGGGAAGGCGAACCGGGCGAGGTCCGCTCCCTCACCTATGCGGAGCTTCACGCTGAGGTCCAGCGCTTCGCCAATGTGCTGAAGAGTCTTGGCATCACCAAAGGCGATCGCGTGGCCATCTACATGGGCGTCTGCCCGGAGATCGTGCTGGCTGTCCTTGCATGCGCGCGCATCGGTGCGGTGCACAATGTGGTCTTCGGCGGCTTTGCCGCGCAGGCGCTTGCGGACCGCATGAATGATGCGCAGTGCAAGCTGCTCATCACGCAGGACACGAGCTTCCGTCGCGGGCAGGACGTCGCTCTGAAGTCCATCGCAGACGAAGCGCTGGACCGCTCGCCGGGTGTCGAGCACGTGCTCGTTTACCAACGCAGCGGCAAGCCTGTGACCATGAAGGAAGGTCGCGATCACTGGCTGCACGAGGAACTGGCCAG
This sequence comes from Terriglobus roseus, assembly GCF_900105625.1. Classification (NCBI taxonomy): domain Bacteria; kingdom Pseudomonadati; phylum Acidobacteriota; class Terriglobia; order Terriglobales; family Acidobacteriaceae; genus Terriglobus; species Terriglobus roseus. Next base: position 3,695,209 of record NZ_FNSD01000001.1, read on the forward strand.
GGTCGAGGCCGTATGTGCCGCGGAGCCCATGGACTCTGAAGATCCGCTCTACATCCTGTACACGAGTGGCACGACCGGCAAGCCGAAGGGACTGGTTCACACGACCGGCGGCTACGGCGTTGGAACGCTTCTGACGACGAAGTACATCTTCGACCTGCAGGACGAAGATGTGTACTGGTGCACGGCGGACGTGGGCTGGGTAACGGGGCACAGCTACGTTGTCTACGGTCCACTGCTGAACGGTGCAACGATCATGCTCTACGAAGGCGCTCCAAACTGGCCCGAGTGCGATCGCTTCTGGCAGATCGTGGATCGCCATAAGGTCAGCATTTTCTACACCGCTCCCACTGCGATCCGCGCTTTCATGAAGTGGGGAACCGAGCACGTGCACAAGCACTCGCTTGCCTCGTTGCGCATGCTTGGCACCGTCGGTGAGCCCATCAATCCAGAGGCCTGGATGTGGTATCACCGCGAGATCGGCAAGGAACGCTGCCCCATCGCAGACACCTGGTGGCAGACCGAGACAGGTTCCATCATGATCGCGGCCATTCCCGGTGCGGTGGCCACCAAGCCCGGATCAGCAACACTGCCTTTCTTCGGCATCGCGCCGGAGATCGTGACCAAGGAAGGCGAGGCGGTGCCACTTGGGCAGGGTGGACTGCTTGTCATTCGTAAGCCCTGGCCTGCGATGGCACGCACCATCTTTGGCGACGCGGAGCGCTACAAGAAGGCTTACTGGAGTGAGATTCCCGGCAGCTACTTCACGGGCGACGGAGCTCGTCGCGACGCGGACGGCTACTTCTGGCTGATGGGGCGTGTCGACGATGTGCTGAACATCAGCGGTCACCGTCTCGGCACGGCAGAGATCGAGTCTGCACTGGTCGCACACCCGATGGTCGCCGAGGCTGCGGTTGTTGGACGCCCGGATGAGATGAAGGGTGAGGGCATTGTGGTCTTTGTCTCGCTTCACGATGGCGCTGAAGTGACGACGACGCTAAAGGACGAGCTGAAGAAGCATGTTGCGAAGGAAATCGGTGCGCTTGCGCGGCCCGATGAGATCCGCTTCACGCCGTCGCTGCCCAAGACACGCTCCGGCAAGATCATGCGCCGGCTGCTACGCGAACTGGCCGCAACGGGCGACGTGAAGGGCGACACCACCACGCTCGAAGACTTTACCGTGGTCGCGAAGCTAAAGGAGAAGGACGAGGAGTAGTTCTCTCTGGGATAAAGACGCGAATGCCTTTGCGTAAATGATTGAGCCGGCGAGATGCAAATCTCGACCGGCCCAGTTCTTTGTGCGAAGCTCCCTAGCGCAGATGGCTGCTGGGCTTCGTCGGCAGCGTAAACAGGAAGCGTGCGCCATGGCCTAGTTCGCTTTCAGCCCAGATGCGCCCGCCGTGTTGCACGACGATGGAACGGCAGATCGCGAGACCCAGGCCGGTCCCGCCCATGACGCGCGAGTCGGATGCATCAACCTGCTGGAAGCGACCGAAGATGTGTTCGAGCTTGTCCGCAGGAATGCCGCGACCGTGATCGCGAACCTCAAGCGTGGCCTCACCGGGCGCGCTGTAGTAAGCGGCCATGTAGATCTCGCTGTCGGGCAACGAGAACTTGATGGCGTTGGAGAGCAGGTTTGTGATGGTCTGCAGGATGCGATCGGAGTCTGCCCACAGATGTACGCCGGGCTTGCCAAAGGTGACCCGGACGCCGTTCTTCGCGGCCGTACCACTGAGCAGCTCAGCCGCACGGTGCAGCAGGTCCGTCGCATCCACGTCGCCATAATGAAGCTCGGCTTTGCCGGAGCCGATCCGCTCCAGTTCAAGGATGTCATTCACCAGCTTCACCAACCGGTCGGTGTTGCCAATGGCGATGCCGAGCATCTGCTTCGCTTTGTCGGGCCGCGTGTTCAAAGCGCCAGAGGCGATCAGGCCAAGGGATGCGCGCATGCTGGTCAACGGCGTTCGCAGCTCGTGCGACACGGTTGAGACGAACTCGTCCTTCATGCGATCGAGCTCTTGGCGTTCGGTTGTGTCGGTGAATGCGACCACGATGCCGGTAGCGGTTCCCTGGTTCAGGATGGGACACGCAACGTACTCCACGGGGAAGCTTGTGCCGTCTTTCCGCCAGAAGATATCGGTGCTCACGCGGATGGGACGCAACTCGCGCGCTGAGTTCATGATGCGGCACTCGCTCTCAGGGTACGGAGAGCCATCAGGCCGCGTGTGATGCATGAGAGCGTGTATGTTCTTGCCGAGAATCTCGGTCGCGATCTCATCCGGTCGGTAGCCGAGAATCTGTGCTGCAGCCGGATTGCACACCGTGGCGCAGCCACTCAGATCTGTACCAAAGATTCCGTCGCCCACAGAGTCGAGGATGGAGTTGGACTGCAGCGTCAGGGCAGAGAGCCGCTCCTCCGCGCGTACCTTCTCGGTGATGTCGACGCCGAAACACAGCGCGTAGTGCTCTCGCGTGCTGGCTTCGATCAGGCGGTTCCGATAGGCCACGACATGCGACGTGCCATCGCGATGACAGAATTCAAAGGTACCTTGTGCCTCGCCCGAGGCTGCAAGGCTTGCCAAGTACTGCTCGAAGGACGGCTGTGCTGGCAGTGGCATGAAATGGGACAGCCGCCGGTTCAACATCTGCTCGGCGGTGTAGCCAAGGTTCTCTGCCCCGTAGGTGTTGATGGAGAGGATGGTTCCATCCAGCGCGTGAGTGAACACCGCACCCAACGATCCTTCGATCAGCAGGCGATAGCGCGCTTCACTCTCTCGCAAAGTGATTTCCGCTTCGCGCTGCAGCGTGACATCGATGCCGGTCGCGATCAGGAAGGCGACCTCACCCTGCGCATCGAGCAGCGCGGTTGCCGTCCACTGAATGCGGCGAATTGAACCATCGCGCGTTCTCCAGCGATTTTCAAACGCGAAAGGGAAAAGGCCATCGCGCAGCTGCGTGTAGGTCGCGATCGCGTTGTCACGATCTTCCGCAGGCACCAGCGTGTCCCACTCAGTCTGTCCTACGACCTCGCCCAGGGCATAGCCCGAGATGGTTTCGCAGATGCGATTGAAACGAACGATGCGCCCGGCGGTGTCCAGCACGACCACCAGCGCGCCGACCGTGTCGAGTACCGCAGAGACAAAGTTGCGCTCGACAGTCAGCGCCGATTCCACACGCTGCCGCGAACGCGCGTCCCGATCTGCGATGCGGTTGTTCAGGTTTAGTTCCAGCCGCGCCATCACCTGGCGGGCCAGTGTTCGAAGTGTGTTCGCTTCCAGTTCGTCCAGGCGCCGCGGCGCTACGTCATAGACGCACAACGTTCCCACGGCCTGACCGTCCGATGTACGCAGAGGAGCACCCGCGTAAAAGCGGAACGACGAGTTGCCAATGGGAATGACGCCGTTCGGATAGTGCGCATCTTCTGCGGCGTCCGGGATCTGAAAGACGTCGTCACCCAGGATCGTCTCGTCACATGGCGACTCGTCCCGCAGCATGGTGCGCGACGGAATCCCTACACGCGACTTGAACCAGATGCGATCACGCTCCACGAAAGAAACCGCTGCCGCGGGAACGTCGCATATCTGCGCAACGAGCTGCGTGATCTCATCCAGCGCCGGGTCTGGCAGGCTGCTGATCTCAAGACGATCAAGCGCCTGCAATCGCCGCTGCTCGGGCGAGATTGCCATGGCGGCGTTGAGTGCAGAACTCTCGTGATGGATGCTTGTCGCCATTAAGGGTTCGGTAGCTTGCAGCATTCACCGGCTGCTGCGGGTTCTTCGGCGCTGGCGTCCAGTGCCACTTTCCAGACCCCGTCGGGCAGGCGCTTCCACACCGTGATGTAACGGCCGCTTGTTGTCACATCATTGCCGTTGCGGTCTTTCGCGTGGCCATCATAGTGCCCCCAGGTGAAGCCCATATCCCCGCTCGGACCCATCTCGCCGCCGGTGGGTGTCCACTGCAGTTGATACTCTTTCGGATTCCAAGCGGCACCGGCCGCGATGTTCGTCTTACCGTGGACTGCTGGCTTCGCGTTGTTCAACGTCAGTGCATCATCGGCAAACCAGCTGGCGAACGCCTTGCCTCCGCCGGCAAGTGTCTCCTTCGCAAACTGCGCATCCAATTGCAGCAATTGCAGTATGCCGGGCGAAAGTGTGGGCTGCGTCACGGGATTGTTCGCAGGCGCACGGCGCGACAGTGGATCCAGCTGCGCATGGAGTGCAACAGCCCCGACGAACATCACGCTTCCCAAGAAAAGCGATCGCATGGCATTTTCCCTAGAACACCAATGTACCCGTGCAACAGCGAAACAGATAGAGTGTGGTGAATGTCTACGGATGTCTCAAAAGGTACGTCGTCGAAGTTTCGGCCGATGGAGGTTGCAGTCTGTGCTGCGGCTGCAGTCCTGCTCGTCAGCGGTTCGGTCCTCGGACTCGGGGGATCGGCGATGCATCTGCATGCTTCTCCTACGGCTGGCGAAGCACTTCGGATTGCGAGCGTGCTCCTTCTTTTTTACTGGGCGACATTCCTGCGCAGGAGATTAACACCCTGGATCGTAGTGGGCATGATTACCGGTATCGAGATCGGGCTTGACGCTCCGGCGCTTGCGATTGGCTCGCATTTCCTGAGCGACATCTTTCTCCGACTGGTGAAGACGATTGTTGCTCCGCTGATTCTTGCGACTCTGGTGAGCGGTATCGCGGGTCATGGCGACTTGAAGAGCGTTGGTCGCATGGGCTGGAAGAGCCTGCTCTACTTTGAGGTGCTGACCACCATCGCACTGGTCGTAGGACTGGTTGCAGCAAATATCTCGAAGGCGGGTGTCGGCCTGGCGATGCCAGCGGAACTGGCTGGCACTGTGCCGAGCGCAGCGCCCATGCACTGGCAGGATTTCCTGGCGCACGTCTTTCCGGAGAACATCGCCAAGTCCATTGCGGAGGGCCAGGTCCTGCAGGTCGCCGTTTTCGCGGCCATCTTCGGCATGGCGCTTGCGATGGCTCCACGCGAGAAGGCGGCGCCCGTTTTGCGACTTGCCGAGGGTTTAAGCGAAGTGATGTTCCGCTTCACAAACATCGTCATGTACACGGCGCCACTGGGCGTTGCTGCGGCGATGGCGTATACCGTCGCGAAGATGGGGCCGGGCGTTTTGGTCCATCTGGGTAAGTTGTTGTTGGTCTTTTATGGGGCATTGCTGGTCTTCATCCTCGGCGTTTTGCTGCCTGTCGCACTGCTTGCGCGCCTCCCCCTTAAGCGTCTGCTGCGTCACGTCTCAGGGCCCGCGGCGATCGCGTTTGCTACCGCAACGAGCGAGGCCGCTCTGCCCCGGGCCATGGAAGAGATGGAGGCGTTCGGCGTGCCGCGGCGCATCCTGTCCTTTGTGATCCCGGCCGGCTACTCGTTCAACCTGGACGGATCGACGCTCTATCTCGCCATGGCGATGGTCTTTGTGGCGCAGGTGGCGAACGTTCCCCTGAGTATCGGGACGCAGGTCTTCATGATGGGGACCCTGATGCTCGCGTCCAAGGGGGTTGCCGGCGTGCCGCGCGCCGTCCTGGTCGTGCTGCTGGCCACCGCCGGAACCCTGCGGCTCCCGAGCGAGCCGATCCTCGTCTTGCTCGGCATCGACGCCCTCATGGACATGGGGCGCACTGCCATCAACGTCGTTGGCAACTGTCTCGCCTCAGCGGTGATCGCCCGCTGGGAGGGCGCGCTGGATACCGAAACCGCCGAACCAGCCGTTCTGGCGGCCATGGCGGAGTAGCCGGCAGATACAATTTGAGTGCATCAATATTCGTTGGAAGCGCGGATACCCCTTTCCCAGCGCACCGGCGTCCTATTCAAGGAACAATGAGCGAATTTCTCACCACGATCGAATCTCCTGCCGACATCAAGAAGCTCACAATTCCGCAGCTTGCGGAGTTGGCGGAGGAGATTCGCGAACGCCTGATCCAAAGTGTTGCGAAGACTGGCGGCCACATCGGCCCCAACCTCGGCGTGGTCGAACTGACCATCGCCATGCACTATGTCTTTGATACGCCCCGCGACTCGTTTGTCTTCGACGTCAGCCACCAGTCGTATGTGCACAAGTTACTCACAGGTCGCGAATCCCGCTTCAATACCATTCGTCAGCCGAATGGCCTGAATGGTTTCATGCTGCGCACCGAGAGCGAGCATGACAGCTTTGGCGCGGGGCACGCGGGGACTGCTCTAAGCGCCGCACTGGGCATGGCCGTGGCACGCGATCTGAGCGGCGGCACGGAGCACATCGTTGCGCTCGCCGGCGATGCTGCCTTCACCTGCGGTATCTCGTACGAAGCACTCAACAACATCGCCGGCCAGACCAAGCGCATGATCATTGTGCTGAACGACAACGAGTGGTCGATCGACAAAAACGTCGGCGCCATCGCTTCGTACTTCCACACAATCATCACGCACCCTCGCTTCACGTACCTGCACGACCGCGCTTCCGAGTTGATCGAGCGCATTGGTGGCAAGGCGGCAAAGCACGTCCAGCGCAAAGCCGAGGAAAGCGTGAAGGGTCTGCTCGGACCTTCGATGCTCTTTGAAGAGTTTGGCCTGGACTACTACGGTCCCATTGATGGGCACGATCTTCCGCTGCTGATCAAGACCTTCCAGTTCCTGAAGGCGCAGAACAAGCCGGTGGTGCTGCACGCGATTACCCAGAAGGGACGCGGCTTCCAGCCGGCAATGGATCGCCAGAAGAAGTTCCACGGCCTGGGACCATACGATCCCGAGACGGGCGATACCGCGGCAGCAGGACAGAAGACCTACTCCGAGATCTTCGCGGAGACGTTAGTTAAGTTGGCTAACAATGATCCGAAGGTCGTCGCGATCACGGCTGCCATGCCGAACGGCACAGCGCTTGATCTCTTCCGTCCCGTACATCCGGGCCGCTTCTTCGATGTAGGTATCGCAGAAGAGCATGCCGTGATCTTCGCTGCGGGCATGGCAACGAAGGGCTACCGACCCTTCTGCGCGATCTACTCGACCTTTCTGCAGCGAGCGTTCGATCCCATTGTTCACGACGTAGCACTTCAGGAGCTGCCCGTTGTCTTCTGCATGGATCGCGGCGGCCTGAGCGGCGATGACGGCCCAACGCATCACGGCCTGTTTGACATCAGCTACCTCCGCTCTATCCCGAATATCGTGCACATGGTGCCGAAGGATGAAGACGAACTTGCGGACATGATGCAGACTGCGCTGGAGCACAAGGGCCCGAGCGCTATTCGCTATCCCCGCGGCACGGGCCCCGGAACGACTGTGAAGGCTCAGCCTGTTGCGCTGACCATCGGCAAGGCCGAGGTCATTCAGGACGGTTCAGATGTTGTGATCTTCGGGCTTGGTGCGCTGCTGCCACTTGCACGGGAGATGGCCACGCAACTCTTGAAGCTGGGCCTCTCCGTCGCTGTGATCAATCCTCGCTTTGTGAAGCCGATCGATCGTGAGTGTGTTGAGCACTATGGGCATCATTGTGGACTCGTCATCACCTTTGAAGACCATGTCCTCGCAGGTGGATTTGGATCGACGGTGCTTGAGACGCTGAGTGCCGCAGAGATTGCTACGCCGGTCGTTCGTGTCGGCTGGCCGGACCAGTTCATCGAGCATGGCAAGGTGGAGTCGCTGCGGGAGAAGTATGGCATCAGTGTCCAGGGCGCTCTGCGGGAGGCGCAACCTTACCTGAATGCGTTGCTGCAGGAACGTCTCGCACACCGGTAGAACACACTCGGCAGAAGTTCAGAAGTGGGCGAAACAGGCGACTGTTTCGCCCATGCTTTTTTGGGCGCGGAAAACACCCGTCATTCGCGGAGATTCGCGCTAAAAGCATGCTTTTGAATCGATTTAGAATTCACGCGTCAGATTGCTATCTGCAGTTTCCGCGGGAATTTTCCGATCTTCGGTCTAACGCTGTCGAGCGGCCATGTTCTCCGCGAAGATCGGCATGAGCTTTTCCGTCTGCCTGTGTCGGAAGCGGAAGATGTAGCGCATCTGGGCGCGGCCTACCGCCCAGTGCATCACGTCTCCCAGCACCCAGCCCGGCAGCTCGTACTCGACGTGATCGTGGACGAGTGTTCCCGGGATGCCGTTGCGTGTTTCTTCGCGAACGGAATGACAGTGCCGCCAATAGTGGAACGGGCCTGAGGTCTGCGCGTCGCAGAAGTGGTCATTCCATTCAAATTCGGGGATCAGCGCATGCCAGTTCAGCCGCAGCGGCAGTCCTGGTAACGCCCGGAAGCTCAGGATCATGGTCGTCCCAACGCCCGTTCCCAGCCGCGCGGGCGATCCGGGCGGCGGCGCAGGAGGTGCGATCAGCCGCAGTTCTTCAATCTTTGCGCGCTGCCATGCGGGCATTAGTGGCGGCAGATTCTGCGGATTCGCGAAGAAAGCGAAGACGACGGGCAGCGGAAAGGGCAGCCATTGATCGGCTTCGAAAATGTGACGCATGCAGCCTTGGAGTGGGGAATCGTGCGTGGGGTTGGAACGGTAATCGCATTTCGGACCGATGCAGTCGGAAATTCTTTCCAGATCAGGGACCGACCTGGTCTTACATCATGTACTCTCGTCATATCGGACTGATTGTGTCTGAGATGGATGCGGCAACGCGACCTCTCCTGTGGCCAGTGAGTCCGTGTGTAACACGGGCGTCGTTGAGGGACTTCGCAAGTGAATGACAGGGTCGCGCCGTAGAGCGCGCCCGAGCCCCGGAGCTAGTGAAATGAAGAAGATCGAAGATGCTACCCGCCTGCGTGGAAAGCTGATGCTGACCGGAACCCTGGCGATGTTTGCCATGAGCACCCTGCAGTCCGAGGCGGCCGTAACGCCCGAAACGACCAAGGAAGAGCCAAAGCTCGTAACTACCGGTCTGGATGAAAAGGGAAATCCAATCGAGCAGGGAAACCCTGCCCATGAAGTTCACAAGTTCGAAATCCCGGCCGGAACCGTCGCCGACGTGCTCGAGGCAATCCGCAAGCAGGCCGGAATCCGCATTGCCCTTGGATCTGTCGACAAGATGTCGAACATTGATTCACCTGGTGTGCACGGCGTCCTGACGGTAACCGATGCCCTGGAGCAGGCGCTGAACAACACCGGCCTATCCGCCCGTTTCGATATGCCCGATTCGGTCCGCGTCGAGATGCGTGCCAACAATGAGTCCGTCGTGGTGACGGCGGACAGCACTCCCAACATCAAGTACACCGCACCCCTGGTGGACCTGCCGCAGACCGTTACGGTCATCACGGAAGAGACGATGCAGCAGACGGCGTCCAGCACGCTGATGGAAGCATTGCGCACCGTTCCTGGCATCACGTTCGGCGCGGGAGAGGGCGGCAACCCGCTGGGCGACCGTCCCTTCATTCGCGGTGTCGATTCGCAGTCGAGCACCTATATCGATGGCATTCGCGATATCGCCGCGCAGTCCCGCGAAGTGTTCGATGTGGAAAGCGTAGAGGTACAGGAAGGCCCCGGTGGTGCCTACGGCGGTCGCGGCACAGGCGGCGGCAGCATCAACCTGAACAGCAAGCTGGCGCGCCGCGATAACTTCATCGCCGGCAGTTTCATGCCGGGTACTTCAAACTACAAGCGCGGTACGGTAGACGGCAATTTGAAGCTGGGCGCGTATGCCGCGGGTCGTCTTACAGGCATGTGGCACAGTTCGGATGTCGCCGGTCGTGATGCCGTCCACAATGGCCGTTGGGGCGTGGCGCCGAGCATCGCCATTGGCCTGGGACGACCGTCGCGACTGTACCTGGACTACTACCATCTCGTGACGAACAGCCTGCCGGATTCAGGCATACCGTATAACAATCCGCTGTTGACGGCTGCTGGTAATACGCACAATGTTGGAACAAAAATCCTGCAGCCGGGCGACGGTCAACCAATCACGCTGCCGCACCGGAATATCTTCTACGGTCTGAAAGATCGTGATCATCAGAATGAGACTGCCAAGGTTGCAACGGGCCGCGTAGAGCACGATCTGTGGAGCGAGCGTGCGCTGGTCCGTAACTCCTTCCGCTACGAGCGTACGTCGCAGGACTATGTATGGACGCTGCCGGATGATAGCCAGGGCAACCTGTACTACGGGCTTGTCTTCCGCCGGATCAACAGCCGTATGAGTGCCGTTTTCACTCTGGATAACCAGACGGATCTTTCCGGCTCATTCAAGACGGGCACCATCAAACACACGTACGCGACCGGAATGGAGTTTTCCAACGAGCGCGGAAACAATGACGCTTATACGAACAACACCACTCTGAGCAGTGTCGTAACAGCGGGCCAGGCGGCAACCGAGACATGTCCGCGCGGTACTGGAGCCGCTTCCGGTTATAACTGCACCTCGCTGTACACGCCGAACTATAACGATCCGTGGCTCGGGGCTTCTTCGACCTCTGTCAACAGCCTTGGTCAGTTGATTTCCACGCAAAATTCGTTGACCAAGAACCACAATCCGACGCACTCTTCGTCCGGTACACGCTCTGTCTACGCCTTCGACACTGTGGTGTTTAACAAGCATTTCCAGGGAACCTTTGGTGGCCGGTATGACCACTTCGACTCCGTCTTCAGACCTGCTGTATCCGCGACAGCGATTCCCAGGCAGCAAGTGATCAATAACATCGGCACTTACATTGCGGGTCTTGTGTATAAGCCGGACCAGGCAACCAGTGTGTACGGAACGGTAAGCACCGCGGCGATTCCCACCGGCAATGCGCTGGCCCAGGGTACAGACACATCGGCACTCAGCACGGCAGGCAATTCAAATCTGCAGCCGACGACCATCCGCCAGGAAGAGTTCGGTGTGAAGCGTGAGCTTGCCGGTGGACGTGCACTGGCACGTGTCGATGTCTTCCGCACCGACATTCAGAATGTCCGCATTACCGACGCTGCCGGCAACGTGTCGGTCGCAGGTACGGATCGCACGCTGGGCGCACAGATTGGCATCAGCGGCATGCTGACAAAGAAGTGGCAGTTCACCGGTGGTTATACGTACCTCGATGCCACATTGACGAACGCGCCGATCTCCACGGCAGGTGTGAATGCGAGCGGCACGGCGATGCCGAATCAGGCGAAGCACGCGCTTGCAATTACAAGCAGCTACCGCTTGATTCGTCACCTGAATGTCGGCGGTGGTATCTACGGCATGACGAAGGTGTGGGGTAGCCAGATCAATAACAAGTGGGTACCGTGTTACATCCGTGAGGATCTGTTCGCCACCTATGAATTCAACAAGCACTACACCCTGCAGGCGAACATCCTGAATCTGAGTGACAGGCTGTATTACCAGCAGGCGTACGCAACGCACTACGCCATCATGGCTCCCGGCCGCTCTGCGATCTTTGGCTTCAACGTGAAGTTCTAACGAATGATGACGACCGAGACAAAGGAGCAATCGCTGGATCTGGTGCGCACCGCGGCGTTATGCGGTGTGCACCAGGCACAGCTAATGTTTGGGCAGATGCTGCTGGATGGCAAGCTGATCGAACGTAATCCGACATGGGCATTGCACTGGTTTGAACGAGCTGCGAAGAGCGGCAACCTGATGGCGGTGAACATGGTTGGCCGCTGCCACGACCAGGGATGGGGAACGCCGCCCAGTGCCGCGCTTGCAGAGCAATGGTTTCGCAAGGCCGCGGAGCGCGGGCTGGACTGGGGCATGTACAACCTGGCGACGCTTCTCACACTGGGTGAAGGTGGTGTGAGGAAAGACAGGCTGCAGGCACTGGTGTGGTTTCGTCGTGCTGCCGAGCTTGGTCATGCAAAGTCCATGAATATCCTGGGTGGTTTTTATGAGGATGGCTGGGAGGTGCGGGCCGATCGCACCATGGCGCTGGAGTTTTATCGGAAAGCCGCTGAGGGTGGCGACTTTCGTGGGCAGTTCAACCTGGGGCGTCTGCTCGCAGAGGAAGGCGATACCGCTGCGGCCATGCACTGGTGGAAGCAGGTGCCGCAGACGGCAACGCCGGCGTTCCTGCGGAAGATGAAGAGGTTTTTAGAGGAAGCGCCAGCGACTGCGTCACGGTCGTTCGCCGCAACGCTGCCTGATGCGCAGAGCATGCAGCAGGAAGTTGGAATGAGGTAGCAACATGCTGGTACAGGTTTCAGAAGTCCTAACGCGTGAGCAGGTGAAGCAGTTTCGCCAGGCTCTGGATGCTACCGAGTGGATCGATGGAAAGGTCACGGCGGGCTACCAGTCTGCCCGTGTGAAGGACAACGCGCAGTTGAATGAGAGCAATGCAGTTGCTGCCGATCTGGGCAGGCAGATTGTGGAAGCACTCAACAGGTCACCAGTGTTTGTTGCTGCAGCGCTGCCGAAGAAGATCTTTCCGCCGTTGTTCAACCGCTATCAGGGCGGTCAATCCTTCGGCAATCACGTCGATAACTCGGTGCGTAGAATTCCGGCGACGGGTGAGTATGTCCGCACGGACCTTTCGGTGACCCTTTTTCTAAGTGAGCCGGATGAGTATGACGGTGGCGAGTTAGTCATTGAGGACACCTATGGCTCGCAGAGTGTGAAGCTGCCCGCCGGTGATGCAGTGCTGTATCCATCCACCAGCCTGCACCACGTTCGTCCCGTGACCCGCGGTGCGCGTGTCAGTTCGTTCTTCTGGCTTCAGAGTATGGTGCGCAGCGATGAACAACGATCGCTGCTGCTGACACTGGACGTTGCCATTCAGCGATTGGCACAGGATGTGCCGGATCACGCGTCCGGGGTTGAACTGACGGGTGTTTATCACAACCTGCTGCGGCAGTGGGTGGAGCTCTAGGGATCAGGCGCGCGCTTCCCCCGGAATATGCGTGCCACAAAGCTGTCCATGTCGCTTGCGGTGTGGGCAGAGAACGAGGGACCGGATGCCGCCCTCACGGCGCCGGTCCCTCGCTGTTTGTTGGATGCGTGTTGCTCGATCTCTACCAGCAACGAATTCTGACCATCCGAATATGAGCTGCAGCGAAAAGAGCGCCCGTCATAGGGCGCTCTTTTCGTGTTTCCTGGAGAGGGTTTGTACTTAGTTCGGCATTAAAACGGTGTCGACTACGTGGATCACGCCGTTCTTCTGGAAGACGTCTGCGGTCGTGATGGTAGACGTGCCGCCCTTCTCATCGGTCAGCATGATGATGGAGCCGGACATCTTCGCGGTGAGTGTGCCGCCTTCGACAGTCTTCAACGAAGCCATGCCGTTGCCCTTCTTGATCATCTTGGCGAGTTCCTTGGAGCTGATCTTGCCGGGGACGACGTGGTAGGTGAGGATTTTCGTCAATGTTGCCTTGTTCTCAGGCTTCACCAGCGTGTCGACGGTGCCTGCGGGCAGCTTGGCGAAGGCATCGTCGGTCGGTGCGAAGACAGTGAAGGGACCTGCGCCATTCAGGGTGTCGACCAGACCTGCTGCCTTCACGGCTGCAACAAGGGTCTTGTGGATGGGCGAGTTCACTGCGTTCTCAACGATGGTCTTGCTGGGGTACATGGGAGCGCCACCAACATCGGGGTCCTTCTGTGCCACTGCGGTCATGCTGCCGCCCATGAGAGCTACGGCCAGTACGGTCTTTGCGAACTTATTCATCTGAGAATCTCCTGTGATGCGTAACTTGCTTGTTGCTTCAGTCTGTTCACCGGCCGGGTGAAGTCACTTGCTGCACTGTAGGAACGTCGACCGAACCACAGTGGATTGCGTGCCTTTGATTTTTTCTTTCGCATCGTATGGGAACCTGTTTCAGAAACGGCGAAGCGGTATGCCCATGCATCAGAAGAGATGGCTGTGGTTACCAATTCGGTGTTCGGCGTGTCCCACCAATTGACAAGCTGCTGCAGGGCTTCAAAACTACAGGGGTGTACTTGACAGGATCAGAGCAGGGAAGCCGCCAGGCACACAGGCACACGCCAGGCGGTCATGGAGACGTGGTCGAACACCAGCACATTGAGGCTCGGGACTCCGGCCTGTTCCTGATCGGTCTGTTCAAGCTGGCGAAGGCCATTTTCTTCCTGGGTGTGAGCCTGGGGGCGCTGCACTTCATCCATCACGATCTGTCGCAGACCGCGGAGCGGTTCCTGCTGGAACTGCACTTCGACCCTGAAAGCCGTGTCATTGATTTTGTAACGGACAAGCTCGCCCAGGTGACGCACCATAAGCTGCGGCTGATCAGCCTGGGCACATTTCTATACGCAGGACTGTGCTGCACCGAGGCGTACGGCCTTCTACGGCGCAAGGTGTGGGCAGAGTTTGTAACGCTGTGGCTCAGTGTGTCGTTCGTGCCATGGGAGACTTGGGAACTGGCTCGGAAGCCCAGCCTGTGGCATGTCGCCATCTTGTTGGCAAACCTTGTTGTCGTGGCCTATCTACTCTGGATGCTTCGCCGCAAAAAAAGCCGTCGCGGCAGCCGTTCCTAGTCAGATCGCTTAAGGCGCGCTTAATAGCTCCCGGGGCTCGCTTGCGGTATTCGCTTTTTCTTCTCCATACTACGTCTTCCGTGTTATCCACAAGTAGCAACAGGCGTACAGAACCGGCTTAAACAACACAAGCTGTAGTGCTGTACGGCCTTGCTAACCCTGCCCGTTGGGATTTCCACATTTCGCCGAATTGTCCGAGGAAAAGAGCGGAAATTTCCCACTTGCTCTTCTGCTCGGTATCAGTAACGATGTGGAGCGTGGTGGTAAATAGTGGAGCAAAAGGGAGTGATCTTTAGCTCTTCACCCAAATTGTAGGCCGGTTCGGGCCCCTGCTGTATCAAACCCGAACCCAGAGCGGTACCGGCGGGGTTAGAAACGATGTTCCGTGGCAATCACCCAGCGCGTGTGGACGAGAAAGGCCGGCTGAAGCTGCCGGCTGAGTTCAAACGCCGCGTGGACGAGAGCTACGGCCCGCAGTTCTACATCACCAGCAAAGACGGCAAGCGGGCGGAGATTTACCCGATTCGTGAGTGGGAGCTGGTGGAAGCAAAGTTGGCGGAGATTCCGAACATGAATCCCGCGAAGAAGAAGTTTCTGGACGTAACGAACTATTACGGCCAGATGGCAGAGCTGGATGCACAGGGACGGTTGACCCTGCCGCTGATTCTGCGGGAGAGCGCGAAGGTCACCGCCGAGGTGGTGGTGCTGGGATCGCAGACGTACCTGGAAGTCGTGAATCATGACGACTTCAAGGCCAAGCTGGACCTGGAGCCGCTGACCGAGGCCGATATGACGGCCCTGGCAGACCTGGGACTTTAGAGATTTCAAACCGTAGGCCCCCAGTGGGCCCACATGGAGGCGGAGAGTGAGCGGTCCGCAACATGTGCCGGTTCTTTTAGAAGAAGTTTTAGACCTTTTACAGGTGCGCCGCGGCGGAACGTACGCCGATGCAACGCTGGGGCTGGCAGGGCATTCGAGCGCCATTGCTCGGAGGCTTGGGCCAGAGGGATTGCTGATCGGATTTGATCGCGACCCGCAGGCGATGGAGCTTGCCACAGCAAAGCTCGAAGCGCTGCGCGAGGAGCTTGGACCGGAGATGCCGCAGGTGCGGCTGATCCCGAGAGCGTTTTCGTCGGCAGCAGAAGAGCTTGAGCCAGCATCGCTGGATGGTCTGCTCGCCGACTTTGGCGTGAGCAGCATGCAGCTGGACCAGGCGCACCGTGGATTCAGTTTTCGGCAGGACGCACCGCTGGATATGCGTATGGATACGCGCAGCGGTGAGACAGCCGAGCAAGTGGTAAATCAGGCGGACGAAGAAGAACTCGCCAACCTGATTTACGAATTCGGAGAGGAAAGGAGGTCGCGGAGAATCGCCAGAGCCATTGTGAGGGCACGGCCGATACGTACGACGGCGGAATTAGCCCGAGTGATATCGGCCGCTGCCCCAGCAATGAAACAGGACAAGATTCATCCGGCGACGAAGACTTTCCAGGCACTTCGAATTCGTGTGAATGATGAACTCGGGGAGATACGGTCGCTGCTTGAAAGCGCGCCTTCTCTCTTGAAGTTCGGTGGACGTCTGGCGGTCATCAGCTTTCATTCGCTGGAGGATCGTCTGGCGAAGGATGCCTTGAAAGAAGGCGGGGAACGCGGTATCTGGAACGTGATCACACGCAAGCCTGTGATTGCCGCGGAACTTGAAGTGGATCGCAACCCGCGGTCACGCAGTGCGAAGTTACGAGTGGCGGAGCGGATTAAAGCCGGTCCGAAAGTTACAAGAAAGATTCCTCCGGTGGGCGGTAGTAGTCGCGGAAACAGAACCGGAGTAAGTTGACGGCAGTAATTGTGGATAACCTGTGGGAACTTAGGAAAACTCCTCCCCACGGTGTAAAAACAGGGCGCTCATCCGCCCTCATGGTTAGAGCAGACATCGCTCCGGGCACGAGGACGAAGGACCGCCGAATTAGTAAGCGGTAATACATCGGATCGGTGAGTAACCAATCCGGTTCTGGTAGATAAGACGTTTCTCGTACGCGATGGAAGCGGCTAAGTCCAGAAAACAAATGGAGCGGGAATCATCGTTGATTCCCCCGAGCAGCGAGAGGGTGGGCGAGCGTGATGGAACAGACGATGCCGGCAATGGGAATGGTAGCGGGACGCGCACAGCGCGAGCGCGCCGAGTCTTTTCGTGATCACAACCGTTCGGTGTATGACCAGCAGCGCCGCGCGCGCCGCGGTCCCACACCCGAGATCTTCTTCACAAAGCATCTCGATAACAGCCGCATCGTAAAGGCTGACGATCCCGAGCGCCGTAAGGAGATGCGGCAGTTCACCATCGCCATGGGCATGCTGTTCTTCCTGGTGATGACCTATGTATGGCAGCACTTCTCGTCGATCGAGATGGGTTACTCCATTGAGGCGCAGAAGCTGCAGGTGGAACACATGCGTGAGGAGAACCGGCAGTTACACCTGTCGGAGGCGCAGTTGTCCGATCCGGACCGCATTGATCGCATCGCACGTCAGCTTGGCCTGGATACGCCGCAGCCCGGACAGGTCATTCGTCCGGATGGTTCCTTTGCGAACAATGGTCCTGTGGTGGCAGAGGCGCAGGTACCTTCGGCGGTTCTCCGCTAACTTCAATTTCTTGTAACGGCCGGCAGGCTCCGCTGCGATAGTCGAGGGAACCGGTCGTTACGACCTACTCCCTCTGATGTCACAAGGTCGAGCCTGCCATGAGTAACCTCCGCCAGCCACTAACCGCTCCCATCCGGCGAGTCCGCTTTGTCTATGTTGCGCTGTTCTTTGCAGCATGGACGTCGCTCATTGGCATGCGGCTTGTCTGGCTGCAGGTAGTTCGCCATCATGACTGGGTGGAGCGCGCTGCCAAGCAGCAGCAGCGAACGTTTGAAGTTGCTCCGCGTCGCGGCGTTCTGTATGACCGAAACCTTCGCGAACTTGCAGTGACCGTCCTTGCCGAATCTGTCTATGCCGTTCCCAGCGAACTTGGCGACAACCGTGCAAACGTTGCTGAGCTTCTCTCCGGTATTGTGCACGTCGATCCCACCGACACCTTCACAGCGCAGGGCAGCATCATGGCCAGGCTGACGGCCTCCAGAAACTTCGCGTGGATTGCACGTAAGTTAACGCCGGAGCAGGCGCAGCGCGTGCGCGAATTGAACCTGAAGGGCGTGTACCTGCAGAAGGAGTTTAAGCGTTTCTATCCCAACACCGATCTTGCAGCGCAGACGCTTGGCTATGTGGGCATTGATGACACCGGCCTGGGCGGCATGGAGCGCGAGTTCGAGGACGATCTACACGGTACCGCAGGCCATGTGCTGACAGCTGTCGATGCCAAGCGCCATGCGCTGGGCAGTGAAGAGCGCGAGCCATTGCCGGGCGAGAACCTTGTGCTGTCGATCGACACCAACATCCAGTACATGGCGGAGCGCGCTCTTGATGCGCAGATGCTGAAGATGAAGGCGGCGCACGGCACAGTAGTGGTGCAGGATCCGCACACGGGCCAGATCCTTGCGCTTGCGATCTCGCCGCGTTACAACCCGAATGATCTGAAGCACCAGGATCCGACCATCCTGAAGAACCTGGCTGTCAGCGATGTGTATGAGCCAGGCTCAACCTTCAAGCTGGTGACCTATGCTGCGGCGGTGGATGGTGCCGGTGTACAGCCTACAGATATCGTGGATTGCCAGGGCGGCGCCATGACGATGTATGGCCGCACCTTGCATGACGATAAGTCTGACCACTTTGGCCGTGTGACGGTGCAATTTGCACTGGAGCATTCGAGCGATGTGGGCGCTGCCAAGATGGCGATGAAGCTTGGCAACAGTAAGTTCTACGACTACATTCGCGGCTTTGGTTTCGGTGACCGTTCCGGGATTGAACTGCCGAGCGAGACGCGTGGTCTGCTGCGGCCTGCCCGTAAGTGGGAGGCGACGAGCATCATGTCTATCGCTATCGGGCATGAGGTGGGTGTTACACCGGTGCAACTGGTGACGATGGTGTCTGCGATTGCCAATGGTGGCACCTATCTTCCGCCGCACATCCTGCTCGATGAGACGGAACTTATGAAGGGTGATAGTCGGCTGCGGCCTGCAGCCTTCCATCCTACGAACTCACTGCCTGCAAAGATGCCGGATGGCGCGCACCGCGTAATCACCGAGCTGACCGCTGCGAAGATGCGGCAGATGATGGAAGGCACGATCGTCGAAGGTACGGGTAAGACGGGCGCGCTCAATGGTTACAGTGCCGGCGGCAAGACGGGCACCGCGCAGAAGATCGATCCTGTCACACACACTTACTCGCACACGCGCACAGTTGCCAGCTTCGCCGGTATCGCGCCCATCAACAATCCTGCTATCTCAGTCGCGGTCATCATTGATGACCCGATGGTTGGAACACGCTATGGCGCTGAGACCAGCGCTCCTGTCTTCAAGCAGGTCGCACAGGAAGTTCTCGAATACCTGGGCGTACCGCACGACCAGCCACTGAAGGTTGTAAAGCCCGACAGCGCCGCTCCGAAGCTGGAGCTTGCGGGCGATGCGCCGAGCGAAGATCCGGGTGATCTGAACGTGATGTATGAGGAAATCAACTCACTGCCCGCAGACGACCCACTGCGCCAGAAGAGTGATGCAGCCGTGGTCGCGGCAACGGCGGCTGCGGCGCCCGTACCGGTGGCATCGACGGAGAAGAAGGGCATCTTTGCGGCGCTGCCGGAGAAGATGTTGAAGGCGTTCCGCGATCATGGCGGATCGTCCATCATGACGGACGAGACGACCGAGGCCAACAAGCTGTCGCCGAAACCTGTGGCGGACCATGTGCAACGAACCGATGGCGCCGTGGTCGTGGATGCCAGCACAAAAGTTGCGGTGCCAGTGATGCAGGGCGGATTGCGTGCGGTGATTCAACAGGCCGCGGGGGCTGGATTGCGTGTGCAGCCGGTGGGCAGCGGCCTGGCGCGGGAGCAGGTGCCCGCTGCCGGAACCATGGTGCCGTTAGGTACCGAAGTGGTCGTGCGGTTTACGCGATGATCGACGCGCACTGGTCCGTCATCATCCTGATTGGTGCGGTCGTCGGCGTTGTTGTGGGCACCATCGGTACCAGCGGCGCCATCATGATTCCGCTGCTGGTGTTTGTGTTCGGACTTTCGCAGACGAGTGCGCAGGGTACGGCCTTGTTGATGGCCTCGTGTCCCTTGTGGATTGCACCGATGCTGGTCTACGCGCGTGCGCACCACGTGGAGTGGAGGCTGGGTTTGCTGCTGGCGACGGGCATGGCGGTGGGCAGCATCTATGGCGCCAGGCTTGCGCTGCAGTTACCGACGGTCTATCTCAAGCGTGGATTCGCGCTGATGCTGGCGGCAGTTGCCGTGCGCATGTTCTTCCAGCGGTAGAATCGCGCGAGGATGAATTGGACTGACATCATTGCCGGTGTACCGGTGCTTGCGCTGGGTGACACGGAGCGCGCAGAGATTGTGGGTGTGGAGTATGACTCCCGTGCGGTGCGTGCCGGTTCGCTGTTCGTCGCGATGCGCGGCGAGACCACCGATGGCAACAAGTATGTGCGCGCTGCACTGGATGCGGGTGCCGTCGCAATTGTGACGGACGCGCGGGAGAGCTTTGCCTTCGCCGATGCGCGCGGTGTGCCGGCGGCGCTGATTGCCGATGGCCGGCGGGCGCTGGCGGCGGTAAGTGCGAACTTCTTTGGCCATCCTGAGCGGCAGTTGAAGCTGTGTGGCATTACCGGAACGAACGGTAAGACCACGACAGCCTTTCTGCTTGAGGGCTTGCTCAACTCTGTGGCACGCAAGAGCGTGTTGATCGGCACCATTGAGACGCATGTGGCGGGCGAGGTGCGGCCGAGTCCGCATACGACGCCGGAGAGCCGCGATGTGCTGGCGATCTTTGCCGATGGTGCGGCTGCAGGTGCGACCGAAGCGGTAATGGAGATGAGCTCGCACGCGCTGCAGCAGGAGCGTGTGTGGGCGCTGCCGGTAGACGTTGCCGTCTTCACAAACCTGACACAGGACCATCTGGACTTCCACGGCACCATGGACGCTTACGCGGGCGCGAAGGCGCGGCTGTTCCAGGGTGTGGGCGCTGCGGCGCCGCGGGTTGCGGTCATCAATGCGGACGACCCTTACACTGCGCTGATGATGGACGCCGCGAAGAATTGCGAGACGTGCTGGACCTATAGTGTCGATGCGGATGCGGACTTCAAGGCGAGCAACGTTGCGTTGCGTGCGGGTGCGACGAGCTTTGTGATGGCTACTCCCTTTGGTGATGCAGAGGTGGTGTCGCAACTGACCGGTCGCGTGAATGTCTATAACCTGCTGGCCGCTGCGGCGGCTGCAATGGGACGAGGGCTGACGCTGGATAAAGTGGTGAGTGGTGCGGCTGCGCTGCCGCCGGTGCCGGGACGCTTTGAGACGGTGGCGAACGCGCTTGGCTTCACCGTCGTGGTGGACTACGCGCATACGGATGATGCGTTACGAAACCTGATTGTGCTGGCGCGTGAGCTTGCAGGAGATGCTCGCGTGCTTACGCTGTTCGGTTGTGGTGGCGATCGCGATAAGACGAAGCGGCCAAAGATGGGCCGTGCCGCGGGCCAAGGCAGCGATGTAGTGATCGTCACGAGTGATAACCCGCGCAGTGAAGATCCTGCGGCGATTGCGGAAGAAGCGCTGGCGGGTGTGGGTGCGACGGGCAACGCGAATGTTCGGGTGGAGCTGGATCGTGCCGCTGCGATTGCGCTTGCAGTGAACGAAGCGCGCGCCGGCGACATCGTACTGATTGCCGGCAAAGGCCATGAGAAGACGCAGACATCGCGCGGCGTGGCGGTGCCGTTCGACGACGTTGCAATAGCCGCGGCGGCGCTGCGTGAGAGGGAATCAAGGGCATGACATTGACGTTGGGACAGGTTGCGGATTGGATCCATGCAGAGGGTGATTTCGACCTGCAGGCACAGGTGTTCGGCTACTCCATCGATTCCCGCACGGTAGCTGCGGGCGATCTGTTTTTCGCGGTCACCGGCGAGCGGTTGGATGGGCATGAATTCGTTGCGGCGGCGTTGAAAGCAGGCGCCGCGGCTGCGGTGGTGAGTACGCACTGGGTGGTGCCAGCCGAAGTTGATCCCTGCAAGTTGCTGCGTGTGCCGGAGAGCGAAGACTGCGTGCTGAAGGCGATGCAGGGGCTGGCGCACAAGGTGCGTCGGCAGTGGGGTAAGCGCGTCATCGGGATCACGGGATCCGCTGGGAAGACGACGACGAAGGAGTGTGTGGCGGCGGTGTTGTCTGCGCAGTTCAACGTGCTGAAGTCTGCGGGAAATCTAAACAATGGCTATGGTGTTCCACTGCAGTTGCTGCGATTGCAGCCGGAGCATGATGTGGCCGTCATCGAGATGGGGATGAACCACGCCGGTGAGATTGCGGCGCTAGCGAAGATTGCCGAGCCCGATTGGGTAGTGGTGAGTAACGTCGCTCCGGTCCACCTGGAGCACTTTCCGGATGGTATCGCCGGGATCGCTGCGGCGAAGTACGAGCTGGTGCAGTCGCTGCCCGCGGAAGGCCTTGCCTTTCTGAATGCGGATGATCCCTATGTGTCGAAGTTTGGCCGCGATCGAGAGAGGCATGCGCGGTACTTTGGTCTACGCAGTACGTCAGCGGCGGTAAGTGCGACGGATGTTGTGAGTGCCGGTGCGGATGGCATGCGCTTCACGGTTGAGGCTGGCGGAGAGCGCCGGCCGGCCTCAATTGCATTGCTCGGGGAGCACAATGTCTACAACGCGCTTGCGGGCATTGCGGTAGGGCTTGAGAGTGGGATGACACTGCAGGCGTGCATCGATGCGCTGTTGGTGTTGCAGCCGAGCGACAAGCGTGGCGAGCAGTTGCTGTGGCGCGGCGCGCGGATCATCAATGACAGCTATAACAGCAACCCGCGCGCGCTGGATGCGATGGTGGATGCGCTGATGGCGGTCGAGGCGACTCGGCATATTGTCGTTGCGGGCGAGATGCTGGAACTGGGGCCGGACGCGGATGTACTGCATGCGGAGTGTGGCGCTTACATGCTGTCGCGCGGTGTGGATGTTGCTCTAGGTGTGCGCGGCCATGCGGCGGCGCTGGTGCAGGGCGCGGGGGATCGCGGGCTGTTTGCCCTGACGCCGGAGGATGCCGGGATGTGGATGCTGGCGAATCTGCGTGAGGGGGATGCGGTGCTGCTGAAGGCTTCGCGCGGGGTGCGGCTGGAGCGGTCGCTGGTTGCGCTTGGCCTTAGCGCCGGTTCGGGGCACTGACTGGTTCGTGCTTCGCACGAGTAGCCCACCCTTTTGCTTCGGAAAAGAATGCCCGGGATCTTGATGGCTCCCTGGAACAATGGGCACCCGATGTGGGCGTTGGGAGTACCTGTGGTGGAACCCTTGCGGTATGCGCAGGCTTCGCGCGCGTAAGCTGAAATTCGATGGTGTCTGCGCTTTTTTGCGCACGGAGGACCTTTGCTTTACTGGCTGCTCTATCAAAAGCTGTACCCGGTCTTTCGGGTCTTCCGTATCTTTCGGTACCTCACGTTCCGCTGCGTGTTTTCGAGCCTCACGGCGTTGCTCATCGGCCTGCTGATCGGGCCGTTCGTGATTCGGCGTCTGCGTGAGTTTCAGATCGGCCAGTACATCCGCGAAGAGGGACCTGCGAGTCATCAGAAGAAGACCGGCACGCCGACGATGGGCGGGGTGCTGATCTGCATCTCGATCCTGGTGCCGACGCTGCTCTGGAGCGATCTGTCGAATCCGTTTGTGTGGATCGCGGTGCTGTCGACAGCGGCATTCGGTGCGATCGGATTTGCGGATGATTACATCAAGGTGCTCCATAAGCGGAACCTTGGGCTGACGAGTATTCAGAAGTTGATGCTGCAGTTCCTGGCGAGCTTCGGTGTGGCCGCAGTGTTGGTGTGGATGCAGACGCGGGGCATGTATTCGACGCGGCTGGTGGTGCCGTTTGTGAAGAAGTTCCGGCCGGATTTGATCATCGGCTCGTTGCAGCACATACACGGACTTTACTGGCTGAGCTTTATTCCGTTTGTGGTCTTCGTGATGCTGGTGATCAGCTTCAGTTCGAACGCGGTGAACCTGACGGACGGGCTGGATGGGCTGGCGATTGGCTGCACCATCATCGCCGCGGGTGCGCTGACGGTGCTGACGTATGTCAGCGGTCACGTTGTCTTCAGTGACTACCTTGAGCTGCAGCGTATGCCGATGGTGGGCGAACTGACGATCTTCTGTGGCGCGATGGTGGGCGCGTCGATCGGCTTCCTTTGGTACAACGCGCACCCTGCCGAAGTGTTCATGGGCGACGTCGGATCGCTGGCGCTGGGCGGTGCGATCTCGACGGTTGCCGTCCTGGTCAAGCAGGAGCTGCTGCTGCCGTTTATCGGCGGCGTCTTCATTCTGGAGGCGGTCAGCGTGATGCTGCAGGTGGGCAGTTACAAGCTGCGTGGGGGGAAACGGATCTTCAAGATGGCGCCGCTGCACCATCACTTTGAGTTGAGCGGATGGAGTGAGAGCAAGGTGATCGCGCGCTTCTGGATTATGGCGCTGGTCTTTGCTTTGTTTGCACTGACGACGCTGAAGCTGCGTTAGGCTGATAGCCCATGGATCTGAAGAACAAACGCGTCCTCGTTGTTGGACTTGGTAAGAGCGGTGTTTCTGCCGCGCTTTATTTGCGCCGGCTGGGCGCGCGTGTGACCGTGAGCGATACGCGCGCGGGCGAGGCGCTGGCGAAGGAGATTCCCGCGCTGCTGGACGCCGGCGTGATGGTGGAGACGGGAGGTCATGGCGTGCTGACGTTCCGGCGGCAGGACTTGATTGTAGTGTCGCCGGGGGTGCCGCTTTCTACGCCGGAGATCCAGCAGGTGATGGCATTCGGTATGCCGCTGATCGGCGAGGTGGAACTGGCTTTCCAGGGGCTGCTGGGCAAGGTGATTGCCATCACCGGCTCAAATGGCAAGACCACGACGACGTCGCTTGTCGGTCACATTCTTGCGCATGCCGGGCTGGAGAGGAAGGTGGGCGGCAACATTGGCCTGCCCGTGGTGGAGCTGGTCGAAGGATCGACGGAGAAGACGTGGAGCGTGCTGGAGGTTTCGAGCTTTCAGCTGGAGACGATCGACACCTTTCGGCCGCACATTGCGGCAGTGTTGAATATCACGCCGGACCACCTGGATCGTCATGGATCGTTTGAGAACTATGCGGCTTCCAAGGCTCGGATTACGGAGAACCAGACGTCCGGTGACTTCCTGGTCCTGAACGCCGAGGACAAGTCGACGCAGATGGTGGCGGCGAAGACGAAGGCACAGATCTACTGGTTCAGCGGCGTTCGCCGCGTGAAGCAGGGGGCGTTCGTGCATGGGGATGGCGTGTACTTCCTGGCGAAGGAGGGCGGAACGCCGGAGCCGGTGATGCCGGTGTCGGAGATCCCGCTGCCGGGTGCGCACAACGTGGAGAACGTGCTGGCGGCGATCGCGATGGCTCGTCTTGCCGGGGTTTCCGCGGAGGTGGTGCGCGAGGCGGTGGGTTCGTTCACGGCGGTGGAGCATCGTCTGCAGTTCGTTCGCCAAGTGCGTGGCGTGGCCTATTACAACGACTCAAAGGCCACGAATGTGGATGCGACGGCAAAGGCGCTTGCGTCCTTTGCCAGCGGCGTGCGCGTGATTCTTGGTGGCAAGGACAAGGGTTCGGATTACACCCTGCTCGTTCCACTGTTGAAGGAGCGGACGGTTGCCGTTTATACGATTGGTGCGGCGGCTTCGATCATCGCCTCTCAGATCGGGGAAGATGTTGTGCTGACTCCCGCGGGGACTCTGGCAGAGGCGGTTCGTTTGGCTTCGCTGACTGCGAAGGCTGGTGAGACGGTGTTGCTGGCTCCTGCCTGTGCGAGCTTTGATCAGTTTACGAGTTATGAACATCGTGGGCGGGTGTTCGTGGAGTTGGTTGAGGCTTTGCGGGGCGACTGACTCCTCGTTTGCTTTGCATCCTGAGTGGAGCGCAACGGAGTCGAAGGACCTGCATTCCGTTGGCGGCGGCAGAAATGTTCTCGGCATTCCCTCCACATTTCTGGCGCGCTAAATAGGATGCAGGTCCTTCGACTGCACTTCGCCGCGCTTCGTTTGCTCAGGATGACAAGCCTGTGGTGAGCCGGGAAAGATGGTTCACTTCGCGTGAACCATGCGAGGTACCTTGCTGCATTCGGGGTGCATCTTTTCCGTGTGGGAAGCCATAAGCTTCAGGGTGTATGGCGAAGCGTGTTGGCGCGGATAAATGGCTGTTTGGTACGGTGCTGGCGCTGGTGCTCTTCGGCCTGGTCATGATCTTTTCGACCTCGGCGGTCATGGCAAAGGCGCAGTTCGGATCGCCCTATCACTTTGTCGTGAACCAGATGGTCTTCGTCGCCTTTGGCATTGCGGCGCTCTTCATCCTGATGCGTGTGGATTACCGCAAATACAACAATCCCAAGGTGGTCTTTCCCGCCATTGCCATCACGGCGATCCTGCTGCTGGGCGTGTTCTTCATGGGCGGCATGAATGGTGCGCATCGATGGATCCGCGTGGGCGGATTGACGCTGCAGCCCTCTGAACTTGCCAAGCCGCTCATCGTGCTGTTTCTTGCCTACTTTCTGCAGAGCCGCATTCACCAGATCGATGACTGGCGCGGCACGCTCCTGCGTGCGATCGCCGTGCCGCTGCTGTTCATCCTGTTGATCCTGAAAGAGCCGGATCTGGGCACGGCTCTGGTGTGTGCGGGCGTCACGGTGCTGATGCTGCTGCTGGCGGGCATTCAGATGCGGTGGATCGGACTGGCTGCCGCCGTTGCAGCACCGCCGCTGTACTGGATGCTGTTTCATGTGGCCTTCCGGCGTGCGCGCATGCTGGCGTTCATCAATCCCGATGCGGATCCGCGCGGAGCCGGTTTCCACATTCTGCAGTCGCTGATTGCCGTCGGCACGGGTGGCTTCTTCGGCCGCGGCCTGACAGAGGGCATGCAGAAACTGTTCTACCTGCCGGAGCCGCATACCGACTTTATCTACGCAACGGTCTGTGAAGAGCTTGGTCTGCTGGGCGCTTTAGCGCTGCTGGCAGGATTTGTGTTGCTGGGGTACCGCGGCTTGCGCGCGGCGTATCTGTCGACCGATCCGTTTGCGCGCTTCTTCGCCTTCGGCCTGACCTGCGCGATCCTGATCCAGGCGTTCTTCAACATCAGCGTTGTCCTGGCTCTGCTACCCACCAAAGGCATCACGTTGCCGTTCATCTCGAACGGCGGCACCAGTGTGTTCATCACGCTGGCGAGTATGGGTGTGCTGCTGAACATTACGCGCGAGATTGACTAGTGCAGCGAGTCAGCAAGTCAGCGAGTCTGCGAGTCAGCCTTTGCCTGCCGCTCCGTGAGGGTGGGGGCTGCGTATGAGTCTGCGTGTTCTGATGGCCGGTGGTGGCACTGGCGGCCACATCATTCCGGCCCTGGCGATTGCGCGTGAGTTGCGCGATGCGCACGGCGCCGAGGTTCGGTTCGTAGGTACGGAGCGTGGGCTTGAAACGCGCATGGTGCCGGAGGCGGGCTTCCCGCTGGATCTGATTCATGTTGGACAACTGAAGAACGTCAGCATGGCCACGCGCGTGAAGACGCTGGGCGATCTGCCACGTGGCATTGTGCGCTGCGCTGGCCTGCTCAAGAGCTTTCAGCCGGATGTGGTGGTCGGTGTCGGTGGTTATGCGAGTGGCCCCGCGATGATGGCGGCTCTGCTGCTGCGTGTGCCTACGCTGGCGTTTGAGCCGAATGCGACGCCGGGCCTGGCGAACAAGCTGGTGGGCCGATTTGTCAGTGCGGCTGCCGTAAATTTTCCGGAGACTCTGCGGTTCTTTCGCAACGCGCGTGTGACGGGGATCCCGGTGCGGCCGGAGTTCTTTGCGATTACGCCTGCACCCCCTTCCGGTGCTCGGCGATTGCTGGTGATGGGTGGGTCGCAGGGTGCTCGTGCGCTGAACGCGGTGGTGCCGCAGATCGCTGCTGCGCTACTGGATGCGGTGCCCGGGCTGACGATTGAGCACCAGTGTGGTGCGCGGCATGTCGAAGCGACGGAGACTGCGTTTGCCGCGAGCGGTGCGGATACTTCGCGTTACGTGGTCGCAGCATTTCTGCAGAATGCTGCGGAGGCGATTGCCGAAGCGGACCTGCTGCTGTGCCGTTCTGGCGCGAGTACGGTGGCGGAGTTGTGTGCGGCTGGGCGTCCTGCCCTGTACGTGCCGTTTCCACAGGCTGCGGATGACCACCAGCGTAAGAATGCTGAGGCGATGGTCGCTGCCGGTGCGGCGGATCTGTTGGTCGAGCAGGGGATGACGCCGGAGGTGCTCTTCCATAAGCTGATCGCGCTGCTCGGCGACCGTGCCCACCTGGCTGCCATGGGTGCGGCGGCAAAGGGTGTAGCGCATCCGGACGCTTTGCGGGTGATTGGCAAGATGGTGGTTGCGCTGAAACGGTCTTAGCGGGTGAGGGAATCCCACGGGCGCTGAAGCCCATCCTTCACGAATTGAAATGACAGGGCTAAAGCCATGCCCCTTCGAGATCTCGCACATGGATCGATCGCATGGCAAACGGAATGCCGTGGAAGGAAAGAGAAAAGGCCCGGCAGTTGCCGGGCCTTTCTCTTTTGACCCTCTGGGGGAGGGACCCTGTTTAGCGATGACCGCCGCCACCGCCGCCGTGGAAACCACCGCCGCCACCGCCACCGTGGAAGCCACCACCGCCGCCACCGCTAAAGCCGCCACCGCCGTGGAATCCGCCGCCACCACCGCTGCTGAATCCACCGGCGCGTGCTCCACCGAAGCTGCCGCCACCACCGCCTGGTGCAGAGAAGCTACGAGCACCGCCGCCCATGTTGCCACCGCCGGAGAAGCTGCGGGCTCCGCCGCCGGCCTGTGAGAAGCCGTGCTGACCGCCGCCGTTGAAGTTCTGACCACCCGCAAAGCCTCGTGCGCCGCCGTTCATCTGACCGCCGCGATTGAAGCCGCCACCGTTCACGGAGCCACCTCGGAAGCCGTTTGAGCCTCCATTGAAGCCGCCACGGTTGCCACCGCCGTTGAAGCCGCCACGGTAACCGCCGCCGTTGAAGTTGGCGCGACCGAAGGCCGCTCCGCCGCCGTGCAGGTTGCCGTGGAAACCACCGTAGCCGCCGTTATAGAAGTGGCCGCCGAAACCCGGTCCGAAGTGGTTTACGCCGCGGTTGTACCAGAAATGACCTCCATTCCAGTAACCGCCGTAGTAGCCCGCGCCGAAGTAGCCGAAGCCGTAGTTAATGCCACCGTAATAACCGACAGACGGGCCCCAGTAGCCGGCATTCCAGAGGTAGCCGCCGCCGTAACCCGGGCCCCAGTAACCAGGCGTCCAGAGCGAGCCGACATAGGGCGGCATGACCCATGCTCCTTCCACCCAGTAGTAGTCGTTCGCAGCGTCGTCCCAGGCCCAGTAGCCGGGTGTCCAGATGTAGCCGTCGCCAGGTGCGGGTGGCTGGTCGTATTCGGGAATCGGAGGCGGCGCACCGAAGCTTGCGCCCACTTCAATGGCCTGCGCGTGTGCCGTGCCGGTCGTGAAGGCAGCCAGAGGAGCCGCTGCGAGTGCAGCAACTGCGAGCAATTTTGCCGTCCGTCCCATTTTGATTTTCGTGTTCATTTGGTTCACCTCTCCCGTCGTCCTCGCCGTTTCCCGTCGGCGTTCGGCGGTTTCTCCAGAGACGGTCGCCTACTTGCCTCGGCGCTTGTGCGGCCTTGAGGTGCAGGTTCATTGGTTAGAACACAGGATTGGGCCAGGGGTTGCGGTGCTGCGAAGGCAGCCCGAGCTTACGCTCGATGCCTGACGATAAACGGACAGGGGTATGGCGTTGTGCGCCATACCCTCTGTTTTGCCCCATTCTTTGAATCGTTTTAAGCGGAGGCAAGACCTATCGCGGACGGAAGTTCGCGTTCGCCGGTCCGTGTTGATCGCGCATCGCTCCACCATTGTTGGCAGGAGGTTGCGCCGGACGTCCGCCGTTGTTGCTGCCGGGAGCGGGTTGATTGACCATGGGTCTCTGCTGGACCGGTTGCGCTGGGGCAGGCTGGGCCTGCGGCGGCATGGGCCGTTGCTGGACCGGTTGCTGCGGCTGCTGTTGCACTGGTTGCTGCTGCGTCGGCTGGAACTGACGCGGCTGCATCTGTCCCGGCTGGCCGCCGTTGTACCGGCCGCCGCCCTCCTGCGGGAATGGCATGCGGGGTGGGTTAGCAGGCTGGGGACGAAAGCGACCGTCACCCGGCTGGAAGTTACCGCCGCGCGGGTTTCCCGGCTGCCCAGGCTGACCCGCCTGCCCAGGCTGTCCCGGTTGAGCGGGCTGTCCCGGTTGAGCGGGCTGCACGGGTTGTGCAGGTTGTCCCGTCTGACTAGGCTGATTCGGACGTCCGGGCTGCTGGCCGTTAAAGCCGTTACGGCTCCCGTTGCCGTTGTAGTTCATGCCGTTGTAGCCACCGTTTGTGCGCGGATCGACCGTTTGCGTTGCATTGCCACGGTTGTCACCGTTGAATCGATAGTCGGCAGCTCCGCGGGTGTCCACCCCGCGGTTGTCGCCACCGGGACGGTTCTGGCCGTTAAAGGCCCCGCCGTTGTTGCCGCGGGTGAAGTTGGGCGGGTTGGTGGGTGCGCCCTGTGCGGGTGCTGCGCCCTGGCGGAATCCATTCGCATTCTGAACGGGGCGTGGCGTAGCGGCTGCGGGCGGAGCGCCGTGGTTGAAGTTGGAGAACTGCCCGCGATCCTGCCGGGCGAAGTTCTGTTGGTTCCGCTGGAAGCCGGTAGCGTCGAAGTGGTGTTCGCGGAAGGCCATCTCCTCACCGCGGCTGGGACGCACATTGATGCCTCCGGGGCCGTTGTAGGCGAAGCGGGGGCCGCGATTAATCCATTCCGGACGCATCGGTCGCACGTAGGTGTTGTGCACGAACGTAAGGTTGATGCGGTTGATCGCCGTGTTGTAGAAGAAGCGGTCGCCGTTCCAATAGCCGCCCTCGTAACCGGTGCCGAAGTAGCCGAAGCCATAGTTCACGCCTCCGTAAAAGCCGACGTGTTCGCCCCAGTAGCCGTTGTGAAAGCCGTAGTAGCCGTTGTCATACGCCCAATAGCCGGGCGTCCACAGCAGGCCCGGTTCGGGCGCCATGACCCATGTGCCGGGAACCCAGTAGTAGTCCTGCACCTGGTCGTCCCAAGCCCAGTAGCCGGGCGTCCACAGGTAGCCGTCGCCAGGTGCCTCTGGCTGGTCGTACTCAGGCAGGGGCGGCGGGGGGACCTGCGTGGTGGCTCCAATATTGATGGAAAGCCCAAACTGCGCCTGAAGAGGCGCTGTGACCGCGCTGGATGCGGCGATAGCGAGTGTTGCGGCAAGTACGCGGCGGACGTTCATGGTGTTGCTCCCTTTTGCCGTAACCGCCCCAGGAATGGGTGAGGTCGGCGATGCTGGTAGGAACGCAGTTTCGCGACATATGTTGTGCCAAGACGCTGAAAAGAAATGCGCGAAGCCACCCAGGCGACGTTCACACTGCTAGATTGATCTCTGGTTTGGATACGGGAGAGGGAACGACCTTGTTTGCAGCGGCACAGCGCGTGCACTTTATCGGCATTGGCGGCATCGGGATGAGCGGCATCGCAGAGATTTTGCTGAGCCTGGGCTTTCCCGTGAGTGGGTCTGACCTGCGGACGTCGCCAACGACAGACCGCCTTCGGAAGCTTGGCGCAGCCATTTTTGTCGGCCATGCTGCCGACCAGGTGAAGCCGTCGGACGTTGTGGTGATCAGTTCGGCGGTGGCGAAGGACAATCCTGAGGTTCTCGAGGCGCATGCGCGCAAGATTCCGGTCATTCATCGCTCGGACATGCTGGCCGAGTTGATGCGACTGAAATATGGCGTTGCCGTGGGCGGCATGCATGGGAAGACGACGACGACGAGCATGATCGCGGCGGTGCTGGACGCGGGCGGGCTGGATCCGACGGTGGTGGTCGGCGGCCGGGTTGATATGTTCGGGTCGAACGCGCGAGCGGGGCAGTCTCGCTACCTGGTGGCGGAGGCGGATGAGAGCGATCGCAGCTTCCTGAAGCTGTCGCCGATCCTCGCGGTGGTCACGAACCTGGATCGCGAGCACATGGAGAACTACCGTGACATGGCCGACGTGGAACAGTGCTTCGTCGACTTCATGAACAAGGTGCCGTTCTACGGTGCGACAACCGCGTGCATCGACGATCCGATGTTGCGGGCGATTCTGCCGCGCGTGCAGCGACGTGTGATGACCTATGGCGAGAGCCCGGAGGCGGACTTTCGGCTGGTGATCCTGCCGAAGGAGACGGACAGCTACTCCAGCTTTGAGGTGAACGCGCGTGGCATCGTGCTGGGGCCGTTCAAGCTGCATGTCCCTGGCAAACACAACGTATTGAACGCGACGGCAGCGGTGGCGATCGCTGTGGAACTCGGCGTTCCGCCCAAGCAGATTGCCGCAGGGCTGGCACGCTTTCGTGGCGTGGACCGTCGTTTCCAGACGAAGGGCGTTGAGCGAGGCGTCACGGTGGTGGACGATTACGGACACCATCCCACGGAGATTCGCGCCACGCTCGCGGCGGCTCGGGATTGCGGCTTTAAAAAGGTGCACGTACTCTTTCAGCCGCATCGGTACACGCGTACTCGAGATCTGTTTGATGACTTTGTGACCGCGTTTGCTGGCGCGGATCGCGTGGAGATCGTCGATATCTACGCGGCCAGCGAGCAGCCGATCGAGGGGGTCACAGCGCAGTCGCTGGTTCGTGCAATGCGTGCGGTGGGGATCGACGCCAACTACGCGGCAAGCTTTGACGCAGCGGCGCTTCGGTTGAGCGAGGTCGCGGCGAAGGGCGAAGCCATCCTGACACTGGGTGCCGGGAGTGTTTCGCAGGCCGGTGCGACGATTCTGACAGCGTTGAAGCGGTAGCGGCTGAACGACAAGCCGGGTGCGCCCGCCAGCGTCTGATAAAACTTTCCATTACCCACGTAGGTTCCCCACGTCCGGCGATGACCGGAAGGGTGACATCCTAGCGCTGTAAGATGGCCGCAGGCGATTCTCCGCGGCCCGGCTCAGGCATGCGGAAGCTACATCAGTTCGGTGGGACGGCAGCGGTGTTGGACGCTGACGACGACGCAGGTCCGCACCCGGAGTCTCCGGCGTTGCGGATCGTGGCGGAAGCGCCGCGCCCGCGCCGCGAACTGGTCGACGACTACGCGGACGACGCCGACACGGAAGCTTATCTCCGAGCCAGCGGTCGCAACCGCCGCATCCGCCGCGGGTTGATCCCAAAGACGCGTAACGGCTGGATCGCCGCAGGTGTCGGCGTCGTGCTGGCGCTCGCTGCGATTGCTGCCGGCGGCTATGCCGCGGTGCGCTTTATGACGACGAACGAGAAGTTCCGTATGACGTCGTCTCAGAACGTTGAACTGGATGGCAACAGCCACCTCTCCCGCGCGCAGATGCTGAGCGTTTTTGGCGAGGACGTAGATGGCAACATCTTCCGCGTGCCGATGGAGCAGCGTCGTCTGCAGCTGGAACAGAT
This sequence comes from Terriglobus roseus, assembly GCF_900105625.1. Taxonomy (NCBI): domain Bacteria; kingdom Pseudomonadati; phylum Acidobacteriota; class Terriglobia; order Terriglobales; family Acidobacteriaceae; genus Terriglobus; species Terriglobus roseus. The sequence goes on from NZ_FNSD01000001.1 coordinate 3,728,229, forward strand.
GCCGTGGGTCGAGCATGCGACGGTGATGCGTCTGCTGCCGAACCGCATGCGTGTGCATGTCATTGAGCGGGTGCCTGTGGCATTTGTGCGGCAGGGCAGCAACATCGGGCTGGTCGATAAGAGTGGCGTTTTGCTCGACATTCCGCCGGACGCGCCCGGTAATCCCAGCTACTCCTTCCCTGTGGTTACGGGCGTGAAGGCGGAGCAGGAGCCGGAGGCTCGCGCGCAGCGTATGCGGCTTTACGCGGCCTTCCTGAAGGACCTGGATTCCGACGGTAAGAGCACCAGCGCCCTGTTGAGTGAGATTGACCTGTCGGATCCGGAAGACGTGAAGGCGTTGATCCCGGACCATAACAGCGAAGTTCTGGTGCACTTTGGCACGGAGAACTTCCTGTCGCGCTACAAGCAGTTTGAGGAGCACATTGCCGAGTGGCGCTCGCAGTACACGCGACTGAGCAGTGTGGACATGCGCTATGAGCGGCAGGTAGTGCTGCAGATGCCGCCCAAGGATTCCACTGTGGGCGGGGCCACCGGCACACCAGATGCCGCCGCGCAGAAGACGGATATAGCCGCGCCTCCCGCAAAGACCCCGCAGGCTGCGAAGGCCGCACCTGAAGCCGCAGCTCCAAGGGCACTTGCCGCGACCGCACAGGCCAGGCCCGCGGCGGCGAAGCCCGCTGTTGTGAGACACACAGCGCCGAAGAGCAGCGCGAAGCCGACACATCCTGCAAAGCCCGCGACGAAGTCCGCAGCGAAGGATGCTGCGACGCACAAACGCGTCGAAGCTATCAAGGCATGGATGGCCAAACGTCACGCAGCACAGGCAGCAGGCAACTAGCATTTGCCAGTGAACTCGCTTCCTGATCGCAGGGGGCATCTGGAAGGGTGCGGGTAAGTAAAGGAACGCCCCGTGGGTCCGTCGACCCCGGTTATCATGCACCCAAGGGACCCCGCCGTGAAGGAAAAGAACGACAACCTGATTACCGTTCTGGATGCTGGCAGTTCGAAAAGCTGCGTCCTGGTGGCGGAGCTGCAGGATGGCGTTTTGCGGTATCGCGGCCACGGCATCGAGAAGTCGAAAGGCATGCGAAAAGGTCTGATCGCGGAACTTGGACCGGCGGCCGACGCGATCAATCGCGCGGCACTGACCGCCGAGCGCATGACCAAGATGGGCATCGAGACCGCAGTAGTTGGCGTCGGTGGAACGCACGTGCGAGGCATCAACTCGCGTGGCGGTATCTCCATGGGAAGCCGGATGCGCGAGATCACGCGTGAGGAAGTTCGCGCAGCGGTCGATCGTGCGCGCTCCGTAGCGCTTCCGGCCGATCGAGAGATTCTGCACCTGCTGCCGCAGGAGTTCATCCTCGACGACCAGCCTGGCATTCACGACCCCATCGGCATGGTGGGCACCAAGCTTGAGGTGAACCTGCACCTGTCCACGTGCAGCGGCGGCGTTGCGCAAAGCGTGGTCACCTGCGCCAATCGTGCAGGGCTTGAGGTTGTGGACACGGTCTACGAAGGACTGGCATCGGCAGAGTCGGTGCTGAGCGCGGACGAGCGTGAGCTTGGCGTTTGCATTGCCGATATCGGCGCCAGCACGACGGAGCTGGTGGTGTTCTTTGAAGGATCAGTTGCCCATACGGCAGTCCTGCCGATCGGTGGTGATCACTTCACGAACGACCTCGCGGTCGGTCTTCATGTGAGCACCGAAGAGGCGGAGCACCTGAAGCTGACCTACGGCAACTGCGTTGTGACCAGTGTTCCTTCATTGAACGAGATTGAAGTTGGCGGCAACCTGGCCACCGGCGGCAGTACGGCTCCGCGGCTGGTGCGGCAAAGGTTCCTGGCGGAGATTCTGGAGCCGCGTGCACGCGAGCTGTTCACCATGTTGCGCGACAACCTGCGGCAGGGCGGCGTACTGGAAGCTCTCGGGACAGGAGCTGTTCTGACGGGCGGCGGCGCCAAGCTGCCTGGATTGCTGGACGTGGCAGAAAGCCTGCTGCGCACCCCCGCGCGCGTCGGTTCGCCGGTCCCACTCTCCCGCATGCCTGCAGAACTGGCCCATCCGGAGTTCGCTACGGCCATTGGAATGCTGCTGTACACCCATCGGACGCAGGTTCGCCGCGCCAGTGAAGAGATGGGCTTGAAGCAGAAGCTGAAGTCTATCTTTGCGGGTAGCTTCTAATGGTCATGGGCTGAATTGGCAGGAGAGGCCGAGGCCACTTCGGTAGACTAGAGTTCATGACTTTCCGGCATCTGCTTTCCCTGGCCACGCTCGTCGTTGGCTCCTCGTTCGTCGCGCACGCCCAGCTGGGTGTTTATGGCACCATTACCGGCGCACGGGCTACGGGTGTGCAGTGTTCCAGCGCCACGACAGCGTGTCCCGGCGCAGGGACCGACAACGTCATCGGCGGTGGTGGCGGCGTTTACTACGACTTCATGACGATTGGTCCGGCGCGGCTTGGCATCGACCTTCGTGCCAACTCGCTTCGGGGCAACAAGGCGGCCTCGATCCCGATTGCGGGCGATAATGCGGTGCGCATGGATTCTGTGCTGGGAGGCGTTCGCGCCAGCTTCCACACACCGATCAAGCCGCTGCGCGCGTATGCGCAAGCCTCCCTGGGTTGGTCGCGTCGCGTCAATCCGCAGCCATTTGGTTCTTACAACTTCCTCGCCTACCGTGGATTCGTCGGGTTGGAAGTCAATGCGCTGTCATTCATGGACCTACGTCTGCCAGAATTTGAGATCGGCCAGAACATCGGCCGCAACGGTCAGCCGACCAATGGTGTGCAGGCTGTGAGTGTAGGCGTAATCTTCCACATGCCGCGGCATTAGGAAGAGGCGATCTTGAGCAAAAGAAGGGCACGGCGGAAGCCGTGCCCTTCTTTTGCGTGCAAGAGCCGCAGTCATGTTCAGGCTGGCGCGGACCTTCAGTCCGCCTTTGCCACGGAACATGTATCCATCGGCTCTGCTTGCGACGCGTCAGCGTCACCTTCGCACACAACGCACATCCTCTGCCGTTGCACGGGACGCATGGTGGTCGCCTTCAATTGAGTTAAGACGATTAGTGCTGCAGGTGATGCTGCATGTCTTCCAGCGAGACATTGCTCGTCTCGGGATACATCGTGCTCACCATGACCAGGTCTACGACCATCATGATGGCGAAGAACCAGAAGGTTGCCGGTGTGGACCAGCGCAGCATCACCGGGAACGCGTACGAGATAGCTGCGTTAAAGACCCAGTGCGAACTGCTGCCGAGAGCCTGTCCCTTGGCGCGCACTGCTGTGGGGAAGACCTCGCTGATGTAGACCCACACCACCGCTCCCTGTGAGACGGCGAAACATGCGATGTAGAGCATCAGCAACGGCAGCAGCAGATTCATGTGCGAGTGCGTGTAGAAGATCGCTCCGACGGCAGTGAGCGTGAGAGCCAGTCCAACCGTGCCGCCCAGCAGCAGTTTTTTGCGGCCGATACGGTCGATGAGGGTCATCGCAACCAATGTTGCGATCAGGTTCGTGGCGCCGACAGCGACGGACTGTTGCGAGCCCGAGATGGAGCTTGCTCCGGCCAGCCCGAAGATCGTGTTGGAGTAGTAGAGGATCGCGTTGATGCCTGCCAGTTGCGTGAATGCCCCAACGGTGATGGCGACGAAGATACCGCGTGCATGCGTCCTGGTAAACAGTGGAACTGCGTGTGCGCGGCGCTCCTCGTCGATCTCCGCCTGGATGCGCGAAAGGCGCATCGCCGGATCGGGATCGCCCAGCAGGTGCAGGACTCGGAGCGCCTCCTCACGGCGTCCAACCATGACGAGCCAGCGGGGGCTGCGCGGGATGCCGAAGAGTGCAAGGAAGAACATCAGGGCCGGCAGTGCGGCGACGCCGAGCTGCCAGCGCCACTCGTTCGCGCCGAGGTTCAGGCGGCCGATCAGGAAGTTGGACAGGTATGCCAGCAGGATGCCGAGCACGATGTTGACCTGGAAGAAGCCGACCAGGCGTCCGCGCCACTTCGTCGGCGCCAGCTCCGAGATGTACATGGGGCCAAGCACCGAGGATCCGCCGATGGCGAGGCCGCTGAGGATGCGGAAGACGATGAGGGAAGGCCAGCTCCACGCGAGTGCGCAGCCGATGGCGGAGAGCAGGTAGAGCACGGCCATCAGGCGCAGGCTGTCACGGCGACCCAGACGCTGGCCGGGAATGCCCGCGAAGATGGAGCCGATCACGGTGCCGATCAAAGCAGAGGCAACGGTGAAGCCGAGCCATCCGGAGGTCAGGTGATACAGCGCTGTCAGCGCGGCATTCGCACCTGCGATCACAACGGTGTCAAAGCCGAACAACAGTCCGCCAAGCCCGGCCACCACGGTCGCTCGTGCGACCTGTGCATTGATATCCATACGTCTCCGTTTTGCTGCATGTTTGCGGCGCCTCGCGCCTCACAGCGCACTCTACACGGAAGCAACGGCGCTTGCATGATGACCCCGAAACGGGGGCGCTGTCGCTCGCGGCTGGCGGATGCAAAGAAAGAGGTATCTAGAGGGGAACGTCCATCCTCGGGGACGAGTTTTGCACGGGCGTCCTATCGGCCCAGCGTGCCAGAATCAGGGAGTAATGCGCGTGCGCAAATGCGCAGAGCCGTTCGCGATTCAAGATTCAAGTTTTGTGCCCGCCTGACCGAAGAGGAGTTTCCCATGATGCCCGACGAAGACCTGCGAATTCATTACCACGAAGACATGCCACGCGGCGCGCGGATCAAGGTCATCGGTGTGGGTGGCGGCGGCAACAATGCGGTGAATCGCATGATCGCGGCGAATGTTGAAGGGGTCGAGTTCATCGCAGCCAACACGGATGTGCAGGCGCTGAAGTCGTCGATGGCGCCGGTCAAGCTGCAGCTTGGCGTGAAGCTGACAAGCGGGCTGGGCGCCGGCGCGAATCCGGATGTGGGCCGTCGTGCGGCACTGGAAGATTCCGACAAGATCATCGAGGCGCTTGAGGGCGCGGACATGGTTTTTGTCACCACCGGTCTTGGCGGTGGCACCGGCACCGGCGCAGCGCCGGTGATCGCATCGCTTGCGAGTGAGATGGGCGCGCTGACCGTTGCGGTCGTGACGCGACCGTTCGCCTTTGAAGGCAAGCGCCGCATGATGCAGGCGGAGCGCGGACTGCAGGAGCTGCTGGACGCGGTCGATACCGTCATTGTGATCCCGAATGAAAAGCTGCTCGCAGTCGCGAAGGATGCGGGATTCTTCGAGTCGTTCCGCATCGCGGACGATGTGCTGAGGCAGGGCGTCCAGGGCATCTCGGACATCATCACGATTCCCGGCATCATCAACCGCGACTTTGCCGACGTGAAGACCACAATGGCCGGGATGGGCTACGCCGTGATGGCCACTGGTGTCCGCAGCGGACCGGACCGTGCGCGCGAGGCAGCGATTGCCGCGATGGCATCGCCGCTGCTTGAGGCAGGCGCGATCGATGGGGCGCGCGGCATCCTGATCAACATCACAGGTTCGTCGTCGCTGAAGCTGAGCGAAGTCAATGAAGCGTCCACGCTGATCCAGGACGCAGCGCATGAGGATGCCAACATCATCTTCGGCGCGGTGCTGGACGAGCGCCTGGGGGATGAAGTGAAGATCACTGTGATCGCTACGGGCTTCCGTCAGCCGAATGCGGACAGTGGCGACCGCCGCGAACGTATGCTGGAGCAGAGCGGCCTGTCGCGCGGCGCACTTGCGGCGGAGCAGGGCTTTGTGCCGCCGATTCAGCCGCGGTATGTTGCACCGCAAGGGGCTCCGCGTGTGGAAGTGGTGCCGGCGCCTGTCTATGTCGCCCCGCCCCCCGCCGAGCAGTCGAATCCGACCTTTGTGGCTGGCTCGCCTGCGCCTTCCTTTGGAGATCCGGCGCCGTCGTTCGCCGGCCAGACGCCTTCGTTTTCGCAGGAGCAGCCGTCCGTCTTCGCTGCGCCGCCTACCTTTTCCGCGGATCCCGCGCCGCAGGCCAGCGTTCCGGAACCTGCAGAACTGGTGCCTGTGCCTGCCTCCGCGTTTGACGACGACTTCTTTCTTCGCCAGCGGCGGCCGGCGGAGCAGACCGAGCAGACCGTCTCGCATGAGCCTGTTCTGCGGCCCGAAGTGCGTGTCCCCACCTTCGCCGGGCTTGCGCCGGCCGAGCCGCAGCATGAGCACGATGAGCTGGATATTCCTGCCTTTTTACGCCGTGGAAGCCTTTAGGGTGTCGCCATTGCGCAAATGTGGCAGTGCACACTCTTGTTTGCGTCTATATCTTCAGTGTTAGTACACCCCTGGCGGTGCGAGTGAAGCAGGAGGCAATCGACGATGAGGTTTGACCTGTTCGAGAGGCTGCGCGACCGGGCCGTCGTTGCCGTACTTCCTGTTGCCCTTGCCTGCGTCTGTGTTGCAGTGGCGCCCCTGGGCGCGCTTGCCATGACGCGTACCAGTGGAACCTCCCATCACGCGCCTTCTCGCGTGGCTGCGTCCCGCTCGCATGCTCGGACTTCGGCGCCCGCCAGTGCGGCAAGAGGCCGCGGGGCGAAAGGGCGTGTCGTTGCTGGCCGGGGCCGCGCAGTTGCCGGGCGGAATGTTGTCGCCATTATTCATGGCCGACGTGTTCGCACCTTTGTTCCGGCACGGTATGCAGAGCGTTTTTCCGCTCCATCATTCGCGCAGAACGTCGACAACATCACGCTGGGCGATGTGACTGCGGGTGAAGACCCGCTGGTCCGTGCGTCGCTGATCCAGGCGCTGGGCAACATGAATGGCACAGCCCTTGCCATCGATCCGAAGAATGGCCGCATTCTGGCCATGGTGAATCAGAAGGTCGCGCTTGGGCCGGGTGCGGAGCCGTGTTCGACGATCAAGCTGACGGTCGCACTGGCAGCGCTGTCCGAAGGCATCATCAATAAGGACACACCGGTCAACCTGGGGCACGGTTATCACCTGAATCTTACGTATGCGCTGGCGCGGAGCGTGAATCCTTACTTTGAAGAGCTCGGTCGCGAGCTGGGCTTTGAACGTGTGAAGCACTATGCGAACGAGTTCGGGCTGGGCGAATTGGCTGGTTACAACGTTGCGGGCGAGCAGCTTGGGACGTATCCCGACCATCCGTTGCCGGAGTCGAAGGGCGGCGTCGGCCGGATGTGCTCGTTTGGCGAGAGCGTCGAGATGACGCCCATGCAGCTCGGCGCAATCGTCGCGTCGATTGCAAATGGTGGCAGCCTCTTTTACCTGCAGCACCCGACCACGCCGGAAGAGGTCGCCAACTACACGCCTCGCCTGAAGCGCACGTTGAACATTCAGCCCTACATCCCGGAGATTCTGCCCGGCATGGCTGGCGCTGTGGAAGCCTCGTATGGCACGGCACGCAGTTTGCGGGCTAACTTTCATGAGTTTCCAGTCTTTGGTAAGACCGGCACGTGCAGCGACAACGGCACACGCTTCGGCTGGTTCGCAGGCTACGGCGACGGACCGAACGGGCGCATTGTGACGGTCTTCTTTCTGACCGGTGGCCGGCCGACCTTTGGCCCCAAGGCCGCGGAGTTGACCGGGCTCTTCTACCGGGCGCTGGCGGATAAGAGCTACTTCCACCAGACCGCTCTACCGAATGTGGCGGCGCAGGTTCCCGCGACCGATCCTTCTGCGGCGACGACGACAGTGCCGGGCATGAGCCCAACACCAGCGGCGATTCCGGCGGCCTCGTCGATACCTGCGACTGAGCCCACCGGCACACCGAGGATGGCTCCACTGCCCGGGGCGTCGCCTGCTCCTTGTTCCGTCAACTCGACGGCCTGCTAAAACGCATCAACGTATCCTTGCCCGTGCGTGATTCCGGCCGTCGTGCGGTCCGTGGGGACGCTTCAGGCGGGCTGAAGGCCCGAGACTTCCCACCCAAGGCGAAGCCCTGAGTGCGGGTCGATAGGCTCTGCCCGTAAAGATGCTTCGTCTGGATTCGTGCAGCCTAGTCAAAGGCGAAATTCTAAAAAGGGGAAGGCATGCCGTGAAGACCGGCTTGGAACTGTTCCAGTCAGGTCTTGGAAGTCCCGACCGAGAGGAGTTCTCCACGCTGTAGCATCCAACACACGATGAAGATTCTGACAGCAGCAGAGATGGGTGCGGCCGACCGCGCGACGACGGAGCGCTTCGGTATCCCGCTTGGCGAACTGATGGAGCGTGCTGGGACGGCCGTTGCGTCGTTCCTCTGCGCCCAGTATCCGCGTTCTGTTGGCGTAACCATCCTCTGCGGCACGGGCAACAATGGCGGCGATGGCTTCGTGGCGGCGCGTGCCCTGCTTTCCTCCGGCATGCACGTCAGTGTGGTCCTGCTGGGTGATGAGTCAAAGCTGCGCGGCATCGCTGCGGACGCCTTCGGCTTGTTGGATCGCACCGCAATCCATGTCACATCCGTGACCGACGATGCGGAGGTGCCGGGGCTACGCCGCGCTCTCGAGGCTTCCGACGTCGTGGTTGATGCGGTCGTCGGGACGGGGTTCAAGCCGCCGTTGCGTGGTGTTGCAGTGGCCGTTCGCGACCTGCTGGCGACGGTGAAGAAACCTGTCGTTGCGGTGGATCTGCCTTCAGGGTGGGACGCGGACTCACAAGCTATAACAGCGGAAGGCGCCTTCCGCGCGGACGCTGTGGTGACGTTCACCGCTCCCAAGGTGGCGCACGTCCTGGGGCACCTGACTGCACCGGAGGTCTTCGGGCCGGTTGTGGTGGCGCCCATTGGATCCCCGGCGGACGCGGTTGAGAGCGCGACCCGTCTGACATGGACAGGCGTCTCGAAGCGGCTCTTTGAGAAGCCGCGCATCATCGATTCCAACAAGGGCATGTACGGCCACGTGCTGCTGATTGGCGGGGCTTCGGGTAAGGCGGGCGCGCCTTCCATGGCGTCGCTGGCTGCGCTTCGTGCGGGCGCCGGATTGGTCACCGCCGCAGTGCCGAGATCGATTCTGAACAATGTTGCGCTAATCACGCCGGAGCTGATGACTACGCCGCTCGACGAGGACGCGAGTGGTGCTGTTGCACTTTCGAACGCATCGCCGGAACGGTTGGAGAAGCTGCTGAAAAAGATCAGCGTCCTCGCGATCGGCCCCGGACTTGGTACGGAGGGCGAGGCTCCAGAGTTCGTGAGAAAGCTTGTCGCTTCCACGAACCTGCCGCTGGTGATCGATGCAGATGGCCTCAACGCCTTTAAAGGGCAATCCGCATTGTTGAAGGAAGCCAGCAGGGGCGGAACCCGGACGCTTGTGTTGACACCGCACCCGGGCGAAATGGCGACGCTGCTGGGCGTCTCGACGAAAGAGGTACAGGCGGATCGGGTGCACATTGCGAGGAAGTTCGCACAGGAGCATGGAGTGACCCTTGTGCTGAAAGGGTGGCGGACGCTGGTGGCGCATCCAGATGGAGAGGTTTCCGTAAACACTACGGGCAACCCATCGATGGCGAAGGGCGGTTCGGGGGACATCCTCACGGGCATCGTCGCTGCCTGTGTCGCGCAGGAGAAGGACAACATTCGTGACGCGGTGAATGCGGCGGTCTATCTGCACGGTCTGGCTGCGGACTTTGCGGCGCACCGGATGGAGCAGCATACCGTGCTGGCGACAGACACGGTAGCGCACCTGAGCGACGCCTTCCGCTATCGGACGCTCGATGCGAACCGAGCAGAGTGGATCTGCGGTTTGCGAGAATAGTCTTCGATGATTGAGAAGCGGTTGAAGACGAGGAGCGTCGCGGGAACGCTGGCGCTGGCGCAGAACATCTACGAACTCATGCTGCCGGCGCCGCGACTGGTGGTGCTGCGGGGCGATCTGGGTGCGGGCAAAACAACGCTGGTGAAGGGAATCGCACAGGCCATTGGCGCCAGTGCCGATGATGTGACCAGTCCGACCTTTACCCTGGTGCAGGAGTATCAGGGGACGAAGCTGAAGCTGTACCATCTGGATCTCTACCGGCTTGAAAAGGACGAGGAACTACTGTCGCTGGGCATCGAGGAGATGGAAGTCGAGCCCGACGCGCTGGTCCTGGTGGAGTGGGGAGAGAAGTTTCCGTCACTGATGCAGCGTGCGCGCGGACAGGTAGTCATTCAGCCGGGCGATGAGCCGGACGAGCGCTGGTTTTTCGTGCAGATGCTCTGATTTCGCGGCGCGGCCCTGTTCGTAACAGAAAACCATATGTCGACTGGACGACAACTGCCAAGAACTTCGACATAGAATAAAACTGTGCCACCCGCAGCGATTCCATTGAACGAAGCCGAACGCGTCGCAGACCTGCACAGCTATGAGTTGCTGGATACGCTGGATGAACGCGGTTATGACGACATCACCTTTCTCGCGCAGTACATCTGCGAGACCCCGGTCTCCCTGGTGACGCTGGTCGATACCCATCGTCAATGGTTCAAATCCGCCATCGGCGCCGGAGATCTGCGTGAGACGTCGCGGGCCGACAGCTTCTGTTCGCACCTGATCGGCGGTTCGTCCGTTCTTGTGGTGCAGGACACCCTGGAAGACGACCGTTTCTCGGACAATCCACTGGTCACCGGAGAACTCGGCATTCGTTTTTATGCAGGTGCTCCGCTGATCACACCGGATGGCCATGTCATTGGGACCGTCTGCGTGATCGACCAGAAGCCCCGTTCCATGCGTACGGAGCAGGTTCGGGCGCTGGAGGCACTGGCGCGGCAGGTGATGGCCCGTATGGAACTCCGGCGGCAGATGCGTGAGAACACGCTGACCGCAGATGCAATGCGTACCGCGGAGAAGCTTGCCGCAGTCGGTCGTATGGCGAGCTCATTGGCGCATGAGATCAACAATCCTCTGCAGTCCGTGACCAACCTGCTTTACATGGTCGAAGTGACCGAGGATAAGGCGGAGCGCCGCATCTATCTGAAGCAGGCTGAGGATGCCCTGGCACGTGTGTCGCACCTGGTGACGCAGTCGCTGAGGTTCCACAAACAGTCGAGGCAGGCTGAGCCGGTTCGCCTGGCGGAGTTGGCAGAGTCGATCCTCATGCTTTTTCAGACGCGGCTCTCGCACGCGTCTGCGCAGGTTGTCATGACCGATCGACAGACGGCCCCGCTGGTTTGCCTGGCAGACGATATACGGCAGGTACTGACGAATCTTGTTTCGAATTCGCTGGATGCGCTCTCCGGCAGGGGCAAGGGAAAACTTTACGTCCGCGTACGGGATGGTGTGAGTGCCGGCAGGAAGGGCGTCTTCTTCAGCGTTGCGGATACCGGGCAGGGCATCGCACCGGATGCGATGGCCCGTCTCTTCCAGCCTTTCAATACGACCAAGGGGATCCGGGGCACCGGCCTGGGGCTGTGGGTGACCAAGGGAATTCTGCAGAAACACGGGGCACGGGTGCGTGTTCGGAGCAGGGTACAAGTCGGGACGGTTGTGCGGATTTTCTTTCCGGCGAAGCCAAGTTCGCCGGTCGGGAACGCTGAGGCGAAAGAATCGGCGGCTTTACCGGTAAACTAGGCGGATGCCGCCGATTCTTAACGCGCAGTCAGTCAGTAAGCGCTACGGCGCTAAGGTCCTCTTTCAGGACGTCTCCCTCGTCGTCGCCGACGGCGACCGCATCGGTCTGGTCGGTCCCAATGGCGCGGGTAAATCCACGCTGCTGGGGATTCTTGCCGGTACGGAAGACTCGGACACCGGGGAAGTTTCCGTCCGCAAGCGGGCCCGCGTCGTCACCATCCTGCAAACTTCAGAGTTTCCCAAGGGCGCTACTGTCCGCGAAGTGCTGGAGCGTGCCCTGGATATCGCCAACGTCCCGGATAACGAGCGCGAACAGCGCATCCGCGAGACTGTTGGCCGCACCGGCTTCCCGGATGAGCATGCCATTGCGACCAGCCTTTCTGGTGGCTGGCGCAAGCGCCTGGCGATTGTGGAAGGCGTGATCTCGCAGCCGGACGTCCTGCTGCTGGATGAACCGACGAATCACCTGGATCTGGGCGGCATCGAGTGGCTGGAAGAGCTGCTCTCCGGCATCGGCTGCGCCTGCGTCATCGTCTCGCACGACCGTTATTTCCTTGAAGCCGCCGCAAATGAGATCGTCGAGTTGAACCGCGTCTACCCGGGTGGAACGCTGCGCGTGAAGGGAACCTACTCGAAGTTTCTTGAAGATCGAGAACTCTTCCTCGAGGCGCAATCCAGGGCGCAGCAGAGCCTGAAAAATGAAGTCAAGACGGAGATTGAGTGGCTGCGCCGCGGTCCCAAGGCGCGTACCACCAAGAGCAAGGCGCGCATCGACCGCGCGCACGAGATGATTGGCGAACTCGCCGACGTCAACCAGCGCACGGCCAAGTCCAGCGCCGGTCTTGAGTTCAATGCGACCGAGCGCCAGACCAAGCGGCTGGTTGAGTTGGAAGGCGCGGGGCTTGATCTTGGTGGACGCACGCTGCTGGACAAGCTCGACTACGTCATCACGGCGGGCCAGCGGGTTGGCCTGGTAGGACCCAATGGCAGCGGTAAGACGACGCTGCTGCGCCTGCTGACTGGCGAACTCAAGCCGACACGGGGCACGGTGAAGACCGCGAACATGCTCCGCATCGTCTACTTCTCGCAGGCACGTGAGATCGACACATCGCTGACGTTACGGCGGGCACTGGCTCCTGAGGGCGATGCCGTTGTGCACAATGGACGCGAGGTCCACGTGGCGAGCTGGGCTGCTCGCTTCCTGTTTACCGGGGAGCAGCTGAACCAGCCGGTCGAACGGCTCAGCGGCGGCGAGCGTGCTCGCGTACTGATCGCTCGCTTGATGCTGCAACCCGCGGACCTGCTGCTGCTGGATGAGCCGACGAACGATCTTGATATTCCGACGCTGGAGATTCTTGAGGAGAGCCTGCTGGAGTATCCCGGCGCACTGATTCTGGTAACGCATGATCGCTACATGCTGAACCGCGTCAGCACCACGGTGCTTGGACTCGATGGCAAGGGCCGCGCGGAGAAGTTTGCGGACTTTGCGCAGTGGGAAGACTGGATGCGCGAGTCTGAGGCGCCGGTACCTACCGCGAAGTCGAAGGCTGCCGCCGCTTCGGCGGCCGCGGGCGCTCCCGGCGACGAAAACGCGAAGAAGAAGCTGAGCTACAACGAACAGCGCGAGTGGAACACGCTGGAGGCTCGCATCGCAGATGCAGAGGCGCGCGTAGCGAAGGCCGACGCGGCGCTGGCGGATCCTGCGATTGCAACGGATGCCACAGCCCTGCAGCGCGCCATCACGGAGCAGCAGGACGCGCAGGCTGCGGTGCTGGACATGTATGTTCGCTGGGAAGAACTGGCGGAACGCGCGAGCTAGTACGGAACGGGTGCCCCATGCTTTGCGAAGCGAAGGGTGGGGCATCGGGCGAACGTGGCAAATTCCGGGGCCCGCAGACCCTACCCTTTCGCGGGAAGCTGCGAAAGAGTGGGCACCCAGTCCTCACCTGCTGGTCTATTACCGGTTCCCGGGATCCTCTCCGTTTCTGCGCAGCCTGCGGTAAATCACGCGGTTGCAGAGTACGCAGCGCCACGGGTACAGGTTGAAGAAGGGCATCAACTGCGCGCGCACCACGCCGATGCGCGGGATCCGTTCGAAACGTACACCGGAACAGCCCGTGCACACGCGTCGCCTCTCGCTGGCGTGCGTGAAGCCAAAGACAGTCTCGTACAGACGCCGTAATGACGCCGGGATCAGCTTCAACGGAATCAATCTCCATCAGTGGCGAATTATGGCTCCGTCTTTCATCACGAAAGACACGTGCTCCACGACGCTCAAATCCTCCAGCGGATTGCCCGGCACTGCGATGCCATCGGCAAGGAAACCAGCCTGGAGCTGACCGATTTGCTTCTCCCAGTCGAGCAGCTTCGCGCCGTTGATCAGGTCCGCGCGTAGTACGTCCGCGGCCGGCATGCCGTACTGGTGCATCAGGACCAGCTCATGGGCCTGTGTGCCATGCGGAAACGGGCCCACGTCAGAGCCAACGGCAAAGGGAACTCCTGCGGCCATCTGCTTTTTGAATTCCGCTGCGTGGAACGCTTCACTTTCATGGCGGCGCGCGGCCGATGCGGGTGTCTCCGCATGGTCGGCGAAGTACTGGCCGATGGCGAAGGTCGGGACCGCGAAGATGTTGTGCTCCTTCATGAGCTTCATCGTCGCGGCAGACAGGTTATCGGCATGGTCGATTGAGGCAACGCCGGCTGCCGCGGCATAGCCGGTCCCGGGTTCGCCGGTGGCATGCACTGCGACGCGGGAACCGGTTCGCTTTGCTTCCGCTACGGCTGTGCTTAGGTCCGCCTGCGTGTACTGGAAGGGGGTGGTGAAAACGCCGTCCCGCAGCCGGTCCTGTCCTGTCTCATAAATCTTGGTAAAGTCAGCGCCCTGCTTATGCTGTTCGCGCATAACGTGGATAAGATCCTCTGCGGAGTCTGCACGGTCTGCGTTGCTTAGCAGATGTTGCTCGGGGTTCTTGCCACTGTTGTCTTCGTGGCCCCCGGTGATGTCAACCGCATTGCAGGAGACACGCATGCGGGGGCCGGGTATGAGGCCGCTATTGATCGCATTGCGCACGGCCGCGTCCGCGCATCCAGCGCCCTCACTGCCCATGTCACGCTCGGCAGTAAAGCCCGCCAGCAGGTCAGTACGTGCGGCGTCGGCGGCGATGAGCGTGCGCTGCGGCACGGTCTCATCCACGGTCTGGCCGGCTTCATTGCCCACGTGCAGGAAAAGGTGGGTATGCGCGTCGATCAAGCCGGGCATCAGCGTCACGTCGCCCAGGTCGATGACCTCTGCACCTGCGGGGCGAGTGACGTGTGTGCCCGCTTCACGTATCAGATTGCCTTCTACGAGAACTTCACCTGGCGTGATGGTCCTGCCGGCAACCACATCCAGCAGGCGTGAGGCGTGCAGCACGATGACGTGCGCTTGAGGTGAAGTCTGCGCCGGCAGGGAGGCAGGGACAAGCAGCGCCGCTATCAGTGCGAGGGGAAGTCTCATGGATGACTTGCAGGATAGCGATGTGCGGGCGGGATGTCACCCATCTCGTTGGCGAAATGCTCAGCGCCGCAGCTTCGAGGCGATCCAGAACTGCTGCAGGATGTAATTGTCTGTCATCCCTGCAATGTAGTCCGCAATAACGCGAGGCAGTCCGTCTGTTGCGCTTTCTTCCACGTAGCCCGAGGGTAGAAGCTCCGGCGACCGCATGAAGTGATGGAAGAGAGTGGTGACCACATTCTCAGCCTTGTGATGCTCCGCTTCGAGGAAGTCGCAGGTGTAGAGCACCCGGTAGAGATATGCCTTTTCCTCGCGGCGCTGTGTTTCGTACTCGGGTGAGAAGGTGGCGACACGGTGCGGACAGGCGCGCACCTCTGCGAGGGACCGCAGGTTATGTTCGCGCACGTTACGGACGGTGTTGGTGATCAGGTCCGCGGTCAATTCTGCCTGCATGACCTGCAGTGCTTCATGGAATAGGAACTTCGGCTCAATGCCTGGATGATCATGTTCCACCTGCTGATAGGCGCGGCCCATGATGGTAATGTTTGCGCAGATGTGGTCGATCTCGAGCAGGCCTGATTCGACCCCGTCGTCCAGGTCGGCGGTCAGGTAGGCGATCTCATCGGCCAGGTCGATCAATTGCGCCTCGAGCGGTGGCCGCTGATCGAGGAAGTAGGGCGAGAGCAGTGGATGGTCGCTGGCGCTGTAGTCGCGCGAATGCTTGACGATGCCTTCGCGTACACCGAGGCTCAGGTTAAGGCCGCGATGCGCGGCGTACCAGTCCTCAAAGTGCTCCACAATGCGAAGCGCGTGCAGATTGTGATCAAAGCGTAGCCCATGCTCCTTAAGGCACGTGTCCAGGGCGCGTTCGCCCGCATGACCGAAGGGCGGGTGACCGATGTCGTGAACAAGGGCAAGTGCCTCGACCAGCTCCTCGTTCAGGCCCAGCGCGCGCGCGACCTCGCGCGCGATCTGCGCGACTTCAATGGTGTGCGTCAGACGCGAGCGGAAGTGGTCGGATTCACGGCTGGTGAAGACCTGCGTCTTGCCGGCAAGGCGTCGGAAGGCACGGGACTGCACGATGCGTTCGCGGTCGCGCGCAAATGGCGGCCTTCGCGGGTCGTCTACGCCGACAATCCGCGAAGGCTCATTCCAAACGCGGGAGGAGAGTGTGTGCTCCTCCGCGCCGCGCACGCTTAGCATGGCCAGGTCCATTGCATACAGCGCTGGAGCGGACGCGCCTACGGAGTCACCTTCGCGGCCGATGCATTCTTCGCCAGCTTTACCTTCGCGTTATCGAGGCGCTTATGCAGCTTGCTGACGTCGTCCGGCTCAATATCAGCAGGCAGAGACTTGCTGTATTCCACCAGCGCACGCTCCCATTGAGCCACAGCGAGCTTCAACTTGCCCTGCTTCTCCAGCGCCTGACCCAGATGGTCATGCACGGTCGGATCGGTGGCGTTGCGCTCCACGGCCTTCTGCAACTGGTCTTCTGACAGGGCGTACTCGCCCATCTTGAAGTAGACCCAGCCCATCGAGTCCAGGTAGGCATAGTTCTGCGGATCGAGCTCCACGGCCTTCTTCACCATGGTCAGCGCTTCGGGCAGCTTCACACCACGCTCGGCGAACATGTACGCAAGGTAGTTCAGCGTCTGCGCGTTGTTTGGATCGATGTCCAGCACCTTGCGCAGCCAGGTCTCAGACTCATCCTTCTTGCCTTGTTTGTCGTCGATGGTGCCGCGCAGGAAGTAGAGGTAGACCTTGTCATCGTTCTTTTGCGAGAAGACCTCGGCCTTATCCAACGCAGCATTGGCTTCGTCGTAGCGACGCAGACGGATGTATGCCTGTGCGAGTGTCAGGTATGTGGTGCGATCTTCCGCTTTGCCGTTGATCTGTTTCTTCAGCAGCGCAAGGCCCTCTTCTGCCTTGCCGGTGTCGGCAAGCTGGCCCGCATACAGGATCTGTGTGTCGCGGTCGTTTGGCGATTCCTTTGCCGCGGCCTCAGCCACGGCGGCTGCCTTGTCCCACTCGTGCGCATCACGCAGTGCATCGACTTCGCCACCGATGCCGCGCAGCTTCATCTCTCCGCCCAGCGAAGCCATCTGTTTATAAACGTCAACGGCTTCCGGGGTCTTGTTCTCTTCGCGGTAGAGCAGCGCCAGGCGGTCGAGGAAGATCGCGCGATTGTTACGCTCGGCTTCTGTATAGGCGTCAGGCGCTTTCGCAGTAGCGGCGAGCACGCCCTTCAGCGAGTTCTCTGCATCCGTGTAGCGGCCCAGCGCGTCGTAGAGCAGGGCTTCGTTGAAGACGAGCTCCTCGGAGTCCGGAACCATCGCCTTCGCCTTCTTCAGCGTGGCAAGTGCGAGATCGTAGTGGCCCTGGCGGCGCTGAATCTCTGAGATCTTGATGTAGCTCTGCGCATCCTGCGGTTCCGCTGCGACGATGGCGGCGTAGATCTTCAGGGCATCGTCCATGCGGTCGCCTGCGAGGAGAGCATTCGCCAGGCCACGCTGCGCGTCTGTGTTGTCGCTTTCAGCATCCAGCGCGCGCTGGTAGGCGGCGGCAGCTTCCTTCGGCTTGTGCAACTGGTCATAGCTGGCACCGATGGCGAGCTCAATCCGAACTGACCGATCGCCTTCCGGCAGGGCCGTGAGCGTGTTGATGACACGCTGCGTATCACCCTGTTCGCTGTACAGGCGCGCAAGGTTCAAGAGGGATTCTTCACTGCCGTTATCAAGCCCCTGCGCAGCCTTGAACTGAGCCTCCGCCTTTGCGGACTCGTGGCTGACCTCGTAGAGCTGGCCCAGTAACAGATGATTTTCCGCGACATTGGGCTCAAGCTTGACCAGAACTTCGTATTCCGCGGTAGCGAGCTGCACCATCTGCGATTGTGCCGTGCCTTGCGCATCACCGAGTGAGCGGTAGTAGACGCGGCCGAGCAGGCGGTGCGCTTCCACATCCTGGGGGTTCTTCTTTACCTGGTCCTGCGCGACTTCGACAGCTTCGCGGATGCGGCCCAGTTTGAAGTAGAGATCGGCCAGGCCGTCCTGGAGAAACGTGGACTTTGGATCCGCGTCCAGCGCCTGTTTGTACTGTTCAATGGCCTGGGTCGCGTAGTCGCTGCGGCCCTGCGTCGTTGCAAGGTCCTCATAGATGTGCGCGAGGCCATAGTGGTAGTAAGCCGCGCTGGAGCCCGTGGAAGAGGGCGCCACGGGCTGCGGGGGCAGAACCGTGGGCACGTTCTTCTGGGCGACTAGCGGCGCGGCAACGCAAAGCGCTACCGCTGCAAGCAGGGTACGGAGGGAGGAAACGCTGACAGCGTTCTGCGGACCAATCATCAGAAGAACCAATCCTTCTGCCCGGTGTCCGCTCGCTTGCGCGACCGAGCTTGCAAACAGGTGTGCTTCAGGTTAGACGAAGATCAGGCGCCGGAGGGTGCTCTTCTGCCGCCAACCGCAATTTATCCGTGTCTAAAGTGTCGCATTCCTGTGAATACCATGGCAATTCCTAAGCGATCAGCGGCTTCGATGACCTCCGCGTCGCGGACCGAGCCGCCGGGCTGGATGATGGCGGTCGCCCCAGCCTTCGCCACGGTCTCCAGGCCGTCCGGGAAGGGAAAGAACGCGTCTGATCCGGCAACTGAGCCGTCAAGCGGCAGAACAGCCTTCATGGCGCCAAAGCGGGCGGCGTCCACGCGGCTCATCTGACCAGCGCCGATACCGACCGTCTGGCCGAATACGGTTCCGTCTGCGGCGGCTGCGGCACGGGCGTAGACAATGGCGTTGGACTTGACGTGCTTGGTGACGGTCCAGGCGAAGCGAAGGGCGGTGAGCTCTTCCGGTGTGGGCTGGCGCTTCGTGACCACCTTGAGTTCGACGGTTTCCAGTGAGCCGCGGTCGGCGTCCTGCATCAGCATGCCGCCGCTGATCTGCTTTAACGCTTTCTTCGGGTGGGCCGGATCAATCTGCAGCAGACGAAGGTTCTTCTTCTTCGCCAGCGCCTCGAGCGCGGCAGCGCTGAACGAGGGGGCGACGATCGCCTCGACAAAGAGCTTGCCGATCTCTTCCGCAGTGGCGCCGTCGAGTTCACGGTTTAGACCGATGACGCCGCCGAAGGCCGAGACCGGGTCTGCTTCCAGGGCGCTCAGGTAGGCATCGAGCAGTGATTTTCCG
Source organism: Terriglobus roseus (assembly GCF_900105625.1). Lineage (NCBI taxonomy): Bacteria > Pseudomonadati > Acidobacteriota > Terriglobia > Terriglobales > Acidobacteriaceae > Terriglobus > Terriglobus roseus. Next base: position 3,747,381 of record NZ_FNSD01000001.1, read on the forward strand.
GTGGCCGCGCCACACGGATTGGTGTGCTTGATGATGGCGCAGGCGGGCTCGGAGAACTCGCTGGCCAACTCCCAGCAGGCGTCCAGATCGACGAGGTTGTTGAAGGAGAGTTCCTTGCCCTGCAGCTGCCTGGCGTTCGCGATGCCCTTGGTCGTGCCGTCCGTGTAGACGGCTGCTGCCTGGTGCGGGTTCTCACCGTAACGGAGGGTACCCTTCAGCGGCAGATTCAAGCGCAGCGCCTGGGGTACGGCGGCTTCGTCAAGGGTGGCGGGCTGGGTGTGCGTGCCGTCCGGCTCGGTTAGTGTCTCGAGAGCGTTGGCGATGGCGGTGTCATAGGCCGCAGTCGTGGCGAAGGCGGCCTTCGCAAGGCGCCAGCGCGTGGCCAGCGAAAGGGAGGCGTTGTTGGCCTCCATCTCATCCGCAATGGCTTCATAGTCGGTTGCAGCCGTGACGATGGCGACATCGTTGAAGTTTTTCGCGGCGCTGCGCACCATGCTGGGACCGCCGATGTCGATGTTCTCGATGATGTCAGCGAAGGCGACACCGGGCTTCGACGCGGTCTTCTCGAAGGCGTAGAGATTGACCACAACCATGTCGATGGGCTGGATGGCGTGCTCGGTCACGGCCGCGACGTGCTCGGCGTTATCGCGGATGTGAAGGATGCCGCCGTGAACCTTCGGGTGCAGGGTCTTCACGCGGCCGTCCAGCATCTCGGGGAAACCGGTGAGGTCGCTGATGTCGCGGACTGCGAGGCCGCCATCACGCAGCATCTTTGCGGTGCCGCCGGTGGAGACGAGCTCGACGCCCATGGCGCTGAGGCGCTGGGCGAATTCCAGCAGACCTGACTTGTCGGTAACACTCAAAAGGGCGCGGGTGATCTTATTGCTCGACATCTATCGTTTGATCCTGTGCAGTTCAGTCTGTATTGATTTAAGAAGTTCCGGAAGATCCTGCTCCACCGCTGTCCAGATCAACGTGTCATTGATGTCGGTGTACTCGTGGATCAGCAGGTGCCGTAAGCCAATGACCCTCTGGTAATTCGGAATGGCAGCCAAGGCAGATTCGTTCCGTTTGCGTATCTGTGACAGGGCCTCGCCGATGATAGCGAGGCAGCGCTCGACAGCACGCCGGGTCCGCCCGTCATTGAGATAGTCTCTGAGACGCATTCCCGCGGTGTATTCAAGGATTTCGTTGCCCGCGGCGACAATGTCGTGGAAGTATGCGTTGTCGTCATGCTGCATAGAGCAGCTCTTGTTCGCGTTCGATGTTTACCAGGCGGTATGGATTCTTAATGGAGCCTTCCGGGATCACGTCTACACGGCGGCGGAAGAGTGCTTCCATGGCTGACTGCAAATCCGTATACTCACCCGCCCAGGGCTTCTGTACGTTTGGCATGAACTTCACAAGGAGATCGATGTCGCTCGTATCCGGATTGAAGTCATCCCGAAGGACCGATCCGAACACGAGCAGGCGCGCGACCCCATGTTCGCGGCAGATGGCTTCAATCTGCTCGCGCCTGGAATCGATCTCGTGGCGGCCATTCATCGTTGTCAGTTTAACAAGTGTTGGTGCGCTCAAAGCCGCAAACCGCCCGTCAGTTCGGCCACTTTCGCGACATCGTGAGCGGTGCACCAGCTTTCGAGATTGTCGGCGATCTTCTCAACCGCGCGTGGGTCCGCGTAGCTTGCGGTGCCGACTTCGACGGCGGTTGCACCCGCCAGCAGGAACTCCACAGCGTCCTCTGCCTTGGCGATACCGCCCATGCCAACGATGGGAATCTTGACTGAGCGCGCCACGTCCCACACCATGCGCACCGCTATGGGCTTAATCGCCGGTCCGCTGAGTCCGCCGGTGATGTTGGCGATGCGGGGTCTGCGTGTCTCCGTGTCGATCGCGAGTGAGAGGAAAGTGTTGACGAGCGAGACGGCATCGGCTCCGGCAGCCTCCGCGACTCGCGCCATGCCGCCGATGTTGGTCACGTTCGGCGACAGCTTCACCATCAGGGGCCGCTTGCTGACGGCTTTGCACCGGAAGACGAGGTCGCCAAGCGATTCAGGATCCGTACCGAAGACCATGCCGCCGTGTTTCGTGTTGGGGCAGCTCGCGTTCAATTCGTACATCACAATGCCGTCAGCGTGGTTCAGTTTTTCAATCACGCCCAGGCAATCTTCGATGTTGTAGCCGAAGACATTGGCGATGCAGACGCTGCCCCGCATCCTGCGAATGCCCGGCAGCTTGTCCTTGATGAAGGCATCGACACCAATGTTCTGCAGGCCGATCGCGTTCATCATGCCGCCGGTGGTTTCGATGATGCGCGGAGCCTTGTTGCCGTCCATCGGCACCAGGGACAGGCCCTTGGTGACGAACGCGCCGATGCGGTCAGTGGAGAGAATCTCTTCAAACTCCACGCCGTAACCAAAAGTGCCGCTGGCAGCGATCACAGGCGAGCGAAGCGCAACCCCGGCGATGCTGACGCGCATGTCGGGCTTGCTCACTTACGCGTCACCGTTCCAGCGATCGCCGCCACTTCCGGCTTCAGCGATTCCAGGCGCACATGACCCACTGCCGCAGACGGACGGTTCACCCGCAAAAGGGACGCGAAGGTCGCCGCAATGTCCACTGGCTCTACCGGGTTGTGATAGGTGCCGGGCTGGAAGGCCGCGCCAAAGAAATCGAGCGGCACATGCCGGTCGTAGGAATTCGAAGAGTAGTGTGTCGTCCCCGTCTCGGAGCCGTAGTACTGGTACGCACCAAAGTTCATGTGCACCGCCCAGCGGATTGCAGGGGAGTAGCTATGCAGCTCGCGGCGACCCTGGTCGGTGTCGGGTACCTGTCCGTTGCGGAGCTGGCTTGCGGTGTAAACAAACTGCACACGCAATGGCTCCGGTAGGCGACCTTCCGGCGCCCCGGCCTGTGCCGTGGTGGAAGCCGCCAGGCTGGCAAAGTATTCGCGAACGGCGTCTGCCGTAGCATCTTCCGCCTGCTGCTCCGAGATGCCCTGCGCCTGGAACGGCTCCGGATCAATCTGCATCCATGGCGATTCGCCGCCAAGCACGTACTTCACGTTGCCCTTTGGCTTGAACTTCGCCTGCAGGGCCTTCTCGACGTAGTCCCACATGGGCTTGGTTGGAACGCCCCGTGCCGGCATGCCCATAGCCACAGCCGCATTGACGCTGGGCGCGACGCCATGATCCCCCGTCATGGAAACCATCACATTCTTCAAACCGATGGTGCTGTCGATCCACGTGAAAAAGCGATCCAGCTCAACATCGGACGCGTCGATCAGTGCGCGCTGCTGGGCATCGTCGGGCCCGACGCGGTGTCCCATGATGTCTGTGGAAGAGACGGAAATCGTGATGAGGTCGGTCACACCAGCCTCGTTGTGACCGAGGTGTTCGTTCTGGATCAGCGCTTTCGCAAAGTCGAGCTGGTAGGCGACGCCGGCCTGCGTTGCGCCCACCTTTTCGTAGAAGCTGCCATCCGGGATCTTTGAGGTGGCGCGAGCTCTGGCAACGGCATCGCCGCTGTTGAAGGCTTCCACCCACGACGGAAGCTGCTTCTGCCAGTAGGTCGACGTGATCCAGCGACCGCTCTCATGGTCCGTCCAGAACGCACCCTTCGTTGCGTGGCCGCTGGTCAGGATGGCAGCCCGATCTTTCAGGGAAACGCCGAAGACACGAGCCTTGCCGCTTGTCGCGAGGACGAGCTCATCGCCAAGTGTGGAGGCGACCTCATAATGCGGCGAAGCTCCTGGCGAGACCTTCGCTCCTGCCGGCTGACCGACGATGGTGTAGCGATCGTCATCAATGGACTGCACATACCGCAGCTTGCCGTCCGGGGCCTTCTCATACCAATCGTTCACGGGCACGCCATGGCCGTCGGTGTAAGCACCTGTACCAATGGTGGAGTGGCCCGGACCAGTCACCAGGTTGGCGTAGTCGTAGTAGCAATCCGTGTAGTGGGCACCCTGCTTCAGGAAGAGGTTCCAGCCGTTCCTCGCCTTGAAGTCGGCACGAAAGCGATCCAGGTAGTCACCGCGGAACTGGTCGAACACCAGCTCGATGACCAGCTTCGGAGAGCCGTCATAGGCTGCTGCGCGTGCAGGCGTGACGGTTGAGAGGATCAGGGTGGCGGAGACAGCGGCGGCGGCAAAGCGGCGAAGCAGCATACGTTCATGCTAATGCGGGCGCGCCCGGAGATTGTCTCTGGTCGATGATTTTCCGCGCCGCCGCCAAACCCGATACCATAGACAGATGCTCGATCTCGCATACGTCCGGGGTAATCTCCCGGAGGTGGAAGCCGCACTTCGCCGGCGTAACGCCGACCCCGCCGCCCTGCTGGGCAACTTCGCCGACATTGATGCGGCCCGCCGTGAGGCGATCACCAGTCTTGAGACGGTCAAGGCGCGGCGCAATCGCCTTTCAGAAGAGATTGGCAAGCTGAAGCGCACAGGCGGCGATGCCGAAGCGCTGACTGAGGAAGTCCGCACGCTGCGCGAGCAGACGGAGGCCTTGGAAGAGAGTGCCGCCGCGCACGATCTGAAGCTGCGCACAATCCTTGAGGCGATTCCGAATCTGCCGGATGCCAGCGTGCCCGAGGGCCGCGATGAGCATGGCAACTCGACCGAAAAGGTTTGGGGCGAGATCCCGCACTTCGACTTCAAAGCGAAGCCGCACTGGGAGCTGGGCGAAGCCCTCGGGATTCTCGACTTCAATCGCGCGGCGAAGATCAGCGGATCGCGCTTTGTCGTTCAGGTTGGCGCGGGTGCACGGCTGGAGCGGGCCCTGGCGAATTTCATGATCGACCTGCACACCGGCCAGCATGGCTACACCGAGGTGCTGCCGCCCTACATGGTCAATTCGAAGTCGCTGTTCGGTACCGGGCAATTGCCGAAGTTTGCGGAAGATCTGTTTCACTGCGACGACAAAGGCGCATATGTGCCGGGAGAATTGCAGGAGAACGATCACTGGCTGATCCCCACTGCGGAAGTTCCCGTGACCAACCTGTTCCGCGACGAGACGATCGAATGCGATCCGACGATCAGCCTGTGCGCCTATACTCCCTGCTTCCGCAGCGAGGCCGGCAGCTACGGTCGGGACGTGCGTGGCATGATTCGCCAGCACCAGTTCCAGAAGGTGGAGCTTGTAAAGTTCACAGCGCCGGACAAGAGCGCAGAGGAGCATGAAAAGCTCACACGCCATGCCGAAACGGTTCTTGAGACCCTTGGTCTGCCTTACCGCCGTATGCTCCTGTGCACGGGGGACATGGGCTTCGCGTCGCAGAAGACGTATGACCTCGAAGTGTGGCTGCCGGGCCAGGAACTCTACCGTGAGATCAGCTCGTGCTCCAATTTCGGCAGCTTCCAGGCACGGCGAGCGAACATCCGCTTCAAGCCCGCGGGCGCCAAGAAGGCAGAGTTTGTGCACACATTGAATGGATCCGGACTGGCCGTGGGCCGGACCTATCTCGCTATCCTTGAAAACTATCAGCAGGCCGACGGGTCCATCCGTGTGCCGGATGCACTGGTACCGTACATGGGCGGCCAGACCACGATCGGCCAGCAAACCTCGCTCGCTACGGGCCAGGGTTCGCAGGCCGCGGGCAAGGCAGGACTTTAAAGACGATGTTGAAGACGGTTCGCAACTACCTTTTCTGGAGCTATGAGCGCGGCTCGTTTCACTATGACGTGATGGTGACGATGGTGCTGTTGTTCATCTTCGTGTCGCCGCGATTCATCAACTTCCGCGACCGGCCAATCTACAACCTGCCGTCGCAAATCATGGTGGAGAACAACGGGGCGGGAGAGCTTGTCTACCAGGTAAAGCAGTCCGATGTAGATCAGAGTCTGAAGAAGGTCGGCGGTTCTGACCCGGAGCAGCGTACACGCCGCGCCCTGCGCCGGCTGATCGAGCCCATTGCCGGCGATGTCCTGGTGGAGCGTTACGAGCCGATCCGCGGCGCCGATGGTTCGGTGCAGGCGTACCGGGTGTGGGCTCACCGATAGGTTTTCGCATCGCTGAGCGCGCCGGACGGCACATCTTTGTGTCTAAGCATGCGAGGCTTCAGGAGCACGATGAATCGATTTGCACACATCATGATCGCCGCTTTTGTCTTGACGACGGCTACCGCATCCGCGCACGCTGCCACGGATCCTGCGCTGGACAAGGTCCTGCGTCAGCTTGACGCATCGTCCGCGAAGTTCCAGTCGGCGGAAGCCGATCTGCAGTGGGATAACTACGAGAAGATCGTGAAGGAGACGACCTCGCAGTACGGCAGGACTTACTTCCAGCGCAAGAACAACACGATCGATGTCGGCATTACGCTGGCGCAGAAGCAGGGCGGGGCACCGACCAAGTACATCCACTTTTCGGATGGCAAGGGCGACATGTACGACGCCGTCGCGAAGAAAGTAACCGGGTTCAGCGCGGGCGAGAACCGGTCGCGGGTTGAGAGCTTTCTGGCTCTTGGATTCGGCGGCAGCGGCAAGGATATTGAGAAGTCGTATAACGTCACGCTGCAGGGCATGGAGCCAGTAGATGGTGTCTCGACGGCCAAACTCGACTTGGTACCGAAGGATCCGGAGACCGCCCAGACGTTCAACCACATCACCATGTGGATCGACGCGTCGCGCGACATCCCATTGAAGCAGGTCACGTATACCCCCGAAGGCGACACGCGTACGGCGTTCTATCGCAACGTCCGTTACAACACGCCAGTGGATACCAAGAAATACGCCTCACCAAAGCATTAGGCCGATCTTCGAACGAGGGCGGCCCACCGTCGTTTACGATGGAGCGAGGAGATCTTTGCGATGAGCCATGAAGTTGAGCAGCCGTGGATTGAGCGTAACTGGCAGGTGTTGGTAATTGCCTTTGGTGTCGGAGCCGTAGCGCTCCTGGCCCTCTACCACCCGGGCTATGCCCATCCGTTCGGCACCTACTAAGCTGTAGGACGACGTTAAAAACTCTGGCATCCGTAACAGCGCGGAGGGGCCTGCTTTCCGAGCATCGTGAGATGTGGAGGAGGGCAGGTCCCTTCGTGTTGCTATGGTTTTCGTGACTGAAAGGCCGGGTCCGCACCGTTGCAAAGCAGTGCCGGACTCGTGGAAGCAGGAAGCTCGTCTTTCTACTTGTCCCGCTGCCGCTCGTGGCATCCCTGGTCGAGCTTCTCGCGATAGCCCACCCTTTTGCTATTGCAAAAGAATGGGGAACCCGATCCCGCGGGGGCGACCCGAGTCCGCGTGGACAACTTGGGTTTGCATGGGCGCCTCAGGGCTCTACTGGACTGTTCCCAGCGGTTTTAGACGAGTCAGTTCCAGCGCGCAGGCGACTGCGGTGCGTGCGGTCAGCTTGAGATTGTCGGCGGTCATCCACAGGGCATACCGTGTGTTGTCCGCGGTGGGCTTCAGCTGCAGCAGAACACGCCCCTGGCCTGCGCTGCTGATGTTGCTTGGCGGCTCTTCGCCGGTGATGTCGATGTACTCAGAGGCCATTGCAGCCAGTAGAACGCCGGGTGCGAGCGGCTGATCAAACTCAAGAAACAGCGAGACGCCAAAGCCGTGGAAGACCGGTGCCTGGATCAGTTGCAGCACGGGCACCGGAAGATCGGCGGAAAGCGCCTGCAGATCGCGCAGGATACGGTCTTCGCTGGCGGCAATAGGGTTACGCGCGGCTTCGCCAAGTGTTGGCAGGAGGTTGAACGCGACCTGCGCGTCAAACTCTTCAGTCGGCACCGCCTGAAAGCTCAGCAGGTTGATGCTTTGCTGCTGCAGTTCATCAAGGGCAGCGCGACCATTTTCACTGGCAGGCTGCAATACCGTGGCTGCCGCATTCCGGAGTGCACCGGCCTTTGCGGCCAGGCCGAGTACGAGTGCCAGCATGGTCGCGACGGGGTGCGCAACGCGCACGGAGTTGGCCTCAAGGTCCAGCGGTTTGGAATCACCGACCAGCGGCGAACGTACGGGAGCGGTTGTATCGAAGCCGGAGCCAGTCACATCGACCACGGCAGCGCCCATCGCACGCGCGGTCTGGCCAAATTCGCGAAGCATCTTGGTGTCCGCGAAGATGGCTACGTCAAGGTTTTCAAGGGAGGCAGGTTCCAGCGTCTGCAGGAACGCGGCTTCGTCGCCGATGGCTTCCAGGGTTCCACCCGCTTCTTCTGTGTCCAGAAGGATGGTGTTGGCTGCAGCAAGCGGACTCTCGGCGATTTCATCGCCAATTTCCTTGCCCAGCAGGGAAGATGCGCCGACCACGGCGATGCGGTATTGAATCTTGTTCATAGCTATCTCTGATGCGGCGGTGCCGCGGCTGATGCAAGGTTACGCCTGCAGTGGATGGAGCAGTGCGCTGGGTGATATCCAACAGGCGCGCATATCTTTCGCTGGTGCGGGCTTCTCTATACCTGGCTGGTGTTCGGCATCGGCATGCCAAGGCGTCTCGCGCGCCGTGACTGTGCAGCGTACATCAGCCGTGCGCCCATACCACTGACCATATAGGCAAGGGCCATCGAGATCAGCAGGTACTCCGAAAACTCTGCCAGCAGAACTCCGAGCAGGACAAGAACGACGAGGATGCGCGTGGGCTGCTTGTCGACCAGCGTGATCTCTTTCCCGCTCCAGAAACGCCACCGGCTGACCATCAGAAAGCCGGTGAATAGCAGCAATGCAAGCCAAACCAGGGCGATCCATGGATTGTCGATGGGCGAGCCATTGAAGCAGTGCACCACGCTCCCAACAACACCAGCTGCAGCGGGAATGGGCATACCGACAAAGTAGCGCCGGCCGGGGCGGCCCGGATTGCTTGGCTTAGGGTTCACCGTGACATTGAAGCGCGCGAGCCGGCATGCGCCGCAGATGAGGAAGAGGAATGCCGCAACCAGGCCGAACTCGATCAGGCGTGCATGCAGGCGCGCATTCGCCAGCGCCGGCAGCATCCGAAAGCCCCAGGTATAAGCGAGGATCGCGGGCGCAACACCGAAGGTGATGACGTCGGCGAGCGAATCGAGCTCGCGTCCGAAGTCGCTCTCCGTGTTGGTCATGCGTGCGATGCGGCCGTCGAGCGCGTCAAAGGGCAGCGCGAAGATGATGGCGAGCGCGGCCCGATCAAACGGAGCATGATCGGCCGTGGAAGCCTGCATGCTCTGCGCGATGGCGTAAAAGCCCAGCGCAATATTGCCGCCCGTAAAGATGGATGGCAGGACGTAGAGCCCACGGCGTGGTCGCTTACGGGGCGGCACGGGGGTATTGCCCACGTTATGCCTCGGCAACAGCGGCCGATGATCCGTCGTCGCAGGCGGAGTTTTGGGGAACAACTGCGAGGATGGAGCTGCCGCCACGCACGCGGTCGCCGCGGCGAACACGGAGATTCGCGTCCGCGGGCATCAGCACATCGACACGCGATCCGAACTTGATCAGGCCGAAGCGCTGTCCGCGCTGAAGGCGGTCGCCCGGCTTGACGGTGCAGACAATACGGCGTGCCAGCAAGCCGGCGATCTGCTTCACCTGGACGGAGCAATCGCCGTGTTCAATGACGACCACGTTCTGCTCATTCAGCACATTACTGTCTGCACGCATGGCGTTCAGGAAGAGGCCGTGCTTGTGATTCACGGACGTTACCGTGCCCTCGATGGGGGAACGATTCACGTGCACATCGAAGACGTTCAGGAAGATGCTGATGCGCAGACGGCTGCCGTCGGGCGTTTCGATCCACTCGGCTTCCGTGACCTTTCCGTCTCCGGGCGAGACGATCTCGCCGGGGCCGGTAGGGATGCGGCGCGCAGGATCACGGAAGAACCATAGAAAGAAGACCGCCAGGATGAGCGGTATCACGCCGATGCCCTTAGAGCCGGTGAGTTGCCACAGCAGAACAGCAACTACGATCAGGCCAAGCGCGTAAAAATATCCGTCACGAACCATACAGCGGTAATCATACCGCTTCCGGGCAGCAGAATTGCCCGCGTCATAGCCTGGGCAGTGCCTTTGGCTGGATTACCAAGCGAGATGTTGGTGCGGTAGCGGCAACGATCTCTCTTTCCATGCAAATCGCGTCTTCCCGCGGATTTGCGTAATAGGCGGTGCGTGTGGCGACATCGACAAAACCGTGGCTGCGATAGAGGCGGATCGCCGGATGATTGGACACACGCACCTCCAGCCGGATGACTGCGGCCAGTTCTCCGGAGGTTGGCAGCGAGGTCAGCCAATCGGTGGCGGCCTGCAGCAGGGCAGCGCCTGCTCCCTTGCCTCGATGGTCCGGATCCACTGCAATGCTCTCCAGTTCGGCGTCGATTGGGTAGACGGATACGAGCGCGGAGATGACTGCAAAGCCGATGACCTGCTGCTTCAGCGTGGTGAGTTCCGCAAGGAGGACCGTTCGCCGCACGGTAGCGGTTGAAGAAGTGGCAATTGACTCGCCGAACTGCTCGGTCGTCCAATGCGGCGCGGTGGGGCTGGCGAGAGTGATTCGCTGGACAGCGGGTATGTCCTCGGCGGTTGCCGGCCGGATGCGGATCATGCCGACAGTGCAGCGGCGCGGAGACGGTGAAGTTCCGCGTCCGGAATGCGAAGGTAGTTGGCGTCGAGCAGTGCTGTATCCGCGAAGGTGCCCCGGTTGAGCATCGCCGCGGCGAGTGGTAATGCCTGCCGCACGCCTACCGGTGGTACGGCCAGGGCTCGTGGGCAGAGTGTCGCGAGCCGTTCTTCCATGACAATCACCGCCTGTCCCTCGGCCTCTTCCAGTGCGCATTCCCCCGTAATCATGGCTTCGTCAGTACACACGCCATCACGATAGAGGCCGCGGAAGATGTCTCCACGGCCCGCATCGAGCCACGCTCGGACGTTGCCGCTTGCGGGGGCTTGCGCTGCCAGAACAGCAAGACGGCTGATGGCGATGAGCGGCTTGTCGAGTGCTTCTGCTAATCCCTTTGCTGCGGCCAGACCAATACGGACACCGGTAAAGGAACCGGGGCCATTCACCACGGCAACGGCATCGATCGCCGCGGGTTTCACAGAAGCCAGGGCAAGCACGTCGGCCAGCGCGGACATCAGCAGTTCCTGCGTCTCGCGGCCGGGCAGCTCGCGTTCTGCGAGGACTGTTGCAGCACTGTGACCGACATGGGCGACAGCGATGCCGCCGCCGGCACCACAGGTATCGATCAGGAGCAGGGTCTGCATCGTTTCGATGATACGTCTCGCGCGACCCGCGCCCAACACGACGCGGCCAGTAGATTCCCCGGTCAATTTTCCGTGCGGTGGGAACTTCGAGGGCTCGCGTTGCGTCAACCTGTCGTCCCCGAAACGCGCCAACCGATTTGCTTGACAATCGTTCGCCGCCAATGGGATAAGTAGTGCGCTTCCAAACGAGCAGCGAAAGTGTGGCGTTTGCACAGTATTTGTGCGATCTGGCACGCAAAAGACGGGCTGACGGATGGATGGAGCGGGCATTTATGAGACGTCTCAGAATGCAGGCTCCGAACTGAATTTACTTGCGGTACGAGAGAGGTCATCTGCATGCAGAAGAAAGTGTTGTGGTCGCTCTGTGTGGCGGCCGGATCCTGCGCCTGTGTCTGGGCTGCCAACTGGCCCAGCGTGGGTGGCAATCCGCAGCGAGACGGCTACGTCAATCCGGAGACACACATCTCCGCGGCCAATGCCAAGGACGTCAAGCAGCTCTACAAACACAAGTTCGAAACGAAGGGCATCGCCACCTCGACCATCGACCTTGAGCGCATCATCGGCATCACCGGTTTCCATGAGCTGTTGTGGACGGGCTCTTCTGCCGGCGATGTCTGGGTGACAGACGCAGACCTGGCCTACGACTTCAAGCATGTAACCCTGCCCACGAAGGGCGCGGTCAAGACCTCGGCCATGTGCCCCGGTGGCATGACGGCGCCGCCGCTTCTAACCGGCGGCAGCACCGTGGGACGTTTCGGTGGTGGTGGCTTTGGCCGCGGCACCGTTGCTGTGACCTATGTGCTGGATGGCAACGGCACGCTGATTCCGCTGCGCCAGCAGGACGGCGACCCGACCTACGTTCCCGGTCAGAAACTGGTACCTGCAGGCAGCAATGTCCCGGCGCTGAATATCTCCGCGGACGGCACGCTCTTCGCCGCGACGATCAACGGCTGTGGCGGCGCGGGCAACGGACTCTACGCTGCGAACTTCAAGGCGCCTGAGACCGAGAACGAGCCGAACAAGCCCTTCAAGTCTCCCGCCGTGTGGGGCAGCGTCGTCAGCTTCATGACGAACGGCGCTGGCTTTGCCGGTACTGGCAGCACGGCGATCGGCACGAAGAACGATTTCGTCGTTGGCACCGTTCCCGAAGGCAAGGGCGATGTCGCCGGCGCCTACAACGACACCGTGCTGAAGCTGGATCCGAAGACGCTGGAAGTGAAGGACTACTTCACACCCAGCGACAAGGAGCCGGCGTACAAGCCGGGCGCTGCTGGCGTTACGCCGGCTGTCTTCGCCGAGGGCGGTAAGGACTACGTGGTTGCGGGCGATCGCAACGGCAAGATCTACCTGCTGGATTCGACAGCACTGGGCGGCAGCGATCACCACACGCCGCTGGCCTCGACCGACGCGATCGTCGCTGCCGATGCTTCGGGCAGCAACGGTATCTTTGGGACTTTTGCGACGTTCGCGGATACCGAGCATGGCAACACGCGCTGGCTGTTCGCGGCCGTACGTGGACCGATTGCCGCGAAGTTTGCGGGAGCGAACGGCGCACTTGCCAACGGTGGCATTGTGGCCTTCAAGATCGACTTCAGCGGTGGACGTCCCAAGCTGGTTCCAGCGTGGAGCTCGCCGGACATGGTGGGCGCTTCCGGTCCGATCGTCGCGGGTGGCCTCGTCTATGGGCTCGCCTCGGGTTGGTCCGCCAAGGGGTCCAAGCCCGCGGTGCTGCACCTGCTGGATGCCGCGACCGGTAAGGCGCTGTACAGCAGCACGCCGGCCGCCACCTACTCCTCGCAGCCGCTTGCCTTTGCCAACGGCCACGCCTACTTCGTCACGCACGACAACACGCTGTATCAGTACGGCATTCCCGAGGAGAAGTAATCCATGCTGAAGATTTCTACACGGAAGACATTGTCTGCACTGGCCAGCGCAGCCCTTTGCTGCAGCATGGCCGTCGCGCAGAACGGTAACTGGCTCACCTCCGGCGGAGACGTACAGCGCAGCGGCTGGAACAAGGACGAGAAGATCCTCAACAAGAGCAACGTTGGCAGCATGAAGCTGCTGTGGAAGACGAAGACGGATGTCTATCCGCACGGCCTGCATACGCTGATGGATCCGCTCGTGGTGCAGAACGTGCCCACGGCCAGCGGCCCCAAGGAGATGGTCTACATCCTTGGCGTAGGGGACACACTCTATGCCTTCGACGCAAAGGCCGGCACCATCGTGTGGCAGCAGAAGTTCAAGTACGAGGCGCTGCCGCCGATGCGTCCGCCAGAGGGTGCACCGCCGCGTCCCGCCCAAGTGCTGCCGACGGACACGCGTCACTACAACTTCCTGAACCCCGGTGGTAGCACGGACGTGCCCGTCATCGGTGAGCCGGATGCCAAGGGTGTGCGCCCCATCTATGTTCTCGATGGCGGCGGTAACCTGCACATCCTGAGTGATGTGACTGGCGAAGACCTGAAGCCGGTGATCAAGACTGGTGCCACGTCGAAGTTCGCTCTGCAGCTCTGGAACAACAGCATCATCTATGCGGGCCGCGGCGGTATCTACTCCGTCGACCTGGCAAGCGGCAAGGTCACGCCTTCGAAGGGCTTTGGTGGCGGCGGTGGTCTGTGGGGTCGCCGTGGACCGGTGATCACGTCGGACGGCGTCGTTTGGACGACGACGGGCGATGGTATCTACAACCCCAGCAAGCCGGACAATCTCGTGCTTGGCAACTCCGTTGTCGGCTTCGAGTTGAAGGACGGCGCGTGGATGGTGAAGGACTGGTTCACGCCGCCCAACTGGGACTGGCTGCGCCGTCGCGATCTGGATCCGAACAACACGCCGACCAGCTTCATGTTCAACGGCAAGGAGTACATGGCCGCCTCAGGCAAGGAGTGCCGCCTGTACCTGCTGGACCCGAAGAACATGGGCGGACCGGATCACCATGAGCCGCTGCTGAAGACGCCGCTGATCTGCAACGAAGCAGTCGACTTCGCCAGCGCGGGTAGCTGGGGTGCTGTGTCGTCGTACCTGGATGCGAAGGGAACGCGCTGGGTGCTGGTGCCCTTCTGGGGACCGAAGCACTCGGGCATCAAATTCCCGATTGAGAACACGCCCGCAACCAAGGAAGGTGGCGTGGCTGCCTTCAGGCTGGTCGACAAGGGTGGCAAGCCCGCGTACGAGCCGGTTTGGGTGTCTCGCGACATGTTCCGCGGCGAGCCGCCGATCGTTGCCAACGGTGTGGTCTACACCTGGGGCAGCGGCGACGACACGCAGCAGGTCTGGCCGGATATTGGTCTGAACTTCGACTCTTCGAACCGTGCTGCGCTGTCGAACCACGTCACCGTATACGCACTGGATGCGGAGACGGGTAAGGAGCTTTGGTCTTCGAAGGACACGATCACCAGCTTTAACCACTTCACTGGCATCACCGTCGCAAATGGCAAGGTTTACATGAGCAGCTACGACGGAAATGTTTATTGCTTTGGGTTGTAATTTTTTGACCACTTACAACGAGAACGGCCCGCGCTGTGCGCGGGCCGTTTGTTCTGCAGGGATGAAGAGACGAGCATCCTAAGGCAGTGACCTCGGGACGCAGCCCCGGGCTCTCGCTCGGGGAGTGCGTTGGCCTGTAGGCAGGCGTTGAAGATCGGGTGCGCTTCGTCACCGGACACGAGAAAGGCCTGACCGCACCGGCTTGCTTTGTGTAGATCCCTGTCGGGGCCGAGTTGGCCTTGTAGCCTAACCCGGCCCCGGCGTTTCGTGGCCTGTTGCTAGACCCCCGAGATGGCTCCGCCATCAATCATGTAGTTTGCACTTGTCAGATAAGCCGCGGCTGGGGAGACAAGAAAGCCAACAAGCGAGGCGACCTCTTCCGGCTCCGCCATGCGGCCCATCGGTACGCCTCCGAATCGATCGCTCAGCGTCTTGTACATCTCGTTGGGCGTTGCGCCAGACGATGCGGCGAGGTGCTCCATGAACTGGATCATAGGTGCCGTTGCTACACCTCCTGGAGATACAGTGAGGACGCGCACACCCTTGCTGGCTACTTCATTCGCGAGTGCCTTGCTGTAAGAGTTCAACGCCGCCTTCGACACCGCGTACGCCATGTTGATCTCCCAAAGCGGAAGCTTGCCCGCGACGCTCGATATGTGGATGATGACACCGCTCTTCTTCTCGATCATTCCCGGAAGCAACGCGCGATCGAGACGGACCGTGGTTAGCAAGTTCAACCTCAGCTCATCTTCCCAGTGCTCATCCGTGAGGGTACTGAACCCTCCTCCGGGTGCGGTCAGGCCGCCGACATTGTCAACGAGAATATCGACTCCGCCGAATTTCTCCGTCACTTCCTTCACCACGGCTGCAGTGCCTGCGGTAGTTGCCATATCCGCCACGATCAGGTGATGTTTTTGATCGCCTTCGGGGCTGGTGCGAGCCGTGATCACTACCGTGGCCCCGGCGTACGCCAGACGGTCAGCGATCGCCTTTCCGATCCCCTTGGTGCCTCCCGTGATCAGAGCCGTTTTCCCTTCCAGAGTTAAGCCTTGCAGCAGCGAATCGGACATTTTGTTTCTCCTTTTTGAATCAATCGTTTCAGAATAGGGCGCACGAAACCGCGTCCGTGTTGTTCCCGAAGCGGATGCTTCAGAAATCGGCGAATCAGCGTGAGAGCTGTTTGAACAGAAATCGAGCCATCCGCTGGATCTTTATGGGATCTCGATTGAGGATGAATGACTCGTGCCAGCCGATATAGCTGCTTAGCAGGTAGTCGGTCAGCACTTCTGGATCTTCGTCGGCGCTGATCTCACCCTTTTCCATGGCGCTGGTGAGGAGCAAGCAGAGGAAGCGATACATGGCATCGCTGTCATCCTTCAGGATGGCCTGGACGCGGATGTCGTCGGTTGCCACTTCGAAAGCAGCCTTGATGGCCATGCAGCTATGTGGGTTAGTCGTGATATTTGACACTGCATCGTCGATGAAGATTTTGATGGTCTTCAACGGCGACCGGGAACTCGAAGCATGTTTCGCAATGTATTCCTTGCGGTCGTCCGTGTACCGCTGCACGCAGCGAAGAAAGAGTGCGTGCTTATCCCCGATCGTGTTGTATAAGCTGCTTGGGTTGATCTTCATCGCATCGGTCAAATCGCGAAGCGAAGCGCCTTTGTAACCCTTCTCCCAAAACACCTCCATGGCAGTTCGGATCGCGCTTTCTTCATCGAATTCGACGTTCCTTGCCATATCGATCCGATTTTAAATCATTCACTTCAGAACGCAATAGATCAGGTCACGCCGGTATCCAGCGCTCACGAATGGAATGCGCTGGATTTTTCGCGCTGTCGCCGATGCGCTCATTGAGGTTGGGTGACGGACTTGATTTGAGAGAGATCTAGCTACCGCCGTCTTTCATTGACGATGTCCAGTGCTTCTCTCGCAATTCGAGTTTCTGCCGTGCCTGGTCTTTCCACCATCCTTCGAGACCCTGCATCTCCAGCATGGATTTGGCGTAAGCCGGATCGAAGTGGAGATAGATGCAGCGGTTGATGGCCGGGATGGACCCGTTCGGGTTAATGCGACGCTTGAGCGACCATGTATCGCCTGCCTGCACGGTGCCTGGCTCCAGCACTCTGAGATAGAAGCCCGTGCGGTTTTCGAGGATGGTCTGTTTGACCCAGTCGGAACGTCCTATGCGGCGGGCGAGGTTTGCGCAGGGTACGCGGGGACCGCTGACCTGAACGAGGGCAGAGCCGAGAGCTACAGTGTCACCCACGCAGATCTGGTCTTCGGTGATGTTCTGCAAGGTGATGTTTTCGCCTACCGAGCCAGCTTCCAGGTTGAGTGAGAAGCGTGAGTTCCAGAAGGCGTAGTGGTCTGCGAGATGAACGCAGATGGCGGCGCCGGGGCCACCGTGGTAAGGCTGTGTCACCTTGTCGCCGGCGAGGCCAGCAAGCGAAATAGAGACAGGCTTCTCTGTGCGTTCGCGGAAGATGGACGATGTCCAGGTGCCGCGCTCGTCGGAGATTATTTTCGGCTGGCCGGTGAAGACTGCTTGTACGGTTACAGTTTGTGCCATGGCTGGAAGTCTAGCGGAGGTCTGAGCTGGCGCGTCATCCCGACGTCCCGACGGCTCAGTGCCTCTTATCGTCATACGCCGCGTTGCGCGATCGACGCCGCTGCTGCTTTTCCACCTTGCGAGCAGGGCATCCGTTACGAACAGCTCCCGCACGGATGACCCGCAGGCAAACTACCTTGCAACGCCGGTTGTCTGCGAGACGCCTCGAATTGTCCAGAAGTCGGAAGCGAGGTTGGTTTCCGTTAAGTAAGCGTAGGGGATTTTGAAGTAACCCTTCAGACCCCAGTCTGGACCCCAGGAGTTCCGAACCTTGAATTCACGCGTGGCGTCGTCATATCCGACGGCCATCACCGCGTGCCCACCGATGGACTTCTCGCCGGAATCCGGCATAGGAACTATGCCGGTCTTCGCGACCTTTTCACTCTCAAACGACGAGTACACCGTGAATCCAAAGACGAACGGATAACCTGAGGCCAGGCAGCCCTTCATCGTGTTGAGATCCTGTATCAGCCTCTGGTAGAGACTGACCATGTCCTTCTTTGCATCCGAATACGCTTTCGCTGGTGGATGCAGGCTGAAGTTGCCGATCTCGTAGGGCCAATCCGTCTCAGGCGGTGCGCCTTGCGTGGCGACACTCTTGATGCCATCACGAATCTGCGCTCCAGAGTCGCTCGCGACTGTACCTTCCATCACTCGCTCGTTGTAGTAGATAAAGAGTCTTGAGGGGACAAAGCGTTTCTTCTGATCGAACTCGATCGCTGCTGCAATCGCATTCGCGGTGCAGCTACCCAGTTGCCCCTGATCGTAGACCGGAGGGCACTTGCCGGAGAGATCCACGGAAGACGGGATCTTCTTCTGAAATGGCGCCGGCGCTGCATAGAGGAAGTCGCGCTGATCCGGAAGGTCCGGAACCCAGCCGTACTTCTGGATCGTGTGCACCGCAGGCGTCGTGGCGCCGTTGCTTTGTTTTGGGGTGGACGCAGCCTTCGACATACGTTGCTCCTCTCTGGATTCGCATCCGCAGCCGCGCTCAGCTGGGTCAGCGGCGGCAGCGACTATCGGTGGCGGGTCTCGCCGGGCTTCGGTCCGGATATGACTCATCCCACCATGCCGTTCTGTCGAACCACGTTACGGCGTTCGCATTGCATGCGGAACAGCGAAGGAGCTTTCGTCGTCAAAAGTCAGCATCCGCGAGCTGGCACTTAAACAACTCACGTTCCAAAGGATTCGGTCAGGGCGCAGCACCGTTGAACCCGTCGCGAAGCCCACTGTGGGGCTCCGCGCCTGCTCAGGATGGTGGATCACTCAGGACGACTGCTGATCCGATGGGACTGCAGCAAAGAAGGGCATGGCAAAAGCCATGCCCTTCCTGAATTGCGTTTTATCGTACTTAGTCGAGTGCGTAGAAGGCGAGGCCGCTGAGGAGTTTTGGGTAGAAGTCAGTGGACTTCTGCGGCATGACTTCTCCGCCGAGCGAGACTTCCTTCATCTGGTCGAGTGTTACCGGTTTGATGAGGAAGGCGATGTCGGCTTCGCCTCGTGCGACCTGGGCTGCTGCGTCTTCTGCGGAGCGGAGGTACCGGAGGTTTTCCTGCTGGCGGATGCTCTCGGGGGTTAGTTCGAGGAGCTGCTCGAGGACGAGGGCGTGGAGCTGCACGACGTCCATGGGGCGCTGGCGCGGGGCGACGTGCTGGAGTGCGGCGTCGATCGCGTCGGCCTTGGCCTGCAGCAGGAAGGTTCCGTCCTTCATGACAGCGAGGAACGCGACGCCTTTGGTCCCTGCGAGCGGGGCCATGCGTTCCGAGGCGGCTTCGACGCCCTCGGCATCGGACTTGCCTTCGACGGACTTCGCTTCGACCTTGCTGACTTCGAAGAACTCGGAGGCTTTGTCGAGGAAGGCTGCGGAGGAGAAATCTTTGAGGCCGTAGACGATGCGGTGGGTAGGAAGGATGGTGATGCCGGGTGCGTCGGTGTTAACGAGCGTCATCATCATGGCGGCCTCAGGGAAGGGCGGCACGGGGAGCTGCGGACCGACAGTCATGTCCGCGTCGTTCGAGGGTGATTCGTCAAAGTCGCCGACCTGCTTTTCGGACTTGCCGCTCTGGCGCGTGGTGTCCGGCACACCGAGTTCTGCGGCGCGTTCGCGGGCGTAGGCGGTGGAGGTCTCGTAGCGGTGGTGGCCGTCCGCGATGATGAGCTTCTTGTCGCTGAGCGCGCCGACGATGAGGTTCAGGATGTGCGGATCGGTGACCTTCCAGACAGAGTGGACGACGCCGTACTCGTCGGTGACGGTCTCATCGGCTGGTGTGGCGGCCTGGCCGGTGGTGTTGCCGAAGACGAGCTTCTCGACCGTGAACGACGGATCGCTGTAGAGCATGTAGATCTGTTCGCAATAGGTGCGGGTGGCCTTGAAGAGGGAGAGGCGGTCGGACTTGGGCTTGGCGAGCGTCTGTTCGTGCCGGTAGACGACCTGTTCCGCGTAGTCATACAGGTGGCCCAGGCAGATGAGGCCGCGGCGCTCGCGCACTTCGGTGGTGCCGGGGACGGTGTATTTCTGGGCGTAGCCGTAGAGGGCAGGCTCGCGCTCTTCAATAAGGACTGCCTCGCGGCGCCAGTCCTGCAAAGACTTTGCAGCGCGCGTGTAGACATTTTCCGCATCAGTGTCGGCGGGGTTGCGCTTGCCGAGGATGACACGGATCAGGTTGTAGGGGCTCTGCGCGTAGTAAGCCTCCTGCATCGCCGGCGAGATCTTGTCGTACGGCTGGGTGACGACATCGCTGAGCTTGACCTTGGCCGTGTTGTAACGGAGAGCGCGGAACGGGTAGATACGCATGCGTGCGGAACAGCTCCTTCGTGGTCTGATCACCATTCTATCGGCCCATGTGCGGGTGTTTGCCGTAATGCGGCGTGAATACTCTGCGACTGCCGGGCATCTGATGGAGACAGTTCGTGATCGAAGCAATAAGACGACAACAGGGGACAGATGGCAGAAGCACAGTGGAAACCGAGGGTAAACCCGTGGCTGATCGCGGGTACCGTGGCGCTCGCAGCGTTTATGGAGGTGCTGGATACGTCCATCGCCAATGTCGCGCTGCCGCACATTTCGGGCTCGCTTGCGGCCAGTTCCGACCAGGGCACGTGGGTGCTGACCAGCTACCTGGTGGCAAATGCCATTGTGTTACCGCTGGGCGGTTGGGCCTCCAGTGTCGTGGGTCGTAAAAACTTCTTCCTCTTGTGCATCACGCTTTTTACGCTCTCCAGCTTCCTGTGCGGCATCGCCCCGTCACTACCATTGTTGCTGGTGTTTCGAGTCCTGCAGGGATTCGGCGGGGGTGGCCTGCAGCCCATGGCACAAGCCATCATGGCGGATTCGTTTGAACCGAAGAAGCGCGGCATTGCGTTCAGCGTCTACGCGCTGGTGACGGTGCTTGCACCTTCGATCGGACCGACGCTCGGCGGCTGGATCACGGACAACTACTCGTGGCGGTGGATTTTTTACATCAACATCCCGGTTGGCCTTCTGGCATTTGTACTGGTGACGCGACTGGTGGATGATCCGCCGTGGATCAAGCACGATCGCGCGAACTTCTTCCGCGTAGACTATGTCGGTGTGGGCTTCCTGACGCTCGCTATGGCTGGTCTGCAGATTGCCCTGGATAAGGGCGAGGAGAATGACTGGTTCGCGTCAAACTTCATCCGCACATTTGCTGCAATGTTCGTCTTCAGC
The DNA here is from genome assembly GCF_900105625.1 of Terriglobus roseus. Taxonomy (NCBI): domain Bacteria; kingdom Pseudomonadati; phylum Acidobacteriota; class Terriglobia; order Terriglobales; family Acidobacteriaceae; genus Terriglobus; species Terriglobus roseus. Next base: position 3,768,336 of record NZ_FNSD01000001.1, read on the forward strand.
ATGATCGCGCTGATCTATTGGGAGCTTCGCAAGGCGAAGAATCCCATCATGAATCTGCGGCTGTTCAAGTTCAAGAACTTCGCCATATGCTGCTTCCTAATGCTGCTGGTGGGCGGCATCCTGAACGCCGGAACTGTGTTGCAGCCCCAATTACTGCAGCAATTGCTCGGATATACGGCAACCAATGCCGGCATGGCGCTGACGGGTGGCGGCTTGGCTCTGCTGGTGGCAGCGCCGATTGCGGGCATCCTGTCGGATAAATTTCCCGCGCGGAATATCGTGGCGACGGCCTTTGTCTTCTTCACGATTGCTTACTGGTACGTTTCCACGCACATCAATCTCGACATGAGCTTCGGCCACAACTCGCTGCTACGCGTGATCCAGGTGCTGCCGATTCCGTTCTGCTTCATTGCAATCACCAATGCAGCGTATGTTGGTCTGCCCCGTGAGGCTTCGAACCAGGTGAGCGGCCTGATCAACTTTGCCCGCAACATTGGAGGGTCGATCCTGATCGCCATCAGCGGCGCGCAGGTGACGAATCGGACGCTCTTCCACGAGGCTCGTCTGCAGAACTACATGAGCTATGCAAACCAGCAGTACCAGCAGCAGCTTCAGTCGCTGGGCAGTTTCCTGGGGCACAACGCAGGCTCGGCCCAGGGGCAGTACGCGGCGCAGGCGACGATCTACAACCAGATGAACCAGCAGGCCGCAGTCATGGGCTATGCGGACGTCTACCGGATGCTGGCCTGGCTCACCGGCGGCATGTTCTTCCTGGCGTTCCTGCTCAGCAAGCCAAAGGGTGGCGAGAAAGCTCCCGAGGGTGCGGCTCACTAGGCGTCTCACATGGGTAATCCAGTCGCCTAACCGACATTTCATGGCGCTGTAAGCCTTTCAGGCTGTCTCTGCATCCCATGCCGTACAATCGTCTTCCGCTGACGAGACGTACCGGCGGCGGCTTCGTCCAACTGGACGAGTGAAGCATTCCGCCGGACAGTCGTTCGAGGAATACGGGCAGAGAAGACATCATGGGCACCGCATCGCCACTTCGTCACCGTAAAGGGGCCTTCCGCCGGCCGTTGATCCTGCTTGCGCTGGTGCTGGCCTTGCTTGGCATACCGTTCGCAGGTGCGCAGGAGAATCCGCTGGACAATGCGCATACCCCCGGCAAGGCCGTGACACCGACCGTGCCCGCAGCGAGCGCAAAAGAAAAGACAGTCGATGGCAGGGGACCGCTGCGTGCGGGCGCAACGATTCGCGTCGATGCCAACCTGGTGCTGGTGCCGATGACGGTTACGGATAGCCAGAACCGCCTGGTGACCGGGCTTGAGCGGGAGAACTTCTACGTCTACGAGAACAATCTGCCACAGACGATCCGGACTTTCTCCACGGACGATGCGCCCATCACCATCGGAGTGATCTTTGATCTGAGCGGCAGCATGAATAACAAGTTCGCCCGCGCCCGCCGCGCCCTGAGCGAGTTCATGCGTACGAGCAATCCGCAGGACGAGTTTTTTGTGGTGGCCTTCAATGACCGCCCCAACGTCGTAGTGGATTACACCAGCAACGTTGATGATGTGGACGCGCGCATGGTGATGCTGAAGCCTGCAAACCGGACGGCGCTGATTGACGCGGTCTACCTTGGGCTGAACAAGCTGAAAGATGCGAAACACGAACGCAAGGCGCTGCTGATCATCTCGGACGGCGGCGATAATCGCTCGCGTTACACCGAGGGAGAACTGCGGAAAGCTGTTCGTGAGAGCGATGTGCAGATCTATTCCATCGGCATCTTCGACCAGAGTGCAGCGACCGAGGAAGAGAAAAATGGCCCCGCGCTGCTGACCGATATCTGCGAGGAGACGGGCGGCCGGCTATTTCACGTCACCGACATTGCGGAGCTTGGAGACATTGCCGCGCGCATCTCTGCGGAGCTGCGTAATGAGTACGTCGTGGGCTACAAGCCCAGCGATCTGCGTCACGACGGCAACTGGCGTAAATTGAAGGTGAAACTGAACCCGCCTGCCGGCCTGCCGCAGCTTTCGGTTCACAATCGTCAGGGTTACTATGCACCTTCGGATTAGCCGCTTCACCGCACCACTGTTGTTCACAATTCTGGCTAGTCCCTTCGCCGTCATTGCCCGCGCGCAACAGAGTACGCCCGTCGCGCCGTCGGTCACGGTCGATCGCGATCCTGTGCCTTCTCCCGATCCGGATACGGGGGCTCCCGCGCCCGCAGCGCCAGACACGGCCGCCCCCGGCGCTCCGAATGGAGCGAGTGTGCAGCGCTCCGGGAACACCTACACGCTCAGAACGGAGGTTGGCGAGGTGCGCCTGAACGCCAGCGTTCTGGATGGCAACGGACGCGCCGTGCAGACGCTGCCGCGGGACGCCTTTCAGGTATATGAAGATGGTGTGCCGCAGACTATCGCCAGCTTTCGGCATGAGGATCTTCCTGTTTCGCTGGGCATCCTGATCGATGCCTCCGGGTCCATGTATGACAAGCGTGCTGCGGTGGGCAAAGCCTCTTTGGACCTGGTTCGACTTTCGAATCCGCAGGATGAGGCCTTCCTTGTGGACTTCGCCTTTGATCCCTACATCGATGCGGACTTTACGCATGACATCAAGAAGCTGGAGCAGGGCCTGAGCTTTGTGAAAGCCAGCGGCGGCACCGCCTTGTACGACGCAGTCGTGGCCTCAGCAGACTACCTTTCGCGCAACGCCAAACAGCCTAAGCAGGTGCTACTGCTGATTACCGACGGAGATGACAACGCCTCGTCTTCCACGCTGGAGGAGACGATCCGCCGCGTGCAGGAACTGGATGGTCCAACGATCTACTGTGTGGGCCTGCTCTTCGGGCCGGATGAGGACAAGCGCGAGAGCCGCCACGCCAGACGCGTGCTGGAGACACTGGCAGAGCAGACGGGCGGCGTGGCCTACTTCCCGCGCAAGCTGGAAGAGGTGGATGCGATCGCATCGCAGGTGGCTTCCGACATTCGGCAGCAGTACACCATCTCCTATTCGTCGACCAAGCCGGCGCGGCTTGGAGGCTACCGCGCAGTGCACGTTGCGGTGCAGGGTAAGGGCTACAACAAACTGACGGTTCGCACGCGTAGCGGCTACTTCCCCAAGGGGTCCGCGCCGGTGGGTGCGGCGCCTGCGGCTGGATTTAAGCAGTAGCACTTTCTGGGTCACCCGATACCTGGCTCGGATTCCGGCAGTATGCGGGACCGTAGGCAACCGCCGGCCACCCGCTACAATCACTTAGCCGTGAACCGCCTTCTTTCCCCCGTATTTTTTGTCGCCAGTGTAAGCGCCTTTGCGCAGCAGCCGATGGTCCTGCTGGACCCGGCGCGTGGCGGTTCCGAGACTGGAGGCCGCGTAGCGGAGCGCATCGAGGAGAAGCAGGTGACGCTGCAGATGGCGACCCGGCTGGCCTCGCTGTTGCGTGCGCGTGGCTTCGATGTGGAACTGACTCGCGATGCCGATACGACCGTGACCAACGATGCGCGCGCGGCGCTGGCGAACACAACACACCCCATTGCCTGCGTCCTGCTGCACGCATCGGCGATGGGAACCGGCGTTCATCTCTACACAACTTCGCTGCAGCAGGTAAATCCCGATCCATCGCAGCCCGCCCTATGGGATGCGGCTCAGGCTGCCTATGCGGAGCGTTCGCGCGCCATGGCAGGCGATCTGGCGTCGGCCTTCGGGCGCTCGAAGCTGCCTGTGTCGTCCGGGACGACGTGGATGCGTCCGCTGGACAATATGCAGTGTCCAGCCGTAGCCGTTGAAGTTTCACCGCAGAAGGATGGCACCGGTCCGGACGATCCCACCTATGAGAACAAGGTCGCCGAGGTCATCGCGGGATCGATGTTGTCCTGGCGGGGCAGAGTGGCCTCCATGACGCCCGCACCACCACCTCCTGTGCCGAAGCCCGTTGTGGACGCTGCGCCGAAACCTTCCGGGGTAACGTCTGTCCCGGCCGCCCGGCCCGCAGGGAGCGGTGCCGTCGCAAAGCCGTTGACGGCGCCTGCTACACCAGCTATGCCTGCCGTACCGAAACCTGCCGTTCCAAGGCCTGTTGTGCCGAAGCCATCGGCACCTGTGGGGACCAACCAGTGATCTCCAGATATCAGCGCATCCTGTTCGCCATACTGCTCGGCAGTTCCGTGCTCATGGCGGCGTTCCTCATCTACATGCACAAGCGCAACTTTGCAGATGTGAAAAACGCCGATAACACTCCGATCGAGGCGCCGGTCTACTCCGCCAGCGAGGATGTGACGCTGGATCTGGCGAACGATGAAGATGGCACCATCACGCCAACAACCCGGTCGCTGGCGTTGCCACAGCAGCCAGCCGTTCGTGCCCGCGCGTTGTTGGAGCATTTGCTGGCTGACTACACGTTGCCTCGTGCGAAACATCCGGTGGGTGGCGGCATCGCCGTCGATGATGTCTTCCTGGTGAGCCTTCCTCTTGGTGCGTCGGTGTTGAACTCCGGCACCTTGCTTACGAAGGACGAGGACTCCGACTCGTTGACGCATGCGAGCGGTGAACTTGCGCTGGTAAATCTTCGGTCCTCGTGGGTAGAGGCGCATCCGCCGGGCATTACGTCTGAGACACTCACGATCCAGTCCATCGTTGGTACGCTTCATACCAACCTGCCGGAGATCACGAAGGTCCGTTTCCTGGTGGACGGGCATCCACGTGCCACGCTTGCGGGCAACGTCGAGTTGGATCGCACCTACGATGCCGACAGTACGATGACGGCGCCAGTGGGCAAACCGAGTGAGTGAGCGGCCGGTCATCGGCGTCTTCGATTCAGGCTTTGGCGGCCTGACGGTTCTGCGTGAACTCCTGAAGCACCTGCCTGGTGCGGACTTTGTGTACCTGGGCGATACTGCCCATCTTCCGTACGGATCGAAGTCGCAGGCGATGATCACGCGCTATACCCATGCGGCGATTTATGAGCTGGTGAGCCACGGCGCACAGCTCGTGGTGATTGCGTGCAACACCGCGTCGGCGCTGGCGTTGCCGTCGCTGCAGGCGAGCGCGCCGGTGCCGCTGATCGGTGTGATCGGGCCGGGTGCAGCTGCGGCTGCGGCCATCGCGCCTGCGGGCAGCACCGCTCTGGTCTTGGCGACGGAGGCTACCGTGTCGTCGCACGCTTACGCTGAGGCCTGTGCGGTTGCGGGGCTGGGGGCGGTTGAGAAGGCCTGCCCGCTGTTTGTGCCGCTGGTGGAAGAGGGCTGGATCGACGGCAGCATTACGGAGCAGATTGCGGAGGTCTACCTGCGCGAGGCGCTTGCGTTGTCGCCGGAGCTTCCGTCAGCGATTGTGCTGGGGTGCACGCACTATCCGCTGCTGCGGCCGCTGTTGCAGCGCGTGGTGCAGGGCATTGCGGGGGACGTGCCGATCGTCGATTCGGCCGAAGCGACCGCTCGCCGGACGGCGCAGTTGATGCCGGAGGCGGTTGCGGATACGTTGGTTGAGCCGACGATTCGATTCTTCGCGACGGACTCTGCGGCAAAGTTTGCACGACTGGGGCCGCACTTCCTGGGACGCGCGATTGAGCATGTGGAGTCGGTCAATCTCGACGGCTAGTTTGCCGTCTGCAGGTCGCGGGCTGGTATCCTCATCGTCGAGAACACGATGCCCTATCTGCTGAAATCTGAACCCGATAAGTACTCGTACGACGACCTGCTGCGTGATGGCGAGACCATCTGGGATGGCATCAAGAACCCGCAGGCGCTGATGACCCTTCGCAACATGAAGAAGGGCGAGAAGTGCGTCATCTACCACTCCAACGTGGGCAAGGAAGCGGTTGGTACCGCGACGGTGTTGAGCGTGGATGCGACGGATCCGAAGAATCCTGCGGTGCGTTTGAAGGCGGGCAAGCGGTTGAAGACACCGAAGCCGCTGGCCGCGATTCGCGAGGCTGGTGTGTTCCAGGGATCGATCATGTTCCGGCAGTTTCGTCTGTCCGTGGTGCCGCTGACGGATGAGCAGTATGAGTGGCTCATTGCGTAGCGATAGGTGAAGTAATGGTCGCCGCCACTAAGAGCAGATGGACCGAGATCTATTTGCTGGAGGGTCTAGTCTTCGCACAATTCTTTGCGATGCCTTTTGCGATTGCTGCTCTAACACGAGCCCACTTACCTTTTCTGGCTGCCGCAATCGTCTACGGCGTCTGCTACCTGTACACCGGTTATCGAGCTGCCTCTTGGCAATGTCCTAACTGCGGTCAATCCTTTCTGCGCAACGAGCGCACGACCGTGGTGTTTCCCTTCCGCAGAAAATGCGCCAACTGTAAGATTCAAGCTGGCGCAGAGCCATTTCTGGCGCCATCTGGAAGCGAGGAATCATGATTGATCTCAAAGGTAAGACCGCTGTTGTGTTCGGGCTGGCGAACAAGCGCTCCATTGCGTGGGCTATCGCGCAGAAGCTGAATGAGGCGGGTGCTAAGGTGGCGATCTGCTACCAGAGCGAGCGGCTGAAGAAGGAAGCGGACGCGCTGCTGCCGGAGCTGAATGATGCGAAGAGCTTCCAGTGCGACGTGTCAATCGATGAAGAGATTGAGCGCGTTACCGAAGAACTGAAGGCTGCTTATGGGACCGTCGACATCGTGGTTCATTCGGTTGCGTTTGCGCCGGCAGATGCGATCAAGAATGACTTCCTGCTGACGAAGCGTGAGGACTTCCGTGTTGCGATGGATGTGAGTGCGTACTCGCTGGTGGCTGTGGCGCGCGCGCTGGAGCCGCTGATGTCGGCGGGCGGCAGCATCCTGACGCTGACGTACTACGGTGCGGAGAAGGTCTTCCCGAACTACAACGTAATGGGTGTGGCGAAGGCTGCTCTTGAAGCCACGGTGCGTTACCTGGCTGCGTCGCTTGGACCGAAGGGGATTCGAGTCAACGCGATCTCGGCTGGCCCCATCAAGACGCTGGCGGCGCGCGGTATCGGCGACTTCAACAAGATTCTGGACACCGTGACGGAGCGGGCTCCGCTGCATCGCAACGTGGAGACGGCGGAAGTGGGCAACACGGCTGCATTCCTGTTGTCACCGCTTGCGAGTGGCATCACGGGCGAGATCACTTACGTCGATTGCGGTTACAACGTCACAGGCATGTAGTTTGACGTCAAGGAGACGACGATGACTATTGCAGAGATGCTGCTGTGCGATTTCGACAGTGAAGCGATCAGCACGCGTCGGGTGCTGGAGCGCGTGCCCGATGACAAGGCAATGTGGAAGCCCCATGAGAAGTCGTCTGCGTTGAATAACCTTGCGGTTCACGTGGCGAAGCTGCCGTTGTTCGGATTTGCGATCCTGAATACGGACGTCGTCGACCTCGCTACGCATCAGTTCCCGAAGTATGAGTTTCACACCGCGGAAAAACTGGTCGAAGCCGCCGCAGGCACCGGCGCAGAGCTGCGAACAAAGCTGGCGTCGATGACGGACGAAGAATTGCAGGCGGAGTGGACGTTGCGCTTCGGTGAGCATGTCGTTACGACGGGGCCGAAGTACAAGCTGTACCGCACCATGTTTTTGAATCACCTGGTGCATCATCGCGGCCAGTTGACGGTGTATCTGCGGTTGCTGGATGTGAAGGTGCCGGGGATCTTTGGACCGTCTGCGGATGAGCCGTTTGGCAGCTAGGACGGTCGCTCGGAGCGGCTGAAGAGGCTGCTCGCAAAGACGATGAGCACCGGAAAGAACTCGAGCGTGTAGCGCTGCTCCGGGTTGTCAATCGTCAGCAGAAGCGCACACCGCAACACGATGTAAGCAAGCATGGACAGGGCCAGCACACCGCTGGCCCTGCGTGTCTTGCGCCAGCCTGCAATCGCCGCGGCGAAGCAGGCGAGATTCAGTGTGGCGTAGATCCACGCGAAGATCGTCTGTTTCGGATGAGCACGATACTGCCACCAACGCTCCGCGATCGGCAGCATTTCTGTGCGTGGGTGGAGCAGCATGTTGACCAGACGCGCCACCGGCAGCGTGATGTAGTACGCGAAGGGGTGCGTTGCTATCCGATGTTGCGCCAGCGTGGCGAACCCTGCTTCAACGGCCGGATTGAGCTTGTGTGTTGCTGCGGCTGTGTCGAGCAGGTTCGCGGTCTGTATGCGTTGCGCCGGTGAGTCGAAAGCGCGTTCGGGCAGGTCTTCGATCAGCACGGTCTCTTCCGGGTACTTCCAGTAAGCATCCTGCGTTGCAGAAAAGTCGATGCCCCAGGTGCGGAACCAGCGCTGAAAGCCCACGGGTGGTACTTCGCCGGGGTCGTTCGCCAGTTTTGGCGACAGTGGCTGAAAAACGTGGAAGGTGCGGTAGTTACGGACGGTCCACGGTACAAAGGGAAGCGCGGTCAGTGCGAGGCAGAGCAGCAGCGGAGTGACGCGCGCGCGCAGGGGGCGGGCTGAGCTCCGGAGAAAGAGGGCAGGAAGTATGGCCGCAGCCAGTAACCCCTGGTCGGGCCGCAGCAGGATGCTGCTGGCGAGCGCGATGGCCAGCACGACGATCCAGAGCGTGGTCCTGGAGTGCAACCAGCGTTGGAGCGATGAGAACGCGAGCGCCAGGAAGAAAAGTGTGAACGTCTCGGTCAGCGGGACTGCGGTGTAGTTGGCAGTGAAGGGACACAGGCACGCCATTGCCAGGGCTGCCAGTCCGGCGCGACGGCCCAGCGAACGCCGGGCGATGCCGGCGGCCAGGCAGCATGTCAGGAGGTCTGTGATCACCTGGAGCCACAGCACAGGTACAAAGCTGCGCAAGGTACCAAGGTCGGCGTTCAGGAATCGGTCGAAGGCCCAGGCAAGTGCCGCGAGGATCGTCGGGTAGCCCGGCAGCCGGATCAGCGTGGGCCGAGGTGCCGCGTCGGTGGAGAGGCCGTAGATGTGGGCGTGCAACCAGTTTTGCGCGATGTCCTGGTACAGGATGGAGTCGCCCGCGACGAAAGCGTGCCAGCGGAGAAAGTAGACGCGCAGCGCAAGGCCACAGATCAGCAGGAGAGCCGCGATGACGCTGAATCTTCGCTGCGCCGTTCTATCCTCTTTCTCGAGCGAGTAAGCCTCCTGCATTGCTTTGCATCATAACGGTGCAACCGGGAATCGCGGCGCTCGAACGGAAAGATGCGTCGAAAGCGGAACCGAGCCGCGCGAAGTCCATGGGAACGGTAGGATACGGGTTGGACATGGCAGAGCAAGGAACAAAGCCGATTTTTTACGACGAGAAGAAGCGCCGCTGGAAGCGGCTGCGTCGCATTCTCGATATTTCGGCCGCCGTCGGCCTTCTGACCTTCATCGTGTTCGTGTTGGGCGTGCTGCGCATGCGGCCCTTGCCGGGGCTTTTGCTGGATGCGCCCAAACATAACTATCGCGCGCTGAATAACCCGCTGGTGCCGGACGACAAGGCAAAGAAGTCTCGCTCGGCCCATCGTAAGACGGACCGCAAACCGTCCGATATTCCGCTCAATGCGGACGAAGGTTTGCGTGCGGCGTATTACGTGGAGTGGGATGCGGCGAGCTACAGTTCGCTGAAGCAGCATGTGAAGCAGATCGATCTGCTGTTTCCGGAGTGGCTGCACGTCATTACGCCCGACGGCAAGCTGACTGCTTACAACACCGACAACAAGCCGTTTGACGTGGTGGACGGCGGCGGTGTACATGGCGTGGACATTGAGACGAAGGTGCAGCGCACCATCGTGGAGTCCGGCTCGAATACGGAAATCTTCCCGCTCGTCAACAACAACGACATCCTTAAGAACGCCTTCATGCCGGAGGTTGGCACCTTCCTGCAGGACCCCACGGCGCGCGCGCGTTTCCAGACGCAGGTTCTGCGTTTCCTGTCTTCGAACTCGCGCTATCACGGCATTTCGCTTGATTTTGAAGAGATCCCAACCGCAGCGCAGCCAGCCTACCGGCAGTTGATTGCGTCGCTCTATGCGGCATTGCATGCCAAGGGCTTGAAGCTGTATGTCAACACGCCCGTGCAGGATGATGACTGGGATCTGAAGTTCATGGCGGATAACTCCGACGGCCTGTTGCTGATGAACTACGACCAGCACCAGACCGAGAGCGAACCCGGTGCCATCGCGTCGCAGGACTGGTTCCTGAAGAACCTGCAGAACGTGATGAAGCAGGTCCCGAAGGACAAGATGATCTGCGCCATCGGCAGCTACGGCTACGACTGGACGATGACCATGCCACCTGCGCCAGTCGCGGCGAAACCCGGGAAGCGCGCTCCCAAGGCTGCTCCGTTCAAGCCGACCGTAGTCCGGGTCGAAAATCGATCCACGCAAACGATATGGCAATCCGCGTCAGATTCCGGGTCAGAGGTCGATCTGGATGATGCCACGATGAATCCGCATTTCAGCTACGTGGACGAGGACAATCACCAGAAGCACGAGGTCTGGTTCCTGGATGCGGTGACCACGCTGAATGAGATGCGTGCGGCGCGGCAGCTTGGCCTGCAGACCTTCGCGCTCTGGCGGCTGGGCTCGGAAGATCAGTCGATGTGGAGGATTTGGGACCAGCCGATCAAGGCGAACCCCCTCACGGATCTGGCGGATGTGCCTGCCGGATGGGATATCGACATTGAGGGCACGGGCGACATCATGCATGTCTCCGGCACTCCCAAGAGCGGCCGTCGCACGCTGACCATCGACGACGATTCGAAGCTGGTCGACAGCGAGCAAATGACGCACTATCCGCTGTCGTACACGGTGAACTACTTCGGCTACCAGCCGAAGAAGCTGGCACTGTCATTTGACGATGGCCCTGATCCGGAATGGACGCCGCGGATCCTCGATGTACTGAAGAAGCGCAACGTGAAGGGCGCGTTCTTCATGATCGGCGAAGAGGCCGAAAACAATATCGGCGTGATGCAGCGTGTGTACCGAGAGGGGCATGAGGTGGGGAACCACACCTTCACCCATCCCGATATCAGCGCCATCAGCAACCGTGAAGTCGATCTGCAGATGAACCTGACGGAGCGTCTGTTCGCCGCCAAGCTGGGCGTGCAGCCGTTGTTCTTCCGTCCGCCATACTCCATCGACCAGGAGCCCGATACAAGCGACCAGGCTGCGCCCGCAGAGCGCGTGCAGCAACGCGGTTACATCGTCGTTGGCAACAAAATCGATACGAACGATTGGGATGAGCACCCGAAGAAGACGCCGCAGGAGATTGTGGCGAGTGTTCTGCAGCAGATTGAGGACATGAAGGACCGGCCGGACAAGGCAGGCTCCGTGATCCTGATGCATGATGGCGGCGGCGATCGAGCTGTGACCGTTGCAACGCTGCCACTGCTGATCGACACACTGCGCGCCAAAGGATATGAGTTCGTGCCGGTCAGCGAACTTGTCGGCAAGACGCGTGCGCAGGTGATGCCGCCGCTAACGCCGCGGCAACGACGACTGGCGTGGGTGGATTCGCTGGCATTTTTCGGTCTGTCCGCGTTCAACCATTTCGTCGTCTGGGTGTTCTTCGTCGGTGACATCCTGATGAGCGGCCGGCTGATCATCATCGGTCTGTTTGCAATCATCGACCGCTTCCGCCGTCGCAAGAACTTTGCGGATGAGAGCTACGCGCCGCGTGTGGCGGTGCTGATCCCCGCCTACAACGAGGAAAAGGTCATCGTCCGCACCATCCGCAGCGTGATGATGTCGACGTACAAGAATCTGCACATCATCGTCATTGATGATGGTTCGAAAGACCGTACGGCCGAGGTTGCTCGCGAGGCTTATCCCGCGGACATCGCGAGCGGTCGTCTGACCGTTTTGAAGAAAGAAAACGGCGGCAAGGCCGAGGCGCTGAACTACGCGCTGCAAGGCTATGTGCATGAGGAGATCTACGTCGGCATCGACGCCGATACGGTCATTGCTCATGATGCGATTGCGCGCTTGGTGCCGCACTTCGCCAACCCGCAGATCGGCGCCGTCGCAGGCAATGCGAAGGTCGGCAATCGGGTGAACCTATGGACGCGCTGGCAGGCGCTGGAGTACATCACCAGCCAGAACTTCGAGCGTCGCGCGATGGATCTGTTCGACGTGGTGGTGGTCGTTCCCGGCGCGATTGGTGCGTGGCGCACGGATGCTGTACACAAGGGCGGCGGCTACCACTCGAACACGGTGGCGGAAGATGCCGATCTGACAATGATCCTGCTGGAGCAGGGACTATCCGTGATCTATGAAGATCAGGCGCTTGCGTTTACTGAGGCGCCAATCAACATGGACGGCCTGATGCGGCAGCGCTTCCGTTGGTCTTTCGGCATCATGCAGGCGGTCTTCAAGCATCTGGGTGCGATCACGAAGCGGCGCGCGATGGGGCTGTTCGCATTGCCAAACATCATCGTCTTCCAGATTCTGCTGCCGCTGGTTTCGCCCCTGATCGACCTGATGTTTGTGGTCAGCTTCTTCAAGTTCCTGTACGACCGCCACTTCCATCCGGAATCGGCGAGTGGTGCGGACTTCATCAAGCTGCTCTACTTCTTCCTGGCGTTCATGCTGATCGACTTCTCGGCGTCCGCGCTGGCCTTCATGCTGGAGCGGAAACACCCCGCCAGCAAGGGCGACGCGTGGCTGCTGATGCACATCTGGATCCAGCGCTTTACGTATCGGCAGGTTTTCAGTGTGGTGTTGTTCAAGACGGTGAAGCGTGTGATCGATGGCCGGCCATTCAGTTGGGACAAGCTGGAGCGCACAGCGCAGATGAGCAAGTCGACGGATCAGATGATCAACGGCGAACCCTCACCGAAGTAGCGGCTTCCTGCATTCGGTGCCCCATTCTTTCGCGGCATGATCGCGAAAGAGTGGGGTATCGCGCTTGCGCGAACCAGCGATCTGCGCGGAAAGAGGGCCGCGCTTCGCGCGCTGCGCCACCCTTTGCTCCGCAAAGAATGGGTCTGCAACGTCCCGGTACTAACGCTGGAAGGTAAACTTTCCTTATGGCAACGAACAACATTCCGACGATCAAAGACGCGTTCCACGCACTCACCACCTTTCGCAATGAAGACTTCCAGGACTTCACGCACGCCGACGCCAAGGCGGACATGCATGAGGCGCTTCGACTGGTTGAGAGCGAGTTAGGGCATGAGTATCCGCTGATCATTGGTGGGGCGCGCGTGCATGCGACGGCGAAGATTGTGTCGACGAATCCTGCGCGGCCGGCGGAGAAGATAGGTGTGCACCAGGATGCGGAGTTGCCGCATGTTCAGCAGGCGGTTGACGCTGCGGACAAGGCATACCAGGCGTGGAGCCGTGTGCCTGTCGCGACGCGTGTGCAGTTGTTGCTGGATGTGTCGAAGAAGATCCAGGCGCGCAAGAATGAGTTCTGCGCATGGCTGACCTTTGAGACGGGCAAGAACTGGGCCGAGGCAGACGCGGACGTTGCCGAGACGATCGACTTCCTGGAGTTCTACGCGCGCGAAGCCCTGCGTCTCGATGGCGCGAAAACGCCGATCCAGTTCCCGGGCGAGCGTAATACGCTGCGCTACATCCCGCTGGGTGTTGGCGCGGTTATCCCGCCGTGGAATTTCCCACTGGCCATTATGGCCGGCATGACGATGGCTGCTGTTGTGACGGGCAATACCGTTGTGTTGAAGCCTTCGGTCGATGCACCGACGGTCGCCGCTCGTTTCTTCCTGCTGCTGGAAGAGTGCGGCATGCCGGAGGGTGTGGTGAATCTTTGCCAGGGTTCGGGTGAGCTTGCAGGTGCTGCGCTGGTGTCGCATCCGAAGGTTCGCTTCATCGCCTTCACGGGTTCCAAGCGCGTTGGCCTGATCGTGCATGAAACCGCTGCGAAGACGCAGCCGGGACAGCACTTCATCAAACGGACGGTGCTGGAGATGGGTGGTAAGGATGCCATCATCGTCGATGCCGATGCGGACATCGATGCAGCGGTTGAGGGTGTCGCGGCCAGCGCGTTTGGTTTCAATGGGCAGAAGTGTTCCGCCTGCTCGCGCGCGATCGTGGATGCGCGCATCTATGACGCCTTCTGCGATCGGCTTGTCGAGCGCGTGGAGAAGATCAAGGTGGGCGAGCCTGCAGAGAACTTTGCAGCGGGTCCCGTAATTAACGCGGTTGCGCACAAGCGCGTGCTGGACTACATCGCCATTGGTCGCATGGAAGGGCGCCTGTTAACGGGCGGTGACCCCATCGACAACGGCACCGGCGGCTATTACATTCAGCCAACGGTCTTCGCGGATGTGGCGCCGAACGCTCGCATTGCGCAGGAAGAGATCTTTGGACCGGTGCTGGCGGTCATCAAGTCGAACAGCTTCGACGAGGCGCTGGAGATTGCAAACGGTACGGAATATGGCCTGACCGGCGCAATCTACTCCGGCTCGCGTGAGCGACTGAACCGTGCGTCCGAAGAGTTCCATGTCGGCAATCTCTACCTGAATCGCAAGTGCACAGGGGCCATGGTGGGCGCGCATCCCTTTGGTGGCTTCAACATGAGCGGCACGGACTCCAAAGCGGGTGGAGCCGACTACCTGCTGCTGTTCACGCAGGGGAAGAGCATTGCGGAGAAGGTCGGCGTGATTGACGAAGGTGACCAGATGCCCAGGCCGATGGGCATCTAGAACGCTTGATTGCGTGGTGCCGCAGGGCGGTAACGGCCCTGCGGCGCTTGCGAGTCAGCCGGGAAGATTATGCAAGGGAAGCCTGCAGCGCCTCGCAGGCCCTTGCGGCGGCCTCTGCCAAAGTGCGGTGATGCAGGGTAAAGAGCGCGAGTTCCAGCCGGTCGCTGGAGCCGCTTTTGTCGTAGATGGAGCGCAGGTAGTTTTTGATGACCTGCTCCTTGGTGCCGAGTTCTTCGGCGATCTGCCGATTCTTCCAACCCTGCACGACGAAGCCAACAATTTGCAGTTCGCGTGGCGTCAGGACGGTGAGCATACGCTGCGCCACGGTATCGATGACATTGGTTGAGCTAGGGGCCACAACGCGTTCCCCAACGCCCACGCGCCGCACGCAAGTCAACAGGTCGGAAGCAGACGCCTGGCGGGTCAGCAGGCCGTCGAGACGCCATACCAACGCTGTCTCCGGCTCTGATCCGGTCTCCGTCATCAGGATGACGCGTGTGTTCGCTGCCGCTGCTGCCGCCAGCAGGCGGTCTGCGTCCGCGCCGAGTGACTGGGCAACAACGGCGACGCAGTCGCGGGAGTTGGCGACGAGGTCCAGCAGTGCCACAGGATTGTCGCACTGTCCTAAGATCGACAGGTCCAAATCTGCGTCCAGGACGCGGGCGGTACCGGCGCGGAAGATCGCCTGGTCATCGGCAAGAAGGATACGAATCATGGGATAAGGCACATTTCTCTACAGGATGCATCTGTCGCGGTGAGCCCCGTGGGACAAACCGCGTAATGCCCTGAGTATGCAACAGATAGGCCATAATGCAGAGAATATTTGCATCGGCGACATCAATCGGCCAATCTAAAGCTCGGGTAAGTTGCGTACTGGGCAACTCCGGCAGGAATTTAGCAGGGAGCAGCGGCAACATGGCACGACCGATTCTGTTGGCAGTGGACGATGACACGAGCGTGCTTGAGGCAGTCGTGGGCGATCTCCGCCGGAAATATGCGCAGGAATACCGCATTGTGCGGGCCGCCAGTGGACAGGCAGCGCTGGATACCTGCAGCCAGTTGAAGGAGCGCGGTGATGCCGTCGCGCTGTTTCTGAGCGATCAGCGTATGCCCGGCATGACGGGTGTCGACTTCCTGAGCCGCGCGATTCCGCTGTATCCCGAAGCGAAGCGCGTCCTGCTGACGGCGTACGCGGATACTGAGGCAGCGATCCGCGCAATCAATACCGCCAAGATTCACTACTACCTGAACAAGCCCTGGGATCCGCCTGAGGAGAAGCTGTATCCGGTGCTGGATGACCTGCTGTTCAGCTGGCACCAGGGCTACCGGCCTCCATACGAGGGTGTGCAGGTGATTGGCACGCGGTGGGGATCGCAGGATCATGCGGTGCGCGACTTCCTTTCGCGCAACCAGGTGAACTACCGCTGGCTAAATCCCGAAGCGGGCCCTGAGGCCGCCGAGGCCTTGAAAGCACGCGGCCTGGATGATTCCAAGCTGCCGGTGGTGATCTTCAGTGACGGCACTGCTGCTGTCCAGCCGACGCAGATGGAATTGGCGAATAAGGTCGGCCTGAAGACGCATGCGGATAAAGAGTTTTACGATGTTGTCGTCGTTGGGGCTGGGCCGGCTGGGCTGGCCGCGGGCGTCTATGGAGCCTCCGAGGGGCTGCGCACGCTGGTGATCGAACCGGACGCGGTTGGCGGGCAGGCTGGATCGAGCTCGCGCATCGAGAACTACCTGGGATTCCCCGAGGGTCTGCGCGGTGACGAACTGGCAAAGCGCGGCTTCATCCAGGCGCAACGTCTTGGCGCAGAGTTTCTGACACAGCGTGTGACTTCGATCGAGGTCGACAACCAGTACCGCATCGTCAAGCTCGAAGACGGCCGCGAGGTGAGTTGTTCCGTTGTGCTGGTGGCGACGGGTGTCAGCTGGTGCAAGCTGGACGTTCCGGGTGCTGACGATCTCATCGGCGCGGGCGTTTACTATGGTGCGGCACAGAGCGAAGCAGCTGCGTGCAAGGACGAAGATGTCTTTGTGGTGGGCGGTGCAAACTCCGCCGGACAAGCCGCAATGAACTTTGCGAAGTACGCGCGTAAGGTGACCATGCTGGTCCGCGGCAAGGGGCTTGAGCAGAGCATGTCGAAGTACCTGATCGACCAGATCGCGAGCATGCCGAACATCACGGTTGAAACCGGCACAGAGATCACGCGCTTCTGTGGCATGGGGCATCTCGAAGGCATCGAGTTGAAGACGCCAAACGGCATGGAAAATCGTGCGGCAAGTTCGGTTTTCATCTTCATCGGTGCGGCCCCCAAGACACAATGGCTGCCGGAGCAGGTGTGTCGCGATGAGCGTGGCTTCGTCCTTGCTGGACCGGACCTGAAGCGGGTGGGCATCGAGCGTATCGCAGGGAGTGCGGGCGACCGCGATCCTTACCTGTTAGAGACAAGTGTTCCTGGAATTTTTGTGGCGGGCGATGTGCGTCATGGCTCCGTAAAGCGTGCGGCTTCGGCCGTGGGCGAAGGCTCCATCGCAATTCAGTTTGTACATCAGTACCTGGCGGGGTTTTAAGGAAATGGCTACCTTTGCGGATTGCCTTGTGAACAGCGTGGAATGGCAGCGTGCGGCGATTGCCGAACTGCAGCGGTTACAGGTCTTTGGACCGGATGCGCCGGAGAGTGAGCTGGCTTGCCTGGTGGCGGTCGCACAGGAGCAGCACACGGCCGCGGGCGTTGTCCTTGTGGACGAGGTGGACAACTTGAACGAGTTCCACATCCTGCTCGAGGGCAAGGTACGCGTCTCGCGCAAGGACGCGAAGGGAAACTTCTACTTCAACAAGGTTGTGGAAGCGCCGGAGTTCATGGGCGAGGTGCCCCTCCTAAGCGGCATGCCTGCGCAGATCAACCTGGTGACGGTAACGGAAGTTCGTGGTCTGCGTCTGGATGCGGATGCTTTCTGGCATGGCATGGCGGAATGCCCGCATCTGCGTGCCGTCGTGCTCTCAGAGATGCGGCTGCGCATGCGCGGCCTGCAGCAGCAGCAAAGCCAGCAGGAGAAGCTCGCCATGCTGGGCACCATGACCGCCGGCCTGATGCATGAGTTAAATAATCCAGGCGCAGCGGCCCGCCGTGCAGCGTCGCAGCTACGTTCAAATCTGCAGCGAATGCATGCGCTGGCACGCAGTTTCAGTGAGCGCGGCCACACACCGGATCAACGCGCATGCCTTACCGGTCTGCAGGAGCGCGCACTGTCCGTGCGGTCCGAGTCGTGCATGAGTTCGATTCAGCAATCCGACGCGGAAGAAGAGATGGGCGTGTGGATGGATGAGCGCGGCATCAGCAAGGCGTGGGAGTTTGCCCCGGTCCTTGTCGCAAGCGGCATTGAGCCAGGCGACCTGAACTGCCTCGCAAACGTCTTCTCCCCCGGTGAGTTGAGTGAGCCGATCGAGTGGCTTGAGGCTACCGCCTCGTCCATGCAGATGGTCAGCCTGGTGGAAGACAGCGTGGCTCGTGTGACGGAGCTGGCGCAGGCCGTGAAGACCTATGCGCACGAGGGGCAGGCGGGCATTCAGGATGTGGACTTGAACGAGAGCATCCATACCACTGTCGTCATGATGAAGCACAAGTTGCGGGAGAAGAATATCCGCATGCAGAAGGACTTTGGACCCAACATGCCGAAGCTCCATTGCATGTGCAGCGGCCTGAACCAGGTGTGGACCAATCTGCTGGATAATGCGATCGATGCGGTGCCGTCTGAGGGGGGCATGATCGCGGTGCATACGGCCCGCGTCGGCGATGAGCTGGAAGTGTCCATTACGGACAATGGTGCCGGTATCTCGCCTGAGGCTCAGGAGCATATCTTCGATCCGTTTTTCACGACGAAGGCCGCGGGCGTCGGCAGCGGCATGGGCCTTGGCATCGTCCGTCAGATTCTCGAGAGCTATCACGGCCGTCTGGAGCTGGAGTCCAAGCCGGGGCGTACTCAGTTCACTGTCCGCATTCCAGCGGACCAGAACTTCTAAGCAGACACCGTTCCGTTAGGCATATCGCATCCAACGCCTCGACCGAGGTGAGGGTGTATGGCGATCAAGGCTGTTTTGTGTGACCTGGATGGAACGCTGCTGGACAGCAATGCCTTCCATGCGGAGTCCTGGCAGCGCACGTTGGAGCACTTCGGTTTCTCTGTTGACTTCGAAACCGTTGTGAAGCAGATCGGCAAAGGTGGTGAGTATCTCCTGCCGCAGTTCGTTCCCGCCGACAAACTCCCGTTGCTTGAAAAAGAGATCAACGCCTTTCGCAAGAAGCTCTTCCACCGCGAGTACATTGATCGCATCGTGCCCTTTGCGGATGCGCGGCGATTGCTGGAACGAATGCGGCAGCGTGGCCTGCGAATCGCCGTCGCAACGTCCAGCGAAAAGGAAGACCTGGAAGCCTTCAAGACGATTCTCAAGATCCACGACCTGATTGAGGAAGACGCGACTGCCGACGACGCGGACAAGCCCAAGCCCGAGCCCGACATCTTCCAGGCAGCCTTGAAGCTGCTGAAGATCGAACCGGCCGAGGCGCTCGCATTGGGCGACACTCCCTGGGATGTTCAGGCTGCTTCGAAGGCTGGTGTCCGTACGGTGGCTGTGCAGTCCGGCGGCTGGCGCAAGGAAGACCTGCGGGACGCCGGCGCGCTGGCCGTTTATGTGGACGTAGCGGACATTGTCCGTAACTTCGACAACTCGCCTTTTGTGAAGTAGATCGCGTTTGCTCCGATTTCCATTTGCTGCTGGAGCCTCCGGACTGGAATGATGGAGTCGCCGATGCGGATCGCTTATTATCTTCGCCAGCTCTTCCGGATTCCTCCCGCAAAGATCGCATTGCTGTTTGAGGCGACTTTCTGGCTGGCAGTGGCGAGGCTGGCCCTGTGGCTGGTGCCATTTCCGCGGATCGGGCGTCATCTCGGTAAACTGCTGCCGCCGTCTCCGCACACCGCCACATCAAGCGAAGAAGAGATGCGGACGGCAAAACGAGTTGGTTGGGCAGTGAACACTGTTGCCGACCATCTGCCCGTGAACCTTGTCTGCCTGCCGCGCGCGCTGGCTGGATGGCAGATGCTGCACCGTCGCGGTATTGCTTCGCGATTGCACTTCGGCGCACTGCGCGAGCCTTCAGCCGGAGAAGCGGGCTTGCAGACACATGCGTGGCTCAGTACGCCGCAAGTGGAGATCACGGGATACCCCGTCGCCCATGGCTGCGTGGAGCTCGGTTATTTTGCCCGTGCCGACGGAAACGGTTCTTCGAGTGCCGCTGGCGCGGCAGTCTGAGAACGGGCGATACTGATGCCAGTGCCTTACGTTTCCGACCAGATTCCGCCTGACTCTACTGGAGCTGGGGGCCACTTTCATTACGTGATCTCCGGCCTCACGGTCTGGTCAGAGATCGAGATGCCCTCTGCCATCGTGGCGGAGGCGATCGGCGGCGGCGAGCCTGACGTCCGTATCACTCTGGGAGAGGTGCCTGCGCACCTTGCAGCACCGGCAAAGCAGGGGGCGGAATGGGAGTTTTCGCCCAGTGAGTTCTTGTTGCGCATGCGGGACCTGCTGGACGTCTACGTAAGCGGTGGGAACAGTATCCTGCTGCAGCCGTCGGCGACGTGCGACCCCGGCGACCTGGTGCTCTATCTGCTCGGCACCTGCTTTGCGATCCTGTTGCAGCAGCGTGGGCGCGTGGTGCTGCATGCCAGCGCAGTTGCTGTGGGCGACCGCGCCATGCTGTTCTGCGGCGCCTCCGGGATGGGGAAGTCGACCATGGCCGCGATGCTCAGCGAACGAGGGTACCCGCTCTTGAATGATGATGTGTGCAACCTCAGCCCGGGAGAGGACGGGCAGTATTCCGTGTACCCCGACGGTCGCATGCTGAAGCTATGGGCGCGGTCTGTCGATCATCTGCAGTGGACGAAGACCGACCATGCACGTGTCCGGCACGATGCCGACAAGTTCTACATGGCACCTGCCAGTGTGGATCTGAAGCCGCGGTCTGTCGGGAGTGTGTACATGTTGCACGTAGCAGAAGGGGATGATGTGGCAACACTAACGCCGCTTAACCTGGCCGAGTCAATGTCGCAACTGATTCTGAATGCCTACCGCCCGGCGCTGGTCCATGCCATGGACATGGTGCCCGCGTATTTCGCGGCTTCCGCGGGCATCCAGCGTCACGCAGGTGTCTTCCGCTTGTCACGCCCCATGGATTTCAGCCGCGCAGCCGAGGCTCTGGATCTGCTGGAATCCCAATGGTCAAGTGCCCTGTAAACAACGCCGGGCAGCTTCGACTATCCTGTTGGCTATGACTTTGGACATCCAGGGCCGCACGATCGTATCGCGCGGCGAGGGTTGGCTAACCGCATGGGTTGGTCAGGAATACGTGATGATGAGCGCAGAGACCGGCACCTGCATCAGCCTGTCCGAGACCGGTGGCCGCATCTGGGAGCTGATGGAACACTCGCGCTCCGTGGATAGTCTCTGCAAGGAGCTGGGCGAGGAATATCAGGCAGAGCTCGGCGTAGTCGACCACGATGTCCTGGTGTTTCTGGAAAATCTGCAAGCGGAAGGCGCGATCGTGGCGACCGACCCCGCCGAACGATAGGCGAGCGAACATCAGGTGCCGCAGAACGTCTGCAGTACGCATTCCTCGGGACGTGCCGGGACGGTAAAACGATCTGCTGTCGCGGAGTCCTCATACGGGGCTGCGGTGGCCGTCAGCAGGTCATGGAACGGCTGAAAATCCCGCCGCAGCACAGCAGCATCAATGACTTCCTGGACGCGATGATTTCGCGGGATGATGGCCGGGTTGACGTGGCGCATCTGTGCCGCTCGTTCAGCGGGCTCGGAAGGCTCCTGTGCCAGCCGAGTCCGCCACGCAACGGCCCATGTGTCGAAAGCAGTTGGATCTGAGAAGAGACGACGCGCGTTTTCGTCACCGGTGACACCTGCGGCGGCGTCTGCCAGTTTGCGGAAGGTCAGGGTGAAATCCGCGTGATTCGCGGCCATGCGCTGCAACAGATCCTCAGCAAGCGCGATGTCTCCCTCCTGCGAGGTCAGCAGCCCGAGCTTGCGACGCAGCCCCTCTTCGCGTGCTGCTTCGAAGTGCGTGGCGAAGGTCGCTAGCGCTGCGTAAGCCGATGCCAGTCCTGCCTCATCGCTGCCTTCCTCAATGACAAGCAGGGGCAGTACAGACTCGGCCAGTCGCGTCAGGTTCCAGTGCATCGCGTCAGGCTGATTGCTGTAAGCGTAGCGACCCTGCTGGTCGATGGAACTGAAGACCTTGTTCGGCTGATACGCCTCAAGAAATGCGCATGGCCCGTAGTCGATGGTCTCGCCGGAAATCGAGGTGTTGTCGGTATTCATGACACCGTGGATGAAACCGAGCAGCATCCATTGAGCGACCAGCTTCGCCTGCCGCTCGATCACACCCTCCAGGAAGGCGCGGTACGGCTTAGCCGCGTGCGCTGCGTCAGGGTAATGGCGTGCCATGGCAAAGTCTGCAAGCGTGCGCAGGTCTTCCATGTTGCCGCGTTTGGCGAAGTACTGAAACGTCCCAACGCGAAGGTGGCTCCAGGCCACGCGCGTGAGAATGGCGCCCGGCAGCATGCCCTCCCGAACGACGTGCTCGCCGGTGGTGACCGCTGCCAGTGCACGGGTTGTGGGGACGCCCAGCGCGGCCATCGCCTCGCTGACAATGTATTCGCGCAGGACAGGACCCAGCGCCGCCCGGCCATCGCCACGACGCGAGAAAGGTGTTGGCCCGGAACCCTTCAGCTGGATGTCGTAGCGCCTGCCGTCGCGACCCAGTACCTCACCCAAGAGGTTGGTGCGGCCGTCACCGAGCAGCGGTACGAAGTAACCGAATTGGCTGCCCGCATACGCCTGCGCCAGTGGCTCTGAGCCCTCTGCAACGCGATTCCCGGCGAGGACGGCAATACCCTGCGGAGTGGCCAGCGCGTCCGCATCAAGGCCGAGTTCGCGGGCCAGCGCTGCGTTTACCTGGATCAGCTTCGGCGCAGCAACGGGCGTCGGAGCCAGCCGCGCAAAGAAGCGATCCGGCAGCCGGGCGTACGTGTTCGCGAAGGCAAAGAACGGCAGGGCAGTAGCGGACTCATCCACGGAAAGTGGGGCGATCGAGGCACCATCAGAACTCATGCTCTTTGGATGCTGTCGCGACGCTTTCGCTCTATGCCGCGTTGCGGAGCCGACTGACCTAGGGGTGTACCGTCGACTCTACCGACATACCAGGCAACAGCGGCCGCCCTCCGACCCGCGTCGCATCCAGACGAACACGCACTGGAATCCGTTGCACGACTTTGACGTAGTTGCCGGTCGCATTGTCCGGAGCGATCAGTGCGTACTTCGAACCGGTTGCTCCGCCGATGCTTTCCACGCGGCCCTGAATGTCGCTGCCATAGGTGTCTACATGAATCGTGACCCTTGCGCCGGGCTGCACGTGACGCAGTTGCGTCTCCTTGAAGTTGGCAGTGACCCAGATGTCATCTGTGGGGACGATGTTGAGCAGCAGTTGGCCGGTTGCGATTCGCTGGCCGGTCTCGATACTGCGACGCCCGATGATGCCGCTCACGGGCGCAAGGATGTCGGTGTAGCTAAGATTCAGTTGCGCCTCTCGCAACGCGGCCTTCGACTTCTTCAAGTCGCCGGAGACACGATCGACACTGCTCCGCGCGGTCGCCACCTGTCCGGGCGCTGTCGCAGCGGAGGCGGTGTCCTGCTTGCGCTGCACGATGTGCTGCAAGGCAGCCTGGACTTTCTGCTCCGCCGCCTGCACGTTTGCCTGTGCCGCGGAGAGTTGTGCTGCGCTCACATTGGCTTCCGTCATACGCGTGTCGTACTCAGAGCGCGAGATCTCGTGCGAGATCACGAGCTGCTCATACCGCACCCTGTCTGCTTCCGCGCGGCGCGAGCTGGCTTCCGCCTGCTTGACCTGTGCCGTCGCAGCGAGCACACCGGCGCGTGCGCTGGCGAGTTCGGCTTCCGTCTCAACCTCGGATGCCTGCGCGGACGAGAGACGGCTCGAGGTTGTGGCTTGCGTAATTGGCACGGCGAGTTGTGCGCTCTGCAGTTGCGCCTGCTGGGCCTGCACATCGCCCTCCAGGCGCTCGACTGTGGGCTGGTAATCATTCGTATCCAGCCGCGCCAGCACTGTGCCTGCCTTCACGAATTTCGTGTCGTCGATATCGGGATTCGTCCAGACGACGGTTCCTCCAATGCGCGCGTTGATCGGGTGTACATGCCCATCGATCTGCGCGTCGTCCGTGGAGATTGTCCCGAACGAGTTATCCCAGAGAAGGTAGCCTCCGACGATCAGGATGAGGATGGCCGCAAGGGCGAGTACGGCAGCAGTGCGAGTTTGCAATTTCGATTGAGTGTCAGACATGGTTAGCGAACTCCGAGATAGGTCGTGTAATCGCGCTCCGCTGTTCCGAGCGAGCGCACAAGCAAAAGCTTGGCAAGATTGTGGCCGTAGATGCTGGCGATGTCGTTGTCTTTTGCCGCGGCGACTGCCTGCTCGGCCTGGATGAGTTCAAGGCTGTTCGATACACCGGCTTCGAAGCGGTCCTTCGCCTGCCTGAGACCTTCTTCCGCAAGAGAAGAATTTGTACGAGCTACCTGCACACTTTTGTCGGCGGCGCGGAGGTCGAGGAGGGCTGAACGAACGTCATACTTTGTCCGTTGTTGCAAATCTTCGAACTCGGCCTGGCGGCGGTTCAGGGTTGCAGTCGCGGTCAGGACCGCCGCTTCGATCCGTCGACCGGTAAAGATGGGCACACTGACCTGTCCTTCAATTCCGTAGTTCCCGTAGACGTGGCCGAAGTTCACGCCGACCTCGCCGCCATTGGCTCGAACCTCCACCGACGGCAGATTCTGCGCGCTCTGCGCCTTCACCTGCTGTCGCGCGAATTCGACACGCGCTTCCGCAGCTTTCAGGTCCTGCCTTGAGGCCGCAGCCTGCTGGACGAGGGTGTCGAGGTTCTTCTCCGGAGCGTCATGGAACCCCAGGTCCGTGGTCAATGTGAATTCCTGCTCCACGGGTAAGCCGATGATGCGAGTCAGTCCGAGCTTGTCTTTCTCAAGACGTACCTGCGCAAGCGCCAGCCGCTGGTCTGCACTGTCACGAGCCACGGTTGCGCGAATGGCATCGATCTCAGGGGAGACTTCACGCTTCACACGATCACGCAGCAAACTTTCAACGGCTTGCGCGGAGGCGAACTCTGCCTCTGCGGCCTTGACACGGGACTGGCTTGCAAGCACCTGTAAGTAAGCGCTCGTCGCAGCAAGCACCACGATGTTCTTGGCGTCGGCCAGAGACGCGGAGCTCATTGCCTCTTCAGCGTGGGCCGCTTTGACCTCATGCCATGCAGCGATGTCAACTACCTTCTGCTTGTAATCCACGGATGCCAGTTGGTAGTTGTAATTCGGCACGATGCTCGGAAGACCCAGCTTCTGACCACCAATCGTGTTGACCGGAAAGTTCTGGAAGTCCTCCGCGAACTGCGCGGAAAGCTGTGGCAGCAAGGTCGAGAGTGCGCGAAGGCGAGCCGCGCGCGACTGTGCATGGTCCTGTTCACTATCAATCAAGCCAAGGTTCGCGTGAAGTCCCCGATTCACAACGTCCGTCAGCGACAGCTCAAGAATCCCGGGCATCAGTGTGCTCGTGGGAACGCTGCCCAGGAACGGATTCTGCGCCTGCACCGCAAGCGCGCTCGGATTCGTCGTGTTCGTTCCAGGATCGAACGGACGTGGCGTGCTGATGCTGTTGGACAGTGGACTGAAGCTGGAGGAGCTCTGGGCAAAGACCGGCACGGACAGCACAAGTGCGGCAAGGATGACTGCGACTTCATAGATAGGAGTGGAAGATTTCATGCGTTTGACTCGAGGCCGGGCAGAAGCGATTGACCGCTGACGGTTTCTGTTACGCGCTCGGACGCGACAGGTGCAGCAGCGCTGGGAAGCAGTGGAAGGAAGAGGAGCATCACGGCAGCGAGAGCTGCCATAACGTTGAAGACATCAGCGAACGTAAGTACAAGTGCTTGCCTGGAGACAAGAGCTGCAACGCGACCAGCATTGGTGGAGTCGATCGTTACGCCCAACGTCGATAGATCGCGGCTGAAGAGCCCATCGATCAATCGGGAAGAATGCAGCATCGCGCGCCGGTCAATCAGGACCACCACGAGTGTGACACCCAGCGACGCGCCCAGTTGGCGGGCGCCGTAATAGATCGCCCGAGCACTGGAGGCGTGGGAGTCTTCCATGCGTGCAAAGGCTCCGATGGCAAGCATCGGCACCGAGATCCCGATGAAGATGCCATGCAGTAGCAGAGGAATCCAAAGCTGCCTGTCGGGGGTATCGCCCGTAACAATGTACCCGAGCCACCCCATGGCCAGCATCTGGACAAACAATGCGAATGCCATGATCTGCTTCGCACCGACATGTCCCGCGGCTTTGACCAGCAGTGGCACGATCGCCAGCATGGCAACAGCGCTGAGGCCAGCGACAGACATCAGGAGTCCGGTCTGCGTTGCGGAGTGCGATTCCACGCGGCGCAGGTATTGCGGCAGCACGTACAGCCCGCCGGCAAGCTGCATGCCAAGCGCAATGCCGAGCACGCTCGCCGACATCAGGCCTCGGTCACGCAGAAAGTGAAGATTCAGTAGCGGCCTGTGATTGAACGGGAGGCATTGCCACGCGGCAAAGAGCAGGTTGAAAGCTACGCCGATGGATACGAGCAGAATGATGCGGTTCGAACCAAACCAATCGTCGATCTCTCCGCGGCTCATGGCTGCCTGAAGCGCACCGGCACCGACCAGCAGCAACCCAATCCCGAGCAGATCTGGATTGTGCTCTTCCACGTCATCTCGCCAGTGATCCGCGGCATACCGGCGGAGGATTGCCGCAGCGACAAGCATGCCTGGAACTGTCACGAGAAAAAGCAAACGCCAGCTGACAGCATCTGCAAACCAGCCTGAAGCTATCGGGGCCACAATGCGGCCCACCACGAAGAAGCCGCCGGCGTAAGTTCGAAGACTTGAGGGGCGTTCACTACGCGGATATTGGTGCGTGATGAAGACCAGCGTCCTCGCAAGGAACACGCCGCCAGCAAACCCCTGGAACACTCGGCAGAGGAGAAACAGCGCAAGGTCAGTACTCGCAGCGCAACCCAGGGCAGCCACAGCATAGAGAATGCAGGCGAGGCTCAGAAGGCGACGATTGCCAAAGTAGCTCGCCAGCCGATGGGTCAAAGCAACTGAGACCGCAAACGCCGTGCTGTACACGGTCACAGCCCAGCTTGCTTCGTCTGCGGAGGCTCCAAGAGCGCCAGTAAGGTCCGTAAGGGTGACGCTCAGCCCGTTTCCAGTCCACTGTTCCATGCCGGTCGCGAGGGTGAGCCCGGCGAGGGTGGCCGCAACAGAACCTTCCATTTGCCCGACGTACTTCGATTTATCTGACAGAGCGGACACATACCTTTAGAACACGGGACGTAACAGAGGTTCCAATACAGTTTTGAGGCAGTTAGCATCAAATAAATTGATGCTAAATCGCTCTTGAGTCCTAAAGCCTGGCTGCAGCTGCCAAATTTTGGATTTTCAGCAATTAATTTATGATCAGCGCATGGTTGAGAATCGCCATTTGCGGTATTTCCTCGAGGTGGCGAAGACACTCCACATGACCCGCGCCGCCGAAGGGCTGCACATCGCTCAGCCCGCGCTCACACAGAACATGCACCAGCTTGAGGCGGAGTTGGGCGTGAGACTATTCGACCGGGAAGGGCGGCGCCTGTCCCTGACGGCTGCTGGTCTGGTCTTCGTCGAGGAAGCCAGAAAAAGCTTGAGGACGTTTGAAGGTGCTCAGCTTGCCGCACAGCGCGCGGCCCGGGGTGAGGGTGGTGAAATCGCCATCGGATTCCAAAGCACTGCAGGGTTGGCCGTTATTCCCAAACTGCTGAAGGAGCTCGGGAATCGCTATCCTGAGATCAAGGTCGTCCTGAAGGAAATGGGAAGCTCCGCGCAGAAGAATGCGCTGCGGCAGGCGGAGATCGATGTGGGCATCCTGTACTCTCTCCCCGATCGAGAGTTCGCCCATCACATGCTTGTGCCGGAGTCCCTAGTCGTTGCGATACCAGAAGTCCACGCGCTCGCGGCGCGCGAATCCATCTCCATGCAGGATCTGCGCGATGAGATCTTCGTTCTGCCAGCCCTGGAGTCTGCGGAACTTTTGCGCGAGTCCGTGATGGCTGAGTGTGCGGATGCCGGATTTAAACCATACCGAATCCAGGACATCACAACGGCACAGACGGCCCTCGGCCTCGTCTCCGTAGGATTCGGAATCTCGATCCTGCCAGCTTCCATCCGCTTTCTCGAACGCCCAGGCGTCGTAATCCGCCCCATCCGAAACAGCCGACTGCAAGCGCAGCTGACCCTGATGTGGTCGCCAACTCACCCATCGCCGATCATTCCAAAATTAAAGGAATGCCTCGACTAAGGCCGGTTTAAATTCGAAGGGATTCTTGGAAGTGTTGGCGTCCCCGACGGGATTCGAACCCGTGTTACCGCCGTGAAAGGGCGGTGTCCTGGGCCACTGGACGACGGGGACGCAATGCGCTGATCACGTGAGGAACACGCGACTGGCCAGACCTAAGCTTAGTTGCCCGGCGCTGCTGTGTCAAAGCGTGCTGTGAATCGCTCGGTGCTTCGTCGGGCCGCGTAGCTTGGGGAGCGGTGCTACCCTCTGCTTTGGGCCTTATGCTGACGACCTATAGCGACCTGAATGGTCACCTGACACCTACAGCCGAGGGCGACCTCCGCAACGCCCTTTGGATTGACCTCTATGAACCATCGCGCGAGGAAGAGATCCGTGTGGAGGCGATGCTGCAGCTTGAGATCCCGACGCGCGACGAGATGCGCGAGGTGGAGAGCAGCAGCGCACTGTATCGCGAACACGGCGCAACCTTCGTCACCATCCGTTTGGTGGAACGCGGGGCATCGCCACAGCCCCGGCTTGCAAGCGTCACGCTTGTTCTTGCAGGGCAGCAATTCGTAACCATCCGATATGCAGATCCAAAGGCATTCCAACTGTTCACGGCCAAGGCGCAAAAGCCTGAGAGTGTTCTGAAGACCGCTCTCTCCGCAATGATGTGTCTGCTGGAAACTGTCGTGGACCGTGATGCAGACCTTCTGGAAGAGATTGGCGATGCGCTCGATCCCATCTCGTTGGAGATCTTCAGCCAGAATGCAGTCTCTATGGACAAGATCGCGGCTGCGGATCTGGGCGGAGTGCTCAAGCGCATTGGTAATGCGGGGGAACTGGCGTCCCGGGTGCGGGAAAGCCTGCACAGCATCGGTCGCTCCATTCCATTCCTGCAGATGCAGATGGTCGATGACAGCGCGCTCCAGACCCGGCTGAAGACTCTCTCCACGGATGTCCAGTCATTGCTGGAGCATGACAACTTCCTCCAGACACAGATTCAGTTTCTGCTCGACTCCAGCATCGGACTCATCTCGATCCAGCAGAACGCCATCATGAAGACCTTGAGCGTGGCAGCGGTAGTCTTCCTGCCGCCGACACTCATCGGATCCATCTACGGCATGAACTTCGAACGGATGCCGGAACTGCACTGGCACTATGGATACCTGTGGGCGCTTGGCCTGATGGCGATGTCGGCCTGCGGTCCGCTCCTATTCTTTCGGCTGAAGCGCTGGCTTTAAATCCGTGATCGCACCGCGCGTGACGGACACTCTACCCGAAGTCGCAGCAGCCAGTGCGCGAAAGATGCCGTGTTCTGCGAAACTGTAAGGGCTCACCAACCAGCCGCAACCCTGCGGCTCAAAAGCCGGGATGGCGGAATCGGCAGACGCAGCGGACTCAAAATCGTCCAAGACAGTGTCTAGCATCCGCATAAATCTCTAAAAACAAAGCGGTTACCTGGCATTAGAAACAGCCTTTTGTGTTGCACAATGCTTGCACACTTCCGTAGTATTTTGATGTCGGGAGGTGCTTCTGCATGTCCGAACATCACACAATCCTTGGTGGCAAGGTCCACGTCTACAAACGCCCGAACAGTTCTAGCTGGCAGTGCGCGACTTACTTGGCTGGGAAGAACCGGCGCACAACGACCAAAGAAGACAGCCTCTCGAAAGCGAAAGAATTCGCTGAAGATTGGTACTTGCAGTTGCGGGGCAAACTTCGCGACGGCGACTTGAAGAGCGGCAAGCCGTTCCGGGACGCGGCCAAGTTGTATCTGCGCGAGTTCGACATCATGACGCAGGGACAACGAAACGCAACCTACGCGCGCGGCCAGCACGCGCGTACGAATGGCCATCTCGTTCCTTTCTTTGGCAGCATGGTTCTGCCTGAGATCACTGCGGGCACGATTAATGAGTACCGCATCCATCGCCTTGAGGAGTCGAAGGCATCACGCGGCAAGCCGCCGGCGCATAACACCATGCACCAAGAGATCGTAACGTTGCGCCAGATCTTCAAGACGGCTTTGCGTCACGGATGGATTGAACATCTCCCGGATATGTCCGCGCCCTATCGGGCGTCGGCCAAGATTTCTCACAGAGCGTGGTTTTCGCCCGAAGAGTACAAGCAGCTTTACGAAGCGACCCGCAAGCGGGCGCAACACCCGAAGCAGCCGCGTTTTCGCTGGGAAGCGGAACAGCTTCACGACTATGTTCTGTTCTCCGCAAACACAGGGCTTCGCCCCGATGAAGCGATGCGTCTGCAGTTCCGCGATGTGAAGATTGTCCAGGATGAAGGTAGCGGCCAAACAATCCTAGAGATCGAAGTTCGAGGTAAGAGAGGCATTGGCTTCTGCAAGAGTACGGTCGGAGCTGTGCGACCGTTCGAGCGCTTGAAGACTCGCCTCCGTCCCGACGGTGGGCCGGGACGTGCGGGCAGCCGCAAGGATTCATTGGAGAGTGGCGAATGGCAGCAGCCGGTCGCAACGGAACTGCTGTTTCCGAAGTGGTCGCGCGATCTGTTCAACGCGATCCTTGAAGAAGAAAAGCTTCGGGTAGACCGCGATGGCAGGCCGCGTACTGCCTATAGCCTTCGTCACACGTACATCTGCTTGCGGCTTCTCGAAGGGGCTGACATCTACCAGATCGCAAAGAACTGCCGAACCAGTGTAGAGATGATCGAGAAATACTATGCGGCTCACCTGAAGACTCAGCTCGATGCTTCAGCGATCAATGTGATGAAACCGCGTCCGAGAAAAGACTCAGCCAAGAAAGCGCCTCGTAGGGTTGAGCTTCATCCGCTGGCGGATGCGATGTAAGTGGTTCACCCGGATGGAAGCATCCGGGTTTGCTTTTGGTGCCGGATCAGGGCCGCTCCGGCCCGCTTTGATCCGGTGCTGCCTTATTGCATACGAACGTATGCGATAAGTCTAGATATGGCATGGACCAAACTCTGTCATCCGCTCAGGAACTGATGTGAACGTTGGTCAGTGTGGCCGCTTCCTTTTCTCTACTCTCCACGTTCGAGCCTAGGAACCGACCTACGCATCCACCATAATGGGGTCGCGAGCATATTCGGCAGCATTTATATTCGTTTCATGCCCACTGACCAAGTCAAGAATCGTTCGTTCAAAGAACTACTCACCGGAACGGTCAGGTTCAAAATTCCGTTTTTTCAACGGGGGTACGCCTGGGAAAAGAAACAGTGGGAACAGCTATTCCTGGACCTACAGGAACAGGTCATCACCGAACTCGACGCTGGCTCATCGCCGCTCGAAATTCAACACTTCTTTGGCCCCGTTGTAGTAATGGAGGAAGCTGGCGTTCCGGAACTCAAAGAGTTCCTGGTCATCGACGGTCAACAAAGGATCACAACGGTATATCTGCTACTCGGCATAATCAGGGAACATCTGCTAACCAAGAAACACCTCTCTGTTGATGCGACAGACTATTCGAAAAAGCTGATGAAGTTCATCTCAAATGATATCGAGACGGGAGACGACTATCTCCACCTCAAAGTATTTTCATCAAAAGGTGACCGGCTTCCGTCGTATCGGGTCCTGTTCGGTACCGAAACGAATCCCAAGACCCCGCTCCTTCAAACCGATCTACAAGCATTCGTTCCTGGAGCCTCAAAAGTTGAGGGTTTCAAGAAGTACGCCGACAAGAAGCTGAAGAATGATTTTCCGGATGTACCGTCGTTGTGGAGGCTCGCCCAAGTATTGCTGCAATGCTTGACAATTGTTTGGATCCCATTAAGTCAGGGGAAAGATGATTCGCAAGCCATTTTCGAGAGCTTGAATGATAAAGGGATGCCGCTGACTGCAAGCGAATTGCTATGCAATTATTTATTTCGCCCTATTCTCGACGCGAAGGAGTCTCCAGATCAAATGCACGATGATTGGTGGCTTTCATCAATCCGGCTACTCGGCGACAATGACAACTTCGAAGAGTATCTGCGCAATCTTTTCTCCATCGGCGAGAGCAAGATGGTTGGCAAGAACAGGAAAGTCTACGTCCACTTCAAGACGAAACATAAGATGTTAAGCGTTGCTTCCGCGAAAGGGCAATTGGCTGGGATCAGGGCTGGAGTAGATCAATACCGGATGATTCTTGATCCTATTGGAGCGCCCCACGAAGACGAAGGAATCACTAAACTCCTCATTTCGATATCCCAGACACGCATGGAGTCAAGCACGCCGTTCGTGCTCTCAGTTCTGCAAGCGCACGCGGCGAACACATTATCTGTAGAAAAAGCGAGAGCAATCCTCTCTGAGACAACTGTCCTCCTCGTTCGACGCAAGATGGCGGAACTCTCCACAACGGCTTACGACGTTATGTTTCCTCAGTTGCTAAGCAAGGTAATAAATGAGCCGAATCAAATCCTCGCACTACATGAGCAGTTTCGAAAGCACGGAGTTTGGGTCTCGGACCAAGAATTCTCCGCAGCCGTGGAAACAAAGTCTGCTTATAGGACCAGAGACCTGCCGTTTGCTCGTTTGCTCTTGATAGAGCTGGATAAGGCTTTTCAAGCCTTCGGGCAGTTTCCGGATTACTCGACTGTTCCGACCATCGAGCACGTGCTTCCACAGGAACTGAACGGCGATTGGCTTGCTTACTTGGGGGCGGACGCTAGTGATGAACATCTGCCGCAGCTCATCCACACGATCGGCAATCTCTGTCTGCTAAGCCAGCCAGCAAATAGCTCGGCAGGACAGAATCCGTTCACTACAAAGATCGCCGGATATTCTGAGGTGACCGCTTTAGCTCGACAGATCAAGAACCACCCTGAGCCGTGGGATCTTGCAGCGATTAGATCGCGATCAAAAAACCTCGCAAAGGCGGCCGTAGAGCGCTGGGCTTGGCGCAACTGATTGCGTTGAGGTGATGAGAGCAGGGCCTTTCGGCAACTGTCCCGTCGGCGATCGCCGAGTCCGCTCTGCGGACGTAGATCTCATACAGCGAATCGTTCTTCAGCGTAGCGGTATGGCGAAGCAGCTGATGGCGCATTTTTTTGCCGATAGGCTATCACCCCGAAAGATCTACGTGCTCTCGCCCTCACGTCTGTGTGAAGAACTCTGCACCGCCATCTTCTACAGTCTTGACAACTAGAGCGCGATCCAGAAAGTCGTTCTGTTGCTCACAGCTGGTTTCCGCGATAAGAAGGCAACCGTGACATGCTGCGCCAAGTAAAAAGTTACGTTCGTGAGGGTTGGCAGGAATATGCTGCGAGCAGATCGGATCGTTTGAACACAGTGCGGCCAGCTGGAGCGCTCCCGCGATCACATCCGCAATGCGATTGCCCACTTCTATTAGACCGCCCAGTGTCCCTTCCGCATCCGAGCTGCCCGTGAAGATTAGTACGCCATACCCTGATTTGGGGATCGCATAGATTCTTTCTTTGAGTGAGCTAGCCGGGTACCCGCATTCGAGCGATATTGCGGTCATAAGCAGGTGCGAGAAGGTGTGGAGCAGGATATAAGCGGGATCGGGAAATTTCCTGGTCGATGAGGTGCGGTCTTGCTTCCAGGCTTGAAACCCTTGTATTAACTGGACAGACCTTGCAATGACGCCGTCCCTCTTTTTCCATTTCTCGATCTCCCCGCCGTCAAATTGAATGAAAATCCCTTCCCCGCGGTTCTCTACGGTAGGGACCCACGTTACGGAGCGCGCAAGAGCTGCGCGGGTCACTTCGAAGTCCAGCTCTCCTTCAGCATCCGTCGCTGCCGCCTCAAACCGCGTGAAGCCGATCAGCGATGTAACCTCTCGCAACCTCTGCACCAATACAACTTTGGCGATGCCCGACATCCACGGACGCTTCCATTTTTCCGGGGCCAGGGTGCGGGCGTAAAAGAGGCCGGACGGGCGATCCTCGCCAATCTCTTCTCCGATCGAAAGCAGGGTCTCCAGCTCAACAGCTTTGACAGACTTCTCTCCCTGCTGGGCGGGAGCTCGTCTCAATTGCAGCTCTTCTAAGACAGCCGCGTCAGAGACTCCCTTCAACGCATCTCCAGCCTGCGGAATCCGCCGGTAAACCGCAATCTCTTCAAGCGTGGTCGCGGTGCTCACAAAGACCCAAGCCGCATCAACGGCCGCACGAACCTTCTGGCCGTGGTCCGGCAGCGAGATGACGCTAATTCTCTGCGGAAAGTAAGAGTTCGACGCGGTGCGCACGAGTAAGCGGTTCATCTCGGGGCACGACTCCCGCATGTTCGGCCCAAGCCAAGGACGGTCCCCATCGCAGTGGTCGAATCCCTCGGCTTTGCTGCCGCCGACAGCAGCTAGACTTCTTTCTCTGCCGCACGCGCAGCGCACCCAAATCTCACCGAGGTCGCCGCTTGTTCCACGCTCCTCAAGGTGCAGTTGGCGCCCTGAACGGGAACACGAGTCATCGGCCCCGTGCACGAACTTGAACCAATTGATGTCGCCGATGTGGCCCCTCTTACAGGCTCGAACAAACCGGATCGGGGTGACTCGCAGCCTCTTGCGACTCTGTGGATCCTCAAAGACGCCACCACGCAGCAGGCTGCGAGCATTGACCAGGAAGCGACTTACAACCGCTCTCTCGCTCTGCACCGATGACTCATCCTGAGTTACAAACCACTCGGGAAAGCGAAAGACCGGTACCCCTGTTTGTACGGCCGAATCCGCGTCACCTGCCGCGGGCGGCGTGAGCAATTCAACTTCCGTAATCTCCAGCAGCTTCTTGATCTTCGCGCTGAGTCGCGGTTCGTGGATCGGCTCGCCGCGGCCTTCCCAGAAGTCAAGCCCGGAGATGAGGACGGAGTGATCGGGGAGATCCGTCATCGCACCCGGTCCATAGGTGGAGATCAACTGGCCCTGGCGGAGCTGTCCCTCCGCTTTGATTACCTTGCGCCTGGTTGCCATGCTTCTTACAGCTCCTCGTCGTTACGTGGTTGATCAAGGCGGCGCAACCAAAGATTGACGTTCGGTTCGACGTCGCGCAAGGAGCGGTTAGCGCGGAACTTCATCTCCCAACTATCGGGGAGTTTGGTCCGCAACTCGGGATCGAGAAAGTCCTTTAACAGGCTTGGGCCCGTCGTCCCTGGCTCGTATTGGTTGTAGCGTCTGACAGTCAGGACATCCTGATCTTTCTGGACAACGTCAAGCCACTCGTCCAGCAGATCGGTAGCTCTGCTCTGCACTCTGGCTTGTTCTCGCTGGCGCTCTGCCGCATCGCCATCTTTGTAAGTGAACGCGCGATCGGCGAAGTAATCGACAACCTCTTTCAACCTTTCCCGCTGTTCGACGATGTGGCCGACGCCGTTTGCGGCTGTCATTGGCTCATAGCCGAGCCGGGTGAGAGCGACCATCGACGCCGCGAGCCCGCGATCCAATGCGCGGGGGGAGAATGGGGTCACGCTGGTCGCTTCCACACTCCTGTAGAAACTCTCGTGATACGCGCAGAACCGTTCATAGTGCGAGCGGTCGCGGGGCTTGTGGACGTTCAGGATCGTCACCACCAAGCCGGGGCGTTCCGGATCTCGCCCGACACGGCTTGTTGCCTGGATGTACTCGGCGGAAGTCTTCGGCTGGCCGAAGACAACCATCAGGCCAAGCCGAGTGATATCCAAGCCCACTGAAATCATGTTGGTTGCAATCGCCACGTCGGCGTGACCCGGCTCGGAAAATGGAATTCCTAAAGTATCCTTCGCCTCAGATACCCTGGCTGTGCTTATGCGGCTCGTCAATTCCACCGGCTCGTAAGCGATTTTCCTGTCTAGGAATGAGCCGTGCGTCTCGGATACTCGTTTCCTTGATCCATAGCGCTCCAATTGGCTACGAACTTCGTCTTCAATCAAACGTCGTGCACCGCCGAGTTCGCGCAAAGCGTTGAAGTAACCAAGCAGCGTCATATACGGGTCCGCCGGGTTCTCTCTATTCTTTTTTGAAAGCCGATACGAAGTTTCGCCCGCCCCGAGCAGCGCACGATAGACCCGTAGCATGGCTACCTTGGGACTGCGCCCTTGCGCGGCGATGCCAACGTAAAGTCGAGCATTCGTCTTCTGGTCACCGTCAGTTGGCGTCAGAGTCTCTGCGAAAAACGAATCCCGACGATCAGGTCCGGGCGGAGGAAAAATCTCTACCTTCGGACGATTGAAAAGAGCCTGAATCTGGCTTTGTGCGCGGCGCACAGTTGCGGTTGAGGCAACAATTTTAGGCCGTACCTCGCGACCGTCAGGCAAGGTGCGACTCGCCAGCTTTTCGAGTGCACTCTCATACAGTCCCACCATTGTCCCAAGTGGGCCGGAGATCAGGTGGAGTTCGTCCTGAATGATGAGTTCTGGCGGCAACAGCGATCCATCAGGCAGACGTGCGCCAACGTCGGGTGTCGTGGGTCCGTAGAAGCCGTTTTCATCGAACCGCTGCACCTTGCCGAAGAATCCGGCGGTCGCTCCCATAAACGGCATGCCCGCAAACTTATCAACTGTTGCGATCATGAAGCACGGCAACCGCCGGTATATCTGATCATCGACCGCCAAGATTGGGAGAGAGCGCTCGCGGATGAAAGGGCAGTCGCGGTTGACGCACACAATTTCGAGGTCTGTCGGGAACGACTGGTTCGCTATGCCATTCCGCATCAGACGAAACGAGTGCCGTTCAAACCGAGTTCCGCACCATGGGCAAAGCTCGAGCGGAATGGGAGACGGTTTACGCGAATCCGCACCGTAATCGATGGCACGTCGGCGGGCTGTATCTGGATAGTCCTGATCTTTGCTACCCATGACGTTGGGCGTCGCAGCTCGCCCTACCCACAGGCCGATTTCAAAGCGCCACTCGCCCAAGTCAGTGTTCTTCTCGCGTAACAACTCAAGGGCGCAGATTAAGGTGGCCCCGCGACCCAACTGGTCAAGCGTCAGCAGACGCAGCGTATACCGCATCAGCACGCAAAGCCCGGCGCCCTGAATGCCGGGATTGCGCAGACGGCGCAGAACGAGCGTGAAGGCTGCAAGGCCCAGATACGCTTCGGTCTTACCTCCGCCAGTCGGGAAGAACAGCAGGTCCACAATTTCGCGATCTTCTGATTCAGGCTCGGCGATACCCGGCAGATTCATCAACAGAAAGGCAAGTTGGAACGGCCGCCAGGATGGTGGTTTCACCTCAGCGGGTGCGATTGCCTCCATCGATCCGAAGCGCTGGCGAGCCTGCATGGCCATAGCCGCATTCGCGAGCGTGAAGGCTCGCAGGCATTCCCTGTTCGCAAGCAAGAGGATGCCGCGCTTAATACGCTCGGCCGCCACGCTAGCCTGTGCCATAAGCTGGTTCCCGACCTTCTGGCGTTCAACGGGAGACACCGGAACCGTTGCTTTCTGCTGCTCGATCCAGGAGCGGTACTGATCGACCAGCGGCATCAACGCGGCTTCTGCGGCGGCACCGTCCGGCAGTTTGGAGAGACTTTCCATCTCCAATGTCACACCGGGGATGGTCGAAGGCGCGACTCGTTCAACTTGGGCTACTCCATACAGGCAGCGCTGGGCGACGAGGCGTCGGGCGTGGAGGACTTCATCTTCATCGGGCGGGATGATGGGTATATCGCCATACAGATGCCAGGCTTCGACGAGCACATCGCCAAGCTGGCGGCAGGCTTCGACGAGAAAGGCACCTGAACCCATGGCCGGATCGCAGACCTTGAGCGCGAGGACTTGCCAAGGGCGCGGGTGCTGTCCCGCATTCGCGGCCATAAGTCCGTCAAGCACGGGCTTGAGCGCGTGCTCAACGATAGGAGCGGTAAGGGTGCGCGGAGTGTAGTGGGAGCCGGAACGGCGGCGCTCGGGAGAGGGCTGAAAGATCATGGCACCCGCGCGGACAGGCTCGGGTGTGACGTTTCGGGCTATGCGCTTGTCGAGGGCGGCAAGAAGCTCGTCGACTGTGGCGGCATCTTTCAGAGCCTGCTCGGGTTTGCCCGAGAGCTTCTGGTCGGCGGCGTTGTTCAGCCATTCATTCCGCTTCGCCGCGGGCTCCGCGAGGAGCCGTTCGAGGCTGATGGTGATGGGAGCTCCATGCTTCTTCTTCGGCTTGAGAGCGATGGATTGCCCTGCCGCCAGATGTAGCTCGAAACCCATCATGGTTTCGTAGACGGATCCGATCTGTTCGACGTCGAGGTTGCGATAGCTGAGGCGCTCACCGTCGAGAACAAGCAGCAGTGCCAGGACCTTCTGAACGCTGCCATCGGAGATGCGAGGCAAAACGAGGGGCGAATCAGTCTGGCGACTGGGCTGACCACTGCGACGACCCTCTAGAAAGGGATAGCGCTCAGGATCAAACAGATAGCCACGCCGTGCAGGGATCTTGACTGAGCCAGAGTGAGCGCCCTCAAAGATGATGCGAAAGAGGACGAGCAGTTGCGCCCAGGCACCGTAGCGCTGGTCCATGGTGTCGGGGAACTGGGCTCTGTCGGCGGTAAGCCGTTCATGCAGGCCCCCGACGGAGTAGTTGTTGACCCAGAGTTCACCCGGGGAAAGCAGGTCGCGGTCTTCCGCGTAAAGGACGAAGACAATCCGAAGTAGGACCGTGAGTAGCCCAGCGTAGACCTCATTAGGATCTCGATCAAGAACCTCGTCGAGAATGCCAAGTTGGTCGTGGGCCGATTGAAAGCCGCGCAGGAGTTCGAAGAGAGCCTCAGTAACCTGGCCCGAGAGCTTGGTGGAGACGGTGTTCTGATAGCGACGGCTGGCTTTTAGGAGAGCCGGAAGGCGCTGGCCTTCGCTTGCAGTGAACAGGCGCTCCGGCGAGAGCAGCATGTACAGCGCAGACAGGATTGGGCGACCTGCGACCTGGATCATGTCCGCGACGCGAAAGGTGATGTAACCGCTTGACTCGCCTTTTGGTGCGTACACAAGGCGGATCGCCTCCGCCGAAACAAGAAGGCCTATCGCGACGCCCGTCTCGCGCAGGAGACGTTCGAAGCGAGCCTGGGGAGATGCGGGCCAAGGATGGCTGGAATCGTGGAGTGTCTCGTCGAACGGGTCTTTGGTCTTGACGATGAGCAGGAGCGGTGTGTCGCCGTCTTTCACGACGTAATCAGGGTGCAGAAGCTCGTCGTAGCCAGGTACGGGAATAGTAAGAGTCTCGTCGGGACCGGCCAGATCGGATGAGCGCCACTTGAGAACCTCAACGGCGAAGCGCTGAAAGTCCTCGAGCCGTGGCTCGGGTTGTCCGAGCGATGTCTCGGGCAGCACAGCAAGGAAGTCGCGATGCAACGGAATCGAGGCACGGTCGGCGGCGATCCCGGCTTCAATCAGTGCAGGAATGGACACGACAACGCCGATCGGCTTTACGTAGCCGATCCACTCCTGGTGCGCCGCAACAGCGGGATCGTAGCTCATTCGGTCACGCTCCCTTCGGCCACGGGCCAGAGGTAGACAAGGCCGACCGGCTCGATCCGTTGAGCATGGACTTGATAGAGATCCCGGATGCGTTGCGGTTCGCTTTCCAGCTCCAGCTCGAGCTTGGCAAGTCGCGCAGTCCAGTGGCGCCGGTCAGCGTTGAGCTGGCGGAGCTCGTCTTCGGAGAAGTTGAAGGCGATCTGCGTATCCTGCTGCTGCCTGACGCCGATGTGTTTGCGTTGGAGTTGGAGGAGCTCTCGCATTTGGGCGGATTCCTGTTCACCGCGTTTGGTGAGCTTCTCTTTCGCTTCGTCGGCGTACTGCTCGGCGCGTTGGGTCAGATGTGGGAGTAGTTGGACCACGTCGTCAACCGCGGATGCAACGAGCATTTTTTGTATGGTCTCGTTCGTGGTTCCACGTGTAAGAAGAGCCTGATCGAGGAGATCCAGAGTCTTGAGCTCCGTTTCGCGGCCGTACGGGCTGAGCGGCGAGGTACGGATGGCGGGATCCGACCACCGTGCGGTCACCGTGACAATCTCTTCGTGCAGCCTGGCCGCGCCCGGACCGTAAAGCGCCAAACGAGCAAGCAGCAGAACGCGTGGGATGGCATCCTGCGTTTGAGCCAGACAAGCACGGGAAAGATCGTGATGCACGAAGCCTTGTGAAAGAAAGCGGCTGAGGAGGCGCTGGACTACGCGCTGCTCAAGGTGAAGCTGGACGACCTTATCAGTGACCCGACCCGGATCGTTGAAGACAACCGGACGAATGCGAGAGGTGGCACAGCGTGCTTGCGCCGATCCCGAGCATTTTCGCTGCTTGCCGAGTGGAAAAGGTCTCCATATATGGGGCAGTGTTCGAGATATCCGAGCCGATGTCAAGCCCTTAACGCGGCGTACTTTCCGCTACGTCATCCGTAAAGGCTCTCCGCTGCGCTTCGATAAACGCGCGCAGAACACGCGGCCTTGACTGATGGCTCCGCTACGAGTGATGGCTGGTCATGAGGAGCATGTCTGCTCCTCTTTTTGAGAGCAAGCGGATGATGAAAAGCGCCTTGGCAAACGTTCAGTGAACAATCCGATGGTGCCCGAGTTACCGACAGCTGCGGTACAATGTAAACACGGCCGAGTGGTGAAATTGGCAGCCACAGCAGACTCAAAATCTGCCGAGGGCAACCTCATGTCGGTTCGAGTCCGACCTCGGCCACCATCCCTATCTATCTACCTACGCCTCGAAGAACTCTTCATCAATGTTCTTGATAGTGAGAGTCTCCTCGATACGGCAACCGATATTCTGGCGAATCATGAGTTCCGACAGCTGATTGCCATCGATAAGCACGATGCGCTTGCTCAGGAAGTCTGCCGTCTCTCTTGCCGATTGAGAAAAGCTTGAGGTCGTTACGAAGAGACCTTTGTTTGCTTTGTGACGATCAAGGCTGCCGAAGAAATCGCGGATTGCACCTGAACCGATGTTATTTCCAGCGCTATATCGTTTGGCTTGAATATAGACACGATCCAAGCCCAGGATGTCTTGATCGACCACACCATCTACGCCGTCATCTCCCGAGCGCCCAAGTGTCCGACCTGCTTTATCGGCGCTTGTGCCACCGTATCCCATGCTCAAGAGGAGATTCACGATCAGGCGCTCAAAGAAATCAGGTGGCGCACTACGAACTCGTGCCAGAAGATCTTCTGCAAGTGCTGTCTCAATCTGCCGATGTGCTGACCGCATAATCTCATCTGGCGTTTCCTTTTGATCGGTGAGACCTTCCACCACTTGTGGTTGCAGCACAGCCTCGTCGGTTTCATTACTCCGACGCCGGAACTCTCGAAATTCTTCGAATTGATCGAGGAAGCGGTTATCTATGGCAATCGGGTTGGAAGCCAAAATCTCTTGTCCACGCGAGGAGATTTTGAAATGGCCTCTCTACGTAAGTTCCACGAGCCCAGCCTTGCTGGGGTAAGACTTCGCCCAGTGAACCCGGTTGCTGAAGACCGATTGCTTGCCTGATGGCAGCAGTGCTGTCCGATCCTCGGGACTGAGAGACAGTTCATCCGCAAGAGACTCGACTACAGTGCCAATGCGTACTTCTCCCCGCGCTGCCTTCCGAAGAACAGGGAGCATAAGGAATTGGTAATCAGGAATTGCCATGATTCAAATGCTCGTGAATATGAGATTATTCGATTCTACTCAAGTGGCTTCGGAAAGTGACATCAAGCGGAGAAGTTACGACCGTGCGGCTCTATTGCAGAAAATCCGTCAATGTTTGTGGAACTCAGGCGGTGAGCCAGTTCGGATAGCGCAATCGGCTTTTGAGAAACCTTTATTTTGTGATTCGAGACGCAGTGAGATTTGTTCACACGAAGGCGGGAACCATTCACCCAAAACTGCCCTTGCGAACCTCAGATCAGCCAAAAGGCGTTTACGGGGCACGGACACCCCTGTAGTCTTGATGCTGCAACATTAGCCGAGGCTGTAATGATCGTTATTTTGCATTCTCCCTCCACTCTCGTCATCGCGCAAGCCATCCGGGCAGACCTGGAAGTTGCATTCAACGGCCATGTTGGGACCACGACACAGTCTGCGGACTCAGACAGCGTCTGGCCTGCTGCCGCTTCATGGGATGACTTGCTCTTGGTCGTATATGACAAAGATGCTTTCCCCAGCCAGGGCAAAAAGTACATCTCGGATTATCTGGCAGTGCGACCGAAAGCGAGTCTCCTCCCAGTAGCAATCGATCTGAACCACACAAAGCCGCCGGAGCCTGCTGACGGCATCAAAGCGCTCGCGTATGACGATGCTGCTAAAGGAGCGGTTGGCCGACTAACTCACCGGGCGGGCTGTATGTTGGGCCTGCGCCTGCAAGGTCGAGACAGCAAGATCTTCATTTCATATCGGGCTTCTGATGGAAAATTTATTGCCGATCAACTTTACGATCATTTCGTCAGGCTTGGTCACC
This sequence comes from Terriglobus roseus, assembly GCF_900105625.1. Classification (NCBI taxonomy): domain Bacteria; kingdom Pseudomonadati; phylum Acidobacteriota; class Terriglobia; order Terriglobales; family Acidobacteriaceae; genus Terriglobus; species Terriglobus roseus. The sequence continues at coordinate 3,810,712 of NZ_FNSD01000001.1, forward strand.
AGCCTTGGAAGGACGAAGCGCGTGAACTGGACGGTGACACGAAGATCTTACCCGGTGAGAAGGTGCAGGAAGAAATCGACCTGGCGCTCGCGGATGCAAGCCTCGTTCTGCTCCTGGACACCCCGGATTCACCCTCTTCGAAATGGATAAGGCACGAAGTCAATACTGCTGATGGCCAGCTGCTGCCAATCCTGCCTATCGTCTTTCAAAAGAAAGACGATAAGAAAGGGCCCAGATTTAGGTCCCTCCTCGCTCTTCGGCGCTGGATTACGTTCGACGTACCCGATGCCAAGGCCGCTCCGTTGAGCGATACTCAACTGGAAGAGATCGTTGCGGCGGCGGAAAAATACCAATGTGAAATCTTCCAACGGAAATGTAGAGTGCCATTCATCGTGGAGAAGCATTTCCTCTTGCAAGGCTTCGATTGGAATGAAGTCGATAAGCGTCTCCTAATGTTCGAGTCTCTGCGTAAGCAGAACGTACGCTTACGGACACGGGTGCTCAGTCACTGCTCGATCTTCGATCAGATCCATAGCCCAGCAGTGGCGAAGTTTCGCGAATTCGTCAAGATGACAACACCGTCGAATTACTCACTGTTTATTTACGACGGACAACTACTCTCTGAATCGGAGATCGAAGATATCGTGCAGAGCGAGGCAGAAGAGCTGATCATTCTTCATCACCAGGAACTCGCCTCGCTGCTCAGCTCCAACTTCATGAAGCTGGAGGCGGCATGAGCGTAACCAGGCTCGGTGTAACGCTAGAGGAATTTGAAATTGGCTTGACGGGAGCCATCCCCGAGATTGAATTATGGTCGGAACCTGCTATGGACAGGGGGATTTTAGAATTTGTCTCTCTCTTCTGTGGCATGGTTTTCAAATACGGTGGCCGTATCATTCATGGGTCTCACCCTGCGTTCACTCCGATCATCCTCCGTCAGGCGCGTCTTCAGGCCGGGAAGCGTTTACGAAAACCCGTGACACTTGTAATGTCGGATTTGTTTGCACGAGATCGCTCGAACGACGATCTTGAATCGCTCACCGACATCGCGGAACTCGTCATCACTAAGAAGATTGGAGAAAAGGACGCCCTCGATCCCGAAACACGAAATCTCAGCCTGACCGCGATGCGCCGCGTGTTGATCGACTCCCAGAATGTCATGGTTGCCGTAGGTGGAATCTCGCATAAAGGTGATGGTATGGTGCCGGGAGTTGGCGAAGAAATGCAGCTTGCTGGACAGCGCGGGATACCGAGATTCCTGATCGCCGGGTTGGGTGGTTATGCGCGCGAATTAGCTAAGGAGCTGGAACCCTCGTCGCTAAATAATGCCCTTTCGGATGATTCAAACTTGGAACTCTTCAGGACAGATGACGTGGCCGCTAGTGTCAACTTAGTGTTCAACCATCTAGCTGAATCGGAAGACCTCGCCAGGTCAGCCTCGCAGCCAATCAAATGGAACCCGGAATTGAGAATGATAGTGGATCACCGCGATGGCACCATTCATGAGGAAGCGAATCAATATATCGAGCAGGCTATGGCTGTGTAGACCTGAATCAACGTATAGACGGAGGCAAGTTTCACATGGCACGGAGAGTCTTTTTCAGTTTCCACTATCAGCAGGATTTATGGCGCGTCAATGTCGTGCGCAACAGCGGCCTTATTGAGGGCGTTGCTGCGGCTGGCTTTCACGATACGTCTCTATGGGAAGAGACCAAGCGTCAGGGTGATGACGCGGTCATAAGGCTGATCGATAACGGACTCAAGGGCACGAGCGTGACGGTCGTCCTGATCGGAGAGCAAACTGCCTCACGTCGTTATGTGACCTATGAGATTGATAAAAGTGCAGCGGAGGGCAATGGCTTATTGGGTATCTATATCCACAATATTAAAGACAGGTCTGGCAAGCTAGGCACACTGGGACCGATACCAGCTGCGCTGTCTAAGCGTGGCGCCCCGATCTATACGTGGGAATACGGTCAATTAGGAAGATGGGTTGAAGCGGCATACCAGGCCGCTCATCCTCACGGCTGACAGGCTTACGTATAGTTGTTGCGGATGGTTATCGCTTCTTCAACCCAATCAGCTATGTTGCTTTTGATTGACGCATATATTTCTGTGCTATCTGCACCTGACGGCCATTTCAATTGCACTTGCGAAGATAGAGAAACAGTTCCGTTCTTCAGCGTCAATTTGTCGAACGGGTTTGCGCCCGCGCTGCTTGTATATTCTGAATGATTCTTCAGGCCATGTATGCGTATTCCAACCACGCCTTTCTTCGCATTCCATGCTTCCTGAATCTCATGGATTACCCAAGGGCGTGAGGCCGTTTCGCTTCCGACGAGCACTACAGCGCACGATTTGCCGGAAAGTTGATCGGCGATCCATTTCTCGATGGCCGCGTTTCCGCCCTTCTTTACCTTCTCCCAGTCATTGTCTGAGCAGGGTGCGTCAGCTTCAAGCGCTCCCATGTTGCGGACCTGACCAGCACGCCATGCATCATTATCAAAATGAAAACTAAAAAATACCTTCCTGGCCATCTGCCTTCCTTTCGTGTCTAGGTCGGTTCTTCGATGCAACTCCTCTTCTACCTTGCCGCTATGGCTGTTCAACCTCGATGCTAAATTAACCTATCTTTGCTTTCGGGTACCAATTGGATAAAAAAGGGGAATCCCGCTATCAGGACCATGGTCTTGCGGGCCCAAAGCCAGCGAGATCGTGCTTTCGGCGGCCTCTGCATTTGTACGAACGGCTACGGCGAAATATGGCAATTCAAGTCGCGCGGTGTCACTTTGTCAAAGTTTTTTGGTGTGTCTGCTGATGGAACCGCGTGCAGTCGGGGCCGAGGCCGCTAGCGATTATTCCTCGGACAGCATTTCCATCCACAACTTCATCGTCAGATCCTCACGGTCCGGCCTTCCAAGTTGCCAACGCAGCTCCGTTTCATAGCGTTGCTGGAGCGTAGCCAGATTGAACGGAACCGTGCTGCTGAGATACCGAACGTCATCACGGTCTTTCTGACTGTTCCGTTCGAGTTTTGATAAGGCGATATCGTACGGATCGAGAGCCATCAGTCTGAGGTGTCGATAGGCTCCAGGGAACATCTCTGTGAGCCGGTCTTCGTAATTCTCTGGGATTGCAGCCACACCTACTCGATCAAGGTAAATTCGATGCTTTCGGTGAAGAGGACCTCCTTGCAATGCGATCTGCATCAACGTCTCAGACGCCTCCCTCGGTGCGAGTTCGATGACATCCACATCCGCCGTAGGCCGGGTGAGTCCGTATAGCTGCGTGACAACGAATCCTCCGATACAGTCCAGACGCGCAGGGGATTGCAATGCGTCATCAAGATCTCGGAGAAACGAGTGCCAGGGTTCGGGAGGCCTTAAGTCAGAAGACATGCTGGAGGTCCTCGGCTTTCAGGTCGGTAAGCAAATTCCAGTGTGCTGCCAATGGAGTTCGGTGGGTGCGCAGCCATTTGCGTTCAGCCTGTGACATGGAACTTTTAGCGAGCGTGTCTTCGTTGGCTAGGCGAGAGCATTCCAGCGCAGCCGCACGAGAGCGCAGTTTCTCCGAGAGCTGCGTCTCTCCGCGTTTTTGTGCAACATCGCTTGCCAGCAGAGCGACGTATGCAAGCCGATTCTGTCGATCCCGAGACTTGCTTTCGGATGTGAGCCAATTCCAGTTCATCTCAGGGAAGTGAAACGGGAGCCACGGCAAGGCTTCTGTCACCCGAGCATCAAGATTTTCGCTGTCGAGTGCGAGGAGAAGCAATTCGGCTGGATTGAGCAGTTGCTGACTTTCCAGATAGGCAAACCCCGGATATCCCAGCTCTCCCAAAGCTCGCTTGAAGAACTCTTCTCCTGCCTTCATGCCGGAATGATCTTCTATGGGCCGTGCCGTTGCAGGTAGAGGGAAAACCCGAAGAGCTGCGGACGTGAGATCGTCCGAGACGGGCCTATTGCCGCGTTCAACCATAGAAAGGTAGGCCTGCGTCACGCCAAGGCGATGAGCCGCCTCAGCCTGAGTCCAGTTCGAAGCGGTGCGAGCCGATTTGAGGTCATGACTAGTCACAGTATCATTATAACAATAGCTGTTATATAGCTGAGAAGCCCGCAGAAGGCTTGGCAGGTAAGGCGGCTAAAAAAGTGCAAATTTTGCACATTTTCTTACACAGTACACAGTGTTATCGAAATAACTATATATTTATCAATAGCTTAGGAATGTCCCGAAAGGACTCAAAATCCGCCGAGGGCAACCTCGTGGGGGTTCGACCCCCCTCCCGGCACCAATAAGTTCAGGATCGATACGGATATGGCCTTTCGTTAGCGAAGAAGGCCATGGCTGTTTGATACCCATTGGTCGTTCTGTTCTCGGGTGCTGACTGCAGAGAGTTCAGATTCATTTATCAGGGCGGGCTTCGGACAATCGATTATCAGCCGCCCGGGACTTTAGTTCCGCTTTGCGTAGCGCAATTGAGCGATGATTGTTCTGTGCGGTATAGCGCACAACGAGATTCCCCCAAGATCCAAGAAGACCCCTCGAGAGCCATTGAGGCGAGGTGTCGACCGTGTCCCTTCTTCGCAGTCTGCGATTGTTTCTTGGCGCAACGCTTTTCACGTTTCTGACTACGGCGTTACTCGCATGTCGCGGGGCTGATCGGGCTCCGGGCGATGGACTCCTTTCGCTTATCGCTATCTTCAGTTGTTGCGTCACCCTGATCCTGGCGTGGATTGTGGTACGCGGGGCGGCATTGCAAATGCGGCTGACCGACGGGATCGCGGAATATGTCCGGCTCAGCAGCATGCTGCTGGAAGGCACGCCAGATTATGCGCTTCTCCTGCTTGATCCTAAGGGCGAGATCGTAACGTGGAACCGGGGCGCTGAGACGCTGACAGGCGCTTCGTCGGCGGATGCCGTCGGGCGGAACATTGCCTCCTTCTACTCCCCGCTGGACCAAAGTCGCGGCAGGCCAGAGGAGGTTCTCCGGATCGCCGCCACCATCGGCCGCTACGAAAATCTTCGCGTGCGGGTTGAGAAAAACGGCACCCGCTACGATACGGCGTCGACCTACACGGCGTTGCGCAGCCCGGACGGAACCTTGCTGGGATTTACGGTGGTGGGCCGCGACCTTGGTGAGGGTGAGGAATCCGGCGCAAGGTATCGAGGACTGTTGGAAGCTGCTCCTGATGCCATGGTCGTGGTGGATCAGCAGGGCAACGTCGTGATCCTGAATTTGCAAACGGAAAAGCAGTTTGGCTATTCGCGCGACGAATTGATCGGTCAGCCAGTAACAACCATCATCCCGATTGGTTTTGCGGAGCGCCTGATTGCAGACGGCACCCGAACCGCCTCTGAGGCGATGGCGCAGCAGATCGACACGGGCATCGAGCTCATCGGCCTGCGTAAAGATGGGACGGAGTTTCCCATCGAGATCATGTTGAGTCCCCTGGAGAACGCTGACGGTACGTTGGTGACCGCGGCGATCCGGAATATCAGCTTACGTGCGGCGGCTGACCAACACCTGGCACAGATGGAAGAGCGCTACCGCGGTCTGCTGGAGGCTGCGCCGGATGCGATGGTCGTCGTGAATCCCATCGGCGAAATTGTGTTGCTGAATGTTCAGGCCGAGAAGCAATTCGGCTATCGCCGAGATGAGCTCATCGGGCAACAGGTCAAGAACATCATTCCGGAGGGATTTGCGGAACGGCTAATCGCTGATGGCTCGCGCACCGCCGCTGAGGCGTATGCGCAGCAAATTGGCACTGGCATTGAACTGAATGGTCGCCGCAAGGACGGTACAGAGTTTCCGATCGAGATTATGCTGAGCCCGTTGGAGAACGCTGCAGGGATCCTCGTCACCGCTGCGATCCGTGACATCAGCGTGCGCAGGGCCGCAGACAAACATCTGGCTCAAATGGAGGGTCGGTATCGGGGTTTGCTGGAAGCAGCTCCTGACGCAATGGTCGTCGTGAACTCAGACTGGGAGATCGTCCTGCTGAATGTCCAAGCAGAGAAACAATTCGGTTACAGCCGGAACGAGCTCTTGGGGCAGAAGGTCAAGAATATTATCCCGGCAGGCTTCGCGGAAAGGCTGATTGCGGATGCCCTGCGCACCACCGAGGATGCGCTGGCACAGCAGATCGGAACTGGCATCGAGCTGACGGGGCGCCGTAAAGACAAGACAGAGTTCCCGATTGAAATCATGCTCAGCCCGCTTGAAAACACTGACGGCATCCTTGTAACGGCAGCCATTCGAAACATCACGCTCCGCAAGAAAGCCGAGCAGGAGCTGGTGCAGAAGATCGAGGCGCTTAATCGATCCAATGAGGAATTGGGGCAGTTCGCGTATGTCGCTTCTCACGATCTGCAGGAGCCTCTCCGCATGGTCGCAAGTTACACGCAGCTGCTGTCCAAGCGTTATAAGGGCAGGCTCGATTCGGATGCCGATGAATTTATCGCCTTCGCAGTAGATGGTGCAAGCCGCATGCAACGACTGATTCAAGATCTGCTTGCTTTCTCACGCATTGGAACGAAGCTAGAAAAGCTCGAGCATGTGTCGAGTGATGATGCGTTAACGCAGGCCCTGCGCAACCTGCGTGGTGCAATAGAAGACAGTGGCGCCGAGGTCACGCACGATCCATTGCCCGAGATTCTGGCCGATGAACTGCAGTTAGTCCAGCTCTTCCAAAATCTTGTTGGGAACGGTATCAAGTACCAGGCTCCGGGGACTCCACACATTCATGTTTCTGCGAGAGAAAGCGGAGATAAGAGTTGGGAATTCACTGTCGCCGACAACGGCCTCGGCATTGCACCGCAGTATTTCGACCGAATTTTCGGCATGTTTCAACGGCTTCACAAACGAGATGAATTTGCTGGAACAGGTATCGGTCTCGCCATCTGTAAAAAGATTGTCGAGCGTCATGACGGAACGATCACGGTCGAATCCCAGCTTGGCGTCGGCTCGACCTTCCGATTCACCTTGTCCGGCGAAGAGAGGAAGCTATGAAAAGCGAAGTAGACGCAAAGAAGCGTCGAGTTCTGCTGATTGAAGATGGATCAGGAGATGTCCGTTTGACGAAGGAGGCCTTTCGCGAGGCAAACCTTTCAGTCGACATAGATGTTGCCTCGGACGGCATCGAGGCGATGGTCTTTCTGAAGAAGACGCTGGGTGATCATGAAGCAGGATTGCCTGAGATCATTCTGCTGGACTTGAATCTTCCAAAGATGGACGGGCGCGAGGTGTTGGCGCAGATAAAGGAAGATCCCCGCCTCCGCCTGATTCCGACGATCATTCTGACAACGTCTACTGCTGAGGCAGACATTCGGAAGGCCTACGAACTCCGCGCCAACTGCTATCTCACGAAGCCCGTTCAGCTCGAGGACTTCGAGGAACTTGTTCGAAGCATCAATGATTTCTGGCTTGAAAAAGCGCAGCTCACGGCGCCCGGACACCCCTCTTGAGCAGCGCCGCGATGAGGATCCTGCTTGTGGAAGACAACCTGGGAGATGCTCGTCTGCTGCGCGAAATGCTCAGCGAGGCGCACACGCATCCGACAGAACTGAGCCACGTGACCAGCATGCTGGAAGCAGAGTACTATCTGGAGTCCAAGCCGTTCGACCTCATCCTGTTAGACATTGGCTTGCCGGATGCTCAAGGCGCACCGGCGATCCTCCGGGCACGCAAGGCTGCACCAAATGTGCCGCTGGTTGTTCTTACTGGGTACGACGATACTGCGCTGGCTTCTATCGCGTTGCAGCACGGCGCGCAGGACTATCTCATCAAAGGCGAGATTGAGACTCGCGGCCTGATCCGCGCGCTGCGCTATGCCGTGGAGCGCAAGTCGATGCAAAGCGCAGTCTTTGCAGAAAAGGAGCGCGCTCAGGCCACGTTGAATTGCATCGGCGATGCCGTCGCTTGCACGGACAACGCAGGCAATATCACCTTTTTGAATGAGGCCGCCGAAAAGATGACTGGATGGTCGCTGCTGGAGGCGACTGGACGCTCTATGGCGGAGACGTTCGTCATTCTGGATGCGACCACGCGTCGGCTTGTCTCGCTTGAAGTGGCCACGCCGGGCGAGGAGCGTAGCGCATCGTCCATGCCTCCAAACTGCATCCTGATCCGCCGAGATGGTTTCGAAGTGCCTATTGAGGATTCTGTTTCGGCGATCTTTGACCAGGATGGAAATGCCGAGGGAGCGGTCATCGTGTTTCGGGATGTCAGTGCGGCCCGCGCCATGTCAGGGCAGATGTTGCGTTTGGCGAAGCATGACTTTCTTACTGGCCTTCCGAATCGAATGACACTCTATGACCGGATCGATCAAGCGATCTCACTGGCACCACGCCATCAGAAACGCGTTGCCGTCCTGTTTCTCGACCTGGACGGGTTTAAGCACATCAATGATTCGTTGGGCCACTCCACGGGCGACAAACTTTTGCAGTCAATCGCGAAGAGGCTGGTGGATTGCGTGCGTAGTTCCGATACCGTTAGCCGGCAGGGGGGTGATGAGTTTGTCGTTCTGCTCTCAGAAGTAGAGATCCCGGATAACACGGACATTACCGCACGCAGGATGTTGCATGCGGTGGCGGAGCCACACACGATCAACCAGCATCAGTTGCATATCACCGCCAGCATTGGCACCAGTGTGTATCCGGATGATGGCCTGGATGCGGAAACGCTCATCAAGAACGCAGATACCGCGATGTACCAGGCAAAGGAAAATGGTCGTAACAGCTCTCAATTTTTCAAGTCCGCAATGAATGTAAGAGCGGTTCAGCGGCAGGGCATTGAAGAAAGCCTTCGCGTGGCGCTTAAGCGTGAAGAGTTTTCTGTCCATTACCAGCCGAAGGTCAACCTTGTAACCCAAGAGATCACCGGCGCGGAGGCTCTGCTGCGTTGGACCAACCCTGTGCGCGGGTCTGTTTCGCCAGTCGAGTTCATTCCCGTTGCGGAAGACTCGGGATTGATCGTCCCGATTGGTAACTGGGTGCTTCGGCAAGCCTGTATTCAGGCCAAGCAGTGGAAAGACGTCGGGCTGCCGATCAGGAACATCGCGGTGAATATCTCTGCGATTGAGTTCCGCAATGAGGCCTTCCTCGATGGCGTGCTTGCTATCCTGGAAGAGACAAATCTGGATCCGACCTGCCTTGAACTGGAATTGACTGAAAGCGCTTTGATCAAGCATGCGGAAGCGGCTGGGTCCATCCTGAAGACCCTTCGCCATCTCGGTGTGCAAGTGGCCGTTGATGATTTTGGGACCGGATACTCGAGCCTGAGTTATCTTCGAAAGTTCGCGATTGACTCGTTGAAGATCGACCAATCGTTCATTCACCAGATTGGTGCCTCTACAGAGGAAACAACCATCGTGACGGCGGTGATCGGGATGGCTCGCGGCCTGAATCTGAAGGTCGTTGCGGAAGGCGTGGAGACCAGGCAGCAAGCGGCATTTCTTCTGGACAGCCAATGCGACGAAGCGCAAGGCTACTATTTCAGTCGGCCCGTAGCACCGCAGGAATTCGCGAAGCTGCTCCGTGAAAATCCTATGGACCGCCGCGTCCACTAAGGTGAGTTGCTGACCCAGGACATCGCGAACTGCATGTGACGTCTTTCAGAAGCCTCACATTCCAACTGTGACCGCCATCACATCCATGGCTTCGGTAGTACGCGAAGCTGTGGCTGTTTGCTACTTAGACAGGACATCCAGGCCCAAGTTGGGCACGTCTTCGTTGCAGCGGAAAGCGGTGACTTGATGGGCTTTACCGGAAACGTTCCTCTCGACAGTTTTTCGCTTCCACTGCTGGAAAGTATTCTTGCGTTTGCTCGGCCAATCCGACTGGTGCCTGGGATGGTCCTCCAGCATCGAGGATCGGCAGCGACGAGCCATGTGTTCCTTGCTTCGGGACTGGCCTCAATGGCGGTCATGCTGGCGAATGGCGTGGTTGCGGATGTGGCGACATTCGGCAGCGAGAGCATGACTGGACTCGCGACACTCCTGGGACAGGACACGGGGAACGCAGACTGTGTCGTCAGGATCGAGGGCGAAGGACTGAGAGTGCCGAGTCGGCACCTGGCCGAGCTCTTCCGTTGCTCGCCCGAGTTCCGTGCGTGCATTCTGCAGTTGACGCAGCGACAGATGAGCATCACGGCGCAGATCTGCGCGTGTAATCTTCACCATCAGGCACTCTCGCGGCTGGTTCGGTGGCTGCTGACCACTGCCGACCTCACAAAGTCGTCGTCCATTCCGCTCACGCAGGATGCGCTCGCCGAGATGCTCGGGATAGGCCGTCCCACGGTCTCTCTGCTGCTCCAGCCACTCTTTGAGAGCGGTGTTGTCCGGGGTCGCCGTGGAACGATTCAGATCATTGATCGTAAGGGCCTCTTGCCGCTTGCCTGTGAGTGCTATGACCTCGTTCACCGATGGACTTATCCACCAGCCCAGAACGCTGCTCAACAACCGCTTCCCGACGCATTGTGGAGTCAGGAAGCGGGCAAAGGGTTACCAAGGCCGCACAGGAGTGAGATCGGCGTTGCAGAGAAGCCGAATTGCGTCGTGAAGGACGTATTTGCCTCGTCGGCGCCGGTCGCGGCGCGTGCCAATCCACTTCACGCATGATCGAGCAGTGAGCGATTCGGCTTCTTCTAGAAGCCGAGTCGGCATAAAGTGGTCCGGTTCGGCGCGACACATGGAACGATTGGGCAGTAGGCACGTCTCCCTTAGGAGGGTAAGGTTGCGTAGATAAGGAGAGGAGTTTTCTCTCCTCGTCTGTCAACCCGTATCCGTTCCGAAGGGTCCTACTGCTTATGTTGCAACCGCTCCAGTTGAAAGACGTGTCATCGCGCTATCCAGTTGAGATCGCTGAGCTTCGTGACTTTCTGAGCAAGGCTGGCTTTGCTCTTGGTACCGCCGACACGCTTTCTGCCGTGGCTGCGAGCCTGCTGCGCGACCGCGCCTTTCATCGCGACCTGATTCTTCACGTGTGGGTTCTGATCGATCGCTGTGGCGGCACGGTCAGCCCTTCGGATCTGCTGGGCGTGCTTGCGATCGCGGCTGCGGGCCAGCATTTCGCGGCCGAGACGACCGAAGATGATGCACATGACCTGCTGCGCTTCGTCATGGAGGCGCGGCGGTCGATGGACGCTCCCACCCACACCAAGGCGCCGGAGCCTCTCACGACCGACTCGCGACCGATACGGCTCGTGCCAAGCGTCGCAGCGCCCGCGGACACTGTGCTTCCCGCTGCTGACGCGGTATGGACCGCACACCCGGCAACAACGCACGTGGCTGCAGAGGCTGCGGAACCGTTTCGCGCGGACACTGAATACCGCGAACCGGAGCGAGCGGCAGGGAAGCGAACCACTTGGGCGATTGCGCTCGCGCTCTGCGTGCTGGTGCTGGGATCGCTTGCCGTCTGGCAGTACCGCAAGCCATCTTCCGGGGCCGAAGCTCCTGCGGCATCGACGATTGCCTCGCCGCCCACAGCCTTGCCGTCCACAACCTCGGCATCCACAGACGTCTCGCCGGGACAGGCTGAGACGCGGCAAAACGCAACCGGCGGCCAGTCCATTGCACGGTCCACTCCGGCGACCTCACAGGTTCGACCGGAGATCGCGCGAGACTCGACTTCACGACTTGCGCGCGAGGCGTCTGAGGTTGCGAGCGTTGCAAGCTCAGCGGTTCCCGGGACCTCCATTGCCGGCAATCCTGAAGCAGCAGCTCCCATCGTGCGCTCGACAGTCTCGGCGGTAACGGCTGTGACACCGTCGCCGATCGTACGGCCGGCTACGCCGGCTGCAGCGGCTCCGCTGATCGCTCGTTCTGGCACCACGCATCCTGCGCCGACGACCGTTCCGGCGGATGCGTTGAGCAAACAACTTGGATCCAGCACCATTCCGGCTTATGCTGCTCTGCCCGATGCGGATGCGACCACGGACGGCCGCAGATATCCGCGACTGCTGCGGCGCCGCATGCCGCTGAACGGCAGCGGAACGATGGTCGCCGATCTTCGGGCACCGGGCGCTCCAAACGACTCCGGCAGCACGCCTGCCATCCCTGTTGGCGTCGTCCGACCAACCTCGATCGGCATCATGGCAGGAAACCTGCTTTATAGTCCGACACCCGCTTACCCGGCCGCTGCCGCCGCGGCGCATGTGCAGGGGGAAGTGAAGGTGCAGGCTGAGATCGACCGCGCCGGCAACGTCGTCTCAGCGCGCGTCGTCAGCGGTCCACCGATGCTGCGGGATGCTGCCGTCGATGCTATCCAGCATTGGCGGTACAAACCGTGGACGGCAGGTGGAAAAACCGTTCCAATGAGCGCGGTAGCGGTGGTCGACTTTCAACTGCCGTGACCGGCACCGGGACCCTCCCCCCCCTCTAATTTCTCGTAAATATCTCAAAACAGGTGGTTTGACGATTCCCGTTTCTGCAAATATTAGATAACAAGAGACTTATTCGCAAAAAACAGAAAACAAATCACTTACCGTGAAAATAAGACGGGAGAGCCGCCTGGCTCTCCCGTTTCGCATTGGTTTTATTCTATCGTGCGTGTCAAGCCCTGGAGTCTTTGATGATGAGGGGTTATCACGCTCCGACGGCCATGAGACTGTGGTTCCTGGTATCCCCACGGCAGCCAGCAAGCCGGTTCGTTCGCGCTTTGCGCGATGCCCACTCATGCGCCAGGAGCGCATGAATGGGAAACCCAGAGTCATGGTTAAGGGTTGATGCCCAGCCCTCTAGTTATTTAGCTGCAGCTTCGAGGGACTGCCATTCGCTGTCACTCAATTCGAGGTCGAGCGACTTGAAGTTTTCTTCGAGGTGCTCGATGGAGGTGGTGCCAGGAATGGGCAGGATGACCGGACTGCGATGTAGAAGCCATGCCAGCGAAAGTTGTGAGACGGTTGCGTTGTGCTGCTTGGCTGCTGTGTCGAGCGGGCCGCCTTCTTTGGCCAGCTTGCCGGCGGCTACGGGGAACCAGGGAATGAAGGCGATGTTGTGCTTGTCGCAGTATTCGACGGTGGCTTCGCTCTTGCGCTGACCGATGTTGTATTCGTTTTGCACTGAGACGATGTCTGCGACGTTGCGGGCCTGTTCGATCTCTGCCGGTGTCACTTCGCTCAGGCCAATGTGCTTGATCTTGCCAGCCTTCTGCAGCTTGACGATGGGCTTCAGAGACTCTTCGACAGGTACCTTTGCATCGATGCGATGGAGCTGCCACAGATCGATGGTTTCGACCTTCAGGCGGCGCATGCTCATCAACGCTTCCTGCTCAAGGTATTCCGGACGACCGACGGGCAGCCACTTGTTGGGACCTACGCGGCAGAGGCCACCCTTGGTCGCGATGACGACGCCGGCCTTGTAGGGAGCAAGAGCTTCCGCGATCAATTCTTCACTGACGTAGGGGCCATAGCTGTCGGCGGTGTCGATAAAGTTGACGCCAATTTCGACCGCTCGCTTGAGAACCTTGATGGCGCCGTCGTGGTCCTTGGGCGGACCCCACACGCCTTCGCCGGTGATACGCATGGCTCCGTAGCCGAGCCGGTTGATTTCGAGGTCGCCGCCGAGTTTGAACGTCTTCTGAATGCTCATGGTTCGTTGGATGTGTTGTGGGTTGGCTTGGTTCCTTGATTGGTGAACGGGATTTGGTGTGGCACCCGGGTGAGTGGTCCATACACCACGGGCATGAAATCCCTCAGCGGCTGAAGCCGATCTTGCCTTGGGGCTGTTATGGCATGGCTAAAGCCATGCCCCTCCGACAGAAGTCGCGCTTTGCGCGAAACCCACTCATGCGCATGGAGCGCGCATGAATGGGGCACCCGGTCGATGGGGTGGCTAAAGCTCTGCCTTCGCAGGAAGTCGCGCTTTGCAGGAACCCGCTCATGCGCATGGAGCGCGCATGAATGGGCACCCGGCGCCCGGCGTGTCTAGTCGTTCGGAAGGGCACAGCTGAAGCTGCGCCCTTCCGAACGCTCGGCTATCGTGCCTATAAAACCGTCCGGGTTCGCGGTTTGCGCGGATAGCCCACCCTTTTCCTTCGGAAAGGAATGGGGCACCCGGTTGGTTGGGCTGGTCGCTTTTGGTTTGCGTCTAAACTGCTGTGCGGGCCATGTCTTTTTCTCGGGTTGTGTTGCTATGCGGTTGTCTTGTCGCTTTTGCTGCGCCGATGGTGCGCGCGCAGGAGCGGCCTTCGTTGCCTCTTGAAGCTTCGCCGGGGAACGGGTTGCGGCGGACGCGGCTCTATCTGAAGGACGGTTCGTTCCAGGTCGTGCTTTCGTACACGGTTAAAGGAAGCAACGTCTTCTATCTATCGGCCGAACGTGGCGCCGAGCAGGAGATCATCCCGCTCAATCTCGTGGACCTTGAAAAGACTCGCACGTGGGAGCAACAGGCGCAGGCACAGCGGAGCGGGGCCCCTGCGGTGCAGATTGATCCGGAACTGGCGAAGGAAGAGGCAGACCGTGCGGCCCACAGTCCCGAGGTGGCGAAGGATCTCCACCTGCCGGATGAGGATTCGATCCTCGTGCTGGACACCTACCGGGGCCAGCCGCAGCTTGCGATCCTGCAGCAGACCGATGGCGAGTTGAATCGGCAACAGGCCCACAACATCCTGCGGCAGACGCTCAACCCCATGGCGCACGCGCACCAGTTGGTTGAGATCAAGGGACAGACAGCGCCGGTGCAGTTGCATGTGGCCGATCCGGAGATCTACGTACGGATGGACGATGAAGAGAGCGAGCCGGCGCGCGGTGGCGCTTTCGAGGTGGATACCAACGGCAATCGCGGCCGCAAGATTGAATCACCCTCGCCGAAGAGCCAGTATGTGATCGTGCGTGTGGATGTGCGGCGCGACGTGCGGATTGTGACCAGTTTCAGCATCGGCCTGCTCGGCAGCACCAAGCGTCAGGCAGATGTGGTCGAAACGACTCGCACGCTGATGCCCGGTGGCCACTGGCTTAAGATCGTGCCGAAAGAGCCACTGAGCTTCGGCGAGTATGCGCTGATCGAAGTGATCGACGACAAGACGGTGAATACCGGCGTGTGGGACTTCGGGGTTCGGCCTACTGCGGGACCGAATCGCGACGCGATTCTGCCGGAAGTCCGCCGCGCGCCATCGCTGGCACCGCGTCGTTCGCAGCCGTAGAGGTCTCATGCCCGTCGATGGTACCGGGCGAAAAGATGGATCCCATGCCTGCCACCGCAAGGTTGTCTCGCGTGGTGCCCTTGACGTGAT
Source organism: Terriglobus roseus (assembly GCF_900105625.1). Taxonomy (NCBI): domain Bacteria; kingdom Pseudomonadati; phylum Acidobacteriota; class Terriglobia; order Terriglobales; family Acidobacteriaceae; genus Terriglobus; species Terriglobus roseus. The sequence goes on from NZ_FNSD01000001.1 coordinate 3,825,937, forward strand.
ACATCATGTCGTCGGCGGCTTTGATGATGCCCTCGATATCGCGCGCGTCATCCGGGTAGGTGGCCATGCCGAAAGAGGCACGCAGTTCCAGCGACAGACCCTCACCCTCAAGAAACCGTGCCTCGCGCAGAGCAAAGAAGAGCTTTGTGGCCAGTTCGCGACCGGCGACCTTGCCGTGGTCGGGCAGCAGGCAGACAAACTCGTCACCACCATAGCGGAAGGCCGGTACGGCGGGGCCGATGGTCTGTTTGATGAGGTCGCCGACCTCGGCCAGCAGGCGGCTGCCGACCAGGTGGCCGTGTGTGTCGTTGATGCTCTTGAAGTGGTCCAGGTCCAGGAAGAGCAGGCTGAAGGGCGCGCGTTGATTCGTCGCCAGGCGCTCTTCCAGCAGCGTGTACAGGTGCCTTGCGTTGAACAGGCCGGTGCAATCGTCCGAGATGGAGAGCAGGTGAATCCGCTCCATGTCCGCGGCGTTACGGACGGCGATGGCGGTGAAGTCGCAGAGCACGCGCAGGAACTGGATGGAGTAATCGCTGAGCAGGTCGACCTTGCTGTTGAGCAACTGGATGACACCCACCACGCCATCTGCGGACCGGACGGGCACGCAGGCGATGGAGTTGATGTTGAGGCCAGGATTCTTACGGCTGAATTCCTGCCATCGGGGCTCGACGCTCGTGTCCGGGACGACCATTGGATTACCCGTCAACGCCACCCAGCCGGCGACGCCTTCGCCCATGGGAACGCGCAGGCCTCGCAGGCTCTTGCTGTCTTCCCCGACCGCGATGACGTAATAGAGGTCGTTCTTTTCCTTGTCGACGAGCATCATCGACCACCGCTCCGGACCGAAGAACTGGGCCATCTTGGTCATAACGGTGGTGAGCACGATTTCCAGTTCCAGCGTGGAGGTCAGCGCGCGGGCAACATCGTGGAACAGCCGCGTGTAGTCCTGCTGGATGGCGTGCGTGAATTCGAGTTCTAGGTCTTTCTGTGACTTTCTTGCCATGATCTCCGCTGCGGGTCGTGCTCTGGATTGGTGTAACCCCGGACGATCTTCGTGTCGCTATTGGATGAGTAAAACACGCGTATCCGCGGGTGAACAGATGCCACGAAGTCAAATACGTGCAAGGACGGCATGGCGATCTACAACGAAAGTTGTAGAAGGCCAAATGCCGTCAGGTTTTTATGGGAGAGATGAATTCCGTGACAAAAAATCGGGGGTCTAACCGCCGATATGCACCATGGAGCGGGATGGCTTGAGGAAGCCCGCCTCGCCGATGTGGTGGCGCTGCTCCTTGGTATGGACGACCGCCCGGATGTAGTCGCGCAGGCCGTTATCGTCAGCGCCGCGTGCCATACGCCCGTAGAGATCGTGGTCAACCTGGGAGAAGAGGCACGTACGGAGCTTGCCGTCGCTGGTGAGACGGATGCGTGAGCAGTGACCACAGAAGGGCCGCGAAACCGGCGCGATGATGCCGATTTCGCCGATGCCGTCGGCAAAGCCGTAGCGGCGGGCGGTTTCGCTGAGCGCGTTGGCGGGCAGTGACACGAGCGGCAGGACCCTGTTGAGGCGTTCGAGGATCTCGGCTTCCGTAACGACGGTGTCGCGGGACCAGATGCGGTCCTCTTCCAGCGGCATGAACTCGATGAAGCGGAGGATAACGCCTTCGCGCCGGGCGAACTCGCCGAATCCTTCGATCTGGTCGTCATTGAAGCCGCGGAGCAGCACACAGTTGACCTTGACGGGCGAGAGGCCGGCGTCCTGAGCGGCATGAATGCCGTCGAGGACTTTCTGGAAGGCTCGGGGAACGCGGGTGATGCGTGTGAAGGTTTCGGGATCGACGGCGTCCATGCTGACCGTAATGCGGTCCAGCCCAGCCTCCTTGAGGTCGCGCGCCATGCCGGCCAGCAGGTGGCCGTTGGTGGTGATGGCGATGTCGAGCGGCTTGCCGTCTTCGGTTGCGTTGTCGAGCTTGTCGTAGGCCGTGCGCAGGGTGCGAAGGTCGCGAATCAGATCCAGCAGGCCCGCTCGCAAGAGCGGTTCGCCGCCGGTGAGCCGGATTTTCTCGACGCCCATCTCGACCATCAGTCGCACCATCTTTGCGTAGGCGGCGATGGGCAGTTCGCTGTGCTCGGCACCATGCTCACCTGTGCGGCAGTAGACGCAGCGGTAGTTGCAGCGGTCGGTGACGGCGACGCGCAGGTCTGTGATGGCCCGGCCAAAGCGGTCGCGCAGACGCGGCTGGGCGTCTGCCGGCAGAATCGCGGGTTCGTCTGCCGGAATGGGGAGCGTTGTGGCCATGGGGCTAACTATTGTTGGATGCGAGGATCTGTTGGTTGGACGTAACTCTCTTTGATCGGTATTCGGGTGTCAACGACAAGACCCGTGCCAGGGCACGGGTCTTGGAACTTCCGACTACCGAAGGTGCCTAGTAGCTGGTGAACTCATGGAAGCCGCGGCGCATACTGATGCCCGAAAGCAGGCAGACAACGGAGATGGTGCCGGTGATGCAGGCCCAGTAAAACATGGGGTGAACCCAGCCCGGCGAGTGCGTCAGATCCTGGCCGACCCACAGAACGCCCACCAGCGTGGTGATGATTGCGGTCTGGAAGCCGATGGTGAGCAGCAACTGTCCGCGGCGGCGGCGACGGTCGACGATCTCAACTTCGGCCGGGGTCAGGTGGCGCTCGGATGTAAGAACAGGTGCGTGGCTCATCGGACTTGGAGTCTCCTGCGGGAAATCTTCTCAGTTATTACACCACATTCGATGCAGTCCCTGTAGCTGCAATCGGACACCGTTAGTCGATAAACGCCATGGTCTTGATGCCGGCGATGTCGAAGCGCTTGCGGCAGCGGGGATTGGTGCAGTTTGCCGTGTCGTCCCGCAGCACCATGTAGTTCATCGCCTTTGCGAAGCGGGCGCGGTCCCGTTCGTCGGCACGGCCGTTCAGCTGCTTCTTCTTGCGGCGCACGATCCAGTTCAGCGCGTACTCACCCGCGACGCCGCACTTGGTGCAGGTCAGCGTCATCGTCCGGGGCTCGGTCCGCTCATCAAAAAAGTCACGCTCTTCCATGTTTGTGAGCCTCCGTGGGAGAGCATAATCCTTTACGGCATGGCCGCGCGAATCGGTGGGCCAGGAGTGACCGGGATGAGCAGGGCGAAGAAGGAAGTGTTCTCGGTGACGAAAGCGGTGAAGTCGAATGCGCGGGATCGCGTCGGCACGCCACCGCCGGAGGTCGTGATTCCGGACGAGAAGACGCGGGCGGCCCGGCGTACGTCCAAGCACAAAGTGACGCTGCAGAAACTGTTGCAGCGGGAGGATGCATAGATGAGGAAGGTTTGGCTTGCCGCTGTTTTCGCGGTTGTTACGAGTGTTGCTGCGCAGGCGCAGGTGGCGCAGACGCTGGGGATCAACAAGGACAATCGCAGCATCACGGTGACGGCGACGGATATGGCTTTTGCAATGGCTGACCAGGCCGTCGTGCAGATCGGCTACCAGGCCTACGGCGAGGATGAGCAGACCGCCTACGCCGAGGGATCCCGCCGCTCCAACGCCATCACCGAGGCGCTTGCCGCAGCAAAAGTCCCTGCCGAGGCCATTGAGAGCCAGGACCAGCAGTTGCAGCCTCTGAATGAGTTTGAGCTCAAAAACCTGCCGGCTGCGCTGAAGAACATGAAGTTCCGCATCACGCAGAGCTGGAGCGTCCGCACCACACCCGATGCTGCCGCGAAGACGCTGGATATTGCGGTGAAGGCCGGAGCGAATCAGAGCGGCTCCATCGGCTGGGAGATGAAGGACGGCAGCATGCTGGAGGCTGCGGCGAGCGCGAAGGCGTTGGCGCACGCGCAGGTGATCGCCGCTCGTATGGCGGAGGGTCTGCACATCAAGGTGGGCTCGCTGCTGTACGCAAGCAACCAGGCACAGGAGCAGGTGCGGCCCGTGCCGATGATGGCGATGGCGATGCGGGCGAAGTCTGCGGATGTGAAGCCGCTGAGCATCTCGGCGCGACGTGTGGAACGTTCGGCGACAGTGTTTGCGATCTTTGCGATCGAATAACACGAAGTTTCGGGTGGAGCGGAGATCGGGCTTTCGGGAACTTTGCGTTCTTTAGAGTTTCCTGAGGCACTCCACTCCACCTTTCGCTTCGCAAGGAACGGGACACCCGGATTTCTGGTTGCCTGTTTTGTCCTGGTATCTGCGAGCCATCCGGGAGTAGACAGGCGTATAACGAGGGTGCGCACGACAGGGAGCCAGCCATGACCACCGCAACGCAGGAAGCGCCTACCGAGACACAGGTTCACCCGGAAGTTCCGCGTCCGCTGCCCGAAGCCGAGGCGATCTATCGCCGTTGGCTGGCACACCTGAACGCGGAGTTCACGCGCTACAACACCTGCACACGCCGCAGCGAAATCGTGCGTGACGAGCTGCATTCGCTGTTGCTGGGGCGCCCGCACGGTGGACGCATGAATGCTGCTCTCATCAGCGAGCTGCCGCTTGCAGTCCTGGCCGAGTCCATCGACCCGCGCAACGTGACGCTGCCGGCCGAGATGGAAGCCGACCTGGATCGGGAAAAGTTCAACAGCATCAAGCCGCTGCTGTGGTTCTGGCGGGGCTTCGACCGCACGGTTCTCGGCGCAAATCTCTGGCTGGGGCTACGCTTCCGGGCGATGCTTGGCCAGCACATCTTCGCCGGTCTGGGGAAGAATGTGCGGTTCTATCGCGATGTGAGTTTTGAGCGAGGCTACACGCTGACGTTCGAGGACAACACGATCGTGCGCCCCGGCACGTGCATCGACGACAGCAAGCCGCGCATTATCCGCGGAACGCTGGAACGGTAGCGGCGGGCGCCTGAGCGGGAGTCTCGAAACGCCGCGCTGGTAGACTCGCGAGAAGTATGAACCAGGAAGTTGCACTCATCCTTTTCGAGTTTGCCGCGCTCATCTTTGCGCTGACGTTCCACGAGTTTGCGCATGCGTGGACGGCGTCGTTCTTTGGCGATCAGACCGCTCGCCTGATGGGCCGCGTCACACTGAATCCTATCCGGCATCTGGATCCGCTTGGGTCCGTGGTGCTGCCGCTGGTGAGTGCGTTCGCACACTTTCCGTTGCTGGGATGGGCGAAGCCAACGCCGGTAACGACGCGCAACCTGCGCAACATCAAGCGCGACGACATCCTGGTCACGCTCGCCGGACCTGCTTCGAATGTGCTGCTGGCGGTCGCATCGCTGATTCTGCTGCTGATCATCAAGCATGCGTTTCCCGGCGGCCAGGTCGCCGTGCTGAACGCGGCGCTGCTCTCCGCGCGCATCGAGGGAGCAACGTTGCAGGGGCAGTCGGCCATCTTCCCCATCTCGCTGCTGCTCTACAGTTCGGTCGTCATCAACCTGCTGCTGGCCATCTTCAACCTGCTGCCAGTACCGCCGCTGGATGGATCGCGCATCCTGCGGCACTACCTGCCGTATAACGCGCTGCAGATGTATGACAACATCGGCGGGTTTGCGAACCTGATCATCCTGTACCTGTTAATGCGTTCGGGTGTGCTGAACATCTTCTACGGACCGGCGTTTACCTTGTTCAACCGGCTGTTGCTGTCGGCTTAATTTGTGCCTCAGAAGCATCGCGCTGAGCCGAACGCTTGGGTGCCCGCTTATTTCGCTGCTTTGTGAGAAAGGGTAGGGTGCCGTGCCTAGGCGACGCTTCATGCGATGTGGATGGTCCAGAATAGTTCGCTTGCGCGAATAACCGACCCTTTGCTGTGCAATGAATGGGGCGCCCGGGCCTTCATGCGGCACCCGGGTTGCTGTTCCGCTCGATGGTGACGGCCTTGTCCTTCCGATCCGCGCGGTTCAGCTATCCTCAGAGCAGTCATGAATGATCTTCAAGCCAAGCGCCGCGTATTGAGCGGCATGCGCCCCACGGGCCGTCTGCACCTGGGCAACTATATGGGCGCGCTGTACAACTGGGTGCGTCTGCAGGACCAGTACGACTGTTTCTTCTTCATTGCCGACTGGCATGCGCTGACGACCGACTACGCGAATCCGGGCGATGTCTGGCAGAAGTCGCATGATGTTGCGTTGGACTTTCTCGCCGCCGGCCTGGATCCCGAACGCTGCGTTATGTTCCGGCAGAGCGATGTGCTGCAGCACGCGGAGCTTAACCTGCTCTTTGGCAACCTGACGCCGCTGGGCTGGCTCGAGCGCGTGCCGACGTACAAGGACCAGCAGGAGCAGCTTCGCGAGAAGGATCTTGCGACCTATGGCTTCCTGGGTTACCCGTTGCTGCAGTCCGCGGACATCCTGCTGTACAAGCCGGCCTTTGTTCCCGTCGGGCAGGATCAGGTGGCGCACGTCGAGCTGACCCGCGAGGTCGCCCGTCGCTTTAACCAGCTCTATAGTTCGGCAGTCACGCCAGAGGTCGCAGCGGCGAAGTCGGACAAGGAACTGATGAAGGCAGAGGTGAGCGAGAACCTGATTGAGCTCGCGATCCTGCCGGAGCCGAAGGTGCTGCTTACGCCCTCGCCCAAGCTGCCCGGACTCGACGGCCGCAAGATGTCGAAGAGCTACGGCAACACCATTGCCCTGACCGAGAGCGAGGCCGACGTCCGCAAGAAGTTGAAGACGATGGTGACCGATCCCGCGCGTGTTCGCCGTACCGACCCTGGCGATCCGGATGTCTGCCCTGTGGGCGATCTGCACAAGGTCTTCTCCTCACCGGAGACGATGGCGAAGGTCTACGAGGGGTGTCGCAGCGCCGGCATTGGTTGCATCGAGTGCAAGGGCTGGGCGGCGGACAGCATCGTTCGCGAGATCGCACCCATCGCCGCACGCCGTGCGGAGTACGAGGCGCAGCCGGAGAAGGTGGAGCAAATTTTGACAGAAGGCGCGGCACGCGCCCGTTCTGTTGCTGAGGCCACCATGCGCGAGGTCCGCGTCGCGATGGGCCTTGCCCGAGCAAGCCACTAGAACTTCGGAGGCATCAGACATCGCCAGAGGAGAACCCGATGAGCAATGCTGCTGATGAGAAGTTCGTACCGAATGAGCCGAAGCCCGCGCCCGCAATGGATGCGAACCGCGCGGCCAATAGCAATCTTGCTCCGCAGGGTAAGGTGGACCTGAGCGATCAGGCGCCCGGGAGCAATTTCACGCCGGAGGGCGACCAGGAAGACGTGCCGAACATTGCGGCTACGGCGGAGTAAGGTTCTCACTTTCCCGGTATGCCCGCTGAGCCGGTTCGTCCCATGACCCGGTGCTCCACTCATGCGCCTTCTTTGCGCATGAGTGGGATATCGCGCGAAGCGCGACCCTGGCTGGAACAGTGCAACCCACTCATGACGATGAAGCCGTCATGAATGGGGCACCCCCTCGGTGATGCCGCCAGGTAGCGTGACCCGCGATCGTTTCGGTATTTTGTCCCCAGCTTTCCTCAGCCTCCGCTCGATGGCCACCGGCCTATTGCGCGATACTTGAAGGCAAGTGAGCGAGACGGTCGAACTCGAAGAGCGGGGGAGCGAGCAGGCGGAACCGCAGGCGCCTGCCGGTGAATCGCTGGTCCTGCAGTCTCCTCCGACGCCGGAGCCGGCAAAGCAGCCGAAGAAGCGTGAGCCTTCGCCTCCAAAGGAAGAGGCTTCGCAGTCGCCCTTCATGCTCACCGTGGGAGCCGTCTATGATGGCCCGCTGGATCTGTTGCTCGATCTGATCCGTCGGCAATCGATCGATATTTACGACATCCCGATTGCTCGCCTGACCGAACAGTTCCTGGCTTACACCGAGACGCTGAAGCAGACGGACGTCGACTCTGCCGGCGACTTTATCTACACGGCTGCGTTGCTCATTCACATCAAGAGCAAGATGCTGCTACCGCGTGAAGCGAGCGGCATTGCCGCAGGTGAGATTGAGGATCCGCGTCGTGAACTGGTCGAGCGGCTGTTGGAGCATGAACGCTTCAAGGCCGCCGCGCAGATGCTGATGCAGAAGCAGCAGATCGAAGACGCGACATGGACCACGCCGGGGATTCGCGAGTTCAAGGAACAGGTGAGTGCCGAGCGGGAGATCGATGCGGACACCACGGACCTTGTGCGTGTCTTCGGCGAGATCATCGAGCGGCTGCGCAAGCGCCCTGTGCTGAACGTGAACGAAGAGACCGTCACGGTAGCCCAGATGATCGAGTACACGAAACGTCGCCTGATGCTCGAAGACAAGCCGACGAGCCTTCGGAAGCTGCTGCAAAATACGCACTCGCAACAAGCGCTGATCTGCATGTTCCTGGCAATGCTGGAGCTGGTACGGCTGCAGGCGATCCTGCTGCGCCAGTCGGACAAGTTCGGGGACATCCTGATTAAGAAGACCGACGAGTTCGACGAAGTGCTGGCGCACCAGGAACGCATGCGGGACGACTGGCGCTAACGCGCGGACGGAAGGTCCGCGACTTCCCAGCCGGGCCAAGGCCCCGTGGTGTCGGGACGAGTGAAGTACTGCGGACAGAAGGTCCGCGACTTCTCAGCCCAGGGCAAGGCCTGGGTGTCGGGACGAGGCAAGCACTGCGGACTGAAGGTCCGCGACTTCCCAGCCCAGGGCAAGGCCCTGGGTGTCGGGACGAGGAAAGCACTGCGGACTGAAGGTCCGCGACAAACTCTCTCGCTGCCTGCGATATCGGTAGCTGCCAATCTTTGTCGCGGGCTTACAGCCCGCAGCACGAAATGCAACCGTTGACCCAGGGCTTTGCCTGGGCTGGGGAGTCGCGTGCTTACAGCCCGCCTTCTTGGGATCAGCCATCGAACAGCTAAACAGGACAGGCCCCAGACAACTCATCAGCCACCCGGGCCGGCATTAAGCCATGTGTCCGCTCTAACGCGTGATGTCGACATACTCGTCCGCTCGCAACGACCGCTTTGACTTCGGTCTGCCGGGAATGCGCAGACTTACTGTCGTCGATGGCGTCCGGTTGCTGATGCCGACGAGTGCCTTGGGCGTGCCGTCTTTCGTCGTAATCAACCGGGCACCTTCACTCTCAAGGGTTGCGATCAACCTGCCATTCAGCGACAGGCTTGCAGATTTGCCGGTGTAGTGCATCTCGGCGATCTTGCCGTCATTGGCCTTCATGCGGAAGCTGGCGTTCTGTGCGGCGGGATGGCCGGCGCGGATGTTCCACCACAGCTCATCGCCTTCGTCGTGCACGCCTGCCAGGCGCCATGTGTAGGTGGTCATCACCAGCGATGATGGCGAGTATTTTGGCGCCTCGTCGGGGGAGAAGGTGCCGCTGACGGGGTCGATGCCCTGACGGAAGGTGGGGTCTTTCTGGAGGGCTTCGCACCATTGATCCATCATCCAGGCGAAGTCGGAGGAGCGACCGTAGTGGTCCATCCATCGTGATGCGCGCATGGCGGTGAGCGACTGTGACGATCCACCCCAGGAGTTGCGCGGGATGGGGCGGACGAAGGTCGGCTCATCGATTGCGGAGGATGGCATGGGGAACTGCGGCCAGAAACCTTCGGGGCGATGAATCTGCCGCTGCCACAGCGTGTCGAAGAGTTGCTGGTCCGGGACGTGTTCGCTGCAGACGCGCGAGAGGATGTCGCAGTTGATCCTGACGAAGTGGTTTTGCGCGTCCACGTCGTAGAAGGCTGCGTCCTCTGCGACGTAAAGCTTGCTGAGGATGAGTTGGCGGATGGTGGCTGCCTTCTCCTGCCACATGCTTGCTTCAGCCGTTTTGCCAAGCGCCTGCGCCATGGCTGCGAGGGCGATGCGCGCGCCGTAGGTGGTGGCCGATAGGTCCGGGCAGAGCCGTGGGAGCGAGGCATTCTTCGGGATGTTGCGGGCGCTGCCGTCGGGGCAGGCGTTGGCCATGCCGTGCCAGCGCGGGCTGTTGTCCATGCCGGTGTCATAGGTGCAGAAGCCCTCGACGAGGCCGGTACCGCGCGTGTTGCGATAGCGCATGAGCCAGTCGTCCCAGCGCGAGCAGGAGGCGTATGCCTTCTCCAGCAGTTCGTGGTCAGCCGTGGCCTTTGCGAGATCCCACGCGGTTGCCGCGATGGGGACGACCATCTGGATCTGCGCCCAGCCGGGCGAGGTGACGTTGGCCTTGTTGTTCGCGGGGAGCTGGCCGTCTTCCTTCTGCAGCTCGAAGAAGGTGAGGTGGCTGTTGCGCGCGGCGTCAGGGCGGAACTTGCGGTAGAGAAGTGCCTCGTGCGGGCCGCACTCCATCCAGATGCCGGCGTAGGAGGAGCCTTCGATGAGCACGGGACCGGGGAAGCGGGGCATGATCTGCACGTTGCCCGCGAGGACGCTGAGAGCCTTGTCGTAGGTCGCCTGCCAGCGCGTGTTGCTTGTACGGAAGGTGGGTTCGCTGCTGGCGAATGCGCTGCTGTCACGTGTGGTTGTGAGTACGGCGGCGGATGCGGCTAGGAATTCCCGGCGGTTCATTCGGTCAGGCTAGCAGAGCGCGATAGATGGCCTCTGTCGCCTCGTTGTAGCAGCAGAAGATCGCTCGTTCGACGCCGCTGGCTTGCAGGTGTTCGCGGACGGTTGCGATGGCGATGCCTGCGGCGCGGTTGGGTGGGAAGCGATAGACGCCCGTGCTGATAGCCGGGAAGGCGATGGACCTCACGTTGTGCTCGCGGGCGAGTTCCATGCAGCGGCGGTAGCAGCTCCGCAGCAGGGCATCCTTGGCGTCTTCGGCAGTTTTGCCGCCACGTTTGACGCTCCAGACCGGGCCTGCGGTGTGGAAGATCCATGTTGCGGGCAGGTTGAAGCCGGGTGTGGCCTTCGCGTCGCCGGTTGCACAACCGCCGAGGGGTGCCGTGGCGGCGAGCAGGTGGGCTTTGCCCGCGGCGCGATGGATGGCGCCGTCGACCCCTCCTCCACCTTTGAGCTTTGTGTTGGCGGCGTTTACGATGGCGTCGACTGCCAGCTTCGTGATGTCGCCCCGAATCACTTCCAGTTCTGCCACGTTCGGTCTCCCCTGACAGAATGGGATGCACGGTCGGCGGGCGCGGGCAGGTACACTGCTTTAGGCCCCGCGAACCGAGCCGGACGAACCTACAGACGAGCGCAAACCCGAACGAATGAGCCTCAAGTCCAAGATCGAAGCTGTCATCTACGCCTCCGAAGAACCAGTCACACTGCCGCAGCTTGTGGGCCTGCTGGCCGGCGAAGCGCAGGCGGAACTGGATGAGATCGCCGCGAACCAGTCGACGTTGCCGCTGGACGGCGAGCCCGAACAGACAGGCAAGGATGAGCAACAGACCGGACGCAGTGTGCTGGAGGCGGGTACACGTGAGTCGAACGAGGCCGATTCGTCGGAAGAGCAGGCCGTCGATCAGGGCGAAGTCGCTGGCGCTACGCCGGATGGCGCTCCTGTGGAGCCTGAGGCGGTTGCGGAGCTTGATAACTCGGAAGCGACGGCGGAACCGTCCGAACTTGCTGACGAGGGCTTGGAGAGCGTCGAACCGAAGCCGGATACGGAGGCAGAGAAGCGTCTGCAGCGGGACCGCGATCGCGCTGTGCGGGATCACATTCGGCGGGTGTGTGACAGCCTGATCCGCGAGTATGCGGAGAGCGACCGTGGGATTGAGATTCGTGAAGTCGCAAGCGGCTTTCGCATGGGCACCAAGCCCGAATATCACGATGCCGTGCGCGGTTTCGTGAAGAGCCTGAAGCCGGCGCTGAAGCTGACGCTGCCTGCGCTCGAGACTCTTGCCGTTGTGGCTTACAAGCAGCCGGTGACGGCTGCGGAGATCTCAGAAATTCGTGGTGTCGATTCGGCCGGTGTGCTGGGCGGCCTGATGACGCGGAAGCTGATTGCGACGGCCGGCCGCAAGCAGGTGATCGGTCGGCCGATGCTCTACAAGACGACGCGCGATTTCCTATTGCGCTTCGGTCTGAAGGACGTGAACGAGCTGCCGTCGATGGAAGAGTTTGAGCGTATGGCCGGCGAGCTTGCGGAACAGGAAGACCTGCCAATGGATGGCAGCGCGGACGGCATCATCGAAGAAGCGAATGCGCGCGGCGACGCGGAGATGATCCGCGATGTGAATGAGCCTGCGGCTGAGAGTGAAGAGACTCCATCGACGGCTGAGACGCCTGTCGAGACGACAACGAACGATAACGAGGAAGCCACTGCGGAGAGCGCAGCGGGAGGGAACGATGAAGAACAGGGAATCGAAGGACAAGCCGCTGTACGTGCCACAGACGAAGCTGGCGAAGACTCCGGAAGTGAAGAAGATCACATCGAAGGCGTCGAAGAAGTTAAAGCCTAGCGAACCGGAAAAGCCTGCAGGCACGCGTCTGCAGAAGATTCTTGCCGACGCCGGCATCGCCTCTCGCCGCAAGGCTGAGGAACTGATCCTGGAGGGCCGCGTTCAGGTCAATGGCACGGTGATTACCGAGCTGGGGACGCGCGCCGACGCTGCGAAGGATCACATCCGTGTCGATGGCAAGCTGCTTCAGGGCCCTCAGGAGCACCGTTACTTCATGGTGAACAAGCCACGCGGCTACGTGACGACGATGGAAGATCCGGAGCGCCGCGATACGGTTGTCGACCTGTTGAAGGAGTCGGCACGTCTGTCCGGTAAGAAGCTCGATGTGCGGCTGTATCCCGTTGGTCGTCTCGATTACAACTCCGAAGGTCTGCTGCTGATGACGAACGATGGCGACCTTGCCAACTCGTTGTCGAAGGCGGCGAACTCCGTTGAGAAGACGTACCTGGTGAAGGTGGCGGGACGTCCGACCGAGGACTCGATCAACCAGTTGCGCACCGGCGTGATGATCGATCGCGGCCGCCTGGCGGAGACTCGTGGCGAGCGCCGCGATCGTGTGTTGACCGCGCCCGCAAAGGTGGAGCTGGCGCGTGGTGGCGAGAACCCGTGGTACGAGGTCACGCTGACCGAAGGTCGCAATCGTCAGTTGCGCAAGATGTTCGAGGAGATCGGACATCACGTCGAGAAGATTCGCCGCATTGGTTATGGCGCGCTGGTGCTTGATGTTCCGACGGGTGAGTTCCGTGAGCTGACGCCGGGTGAGGTGATGGCCCTGGGCCGCGCTGCGGCCGGTAAGAAGGTCGAGCGGAAGCACAAGCTGCCGGATGCTGCGAAGCTCAAGCAGATGGGCCAGAAGACCGGTTCACGTGGAGCTCGGCCTCGGTTCTAGCAGTGTTGGAAATATTCTTGAGGGCACGGCTCTGGCCATGCCATCTCGATCACCAGAGAGGACCGGGCTTTAGCCGCTGAGGAGAAATCCCTCAGGGACTAAAGCCGTTTCCTTTTGCGAGCGGGGTTGGCGGCTGAAGCCATGCCTCTCCGAAAGATTGCGAACGTCAACTCGTGCGAGCACATCAGGATGTACCTCAGCGGAATTTTGAGAAGACCCTGCGAGCGCTCAGGGAACGAAGACCAATCGCTTCCCGCCCGTATTGCGTGTCCATGCGTTGGTCACATCGCTCAGCGGCACAGTCTCCGTTTCGATAACGAACTTTGTCGTCGCCGCAGCGGCATACATGGTGCGCAAAGATTCCAGGATGGCTTGCGCGGATAGACTGCCGAGGCCGCTGCCGAGTATTTCTACGCCGGACGAGCGCAGGATGTCTGCGGGCAGAGGAATGGTGCGGCCGCTGATAGCGCCGATCTGCACGAAGCGGATGCGGGGTTCGCCGCGCAGCGAGCCGTGACCGCCGCATGCCGTGAGGATGGCGAGTGCTGATGGTCCCCACAGGTAATCGAGTACGACCTGGATGCCACCGCCTTGAACGACCGGATCGAAGCGTTTGGTAAGTTCTTCATCGGTGCCGTTGAGCGAGATGGTCTCGGTGGCACCAAGATCGCGAAGGCCTTCGAGTGCTGCTTCACCGCGACCTGTGGCAACGATACGGGATGCGCCCAGGTACTTTGCGACCTGAATGGCCTGACGGCCCGCGGTGCCGGTGGCCCCGTTGATCAGGACGGCTTCCCCGCTCTGAAAGTTTGCGCGTCCCAGCAGAGAACCCCACGTGGCCAGGCCAGGATTGCCCAGCGCTGCAGCGGTCACGTCATCCAGCGAATCGGGCAGAGCGATGGTGCGTCTACGGTCGACGACAGTCCACTCTGCCATGGAGCCGGTCTCTGGTCCGACAAAGTAGACACGCGTGCCGTCGGGCAGCGTACCGACGCCATCATTGCCGGGGATGGCAGGGAAGACTGGTTCGGAGCTGTAGTGCGTACCGCTTGCCTGTCCCCGTACCAGGTTAGTCAATGCTGCAGCCTTCACCCGTACCAGAACGTCGTCTTCGGTGGGTTCCGGTTGTTCGATCTCGCCGTAGCGTGGGGAAACTCCAAAGCGGTCGACCAGTGCTGCATGCATCATGCTCATACGCAGCAGATGCGTGCAGCACTGGGATGGCGTCAACTAAATCTGCGATGACGCTAATGGGCTTAGGTAAAGGTTTGTGATGTTGTTCACGATATCTGCATCGCTCAGGCCCGGGCGGTGCGAGATCTCTTTCCATTCTGGTGAACTGCCGAAGACGGACCAGTTGGCGCTGAGTGTCGGGAGATCCGGGAAGGTGAGCATGTACGTCAGCGACGGTAGGCGCGTGCCTGCGAGATTGTGGCCGAAGAAGACGGGGGTGAGTCCGGACTTCTGGAAGATGGCAATCTCGCCACCTTCGAACATTCCAACCTTCTTGGCGTGCGCTGCGTAGCTTGGGCTCTCGTACGTGCGGAGCTGGAAGATGCGCTTGGTGGGCTTGGGTGCGATGAGCTTCGGGAAGCCGTTGAAGGCGCCCATCATTGAAACTTCGGATCGCTGGAAGGCGGTGGCGGTCGCAGGCGCTGCCCAGAACTCTGCAGCGGCCTTGCTAAACTCGGCATAGTCTGGCAGGCGCATGTCGAGCGTCAGCAGCATCTCGGCGGATGTGGACGGGATAAGCGCGTAGTAGGTCGGTGTCTCTGGACCGATGTCAATCTTGAAGGTGCCGACGCGGTCGATGCCCATGCGGTTTAGCGCGGGGATCAGCGCATGCGCAAAGTAGTTTTGCACCATGGTGGTCTGTGGGCCGTTGCGCAGCTCGTAACGCCGCAGCTGGTAGAACTCCCTGGGTGCTGCCGGTGCCTGTGCCATACCTTGTCCCTCAACCATTGCCATCGCGGGCAACGAAGCTGCAGCCGTTGCCATGAACTTTCTTCTGTCCAATGTCGTCCTCCGGGCACAGCGTAAAGGCGTGCCGCACTGCTCACAATACCAGCGGTTGCGCGTCCGTGCGGTCATCGTCTTTTCACCTTCAAGGTGGGTGACAAATGAGGGTCTGTGGCATCAAAATGCCTGTGCTGGATCGGGGGCTGCACTGCCGCGGTCCGGTAGCAGGAGGTAGTTGTAGTGGCAAAGGCAATCGCAACATTTGCTGCGGGATGCTTCTGGGGCGTGGAAGCGCGCTTGGATGAGATTCCCGGAGTTCTGGAAACATCCGTTGGATACGAGGGTGGCACGATCGATCACCCAACTTACAAAGATGTCTGTACCGGCAGTACCGGTCATGCAGAGGCTGTGCAGATAACCTACGATCCATCGCGAGTGAGTTATGACGCACTGCTGGATCAGTTCTTTTCCCTGCATGATCCAACCCAATTGAATCGACAGGGTCCTGATTTTGGTACGCAGTATCGGAGTGCCGTGTTTGTGCACGATGAGCAGCAGTGGCGCGAGGCGAGGGAGAAGATCGCAGATCTGAATGCAGCGGGAGTCTTTCGCCAGCCGATCGCTACAGCCATCGAGCCTGCGGGAACCTTCTGGAAGGCAGAGGAATATCACCAGAAGTACCTTGAGAAGCGCGGCATGGTGGCTTGTCACATTTGAGCAAACGAGCAGTCAAAGATAAGTGGTGGAGATGCTTCCACCACTTACTTCGTGCGCAGTAAGTCAATGACCTGGGCGATGCGGCGTTGTTTGTCCGGCCGCCAAAGTCCCAGTCGCGACGTAGTTATCAGTCGCTCAATCCTCGGCAAGTCCCACATACTCAGAAAGCCTTCGACAACGGCACGCCGCTCGGCCGTCATCTCCGCGCCATAAAGTTCGAGCAGCGACTGCGCTTGTGCGCGGTCCGCACGGTATTGCTTTCGCCGTGCAGCGACGCCTTCCTCGCTGACAAAGCGTCCGATTTTTTGGCCCAGCGACTTCTCACCCACGACTGCACCGACGACATTGCTGGCGTGCTGGCGGTAGAGCACGGTCGCGCGCGGGACGGCAGTCATAGCGCCAAGGCTGCTCGCGAGAAGTGCAGCCCAGTGGTCGTGCATCTGTGCGGTTGCAGGCATCGTCTTCATGCGATCAATGAGCGCACGATTCAGCAGAGCACTGCATCCGGTGACGACGTTCTCTGAGAGCAGGCCCGCAAGAGTTGGGCGCGGTGCTTGAGCAAGGCTGTTGCTCTGCCACAGAGATTCGCTTACCGTCGCGAGTCGCTCATCGACCACGCGAAGGTCGGTATAGACAAGCAGTGGAGTCTGCACTCCATGTTGTTCCTCCATGGCAAGCATGCGTGCCATGCTGACGGCGAGCTTGTCCGGTATCCAGAGGTCATCCTGATCACAGAAGGCGGCATAGGCGCCTGTCGCTGCCTGAAGCAGAAGACCGAAGTTACCGCGAGCAGTACCGGTGCGCACGTCGTCCTGCAGTACTTCAAAACGGTTAGGGAGTGCGCTGGCGTACTCTGCCAGCACTTCCTGCGTGCCGTCCCCGGAGCCATCATCGCGCGCAAGGATGTGGACCGCTATACCTTGCTGTTCGAGTACAGAATCGATCTGCTCCCGCAGGAAACGGGCACCGTTATAGGTAGCCAAGAGCACTTGAACGGCTGGCACGGCATCGGGGGCATGTGCGGAGGCAGACACAGATCTATAGTAGCGGCGTCGAGACGGAGGCCTGGAACGGAGCCTGCTGCCAGCGCTGGTACCATGGAGTTGCCTCCTCCCCCTGGAGAACCATCGCAAAAATATGTCTGCAATAGAACCAGCTGAAGTCAATCAGATCACTGCCGTAGAGCCATTGGTTACGCCGTCGTTGCTTCGTCGCGCATTGCAGGCCACAGGTATTGATCGCGCTATCGGTTACACCATCCTGGCGCGTGGCTGGGCGTCGATCGCAGGCCTTGTTTCGGTCGCACTGATCGCGCGGACGTTCAGCCGGGCCGAGCAAGGGTATTACTACACGTTTGGCTCCCTTGTCGCGTTGCAGATCATCTTCGAGCTTGGCTTCTCCGTGGTCATTCTGCAGTTGGCATCGCATGAAGTGGCGCATTTGAAGATTGACCCCAGCGGGTTGATCGTGGGTGAGGCACGTCCGCACCGCAGGCTGGCTTCGGTGCTTCAGAAGGCCGTGGTCTGGTACGGAGCCGCTGGACTGTTAATGCTTGCGGTGTTGTTGCCGGTCGGCTGGCATTTCTTCGCCACGAGTCCCGGCGCCGGCACGGTAGCGTGGCGAGCGCCATGGACCTGTGTAGTCCTGGCATCGTGTCTTACTTTTCAGATCGATCCGATCTTCTCATTCCTGGAAGGTTGTGGAATGGTCAAGCGCATCGCGATGATGCGTTGGCAGCAGGCGGTTGCGGGTTCACTGCTGTCGTGGGGCATCATGCTGTTGCACCATGGGCTGTTCTCGCCTGCGCTGGTGATCGGCGCGCAGGCAGGCGTGGGCTTCTACTTCCTCTTTCGTAACCGACGCCTGTTGCTGGGGCTGCTGCGGCACAATGCCGGAGAAGACGCGATCGTGTGGGGCACGGAAGTTTGGCCCTTTCAATGGCGCATCGCGATCTCGTATGGCTGCGGCTTCATCATCTTCCAACTGTTTAATCCTGCGCTGCTCCGCTTCTATGGGCCGGTCGTAGCAGGGCAGATGGGTATGTCGCTCAGCATCACAAACTCACTGGCAGCGGTTGGCATGTCATGGCTCAGCACGAAGGCAGCACCGTTTGGTTCGCTGATTGCGCGCCGCGAGTTTGTGGAGCTTGACCGCCTGTTCATGCGCTCTGTTGTGCAGAGTCTTGTACTGCTTGTTTGCGGATCTCTGGTGATCTGGACCGTGGACGTGGAACTGGTGCGGATGGGTGTGCCCTTTGCCAAGCGCCTGCTGGCTCCGTTGCCGTTTGGCCTGCTGCTGCTGAATATGTGTGGGAACCAGGTCTCATCTTCAATCGGCATCTACCTGCGGGCACACAAGCAGGAGAAGCTGCTGATCACGTCTATTCTGGGTGCGGTTGTTATCGGCATTTCAACGGTCACGCTGGGGCGCTGGTACGGCGCGATTGGCATGACGACCGGGCAGCTTGGTGCCACTCTCGTCATCGGCATCGGCATCAGCGGATACATATTCCAGAAGTACCGGAGAATTTGGCATGCCTGAAGATGCTCGGCCGCTGCTGACAATTGCGATTCCCACTTACAATCGCGCCGTTGAACTGAAGATGCTATTGGAATATCTCGCGCCTCAGTTAACGAACCGCAGAGAAGTGGAGCTACTGATATTTGATAACGCGTCACCTGACGATACGCAGCAGGTAGTGGAAGCGTATCTCAAGGCTGGCCTGCAGTGCTCCTACATCCGAAGGCCAGAGAACGTGGGGCCGGACGGTAATTTTTTGGATTGCTACGGGCAAGCGAAAGGTAAGTTCGTTTGGGTTTTTGGCGATGATGACGTAATTTTTCCTGGCAGCATAGAGCGCATTCTGCAAGTGCTGAGGGTTCCGGATGTGGATCTGGTCTTCGTGCCGGCTGAGGGGTTCGTTGCGCGGCCAGATGAGCGCGTCAGACCGGACGCTGAAGCATCCGCAAGTCTGTATCGGTCGGCTTTGGATTTCATTACTGCGGTGAGTCATGTCGGTGATCTGGCACTTATCTCCGCAATCATTGTGAATAAGGATCGCGTGGAGGACTTTCCCCATCGGGATTTCAGAGAAGGTGCAGGATCCTATTTGATCCAACTAGGTTGGACCTTCAGTTGCGTAAAGAATCTGCGGAGTGCTGTTGTCTTTTGCAAGGGCCTGATCGCCACCTGCGAGAAGGCAGCGTCGCGCCCGTTTGACATGGTTGAGGTTTTCGGAAAGCACTGGAAAGAGCAGGCGCAGCGCTTTTTGGGGGAGGGCACGCCGCTGTACGATGCCGTGATTCGTCGGCAATTGGACTCGTGGTTCGCGAATAACTGGATACGTCTTCGAGAACAGGGCTACGCTATGAATACCGCGGATCCTCCAGGCCAGATGCGTCAGGATTACGGAGATAGAGTTCTGTACTGGCTGATGATCTACCCACTGTTGGTGTGGCCTTTACCACTTGCAAGAGTGTGGAAGAAGGGGATTCGCGGCGTCCGCTACTTCAATCGGCGTTGGACCAACAGGAAGGCCACGGTCGTCCCCGTCTAGGTAACGCAGCGGATGCGTCCTGACGCGGCCAGCGTGGCGAAAGCGCCTGTACCGCATGGTTGTCATGCATCTGCGACTGAATGGACGTTTCCGCTGCCATTGCAGAAATCGAATTGTTCTAAGTCCGGCATTTGTCGAAGAGGAGAATTGACATGAGCGAGCATCGACCTCTTCTTACCATTGCGATTCCGACGTTCAATCGGGCGGTATTCTTGCAGGAATTGCTCGAATTACTGGTGCCACAGTTAGAGAATGTGGCTGACATCGAGTTGATCGTCTGTAACAACGCATCGACGGACAGTACGACGGAGGTCGTCGACGCTTATCTTCCAGCCGGGGATCAGCGGTTCCGCAGGATCGTGAACGAGAGCAATATCGGCTCTGACGCAAACTTCGTAAAGTGCTTTCGCGAAGCGCGCGGAAAGTATTTCTGGCTCTTCGGGGACGACGACATCATTCGTCCTGGTGCCATCGCATGCATCATGGGACACTTGCGCTCCGGCGAGTACGATCTTGTCTATTTCGAGCCACATGGCTTCCTGCAGGACTGGCGTGAGGAATTCGCGCCTGTCTCCGACGGGCGGACGTTCCAGGTCTTCCGTTCCGGCCGATCGATGGCACTGATCATGGGGACCATGGTTGCCTTCATCACAGCGACCTTGGTGAACCGTGACCGGGCACTTCAGGTGATCGAGGAACAACCGGAAGACTTCATCGGAACAGCGCTTGTTCACCTCAGTTGGCTTTTCCCGTTGCTTGCCAATCATCGGCAGAGCCTGTGCCTTTGGGAGCGCTGGGTAACCGGTCGAAGCATGAACTCCATGTTTAACGTGGTGGAGATTTTCGGGCGGCGCTTCGGCCAGATCGCACGTCGTCTCCTTCGTCGCCGACCGCAGCTTGCGCGTATCTTCATCAACGGTACGCTGCGCGGGTGGTTTCCGAGCATGATTCTGGAGATGCGGGCCTACCAGTTGAAGAATGACAACTATGGTCTTTCGGAGACAGAGATCGGGATGAAGCAGTTGTTTTGGAAGAACCCACGCTTCTGGCTTTTTGTTTATCCCGCGTTGAAGTTGCCTCTGCCCATAGCGTCGCGCGTCCTCGCGGCTCAGCAACGTCTAGAAGTTGTCACAACGACGATCCTTCGTCCCGGTAAGCTGGTCACAAAGATCCAGCGCATGGTCAGACAACGCCGCGCCAACGCGTCGCGGTAGAGAACGGACGGGAAGATCAGCCAGTCATCCGGACCTGCAGCGCGGCCTTCAGTGTGCGCCAGGCGAGCTGGAAGTGCCTGTGCCGGATGGCTGCGTTCGCGGTCGCACGTAGCAGTTTGCGGCGATACCACCGGAGTTCTTCGGGTGTGCCGTAGCGACGGTAGTAGAGCGCCTCTGCGGCAAGTCCGTTGGCGTGGCGTGCCAGGTAGGCCGGGCTGTTTGGCTCGGGTGCTGCGTTCGATGAGAGTGTGTGGAGGATGCTGGCGTTCATCAGGAAGACGCGTCCGCCGTGCTCGCGCAGAAGGTGGAAGACTGCGTGGTCCAGGTAGTCCAGCCAGAAGTCTTCCGGAAAACCGCCGATCGCGATCAGACTGCTGACCCGCATCAAGGCGCCGGAGTTGTAGATGTGCTGCCCACGGTTCTCCAGCAGGCCACTGGCATTGAGCGGGAGCGGCGTCCATGTCTTCGTGCAGATGCCCATGTGCGGCGATTGCACCATGCCGTTCTCGACAAGTTTTGGCACGATGGCGACGACACCCTCGTCATCGGCGAGCTCTGCCGCGCGGCGACCGACCTCCTCGAAGTAGTCCGCCGTCAGGTGTGTGTCCTGGTCGAGCAGCATCAGCCACGTTGCACCGTTCTGGCTGGCGCGCTGCAGGGCAAGGTTGTAGCTCTTCGCCAGACCGGGATTTTCGGGCTGCGCGAGGTAGGGGCCCTGGAAGTCGGCGGGCGGCGCGCCTGGCGTACCGGGGGTGTTGTCGCAGACCATGAGGTCCGCCGTCGCACTGAAGCCGGCAGCGTTCCAGGCGTTATAGGTCCCGCTGTCCTGCAGACGCATTCGGTAGAGAACAAGGACGGCCTGGATCTGCTTAGACATCGCTTCCTCATCGTAAGGCAGTGATGCCTTTCGGGGCCGAAGCCTCTTTCGTTCGCTATGCGGCAGATCTCTGCTATACTAAGTCGCAGAGCAGAATGATGCTCTGTACGTCGCGGGAACGGCCCAATGTGGATTCGGGCTGGCCAGAGACTGCGATGTTCTATCCCACCGCTGTATGCCATCCCTCGAACATATGAGAGGGAAGCGTTGGTTGCTCTGGCTTGAAGGTCACCTGAGCTCTTGGAATGAGGCTGCGCGAGCGGTTTCATGTGGGAGATACAGGATCGGGACCTCGCCCTTGCAGCAGCACAGCGCCCATACGACTTCCAAGTCACAACGGGTTCATGCTGAAAGCGATCCATGGTGTTGCGCCCCCGCCAAGGGAGCCGGAACACACCTGCATCACAGCATCGATTGGCAGGCAGGCCGCCCAATGACGGAGCGCGTCGCCGCATACATAAGAAAGATCCTTTGAATACTGGAAACACTGCAGTCGCTGAGAACAACGTTCCCGCCACCACCGCAGCTCCCACCACCCCTGAAGTTTTCTTCAACGATTTCGCGATCTCGCAACAGCTGAAGGATCGCCTGGCTGTCGCGAAGTACATCACGCCGACGCCCGTACAGGCGCGCGCAATCCCTCCGGCATTGGAAGGCCGCGACGTTCTTGCGACTGCCGCAACCGGCACCGGTAAGACCCTCAGCTTCCTGATCCCGATGATTCACCGCATGGACGTGAATCCCGCGCCGGCGCCGGTGCAGCAGGGCAAGCGCACCATCAAGCCCATCCGCTCGCTGATCCTGCTGCCCACGCGCGAGCTGGCGATGCAGGTGCTTGAGAACTACTCCAAGATTCAACCCCAGGCGAAGCACGAATCTGTCCTCGTCTGCGGTGGCCTCAGCGAAGGCGCCCAGCTGGATGCGCTGCGCCGTGGACCCCGTCTTGTGGTCGCAACGCCCGGCCGTCTTGAGGATTACCTGAAGCGCGGTGAGATCAGCCTGCGCAACGTGGAGATGCTTGTTCTGGACGAAGTCGACCGCATGTTGGACATGGGCTTCCTGCCCGCGATCCGCCGCATTGTGGGCGCTCTGCCGAAGACGCGCCAGACCATGTGCTACTCCGCAACGCTGGATGCAAATATCACCGAGATCGTTCGCGACTATGTGAACAAGCCGGTTCGCATCGAGGTTGGCACCACCTCCAAGCCGAACGAGCGTGTTGAGTTGCGTGCGCACATCGTCATGCAGGACCAGAAGCTGAGCCTGCTTGAGAAGATGCTGCAGGAAGAGGCCGGCACCTACCTTGTGTTCTCGCGCACGAAGCATGGCGCTGACCGTATCGGCCGCAAGCTGGAAAAGCTGGGTCACGAGGTCAGCATCATCCACGGTGATCGTTCACAGTCGCAGCGTTCGGCTGCACTGAAGGCCTTCGCCACGGGTAAGAGCCGCGTTCTCGTCGCAACCGACGTTGCTGCTCGCGGTATCGACATCAAGCACATCGCGCACGTCGTCAACTACGACCTGCCGGGTGCCAGCGATGACTTCGTGCACCGCATCGGCCGTACGGGCCGCGCGTCTGCAACCGGTATCGCAACCACGTTCGTCATGCCCCAGGAGCGCAGCGATGCGCGCAAGATGGAGCGCGAACTGAAGATCCAGTTTGACTGGCGCGATACGGACAAGAACCTTGCCAAGGAAGAGCGCAACTCGCCCATCGACACAGGTCGTGCAGGCGACCTGATGACGCTGGAAACGCGTGCATGGAAGACCAGCCCTGATGGCAGCCACCTGCAGGACACGACGGTCCCGTCGCGCTCGTCGCATGGCGGTGGACGTGGTGGTAACGGCGGTGGATCGTCCAACGGTGGCGGCTTCGGTCGTCGTCGCCCGGGCGGCAGCGGCGGTAGCAGCAATGGCGGCCGCAGCGGCGGCGGTGCTGGACGTCGCGGCCGCTAACTGCCGGTAGCTTCGTTCGAATCTTTATGTAAAAGAGAAAGGCGCCCGCAAAAAGGGCGCTCTTCTCTTTTTGTGGAGATGGTTTTCGTGTGATGGTTTGGCATACCCCCGCTGCGCTGCGGGATGCCAACGTCATGAAGAGAGAAGTCTGTCGACAGGCCTATTTGCTGTACATGTAGGTGCCGCAGAGCGAGGTGCTGGTGTTCAGATCCTCTGCTTTCATCTTGGGGACGGCCGATCCTGAGAAGAACGCAACCTGCAGATCCTTTCCTGTGCGGTAGGTCGCCATGTACTGCGTTGGTTCGGCACCGCAGAGCGTGTTCTTATGTAGGAAAGTCTTTTCGCCGGGGATGTTGAGCCGGTACAGGTTGCCACCGGATTCGGTGGCGTCTGCGTTGAAGACGCCGTTGATCTCGGCTGGTTCCAGCGTGCGAATCTGCGCGATGGTAATGCCGGTGAAGTTCATGGTGAGGCGTTCGCCCCGCAGCACGATGTCGCCCGTGATCGATTTCGCGGTCTTGCTGGTGGCCTTCCAGTAGCCGTCGTCCTGGGCCATCGCCGGAAGGGCTGCTGCGAGCAGCAGGGTCATCGCGCTGAGATTTCTCAATGTCATCGATTGAGCATGACATCCGCAGATGGTGCAGGGCAATGTCGCCGGGCCTTATGGCAGCGCGAAGGCGACATAACGCGCTCCCTGCTTCGCCTTTGGATTACGTGCGCTGCTGGTTGCGATCACTACGTATTGCTTGCCGTCGACCATGTAGGTAGCCGGCGTGGCGTTGCCGGCGAAGTCCATCGTGTACTCCCACAGCAGCCTGCCGGACTTCGCATCGAAGGCGCGCATCTTGTTGTCGAAGTTGGTTGCGCCGATGAAGAGCAGGCCGCTGGCCGTCAGCACCGGGCCACCATAGTTCTCGCTGCCCGTGTCTTTCATCCCCTTCGCGGCAAGCTCCGGGTACTGGCCCAGGGGGACCTTCCAGAGGTACTTGCCGGTGTTCAGGTCCACGGCCGAGAACGTGCCCCACGGCCCTGCGATGGCCGGATAGCCGTCGGGGTCCAGAAACTTCCTGTAGCCGGTGAAGCGGAACTTCGCGACGGGGCCGGTGGTTGAGCTGGAACCGGGTGGCAGCTCTTCCTTGTCGCTGCGGTCGGGGACAGGTAGCGGTTGGGCCGGTCCGGTAACGCCAATGGCGCGGCCCTCCGGCTCTTTGCCGGTGCGGACGAAGGCCAGCAGGGCCGTCAGGGTCTCGCCGCCCAGGCCAGAGAAGCTGGGCATGCGGCCACGGCCATCGTGGATGACCGTGGTCATCTGTTCGGGTGTCAAGGTTCTGCCTGCGTCGATCAGCGAAGGAAACGTCGGCGGCTGTCCTTTGCGGTCGGCACCGTGGCAGGCCGCGCACTGGCTGCCGTAGGTGGCGGCGCCCAGGCCTGCTGCCGTCACTTCTGTCAGACCGCCTGTCCAGGCAATGTCATTCGCGTTGAGGTACATCACGCCGGTTCGTGGGTCGGCAGCTTCACCGCCCCACTCTGCACCGCCGTCAAAGCCGGGGAAGATCACCGTCTGTCTGCCCACGCTGAGCGGTACAAACTGACCGTCGCTGATGAAGGTGCCAAACTCCTTTACGGCCCATGCATGGGCTTCGGGCGTTCGCTGGGTGAGCATGTCCGCGGTCAGGCGTTGACGCGCATAAGGCTCGATGGCGACAGACATAGGCTGCGTGGGCGAGGCAACTTCGCCGGGTGTGGTGCTGGCCGGGAAGGGCTTCTCTTCAATCGGAAAGAGCGGTTTTCCGGAGACTCGGTCGAAGACGAAAATCTGACCGTGCTTGGTGGTTTGCGCGATGGCGTCTACCATCTTGCCGTCGTGCTTCAGCGTCAGCAGCACGGGGGGCGCGGGGAAGTCGCGATCCCACAGGTCGTGGTGGACAGCCTGGAAGTGCCACAGCAGCTTGCCGGTGTTGGCATCGAGCGCAAGCAGCGAGTTGGCGTAGAGGTCATCGCCAATGCGGTCGGCTCCGTAGAAGTCCGTGACAGCAGAGCCGGTGGGCGCGTAAAAGATGCCGCGCTTCTCATCGAGCACGCCGCCCGTCCAGTTGTTTGCGCCGCCGGTGTACTTCCATGCGTCCTTCGGCCATGTCTCATAGCCGGGCTCACCGGGGTGCGGAATGGTGTGGAAGCTCCACCGCATGGCGCCGGTATGGACGTCGTAGGCGCGGATGTCGCCGTGGGGCGACGGCTCTGCTTCGCCTGTGCGAAAGCCCATGATGATCAGGTCTTTGTAGACAGTGCCGGGCGTGGTGATGGCGACGGTCCCTGCGGGCGACTCTGCACCGAGGTTGTTGCGGAGGTCGATGCAGCCCTTGTTGCCGAAGGTCTCGATGGGCTTGCCGGTATCGGGATTGAGCGCCCATAGCGCGTAGAGCGTTTGCGCGAAGAGGATCCTGCTCCTGCCGTCAACGCTGGTCCAGAAGCTGAAGCCACGGTCGGGCTGGCCGGTCCTGATGCCGGAGTCGAAGCTCCAGAGCTGCTTACCAGTCGCCGCGTCCAGTGCCACGACCTTCTGGCTGGGCGTGTACGCGAAGAGAGTGCGGCCGACGATAAGCGGGTGTGTCTGGAGGCCGGTCGTCTCGCCGGTGTCATACGTCCACGCTACCTGAAGTTTCTTCACATTCGCTGGAGTGATCTGCGTCAGCGGTGAGTACCTGTCGCCTGTCTTGCTGCCACCGTAGACCGGCCAATCGACGGTCTTCGTCGTCGCTGGGGCGCCAGCCAGCGCCGGCGTCGGTGGGTACGCGGTGACGGCCAGAATGGAGGCTGCAAGGACGGCGAAAGATGCTGCGAGGAGCGGACGTTTCGGAGCAGCCGGGAAGGGGAGACGCATCGCGGCTTGATTGTATGCGTGACCGCGTGTCGCGTGCGTCAGGCTTTGACGCCTACCTGCAGCTCTGGTCCCCAGCCCATCTCCAATGCAAAGGAATTCCAGAGCGCAATGGGCAGCGCGCCGCCGCTTGCCTGGTCGTGCCCGCCGCCAAAGGTACCGTCGGCGCCTGCGGGCGTGTGCGCGCGAAGGAAGTGTACGAGGTTCACGGACTTTGGTGCCCGTCCGGCGAAGTGGACGTAGCCGGGCCGGAAGCCGACGTTCACGCCGAAGACAACGGCCTTCGGGAAGCGTGGCCGCCAGATCTGCGCCACCAGTGGATGCACCTGGCAGGGCGTGTCAATGCGAACGGCGATGAGATCCGCACCAAGCTCTTCGCGCCAGCGGCTGGAAAAGCGGGGCGGACTTTTACAGGCGATGGCGAGTGCTGCCGCCACTTCTGCCTTGGCGGTGCGCAGACTTGCCAGTTCTGCCGAAGGTTCTGCCAGGGCCTGCTTCGGCGTATCGACTCGCAGCAGCAAATCCATGGCAACGGTAGCGTCCCCCGCAGCTGTGCGTCGCGGTGCGTTCAGCAGGCTGGTAAGGTCTTTCAGAGCTGTTGCTCCGAATCGCTTTTTGCCTTCCGCAAGTTCAGCGAAGGGCGCCTTATCGCCAAGGTCTGACAATAGCGAGATGGCGGCCATCCACTCCAGATCGGCAGCAACTGCAGGCGCAACGGCTTGCGCGCACCACAGAGCCAGCAGGCCGCTGGTCGCGGTTGGCTCGGTGCCGTAGCTGGTCAGCAGCGTTGCGCCAGGCGGCGTGCCGAAGGGAGCGTGATGATCGATCAGCAGCGTGGCCACGCCAGGCAGGATGGTGTCAGGACGTGCGCCAAGATCAACGATCAGCAACGCCTCGGGAGCGAGTCTGCGCAGTCGCTCGTGGACGGTGGGCATCCAGGCGTTCTCAAACTTGCCTCGTGTCTCGACCGTCACGTTGAGATAGCCAGCGGCATGGAGAGAGCGCAGCAGCAGGGCTCCCGCTGGCAGACCGTCCGCATCGGCATCGGTGAAGATGTGCATGCGTGTCGCAAGGCCGAGCGGCAGTACATTCAGAAACTGCTTGAAGAGAGTGCCGGCCTGCTCGCGATCCATCCTGCGTAGGATGCGCGTGCCACAAATTCCGAGAGCCCTAGCGGACGTCGAAGGTGATCTCGCGCACAAGACCGTCGCCGGTCGTCGTCCACATCACATTGGTCTCCAGCGGTGCGCCCACACCGGAGCGGGAGACGACAGTGTCCGTCTGGCGTACCGGACAGGTGCTCGCCTTAATGGAACCCGTGGCATCGACATGGATATTGGTCGAACGATCTTCGCTCAGACCCGTGCACAGGATGCGCACGTGACCGTGAAAATCCGCCGGCACTTCGATCTGCACCTTACGAGCACAGCCCATCAGTACAACGCCGGTCAGGGCAAACGCAATACAAGCATGGCGTGAACGAAATCTGGAGCGGGGAAGCATCATCGGCACCTTTAACGCTATCATGGCGGCATTAAAACTTCGGGCGTATCAGTGGGGTGCAGTGTGGCCGCAAGCAAAGGAAGAGTAACGGGCATCGGTGGGGTGTTTCTGCGCGCTCGCGATGCAAAGGCTTTGACGGACTGGTATCACCAACACCTGGGGCTCCCGGTGAGTGATTACGGCACCACGTTCCTTTGGACCGATGAGGTACCAGCGGGCACCGGAATGACCACGTGGAGCGCTTTCGCCGACAACACCGATTACTTCGGGAAGGGCAGCCGCCAGGCCGTGATGATTAACTATCGCGTGGACAACCTGGATGCACTGCTGGAGAAGCTGCGCGCAGCGAAGGTCGACGTCGATCCTCATCGTGAGGACTACAGCTACGGCCGCTTTGCCTGGATTACCGATCCAGAGGGCAATCGAGTTGAACTATGGCAGCCGATCGGCAAGTCTCAGGAATAGAGGGCGACATTGAACAAACTTTGTATTGCAGCGACGGCGCTCGCACTGGCGTCGCCACTGGTGTCGCAGACCGTACCGCCGAGTGAACTTGTCGATGCTGTCACGCTGCATTCGACAGGCGATGCGCTGCTGCAACAGGCCAGGACCGCCAAAGACGGCATCGCCTTTAAGGTACTGCTTTCCCGACCGGACGGGTCGGAACAACTTGCTGTCCGCGTTAAGAGCGGCCAGGGCGAGTGGCACCGTGACTTCGCGGATGTGTTGATTGTCCTGGAGGGCGAGGGCAAGGTCGTCACCGGAGGCGAAATCGAAAACGGCAAGCAGACAGCGCCGGGCGAGATACGCGGTGACGGCGTGAAGGGCGGGAAAGTTCAGTCGCTGCACGCGGGCGACACGATCCGTGTCGAGGCCAGGGTGCCACACCAGTTCCTGCTGGAACCAGGACACACCATTCGCTATTTCGCCGTGAAGGTGAAGACGAAGTAGACGGAGACGGTCGCGGATTTGGGCCCGCCTTTTTCACAAGCGCGAGCCGGTACGATATCCGAATGCAACCAGTCGACAGCGGCTCAGACACGGCGCCGTGCGCAACTCCCGGTGTGTTGGAAGTCATCACGGGGCCCATGTTCTCCGGCAAGAGCGAAGAGCTCATCCGCCGGCTGAAGCGTGCGCGCATCGCACGGCAGCGTGTGGCGTGCTTCAAGCCGGATATCGATCTGCGCTATCACCGCACGGCAATCGCTTCGCACTCTGAGCAGACACATGAGGCCGCGGTTGTGACGCCGAACGCCGAGCGCCTGCGTGAGGAACTCTTCGCAACGCGTCTCGTCGATGACGTGGAAGTCATTGGCCTGGATGAGGTCCAGTTCTTCGATGAGGCGATCCAGCCGCTGGCTCTGGAGCTGGTAGGCATGGGGAAACGCGTGATCCTCGCCGGTCTGGACACGACGTTCGCAAACGAGCCCTTCGGCCCTGTTCCCGCGCTCATGGCGCTCGCCGACAAGGTGACAAAGTTGAATGCTGTCTGCATGACCTGCGGACTGCCGGCCATCCACACGCAGCGGTTGGGCCATTCGCAGGAGCTCGTGGTGGTGGGTGCAGCGGGGATGTATGAGGCGCGCTGCCGTGCGCACTTTCAGCCGTACGTGGAAGAGAGCGCGGAGCAGATGGACCTGCCCGTTGGTCCGACCGCTTAGAAGCCCAGTTCGATCAGCGACAGTTCGGTGATGGTCTCGGTCTTCGGGGTGTGCGAGCGTTGCTCCGCGTACTTCGCCAGCACGTCCACCTCAAGATTGATAGGGTCGCCCGGCTGCAGCGTATGCAGGTTGGTGACGGCGTAGGTGTGGGGAATGATGGCGATGGTCACCAGCGCATCCCCGTGCTCCACGCGCTCTACAGCGGCCACGGTGAGCGAGATGCCATTGACGCTGAGCGAACCCTTCTCCACGATGTAGCGCGT
Source organism: Terriglobus roseus (assembly GCF_900105625.1). Taxonomy (NCBI): domain Bacteria; kingdom Pseudomonadati; phylum Acidobacteriota; class Terriglobia; order Terriglobales; family Acidobacteriaceae; genus Terriglobus; species Terriglobus roseus. Next base: position 3,855,662 of record NZ_FNSD01000001.1, read on the forward strand.
GATCGTAGCGGGCGCAGTCAGCTTCAGCAGCCAGTCCGTCTCACTTTCGGTGCCCATCGTCACCGCGGTCAGAGAGACGAGTCGTCCCACGCCATCGACGTGTCCCTGCACCACGTGACCGCCCAATGGCGTGCCTGCGGGCGTCGGCAGCTCAAGGTTCACACTGCTGCCAGGTGCCAGCGCCTCCAGCGAGGTGCGGCGCAGCGTCTCATCCAGCAGATCTGCCTCGAAGCCCGTCGGCGTGATCGCGAGTGCAGTCAGGCAGACGCCGGAGACAGCGATGGAATCGCCCGTGTGCAGCTGCGTCGCCAACGTGGGTGCGGTGACGCGAAGGCGCGCGGCGCCGGACTTCTTTTCAAAGGAAATGATGGTGCCGGTCTCAGCAATCAGGCCAGTAAACATAGTCTGATTTTATGCCGCGGAGGTCGGTGTGAGCGTGAAGGTCTCGGCCCATGGGTCGTGCAGCGTGCCGCGCACGCAGGCGTCGAGCTGACGTGCGCCGCTGGTGAGCTCACTGACAAAGTCGCAGCGATCGATGTTGCTGAGCTGCTCGATCAGCGCGAAGGGTGAAGGACCGCCGGTGGCAAAGGGGATGGCATCGTCGCCCAGTTCGGTTTCGCTGAAGAAGAGAACTGCCTTGTCGACCAGGCCGGCGTTGAGGAAGGCCGCGTTCAAGCCGGGACCGCTCTCCAGCAGCACGCTGAGCATGTCCATCTCGCCGAGCCGCTTCAGGATGGCTCGCAGATCAAGCTCAGGCTTCGTGCTCTGCGTGCCGCGCTGCGCGGGCGTGAGCGTCGACATGGTCTCCACGATGGCACCACGCTGACGGAGAGCGCGTTGGCGGTCGTTGGGTGCGGAGCGTGCGCAGAAGATGATGAGATCTTCATTGGCGCTTTCGACCAGCCGCGAGGTGAGCGGTGTGCGGCATTTGGTATCGAGCACAACCCGCATCAGCCGGCGGCGGCGTTGCAGGTTGCTGCGGTCGCTCATCAGGGGGTCGTCGGCCAGCACAGTCCCAATACCCGTGAGGATGACGTCGCTCGCATGACGAAAGCGGTGAACCTCTTCTCGCGCGGCCGTTCCGGTGAGCCAGAAGGGTGCGTTGGCCGTGCGTTGAATGGGGAGGGGTGCCAGCTTACCGTCGACGCTGAGCGCGGACTTCAACGTGACCAGCGGCAGGCCAGTTAGGATGTGTCGCGCAAAGGCGTCGTTCATGGCGCGCGCTTCAGCCTGTAGCAGACCATGTTCTGCGATCACGCCGCCGCTTTCAAGAATGGCCATGCCGCGCGTGGCGACCAGCGGATTCGGATCAAGCGTCGCGGCGACGACGCGCGCCACACCCGCATCCAGCAGGGCATTGGCACACGGCCCGGTACGGCCATAGTGGGAGCACGGTTCCAGCGTGACATAGGCGGTAGCGCCCCGCGCCTGTTCCCCTGCCTGCTTCAGAGCTACCACTTCCGCATGATCGCGCAGGTCGAACCGATGCGCGCCCTCTCCAACAACGACGTTGTCCTGCGCGATGACACAGCCCACCTGCGGATTGGGCGAGGCAAGGCCAAGCGTCGCCCGCGCGAGTTCCAGCGCGCGCTGCATGTGTGCTAAATCCGTGGCAGAAAAGGGCATCTGTGCATTCAGATGCGTTGCGGCAGCAAACCGATGGAGAAAGCTAGAGATCCTGTGCGATCGTCTGGATCTTCAGCCCAATCTGGTGGGAGGCCAGTTGGTACAGCACGAAGGGATGCAGCTGGACGGAGTGCGCCAGGTCAATCGATGGGGTCACCTTGAACGACAGAAGGATCTCCATGTGTGCATCGACATCGGCAAAGTCCGCCAGAATGGAGCGGTGTGCTTCGACGTATTGGAGAAGTGCCGCCAAAGCTTGCTCGAAGTCGTGTGCCGTCTGCCCGCCGAAGAGCTGAGCATGCCACACACTCGTCTTTCGCACGGTGCTTCCAACGGCCTGCCCCGCCGTGAAGCAGAAGACCGGCTTCCGATCCAGCGCCTCCGACAGGAAATGGAGATCACGTTGAACATGATGGATCTGGAAGCTGATGGTGAATGGGCCTTGAGACATTCTCCCCCTTGGTCAGCCTTCTTCTTGCAGGTTGCTGAGACCTAGCCCAGCAACGAATCCAGAAACGCGTCGGAATTGAACGGGATGATGTCTTCCATCTTTTCGCCCGTGCCCGCGAAAACAACGGGAAGGCGCAGCTCGCGTGCGATGGCGATGACAATGCCGCCTTTAGCTGTCCCGTCGAGTTTGGTGAGAACGATGCCGGTGACGCCGGCGCTTTCCGTGAAAAGGCGCGCCTGTTGCATGCCGTTCTGGCCGGTGGTTGCGTCCATCACCAGGAAGACCTGGTGCGGTGCGTTCGGCACCAGCTTCTGGGCCGTGCGCCGCATCTTGTCGAGTTCCGCCATCAGGCCGGCCTTGTTATGCAGCCGGCCTGCGGTGTCGACGATGACAATGTCCACACCACGCGCCTTGCCCGCGGTCATGGCGTCGTAGAGCGCGGCCGACGGATCGCCGCCCTGCTTGGTCTTGATGATCTCCACATTCGAGCGCTTCGCCCATACCTCTAGCTGCTCGATGGCGGCAGCGCGGAAAGTATCCGCGGCACACAGGAGTGCCTTGCGGCCATGCGTGCCGTACAGAGCGGCCAGTTTGCCGCTGGTGGTCGTCTTGCCTGTGCCATTAACGCCAACCATCATGATGACTTCGGGCGGCTGTGGCGGGTGGTTCGTGGGCTGCTGAACGGAGTCGAGGATCGCTCGCAGCTCTTCCTTCAGCATGAGCTTCAGATCGTCGGTGGTCGCCTTCTCGCGCAGGGCGCGCTGGCGCAGGTTTCGAATGACCTCCTGCGTCGTCGTCGCGCCGATGTCGGCTGTCAGAAGGACGGCTTCGAGGTCGTCGAGGACATCGTCGTCAACGGTGCGGCCAAGCGCGAGGACGCTGTTAAGGGAATCGCCGAACTGATCCCGTGTGCGCTCGATGGCGGAACGCATCTTGTCGAGGAAGCCGGCCTCCTCTTCTTCCGCGCTGGCGTATCCGCCGAAGGAGAAGTTGGAGGTCATCGGCCTGAGGCCGAACTCGTTGCGCGTGAGGTCGGGTGCGGGGGGCGTGATCGTTACGGCCTCTGGGCCAAGCTCGCGCGCTACGGTCTCATCGGCAGCCTGCGCCAGGTCAGCAGGGGAGATCGTCTCAGGTTCGAGGATGGGCAGCGTGCCCGCGCCTTCGCGCTCCAGCAGTTCAAAGGGCGTTTGCGGCGCGCCGGTGTCGGTATCAGGCGTTGCGGGCGCGGGAGTGGTCTCGCCGGTGACGGCGTCGCGCATGCGCTGGAAGAAACTTGGCTTCTTCGGCTTGTCGCCGGAGTTAAAGAGCGAGATCGGCATCGCTCTTTAGTCTACGACCGTTGTGGCGGTCGCCGCCCGCGTATCGCACGAGCTGCGATTCCCAGGGGTTGGAGTGTATCTGAAAGATCTGCATCTCCGCTGGTTCTTCCGAAAAGTGCAGTTTAGAGGCATTCGGGACCATGGCGGACCGAACCACACGTTTTGGCGGCACAGGGGGATGCAGATCCTTCGACTTCGCTGCGATTCGCTCAGGATGACAAGTCCCACAGGACTTGTCATCCTCTGAGCGCTTAGTCGATGGGGGCCACCAGCTTGTGAGAGATGGCGAAGAGCGCGAGCTCCAGCCGGGTGGAGACGCCGGTCTTGTCGAAGGTGTTCGACAGATGGCGCTTGACGGTCTCCTCGCTGATGGTGAACTGCTTCGCGATGTCCTTGTTGCTGCAGCCTTCCACGATGCACTGCACAACCTCAAGTTCACGCGGGGTGAGGCCGAAGGTCTTGCGCTCCGGGACTGCTGCGGCCTTCGCCATCAGGCCGTGGAGGGCCTGCAGCAGGTTCACAACACGCTCGCCACCAATCCAGTAGTCGCCGCTGGTAACCGCGCGGATGGACTCCGTGAGGTCGCCGACGACCGAGTCCTTCAGAACGATGCCGCGTGCGCCGATCTGCAGCGCTTCAATGATCTGCTGGGTTGAGATGGTGCTGGTGAGCAGGATGATCTTAACGCGCGGTGACTTTGACATGATGGCGCGCATGGCCTCGAGACCAGGTAGGCGCGGCATCTGCAGATCCAGCAGAAGCACATCGGGTTCGTGCTCCAGGGTCTGCGTGATGGCCTCTTCGCCATCCTCGGCTTCGGCAACGACCTCAAACCCGGGCTCGCTCATCAGCATGTTCTTCACGCCAAAGCGCACGACGGGATGATCATCCGCAACGACCAGGCGAACGGGTGGCATGCCGGTTGCTACGGGCCTACGGACACTTGCTTCTGGTTCGGTTGACTTCACGTTGCCTTCTCACCTTCATGCCCTTCACTGCGCTTCTAGACGCATGGGCAGAAATCGCTACTTCGTTGATTTATGCCGCACCGGATGCTCACGATGCACTGGGGAGGAGCGACTCCAGCATATGACGGATCGCCGTTAACTCTGCATGGAAATCTAAGAGGGGATTCAACTGGATGACCGTTGACGCTGGCAGCCCCTCGTCTTCTGCCTTCGCGGCAAGTGTACGCAGACGCGCTGCGCCGACCATGCCGCAACTGCCTTTCAACGCGTGGGCCTCGCGTCGATAGGCCGCATCGTCTCCATTTGCCGTTGCGGCGGACATGCGAATGATTCGACTTTCCGCGTCCGAAAGCGCGAAGTCATACAGGTTGCGCAGTTGTGCGACAGGCATGGCGACCTTCATGCGGTCAAAGATTGCCGGCGCGATCGATGGTTCTGCAGGCTCGGCTTCAACGGACTTCGGAACGAAGGGGGCCTTGCCCTTCCATAATGCGTCGCAGCATTCACGCAGGTCGTTGGGAGTGAAGGGCTTTATCAACAAGGCATCGAAGCCTGCAGGAAGTCCGATCCTGTCAGTTGCAGTCATGGCAATCAGGAGCGGCTGACTTGCCTGCCTGGAGAGGCTGTTTCGCACTGCCGTGGCCATCGGCGAACCGCACAGTCCCGGCATGTGCAGATCGCTGAGGATCACGTCCGGTGGTGCGTTGGTGTCGCTGAGATTGCGAAGCGCCTCGTCACCGCTCGCAGCTGTTCCTACGTCCCAGCCCTCGCTGCCGAGCATGAGCGACAGCAGATCGCGGGTGGTTTCGTCGTCATCGATCAGCAGCAGGGAACGGCCGTCTCGCATGGTTTGCAGGGTACATCGTCCTGCGGCTCATGTGTGATGCCAGCCACGTCGATAGACCTGGCCGATACAATCGGCTGGTGTCGCACGCGAATTCCGGTGCGTCCGTTAAAACGATGAAGATGCTTCTGCCCATCAGCGCTGCGGCACTGCTGTTCGTCCCGCTGCCTGCGAACTCCACTGGTCCGCTGGCACGCAGCCGATGGCAGCGTGTACTGATTGCGCCGCAATCGATGTCGCAGGCCGAGCAGTGCGTGATTGTGGATGCGGATCTGTACGCACACGCCGCCCCGGGCCTGCGCGATGTGCGGCTGGTACAGGATGGCATCGAGATTCCCTACGCCACGGATGTCAGCTTCGACGACCGTACAGGAGACGCAGGCGCACCGCCTCCGGATGACCGCGCGCAGTATGAGACGGTGAAGATTCTGCCCTTGGTGCCAACCCAGGTAGCTGGTGCTTCGAATAGCGGCAGCTCCTTCGTTCCCGGATCGCTCTACCAGGAAGATCTGCTCTCAGCACACGTCCCTGTCGAACGCGTTCGGCTTGAGCCGGCGCCGTCCGGCGAGGCGCGCGTAAGTCTGCGTGCTGCGGCCCGCATGAACCTGGCGCAGGCCGAGGAGCTGCGGACTACGCTTGGTCCTGGGCACGCAGCTGCGCCCTTCACCATCGGAGCGAACCTGCAGGATGAAGCCGACATCACGGTGATGGTGCAGGCTGCGGCGGCTCGTGCGAAGGCTGGGGTGAGTGGCGCGATCATCTCCCCGCGCGGCGCACCGCCTGCGGCGCAGTCCCTCGTGCTGGAGATGCGTCGCCGTGAGATCTGTTACCAGCCCTTGTCCTCTGCGCGCGTGCGGCTACTGCTCGGCGATGCGGAGGCCCCGCCGCCGCGCTACGACTATGCGCTGCATTATCAGCCAAAGGTTTCGCCACTGCTGGCGACAATGGGGCCGATGCAGCCCAATCCTGACTATGTTGCGCCGGTGCGCGCGCAGCGATTCCGCATGACGGCGCGGCTACGTCTGGTCATCGCGTTCAGCGTTGCCATCGCGGCATTTTTCCTGACTGCGATCCCTCTGCTCAAGCTTACAAAGCGATAGGCGCGGCTTATTTTGTGGGGGGTGCGGTGCATCCACTGGGGTCGCGGCCGCTGTCGAGCTGTTCCTGGGCGGCCTTTGCCAGCACGATGATCTGGGTGTAGCTCGGGTCTTTGTCGACGCGGCCAAGGAAGTCCACCAGCGCGGCCTTTGCCTCGGGGAGTTTGCACTGCCGCATGAGGTATTGGGCGTGGTTGAAGTAGGGCGTGTAGCAGTAGGGCGCGGCCTTGATGGACATCTGCGCGAGGCGCTCGACTTCGTTCCATTCGCCCCGGGCGCGGGCGCCTTCGATGGGCAGGATGAACTTGATTTTCGGGGAATTATCCGTATAAGCCGAGCCGGAATAGGCGTCGCTGATGCGCTGCACGCCGTCCGCGGTACACGCGTAATGAATCGTCTCAGTATTGTTCACAGGTTTGTTATTGTCGTCACCGCCGCGTCCCTGCGCGTGCAGTGCGTTGGCAGTGAGAACAACGATGGCGGCGACCGGCAGACGCAAGCGATTTCGCATGCGGAACAGCCTAGCAGTCCACAGGTACCGCTGCGAAGAGGGCCGCACCAATTGGTGCGGCCTCTCTTGTTTCGTTGGTGCCATCATCGTTACCGGACGGCTTCGTCGACCTCGCGATAGAAGTCCTGCGACTTGAGGATCTCGCGGGGGCGGGATCCGTCTGCGGGACCGACGAGGCCGTCGCGTTCCATCATGTCGATCAGCGAAGCGGCACGGCCGTAGCCGATGCGCAGGCGGCGCTGCAGCAGGGAGGTGCTGGCCTTGCCGAACTCGTAGACGAGGCGGACTGCGTCGTCGAATAGCTCGTCGTTGTTGTTGTTTTCGCCGTCGTCGCCCATGTCGTTGCCCTTGTCGTCCTTGGGGCCTTCCAGGAAGCCTTCAACGTATTCGGCCTCGCCCTGTGCTTTCCAGAAAGCGACGACGTCGGAGATTTCCTTCTCCGTGACGAAAGGTGCGTGGACGCGCTGCAGGCGGCTGGTGCCGGGCGGCAGGAAGAGCATGTCACCGCGGCCCAGAAGGCTCTCTGCGCCGTTCGAGTCGATGATGGTGCGGCTGTCGACCTTGGTGGCGAGACGGAACGACATGCGCGTCGGGACGTTGGCCTTGATGAGGCCGGTGATGACGTCGACGCTGGGTCGCTGCGTTGCCAGCACAAGGTGGATGCCCACAGCGCGTGCCATCTGCGCCAGGCGCGTGATGGACTCTTCGACGTTGGCCTTGTCGAGCATCATGAGGTCGGCGAGCTCGTCGATGATGATCATGATGTACGGCAGCGGCTGTTGCTCTTCACCGTCTTCGTTGAAGAGCTGTCCGCTCTCGAACAGCTTGTTGTACTGATCCAGGTTGCGGACGTGCCGCGAAGCGAGGAGCTTCAAGCGGCGTTCCATCTCGCGGACGGCGTTCTTCAGTGCGTTGGCCGCGAGCTTTGGCTCGGTGATGATTGGCGTGAAGAGGTGTGGAATGCCCTCGTACATGCCCAGCTCCACGCGTTTGGGATCGACCAGGATCATGCGGACTTCTTCCGGCGTTGCCTTGAAGAGAACACTCATGATCATGGCGTTGATGGCGACCGACTTACCCGAGCCGGTAGATCCGGCGATGAGCACGTGCGGCATAGCGGCGAGGTTCGCGGTGACGATGCGACCGTTGATGTCTTTGCCCATCGCCATTTCGACCTTGCTCTTGCTGTTGGCGAAGCCTTCGCTCTCGACCACGTCGCGCAGCCAGATGGTCTCGCGTTCGTGGTTGGGGACCTGGATGCCGACGGTGCTCTTGCCCGCCATGCGTTCGATGAGGATAGATTCGGCGGCCATGGCGAGGCATAGGTCATCGGCCAGCCCGGTGACGCGGCTGTACTTCACGCCGGCGTCCGGACGGAACTCAAAGGTGGTGACGACAGGGCCTGGGTTGATCTGGGTGACTTGGCCGTCGACGCCGAACTCGCCACACTTTTCGACCAGCACCTTTGCTTCTTCGCGCAGAGCCTCTTCACGCACGGCGGCGTGCTCATCGCTGCGGTAGAGCAGGGAAGACGGCGGGAGCTTGTAGCCGTGAACGCTCTTCGTGGTGAGTGTGACGGTCTTCAGGCTGTCGTCTGCGCGCTTGCCGAAGGAGATTGTGTTTGCCGGGGGCGCTGGCATCGCTTCAGCACGCGTTGCGGAGACAGGGAAGGGCACGACCTCTGCTGTGCGTCCGGTGCGGACCGGAGCGGGGGACGCTTCGGTGCTCATCCAGTCGAAGGCAGCTTCGGGCTCGGCTTCAGTCGGCTGGTTCCAGTCGGAGAAGTTCTCCTGGGAACCGTGCAGGGGGGCATCCATCGTGCTGGCAAGGACGCCTTCGTGCATCAGATGTGCCTCGGCAGCGGCCTGCAGATGACCCGGCAGTGGAGCGAACTCCGGCTCAGGACCTGCGTCCACGATTGTGCGCGGCATCTGCGACCACATGCTGCGGGATGCAGGCAGATCACTGACTCCCGTGGTGTCCGGGTGAATGCCTTTGCGCCAGAAACCCCACTTGGCAAAGAGACCCGCTATGAGCGATCCGCTGGATGCGCGTTCGGCTGCTGCTGCGGCACGTGCGTTCTCCGCGTCCTGCTTGGCAACGATGCGTTCCCGGCGCGTCTCCAGCCGGTTCGCGGCGCGAGCGGACTTCAGATCGCCACGGTTGCCGCGCCATGCGATGTACCGTTCCCGGGCGCGATAGGCGAAGCCGAGACGCTGCCCTGCCCAGTCCTGGGCGGTGTTGAAGGTGAAAGTGGTGGAAAGGTAGATGCTGAGGACGAAGGCGATGCCGATGACCACACATGCGCCCGGGAAGTTGAGCAGGACGATGACCCCATCGGCAACCAGGCGGCCCAAAACTCCCTCAATGGGCAGCGCGCCGCGCCACAGCATGTGGATGGGAAAAAGGGCGAGCGCAGCGGGTGCAGCGAGAATCCAGAGCACGAGGCCGATGGTCTTCGCGGCGGGGGAACCCTGGGAGCGTGAACGGAGCCAGCAGACACCCAGGCGGGCAATCATCAACGGGAAAGCCAGCGACGCGATGCCCACCAGCTGGAGCAGCAGGTCACTGACCGATGCGCCAAGGCGTCCGGCCCAGTTGTGCACGGGGTGAAGCGCGCCTCCACCGATCAGCCCGCCAACGGTATTCAGGGACGGATCTCCCGGCGTGTAGCTGACGAGTGCGAGCAGCAGCAGCACGGCAAGCGTCAGCAGCCCCAGGCCCAGAACTTCATTCAGGCGGCGGCTGCTGGTTGGGGTCATCTCCAGGCGTAAAGGCTTCATGCAGGGCGTCTCCCAGCCCCCTGAGGGAGTGCAGTTATGCACGCCACCGCACACTGCAACATCGCAGCGACACGCAGGGGATCATGCCCGATTCTCTACTGCTTGGAAGCCTGTGCGGCGCGCAATCTGCAGGAGGAACCCACACGGGCAACCCATGTGAGGCAGTCTGGCTCCTATGCGTTTGTAAGGCTGGCGACGTCAGCACCCAGCCCGCACGACGTATGTCTGTGGGACCTTTGTACCAAGCGGTAAAGGGCGGTGGAGGGGGTTTTCGCGATTTCCTCCCCTTGCCTCCGGCGAAGGAGAATCGCACTGCAGCCGGGGGACACCGCCCTGATACGCATTACCAAGTTTCCGGGCGATTCGCCCGTGGATTTTGCACCAAAGGGCTTCACCGCCCTATCCGAAAGGAACAACATGGCAGAGCTGCTGAAGGATACCGAGAGTGTTTTGAAGGACGTGATCACGTCCCTGATCGATAGCCAGGAAGGCTTCAAGGACATCGGCGAAAAGCTGAAGGACGAAACCCTGAAGCGCTACTTCCTCGCAGAGAGCCTCAAGCGCGCCAGCTTCAAGGGCGAACTCGAGGACGTTTTGATCAAGGAAGGCGTTCACGACGCGTACAAAGAGACGGGCTCGGTTGCCGGCGCTCTGCATCGCACGTGGGGCGACTTGAAGGCCAAGCTGGGCGGCGATGACCACACGCTGCTGGAGACGGCAGAACAGGGCGAGGATGTCGCCAAGAAGGCCTATGCAGATGCACTGAAGCACAACCTGCCGCTGCCGGTTCACCAGTTGCTGAGCACCCAGGCCGCACACGTGCAGACCAGCCACGATTACGTAAAGGCTGCTCGTGACTCGCGCAAGTAGTCCAGGATGTAAGAAAGGCCCCGCCTCGGCGGGGCCTTTTTCTTTGCATCTGAAGAGGGATGAGACAACCGCTACGAACCCTTGGCCTTATCGTGCAGTCGCTGGTTTACGTCGCGGCGGGTATCAATCATTTCTGGCACAGCGGAACGTACGTTGCAATCATGCCGCCGCATTACAGCAACCCGTTGTTGCTGGTGCAGTTGAGTGGCGCGGCGGAGATCCTTGGCGGGATCGGGCTGCTCATGCCGGTGACTCGGCGGTTTTCTGCGTGGGGCATCATTGCGATGCTGGTGATCTACTTCGATGTGCACCTGTACATGCTGATGCACGCGGACCGGTTTGCACAGATTCCGGTCTGGGCGCTCTATGTGCGGATCCTGCTGCAGTTTGTCCTGATTGCCTGGGCTTACGTCTACACACGGCCGATTCGGCCACGGGGATAGGCCAGCCATCCTTTGCGCACTGCGACTCCGCCGCAAAGCAGAAACCCCGTCTCAGTCTGAGACGGGGGCCTGTGTTTCTGTCCGTTACTTGATGGCTGCGGGATGCAGGTGGAGGTAGACCAGCAGGCCTGCGCCGAGGACGATGCGGTAGATGGCGAAGATGGTGAAACCACGCTTGCGCACCCAGCCCAGGAACCATGCCACGACCATGTACGCCACGATGAACGAGACGGCCATACCGATGATGAGGACTATCCAGCGCTCCGGGCCCATGACGAGCGGTGTGAGGGCTTCGGCGCCTTGTGCTGCGAGGTCCTTTGCGCTGGGGTGGATCGCCTTCAGGAGCGAATAGCCGGTCGCGGCGATCATCGTCGGGATCGAGACGAGGAACGAAAACTCCAGCGCGGAAGATCGGTCCATGCCGGCGATCTGTCCGGCTGCGATGGTGGTCATGGAGCGTGACGTGCCGGGAATAACCGCGCTGAGGACCTGGCAGATACCGATCCAGATCGCCTCGCCAACGCCCATCTGTTCTACGTGTGTAACGCGTGCCTCGCTGCGGCTGGCCCATGCGTCGACCACCCACATGACAATGCCACCGATCAGCAACGCGAGAGCGATTACGGTCAGGTTCTCAAGGTTCTCGCCGATCTTTTTGGTCAGCAGCTTGGCCGGGATGGCCGTGCAGACGAAGGCGATGAGCGTAAGCGACACCGGGTGGGTCAGCCACGTCTTGTTCCCGCGCTCACCGTGCGGAAAGGTGCGCAGGTAGCCGATGATGCGGATGGCGAAGAAGAGAAGCAGCGCGAGGATGGCGCCGAGCTGGATGACGATGGTGTACATCTTCCAGAACGGGTCAGTGAGCGAGATATGCAGCAGAGCTTCGCTGAGGCGAAGGTGGGCTGTGGAGCTGACAGGTAAAAACTCCGTCAGGCCTTCCACAATGCCAAGGATGACGGACAGGATGTAGTCGTTCAAAGCGGCTTCACCGGGCTTTCAATGAAATCTGTATTAAGAGGTTGCGAGCTAGTCGCGATCACTGCCGTAGATCGCGATGCCCTGCTCCACCCTGTATACCAGACTGACGGCGCGGGCTGTGTAGTCGCTTGCGGGGAAATGCTGCACCATGGTGTCGCGCAGGACGTGTGCGCGCTGCGAAGCGGCATCGGCGCGCTTCTTATTCTCCTCTGTGGTGTACATGGTCACCAGCACTCCCTGGCGATAGACCGCCTGCCACAGTGCCTGGGCCGTCTTCGGGCCGTCGGGGAAGGTGTCTGCATACTTTTGATAGAGATTGCTCTCCATCTCGGGACACTTGGGTAGTCCCTGCCAGTCGCCGCACAGCTTGCTGTCAAGCAGGTCATAGGCGGCAAGTGCGGGGTATTTACCCTCGCCGGTCTTCACAATCTTCTGCAGATCCTTCTGGTAGAGCGCCGGGCGCATATTTGCGTCCATGTCTTTTGCAGAGGGAAGCGTCGATGCGTCGAACTTCTCTTCCTGCCAGCGGATGTCTGCTGCGCGCCATTGCGCCTCCCCGGCGAGTGAAGAGGAGGGGAAGTACTCGGCAACGCGGCGGTAGAGCAGATGCGCGGCGCCCGCGGCGGATTTCGGTGCGTGCGGTTCGCCCGCTGCGGCTTCCATGCTGGCCGCTTCGCCGTAGATGAGCTTGTCGCCGTTGGGTGTCGTGGGACCGACGATTCCTTTGTCGCGGATCCAGCCGGAGCGCGGCAGAACGGCGGGGTCAACCGTGAACTCCGGTTCCTCTTCCGCTTTTTCCTCTTCGATGTCGGTATTTGCGAAGACCTTCACCCACGGTCCACTGCGCTCGACGATGAGCACTTCATGGCCAGGCGTGACAACGGAGACTCGTTGCGACTGTGCGTCGGGTGCGACGTAGACGTCGGCAACTTTCACCACGGTGGCACGCTGCGCGTCCGGCGGCGGTGCAGGCCGCTTTTGAGCGATAAGTGGGAGTGTCAGGAGGAAGATAGAGGCGAGCTTGCGCATACGGACATTAGACGGTGGTTTGAGGCGTGGTGTCACGCCGCCGGTTCGCTTGCCTCCCACATACTGTCTTCCTGAGCGAAGGGCAGCTACAGGCATTGCCCTGCGCTCAGGATGACAAAGCCATTGGTGTCTATGCTTCGGCGGTCAGGAGTTCTTCGCGCAAGGTGGGGTCGATGTTGCCGCCGCTGACGACAACGACGACCTTTTTGGTGGTGGGAAGCTTATCCGCATGGAAGAGTGCAGCGGCCAGTGTAACGGCGCCGCTTGGTTCCGGCACAATGTCGGTTGCGAGCAGCAGAACCCGCGTGGCTTCGAGGATCTCTTCCTCAGTCACAGTAATGATGCCGTCGACGAACTTCAGAATGTGATGGAAGTTGCGCTCGCCCAGGCTTTGCGTGCGCAGGCCGTCGGCGATAGTGCGTGTCGTCTGGGTACCCTTCCATTCGACGAGGGTCCTGGTGCGAAAGCTTTCCTGCGCGTCAGCCGCGAGTTCGGGCTCGCAACCCCAGACCTGTGCCTTTGCGCCGGAGAGTTTCACCGCGGCTGCGACACCGCTGAGGAGACCTCCACCGCTGACGGGTGAGAGGACGAGGTCAGCATCGGGCGCCTGCTCCGTGATCTCGAGGCCGCACGTGGCCTGGCCCGCGATGATGAAGTCATCGTCGTAGGGAGGGACCATGACATAGCCGTGTTCGGCTACCAGTTCCTCAGCCTTCTGCTTGCGTTCGAGCGACGCGGGACCGACGAGCACAACGTCACCGCCGAGCGCGATGGTCGCTTCACGCTTGATGCGTGGAGCGGATTCCGGCATGACGATGACAGCTTTGGCGCCCAGCGCACGTCCGGCGAAGGCAACGCCTTGCGCGTGATTGCCGCTGGAATAGGTGATGACACCGCGCTCCAGCTCGTCCGGCGAAAGCGATGCGATCTTGTTGTATGCGCCGCGCAGCTTGAAGCTGCCGATGGGCTGCTCGTTCTCAGCCTTCAGCCAGATCTCGGCGGTGGTGGGAACGTTGAATCCCGCCGCAATCATGCGCTGCGTGTCCAGCTTATAAAGGCCGGTCACAACCGCGGTTCCGGCGATACGCTCGCGCGCGGCGTGGATGTCTTCGAGGGTGATCAGGGCTTCACTGGTGGTCGGCATGTCTCTTATTGTCGCGCATGTGTTGCTCCTCCGCCGCTTCGTTACTGCACATGCTGAAGCCTGCGCCCATCAAAGGAAAGGCCCACGAATCTCGTGGGCCTTCCATTTTTGTCGTGTTGTGCTTCAGCTCTACGTGGCGCTGTAGGGTCTCGCGAAGTGTGTGGACCACTCCACGCGACGCTCATCGATCCATTCGATCTTGCCCTGCTTTGCATCGGCACGGAAGATCATGAAGGCGTTCGGGTCGTAGCGCGTCGCGGCGGTGACGGTGTGTTGCGGGCCGTAGGTGTGAGCGAAGTCGATCCACTTGTGCCAATGGCCAGCGATGACGATCTGGATGGTGTCTTTGTACTTCAGTAGCAGCGGGTGCAGGCCGAAGTCTTTAACCTCAGTCGGCGCCACGAGCCACAGCGGGTAGTGAATGAAGACCACCGTGGGCTTGCGTGCGGCGAACTGTGCCTCAGCCCACTGCAGCTGTTCCTCGCCCAGTGAGCCAAGGCGCTTATCGCCACCCGGCTCCCAGGTCTTACCCAGGAAGTTGTTGAGGATGACGAACCGGAAGCCGTTGTAGTCGACTGCCGAGTAGGGATCGGACTTGAGCTTTTCCTTGAACAGGCGATTCGACATATCGATGGAGACGCCGGGCTTTGCGTGCTCGTCGTAATCGTGGTTGCCGAAGCCGAGATGCACCGGCGCGTGGAAGCCGTCGATGATCTTCTTTGCGATGTCGATGCGGGTTTCGTTCTTGAAGTAGAAGTCGTAATCGGCGGACGGATAGTTGTGGAAGATGTCGCCCGGCATGAAGATGCTGTCGACTTTGCTGCCATCTTTGAAGCGGATGCCGTTGATGGTGTCACGGGCAGCGGCAAGGCGATCGTTTGCCTTCAGGATGCTTTCGTTGTCTTCGACTCCGTTCTCGGACCCGGGCTTGTAGAACTTGTCGATGACATGCGTGTCGGAGACGACGGCGAAGTGGAAGGGTTTGTCTGTCGCTGCGGTGGATGGTGCAGCGGCGGCGGTGGCTGGCAGCCACGAGGGCAGCATTGCTGCCCCCGCGGCCGTTACACCAAGTGCGTTGAAGTTGCGACGAGTGAGGATCATTTAGAAGATGATCTTGCCGGCAAGCTGCAGCTGACGCGCGGGAGCGGCAGTTGTGATCTGACCGAAGCTGCTGCCGCCATACGTGCTGTTGGCTGCGCCGTAGTTCACCTTGTTGAGGACGTTGAAGGCCTCTGCGCGGAAGTCAAACTTCGACTGCTCGCTCCAGAGACCGAATGCCTTGTGCAGGCCAAGATCGGCCTGGTAGAAGGCATCCGAGCGACCGAGGTTACGCGATGCTGTGCCGTTCGGGGTCGTTAGAGGAAGGCTGAAGGCTGCAGAGTTGAGGATGCCGTTGACCGAGGTCGCCGTCTTGGTGCGCGTGCTGCCGTAAATCGGCACACCCACGTTGCGGTTGGGGCGGTACGTGACGAGATCCGTGCCGTACAGGCCCGAGGAGCTCGACAGCGAGTAATTGATGTTGATGGGGGAGCCGCTGGTCATGGTGTTGATCAGCGTAAGCTGCCATCCACCAACAACCTCGTTCAGGAAGTTGTTGCTGTTGGAGCCGAAGCGACGACCGTGACCATAGGGCAGGTCATAGACGACGGCAAGCGTGTCGGCCAGCGGCTGGTCGTAGCCCGAAGGACCGTAGCTCGCACCCGGGTTTGCGTAATCGACTCGGCTGTTATCGCCGTTCGCGGTCTCAAGGTGACCACCGGAAAGATCGAAGTCGCGGCTGTAGGTGAAGGAGTTGAGCAGGTACAGGCCCATGGCCGTGCGCTTCTCAACCTTTACCTGGAGCGAGTTGTAGTTGGTCGAACCGCCACCGAAGGCGATTTCGATATCGCCGAAACCGGCAACCGGGCGACGGGAAGCCAGCGACGGGCAGCCAGTCGTTGTTGATGCATTGCAAGTAGCGGTAACGGGAGCGGGTGCGCCCTGGTTGTAATCGGCAAGGATCTGGTAGTGCGTTCCCTTGTTGCCGATGTAGCTCGCATCGAAGAGCCAGCCGTGGCCCAGGTCCTGCTGGACGCCGAGGAAGTAGCTCTGGAGATAGCCGGTCTTCGGATCCTTCGGGAGGTAACGCGAGGTGACGTTCGCGGGGTTGAAGTAAGCCGCTGAGGTCAATACGTTGCTGTAACCCTGCTGGGTCTGGCGGAAGCAGGCCGACTGCAGCTGTGTGTCATTGGCGCAAAGCAATGCCGCCGTAGGGTTCGAGGATTGAGTGATGGCTGCGTTCACGACGTTCGGACCGTTATAGGTGAGGTTGTTCTCACCACCGGCGCGGTTCCACTGGGTGTAACCGATACCGTAGCCGCCGCGCATGACCGTCTTCGGCGTCATCTGGTACGCGAAGCCGAGGCGGGGACCGACGTTGTTGTGCTTCGTGTTCACCAGCGCCTTGTTATAGGTGCTGCCGTTCGAGGCCTGGACCAGCGTCTTGGTGGTGGGGTCAAAGTTCGCCAGCTTGTTATCGCGCTCCCACTGCGGAGTCACGATCTCATAACGCAGACCGGCGTTGATCGTAAGCGAAGGGGTGACCTTGATGTCATCCTGCACGTACATGAAGTTGTAGCGTTGGCGCAGGTTCACGATCGCGTACGTGGTCAGCGAGTACGACGAGCGGTTGCCGAAGAGGAAGTCCGCCATGTTCCGTGCCTGCTGCAGCTGAGCGGCCAAGGTGGGTGCGCCTGCGGCAACCGTGGTGTTCGCCGGACTGCCGTTGGCCGAGTAAGTACCCGCGTAGTTGTCCTGGCCATAGCTCGGGTTGAAGTCATTCAGTTCCGTGTGGACTTCCTGGAACTCATAACCGAGCTTGACGCTGTGCTTACCCTTCAGGATGGTGTAGTTCACCTTCGGGTTGAAGATCATGGGGTTTTGGAACTGCGGATTCGACGACTGCGCACCGAACTGCGTGTAGCCGGTGACAGCCTGCGCATTCAGCGAACGGACGATGCGCGGATCGGTCGGGAGGCCGTCGGTGATACCGCTCTGCGTCAGGATGGAAGTCTGACCTACGTTGACCGGGAACTTCTGGCCCACGTTGCGCGACCAGCCGAAGCGGGCATCGAACAATTGATTGGGCGTGATGGCATACGTAACGCCGCCCGCGATGTTCTTGTTGCGGATGGTGACGTTGCCGTTGCTGTTGCCACCGGCGAGGCCGGTGATGCCCGGCGGGTCAAAGATGTATCCGCGATGCTGGCTATACCGGGCGAAGATGGAGAGTTTCTGGTTGAAGGTATGGTCCAGGCGGAAATCGCCCTTGTCGTCATTGATGATGCCGCGGGGCGAGATGACGAAATTGTTGGACAGGCCAGCAGCATTCGGGGAGGGGAGCGCCGTGACAACATTACGAGCAAAGGTAGTCCACTGTGCCTGCGGAATGCTGCCGAGGAACGTCCGGCCCGAGATGGGATCGCGCAGCGGGATGGCGTTGGCAGGGTTCGAAGGGTCGTCGTTCAGGTAGAACAGACCATTCCGCTGGTTTGCCGTCAGGATCGTCGATGGCGTCGATGCGTTGTTGAAGATCTGGCGAACGGCTTCGTAATCACCGAAGAAGAAGGTGTGGTCCTTCCAGATGGGCCCGCCGATGGTGCCGCCGAACTGGTTCCGGATGAACTTGGGCTTGGTTGCGCCGGGCGCAAGGAAGGGACCGGTCGCGTTGAACACGGTGTTGCGGACGTAATCCCAGGCGCGGCCGTGGAACTGGTTCGTACCGCGACGGACTGCTGCGTTGATCACAGCGCCGACGTTACGGCCGAACTCTGCGGAGTAGTTGTTCGTCTCAACACGGAATTCGTCGATCGCATCGGGCGAGGGCGGAATGTTCTCGTTGGCGAAGCCCTGGTTCGATGTGCCGTAGTTGTTGTTGTCAAGACCGTCCAGCATGAAGTTGTTGAAGGCCGAACGGATACCGTTGACATTGAATGCGCCTTCACGGCTGCTGGTCGTGGTGTTTTCCAGGGCGGACTTGCGTACGCCGGTGGAGAGCAGCGTCAGGTCGGCATACGAACGGCCGTTGAGCGGCAGGTTCTCGACTTCGCGGGTGCCGATGAGCTGGCTGTGCGAGCTGTTCTCAGTCTCCAGCAGGGAGGCTGCGCTGGTCACGGTGACGGTGTCGTTCGCCGATCCGTTCTTCAGGCCCAGGTCGACGCGCTGGCGGGCATTTACGGAGAGTGAGAAGACGCCACTGTCGGACTTGGAGAAGCCGGCAGATTCGGCAGTGATCCGGTAGTCGCCGATACGGATGCTCGAGAACTCGAACTTGCCGTCCTTGTCGGCGGCCATCTGCTGAGTCACGCCGGTCTCGACGTTGGTCAGGGTTACGTTTGCACTTGGGATTGCCGCTCCCGAGGCGTCACGGACGTATCCGAGCACTGAGGCGGTATCGAACTGAGCACGCATGCTCAACGGACTTAACGACAGAACAAAGGGAATTGCGAGTAGTGCTGGGTGGCGTCTCACTAGTTTCTCCAAAGAGGCAGCATGGCTGCGCACGGTCCGGGCTACGACGCTGCAACGGAGCGCAGCGCAAAGGACTTTCAGTTGCCCGGTGTAAACATGATGGCCGGGCAGGGCAAGGCATGTAAGGGGATAGCTGTAACCGGCCATTGCCGGTTACAGGGTGTACACCCCTGGACAGATGTTTTCGTTTCAACAGCTTGCGTGAAAAGAAAGCGCACCCACTTTACACAAAATTCACGAGACTGGCCTAGGGTTTTGCTTATGCGAACTCTTGAGCAAGACGCAGTGTCGCGCGATGCCCCCGAACACTCCGTAACGGCAGACGAGTGCGAGAGCTGGCGCGCCGCCCGCCTGGAGAACAATCCCGAAGTGGAGCTCTTCGCGCGCGAGGAGTGGAAGCTGGCGTGCCGCATCGCCACGAGCAAGGGCATGGCGAAATCTGAGCTCTTGCCACGCTTTTTGCTGCATATCTGCGAGATGTCTCTGCGTGGCCGGAAAGAGGAGATCACCGAGCAGCGGATCGGCATGCTGATCTTTAATCGGCCCCTGGGCTACAACCCGGGCGAAGACAATATTGTGCGGAGTTACGCGCGGACCCTCCGCAAGCGGCTGGACGACTACTTCTTGCAGGATGGTCGGGATGAACCGCTGCGTATGACCATTCCGCGTGGCGGATACGTGCCGTTGTTTGCGCCGGCGCCGACCGGTGACCGGCGGAATGAAGATTCGGCTCCATCGATCGCCACGCCGCCGCAAAGCATCGTGGCGCCTTCCACTCGCGCAATGATCACGCGGGAGTCGCCCGGAACTGGAACGATTGCGGTCGTCGGAGATGCGGGCAACGACCGTCGCGTGTGGCTGGCGGCTGCGCTGGGCATGCTGTGCGGAGCCTTGATCGCCACCGCAATCTGGTTTGCTTCGGCCATGGCACACAGGGGCCAGTGAGACGAGCGGGCTGACCGGCTGCGGATGCCGGACGGAAACGCCCTAAAAGCGACTGACTACGAATGCGAAGAGCCCTGCGATACCAAGCAGAATGGTCGCCAGTGTGCCGGAGATGTAATAGGCGGCGCGGCGTTCCTGGCCTGCCTTTGGCCGTGTGATGCCTACGCTCCAGATGAAACTCTCGCTCACGATATCGGTTAGGCTTCTCATGATGTGGTGCCTCCTGTACCTCTTCATTTGAGCCGTCACGAGGTTGGGCTGATATGCAAATGCTGCGAAAAACGTTCTTCCGATGGTGAAGAAAGACACGGACGATGAGGGATCTTCGCAGCGCGTCACAGTGCTTCGTAACGCCACCCTTGTTCCTCTGCTCGGCTCGCAGGAGGATCGCGATGCGCCGCGACGGCAGCCGTGGAAGGGTGTCGTCCTGGAGCGGCACGTCGTTCAGGCCGGCGAAATTCCAGAGCATGAGCACCCTACGTTGTGTCTCCACCTGCAACTCACCGGCACGCGAGATTTTGAGTGGTGGCAGGATGGTAAGAATGCCGTCGAGCGCACCGAGCCCGGGTCGCTGATCGTCATTCCACCCGGAACACGGGACCGTCTCCGATGGCAGGGCTGTTCCGAGCGGCTGATTCTCTCGATCCAGAACGATGCGATGGAAGAGATCGCTATCCAGCTCGGAGCACAACATGCCCTGGAGATCGTCGGCGGATGGTCGCTGCACAGCGCCTCGCTGCGGCTGTTACTTGCGGAGATGGGCAGGGAAGCGCAGGAGAGCTGGCCGCTTGGGAGCCTGTATGCCGATCTGCTCGCCCTTGGCCTGCAGACCAACCTGATCCGCAACCATGCCACACAGCCGATGGCTCTGCCCGTGCCAAAAGGTGGACTGAGCCTGCCACGCCTGAAGCAGGCGATGGAGTACATCTCGGACAATCTTGCGGAAGATATCGGCCTGGAAGAGATCGCGACCGCGATGGGATTAAGCGCTTCGCACTTTGCGCATGAGTTCCGAAGCTCGACCGGCGCAACGCCGTATCAGTACCTGCTGCAACAGCGGTTGCAGCGGGCCAGGAGCCTGCTGATGAGTACAACCTTGCCGGTCCAAAATGTCAGCGCTCTCACGGGCTTTCAATATCCTGCGAACTTTGTGCGGACCTTCCGCCAGCGCATCGGCCAGTCACCGGAAGCCTGGCGCAGGGAGCATCGCTCGTAGTGTTCAGGAGCCGGGAAAGGGTCGCGCCTTCAGACAAATCTTATTCATGCGCATGGTGCGCGCATGAATGGGGCGCCCGCTTTGCAGCCTTCTATCGAAGCCACGGTTACTGCGCGGTGCGGAGCCACTCGTTCATGGTGGTGTGGTCGACCAGCCCTGCCTGTTGGCGCACGAGTTTGCCCCCGGCGAAGACTGCGAAGTTGGGGATGCCGCGCACGTTATAGCGGGCGGAGAGTTGCGGGTGCGCCTCGGTGTCGACTTTCAGTACGAGGGCGCGACCGGCCATCTCTGCGGCGGTCTTGGCGACTTCGGGTGCGGCCATGCGGCAGGGGCCGCACCAGCTTGCCCAGAAGTCGACGAGCACGGGCACCGAGGAGTTCTGGATGGCCTCGTCAAAGAACGCGACGTCTGCCGCGACTGGCTCGGCCTGTGGCGGCAGGTCCTTCTTGCAGGCACCGCAACGGCCGGTGTCGGCGAGGTGCTTTGCGGGAATGCGATTTTTTGTCTGGCAGTGCGGACAAGTTCGGATGACGGGCATGGGTTTCTCCTGCAGTGGTACAAGTCTTCGATGCCCGCACGTTGCACGTGGCTTCATGGTGCGGCTCGGGCGCCCGGGCGGCGAGTTTCGAATGTGAAGTAACTGTTGCTGGAAGTGCAGATGTACCCGATACTGGATCACCGCTACTTATCAAAGCCCCCACGTCTTCACGGAGATCGTCATGACGTCCCGGTTGTTCTGTCGACATATCGCAGCGCTCTGCTTCGCTGCGTCCTTTGCCTGCGCGCAGCAGGCGCCAGTGATTGTGCAACCGGGCGCTCCAGGGCAGCCCAGCAAGACCCTCACTGAGATGACTGCCGTTTCCGTCGCGCGTCCGCCGTCGGAGGCGGATGTCCGCTTTATGCAGGACATGATCATGCACCATGGCCAGGCTGTGGAGATGACCGAGCTGCTGAAGACACGCACCAGCAATCCGGAAGTGAAGGAACTGGGGCGCAAGATCGATGTCTCGCAGAGCGATGAGATCCGCTGGATGAAACAGTGGCTGTCCGAGCGCGGCATCGCGCCGGAGACGATGGACTCCATGCCCGGCATGGATCATTCGCCGATGGCTGGCATGGATCATTCCCAGATGGCGGGTATGGATCACGGCAGCATGGCCGGCATGGACCACTCGAACATGGCTGGCATGGCTCCCACAACCAAGGCGGCAGCGTCCGGACCTGATCCGATGGATGTGGCCATGATGCCCGGCATGTTGACACCACGACAGATGGTGACGCTGCGGCAGTCGAATGGAGAGACGTTCGACAGACTCTTTCTCACAGGGATGATCCAGCACCATAGCGGCGCGCTACTGATGGTGAAGCAGCTTTTCGCCAGTCCCGGCGCAGGCCAGGACCCTCAACTCTTCGACTTTGCAAATGACGTGGATAACACGCAGCTTGCGGAAATCGACATCATGAAGGGCATTCTCCGAAAGGTAAATCCATGAACCGGTTTGATCGTCTTTCCACGCTTCGCGTCTTCGCAGCGGCTGCTGCGGTGCTCGCAGGCCTTCCGTCCCACGCGCAGATGGATCATGACAAACCGTCGACAGTGGCGCCGACCTCCACCGTCTTTGTGAACCCGCGCGCCGTGGACGATCCACGCATCGGTCTGAAGGCGGGCCTGTACAACGCGGGTGTTGCGGCGAAGGGGTTGGAGATGATCACAACCATCGCCAAGCCGGCGGGTTTCGCGCCGGACGAGTCGAAGATTGCCGCGTGGGAGGCAGCTCCGGCTCCGACGCCACCCAAGCCCGGCCAGCCGCGCGTTGCTCCGGTGCCGGCCCCGTATGGCACCACCAACTCTGACCTGGCGTTTCAGGGCAAGTACGTCTTTGTGGGCAACTACTACGGTGTCAACACCTATGACGCCAGCGATCCGGCCAAGACCAAGCTGGTGACCAGCATGGTGTGTCCCGGCGGTCAGGGTGATGTTTCTGTCTACGGCCACCTGATGTTCATGAGCGTTGAAGCAGCGAACGGCCGCGTGGATTGCGGCGTGCAGGGCTTCGCTTCGATGGAAGCAGCGGCTGCTGCTGCTGCGGCTGCTGCCGCCGCAGCTCCTCCACCCCCGCCCCGTGCGGAAGGTGCTCCACCGGCGGCGCGTCCCACGCCTCCTCCTGCACCGGCGGAAAAGGACCGCGTGCGTGGCATCCGCATCTTCGACATTACCGACGTGACCAAGCCTCGCCAGATTGCCGACGTGCAGACCTGCCGTGGGTCGCATACCCATACTTTGCTGGTCGATCCGAAGGATAAGGACAATATCTACGTCTACATCTCCGGCTCGGCCGGAGTGCGGGACGAAAAGGAACTGCCTGGCTGCAGCGGCGCAGACCCGACCGTGAACCCGGATACGGCGCTGTTCACCATCGTGGTGATCAAGGTGCCGCTGGCGCATCCTGAGCTGGCGAAGATCGTCAGCAGCCCACGCATCTTTACCGATCCCGAAACCGGCGACATGAATGGCTTGTGGAAGGGTGGCAAGCATGGCGACGGCACACAGACCACCAGCGCAACGCGTGGCTGCCATGACATCACGGTGTACTCCGCCTATCACCTGGCGGCGGGCGCCTGCTCCGGCAACGGCATTCTGCTCGACATCAGTGACCCGGTGAACCCGAAGCGGCTGGACGCTGTCAGCGATCCGAACTATGCGTTCTGGCATTCGGCGAACTTCAGCAACGACGGTAAAGCTATTCTCTTCAGCGACGAGTGGGGCGGAGGCGGTCAGCCGCGCTGCCGTGCGACCGATCCCATGAACTGGGGTGCGGATGCCATCTTCAAGCTGGACGGCAACAACAAGATGACCCTGCAGTCGTACTACAAGATGCCGGCGGCGCAGACGGAGCAGGAAAACTGCGTGGCGCATAACGGGTCGGAGATTCCGGTCCCCGGCCGTGCGTTGCACGTGCAGAGCTGGTACCAGGGCGGCATCTCGATTGTGGACTGGACCGATCCTGCGCATCCCGTGGAGATCGGCTACTACGACCGCGGACCCATCAACGGCAACAAGTTTGCCATGGGCGGCCAGTGGTCGACGTACTGGTACAACGGCTACATCTACGGCTCGGAGATCGCGCGAGGCCTGGATGTGATGAAGCTCGTGCCGACCGAGTTCATGACGCAGAACGAGATCGACGCAGCCAACCAGATCAAATTCACGGAGCTGAATGTGCAGAACCAGCCACAGATCGTGTGGCCTGCAACCTTCATCACGGCGAAGGCCTATCTGGATCAACTGGGACGCGGCGATAGTCTGCCCGCAGCCAAAATCGCGTCCCTACGCAGCGCCATCGAAAAGGCAGCTACCTCGAAGAAGGATGCAGCCAAGCTGAAGTCCATGGCACCGGAACTGGAGAAGGCGGCCACAACCGCAAAGACACCAGCCGACGCGAAACGCCTGCACGGCCTGGCAGAGATCATGACCAAGGGCGGCGATGCTGCTCCCATGTCAATCGCCAGCCTGTAAGCAGAGAACTACTCACGCAAGAAGGCCGTCGCTCCTCGTGGGGCGACGGCCTTCTTGCGTTCATGCAGTCGATTGATCTTTGCAATCGTACTCAGAACAGACGGAACCGGGCCGCGTTGCCGGTTCTCGCGTGTAAGGATTGATCTCTACATAGCGGTCACCATCCTAGTTGCAAAAGGGAATAGCAATGCTCGGGCAGTCAATGGACAAACGTGTGGTCTTCGATTTCGAGATCGACTTCCTGAATGGTGGCGGCGTACAGGGCCAGGGTTTTCGCCTGGACGTCGACAGCGAAGAGATCGACGACCGGGACTTGGGCGATGCAGTCGTGCGCGATCTGCGCCTGTTGATGGTGGGCGAAGTCCGCATCCTGAACAAGCAGATTATTCAGGAGCGCCACAAGCGCGGGTCTCGACCAGTCGCTGATGCGAATGGCTCGGTTGGACCCTTGTATGTGGATCTGAGTCACACGGTGTATGAGGGCCTTGTGACGTTGAAGGGATTTCCGGCGCCAATCATCTGTGACTTTCTAAGCCGCGAAGACTCGCGGAAGATCTACGATGCAGACACCAGGTTCCAGATTGGTCGAATCGATATGGTGGCGAATACCGGCACCTACCTCGACAGCCCGTTCCATCGCTTCGAGCATGGGAAGGATCTTTCTGAGCTGGAGTTGGCTTCGCTGGTCGGTCTGGATGCCGTAGTGGCGCGGGTGACGGGACAGGCGCGACGGGCCGTGAGCCGCGAAGTCTTTCTCCCACTGGATGTGCGCGGTAAGGCGGTTCTTGTGGAAACCGGCTGGTCCCGTCATTGGGCCACGGAACAGTACTTCGAAGGACACAGCTTCCTCACACGCGATGCGGCCGAATATCTACGCGCTGAGGGGGCAGCGCTCGTCGGGATCGACTCCTACAACATCGACGACACCACCGATGGCGCGCGCCCTGTCCATACCATCCTGCTGGGGGCTGAGATCCCGATCGTGGAACACATGTGCCAGCTTGAGCGACTCCCAGCGAGCGGCTTCAGCTTCACCGCCGTGCCGGTGAAGGTGAAGGGCATGGGAACATTCCCGGTGAGAGCCTTTGCAACTTTGCGATCGGCATAACGCACGCCCGGAATCTGCACGTCGCAGCTGATGGCGATACTGCTCCCGAAGAACAAAGTTAGGATGAGGAAAATGCACGAGACTGGCTTGAACGAAGAGGCGCAGAAAGCGGAAATCCGTCGTGCCCGAGAGGGTTCCAATCGCGCGATTGCACGACGGAATCTGGTCGGCGTTGGAGACTCACTTGGAGAGGACTACCTCGGAATCATTGGTGACGGCACCTTCGTCCGGTCGCGCGCCGAATATCTCCGGTTGTTTGAAGAAGGCTTTGACCATCCGAAGCAAAGCATGACGTACGTGCGCACGCCCGAGGTCATCACCGTGGCAGACGACTACACGCTTGCATCCGAACATGGCAGTTGGATCGCGACGCTCCCTTCTGGTTCCCTCGCGTATACCGGCACCTATGCCGCGATGTGGCGGCGAACCGTAAGCGGCTGGAAGATCAGATCAGAGATGTTTGTCACCCTTCATAGCGAACCGTCACGGCCCTGAACTCTTCAGGCAATTGGGATCGGCCGGAGCCAGGCAGGTTCCTCATGTGAAGGGCGCTTTCAATACTTACCAAGCGTATGTACGACCGGTCTCGATAAGTGCATTGGCATGTTGTGATCGCCAAGTTGAACCACGCTCGCATTAAGCTCGAGTTTGACGCGAGGGGTTGGGAGTAAGGCCGATGGCGTAAGAGTCAGGCGCATCTTCAGGTGAGCTTAAGTGAATGTTCATTGAGCCGAAACGCTCACTTCACAATCCGAGCATAGAGGCGAACTAAGGTCATCGAATCACTCCTTCGAGGAAGACCTAAGTATGCTTCGTGCACGCTTTTATTTCGCTGTGATTTCCGCCGCCAGCATTCTCTCCGTAGCTCCGCTGTCGGCCCAATCAGGCACGTCCGTCACTGGCACTGTCGTGGATAGTAAGGGCGAATTCGTCACACATGCGAAGATCGCGGTCCACTCGCCTGACAATAAGATCACTCGCAGCACCGTTTCCGACGAAGCTGGACGCTTCTTAATCAGCAATGTACCGGTAGGTACCTATATTCTCGACGCGGACGCGCCGGGCTTTGCGACCACACACGAGGCGAGCGTTACGGTTGATGCTGGCAAGGTTACGACGATGAACGTGACCCTGCGCATTGGGAATCTGGAACAGATGGTCGAAGTGCAGGCCGACGCCTCCAATTCCATTGCGGCACAGCAGGCGCCCATGGATGCCCGCCTCGATGCTCGTTCTGCGCGCACCGAAATTACGTCCCACTTCATTGAGAACTACACCTCACCGGCTGCCGATAACACGGAGATGATTTTCTTCGCCCCGGGAACATTCTCCGTGAACTCGAACGGCAGCGGTCTTGGCGACTCCAAGAGTTTCTTCCGCGGATTCTCCGACGGAAATTACGACATCACCTTCGATGGAATTCCGTACGAGGACACGAATTCGCCCACGCATCACTCTTGGGCGTTTTTCCCCGCGCCCTTCATCGGCAGCATCGACTTTGATCGGTCGCCGGGTACTGCGTCGACTGTTGGTCCGACACCCTTCGGCGGCTCGATCAACATGCTCTCGAAGACTTTGCGCCAGAACCCGGACATCATAGGATCGGTTAGCTACGGAACGTGGAACACGATCCTCTCGGACTTCCAAGTTAACTCGGGCCCACTGGGCGCGAATAAGAAGACGCACTTTCTGGCGGACTTCAACCATCTCACGTCAGACGGATTTCAAACCTTCAATGGGCAGATGCGTTCTGCCGGCGACGTAAAGGTGGAATACCGTTTCAATGATGAGAAGATTCTGACCGGATACAGCGGCGTCGGTATGCTCGACACCAACACGCCGAATATCAAAGGGCCCACACGTGCGCAGTACCAGGCGCAATATAACTACCTGCTGCAAAACACCGATCCCACACGCGCTGACTATTCCGCGTACAACTATTACCACATTCCTTCTGATTTTGAGTATGTCGGCTTTGTGATGCCACTTGGTAAGGGCTGGCACCTTGATACCAAGCAATACACGTACAGCTATTACAACCAACAGAATTATGCCTCGACACCAAAGACTGGTGTGATCTCTGCAGCAAACTGCCTGCCCGTGGGCAGTCAGAACTGCGGCACGGACAAGCTCAATAGTTACCGCAAGTACGGCGACATAACAACCGTAAGCCAGGTGTCGAAGTATGGCATCTTCCGGACCGGTCTCTGGTACGAGTGGGCTACGACGTCCCGTCACCAGATTCCACAAAACCCCGTCACGAAGGCCGATACCGTCGTGCCGAACTTCAACGAATTCTTCATCACCAACAGCTACCAGCCGTTTGCGGAATACGAGTGGCATCCCACGCTAAAACTCACGGTCACAGGCGGCGCAAAGTTTTCGCGCTACACGTTTGACCTCAAGCAGTTGTCCGACAACGGCGGTGCCGTTGGCACACTCCCAGCAGGGCAGGCTGCCGTCTATCACTATGCAACATTCAATACCGTGCTGCCGTCAGCAGACGTGAACTATCGCTTCCGCGAGAATTGGTCGGCTTACGCGCAATTTGGAACAGGGAGCCTCATTCCCCCATCAAGCGTTTTCGATGTTCCAAATGTTGTTGGTGGTGTACTGGTGAACCCTGTCACCGTGCTGCCGAAACAGACCAAGGCCTTTACGTATCAGGCAGGCTCAGTCTTGAAGCTCCGCCGCCTTACGCTTGACGGCGACTTCTACTATGTCCTGTTTGGTAACGGTTACACAGCATCTCCCGACCCGAATGCCGCGGGCGCGAACGAATATCAGAGCTCGGGTAACTCCACGACGAAGGGTTTCGAGGGCGAAGCGAATGTGTCGCTCACGCATGGGCTGCTGCTCTACCTTAACGGAACCGTTGGTTCGGCACGTTACACCAGCCAGACCATCCTTACGGGTACGACCTCGGGTAACAAGTATTACATCAACCCAAACAACGGAAATGCTGTCGCTAGTACGCCCGGGAATACCGAGACCTGGGGGCTTACCTATAACGCACATAACGTCGACTTCGGTTGGTTTACCAAGCGCATTGGTCCCATGTGGAACGACAACAAGGCAACAGTCGCGTTGAAATATACCGATGGGACGACCTCGGCACCGACAAGCATCACGGCGAATCAAGTGATCCCGGTCGATGCATTCACTACCTCCAATCTGTTCATGAATTACAACGTGCATCAGATTCCGCACTTTGGAGCTTCCAAGTTGCGATTGAGCCTGAACAATCTTTTCAATGCTCAAGGCATCACCGGTCTGACCGCAGCGAATGCTGGAACGACCTTTACGCCCGCCGCTGGAGACACGCTCACACTGCTTCCCGGCCGGAGTGTCACGCTTTCCTTCCAGCTTGGTCTTACACGCCGCGAGTAGCTTTCGTTGCCAAAGGGCCGGATCGTTCGTTGCAGGCCTGTCACCTTACCTTCTCAGGAGTGGTTGAACCTTGCGATTGAATCTCTTCTTCTTTTTTGTGATGGCCGCTGCCGGCGCGCAACAAATTTCGCCTGCGCCGGTCGAGCGAACCAGTCCCTGGTTTAACGCGCGTACCATCGATTTCGTCGCGGCGACTCCGGCTCCTCCAGCAGCTGGTTCGAAGCTTGATCGGCAGGATATGCGCGAGGTCTTGCTGGCACAGCGCAATCGAACAACCGCGGAGATTCAGCAGGCACAAGCGGACGATAAAGAAGAAGACATCTTCATCTTTGCACCGGTGTTAGGCGCAAAGTTCAATGCGACCGAGCTGCCGCTCACGGCTGCTTTCTCGCAGCACCTGCGAGGTGCGTCGGCAGTGATCAATCGACCGCTCAAACTTCGCTTCGGGCGTCCACGTCCGTTCATCGCATCGGCACAAGTTCATCCCGTGTGCGAGAAGACATCGTCCAATTCTTTCCCGAGTGGACATGCGATGGTTGGAACGCTGGAGGCGCTGGCGCTTACCCAAATTGTTCCGGAGCGGTCGGCCAAGATACTTCATCGCCTAGATCAATACACGCACAACCGTGTCACGTGCGGCGTTCACTATCCTAGCGATGTCGATGCGTCACGGACCATCGCCTCGGCTCTCTTCGGTCTGATTGCCGCCTCGCCTGTCTTCCAGGAAGAACTTGCATCCGCACGCGCCGAAGTCCGGAACCATTTAGCTCTGCCGGAACGTTCTACAGACCACGCAATGACAAACATTAGTTCGAAACCGGATGCTGTCCACCTCACATCTTCCGCTGCCAGTCCTAACGGGGAAGGTCATTCCCACGCGAACAGCGAATGACATTGAGGCATTCGTGACCGTGAATCACGTGGCATGCCTCATCGTTGTTTTCCGCTGGCTGTCAGTCGCGTTCCTTGTGTCTCCGATTGAAACGACAGCGCAGGAGGGGAGCCGCTCGCCTCTGCGTCGGCTAAGCTGACCAGCGCATCCTGATGATTTCCGGCGAAACGGCGTTCATCGGGACTGATCGTAGTTCTGTAATCCGCGTTTGAGATATTCCCCAGGATTCGCTCCAACCACCCGCTTGAACGCTTTACTGAACGCAGCATCTGATTCGTAGCCGACGGACCGAGCCACGTCAACGAGCTTCCTGTCACGCTGTTCGAGTAAGTGCATCGCTTTCTGCATGCGCCACTCGGTTACATATTCCAGCGGTGTTTGTCGAAGCAATTCTTTGAAGCGCACTGCGAACGCGGAACGAGACACGCCCGCCGATTCGGACAATGACTCGACGGTCCAGGGTGCTCCTACATTTGCGTGAAAGGCGGTCAGGGCAGTGCCGATCTGAGGATCGAAGACAGCGCGAAGCCATCCCTGGTTGCGTCCCGGCTCCGACGCAATATGCGCCCGAAGGATCTGGATGAAGAGAACCTCTGCGAGTCGAGTCGCGACGATATCAGACCCCGGAACCTGCTGGGACATCTCGGACGCCAACGCCTGCATGGTGTTGTGAAGAGCAAACGTGCGTGCCTGATCCGCCCTGATCAGGATGAAGCTCGGCAATAACTGGGTGATCGGTTTCAGGCTGGCACGGTCAAAACTAAGAGACCCACAGACGATGGTGGTCGGGGCGCCGCCACCTCCACAGTGGGCGACGTTGCTCTTGGCCGTGGCCGCGACCTCACGGAAGCTCGACTTCGGGTGCGTTCGAGGGCTATCGCGCATGACGATCGAAGCATCACGATCCAGCAGGATGCAGTCACCCCCGGTAAGTGGAATCGCCTCCGCGATGCCTTCAACGTTGAGCCAGCAATTGCCGCGTGACAGCATGGCGAAGTGCGCCAGATCTGTGGGTGGATTCTCTTTGCCCGCGTTCGGCGCTTTCACGTCGTCCTCCGCTCCGCCCCCTTTGAGTCCCCAGGGGGCAGTGGCTTCGAGCCTGTGTTGACCGAAGGCCGTTACATGCAGCGTTCGGAAGACATCTGTTATCGGGTCCATTTCAGCCTCTCTGTTTGGACGAATAGACAAAATGTTTGGACTTTCGAGCAGTTCTCGTCCACTGCGCGGGGAATCTACCTGTGTAGTGGATGTAACACGGCTACGAAAAGGAGCAAGTATGGGAAAGCTGGAAGGTAAGGTTGCAGTCATCACGGGTGGGTCGAGCGGTTTGGCGCTGGCGAGCGCGAAGCGCTTCGTAGAAGAAGGAGCTTATGTGTTCCTTACGGGCCGCAGGCAGGAGGCGCTTGATGAGGCCGTCAAGCTGATTGGCCGAAATGTGACCGGCGTACAGGGTGACGCTGCGAATCTGGACGACCTTGATCGCTTGTTCGATACGGTCAAGAAACAGAAGGGCAAATTCGACATCCTGTTCGCGAGCGCTGGTAAGGGCGAACCCGCTGTACTGGGCGACGTTACCGAGGAGCATTTCGATCGGGAGTTCGGCCTGATTGTGCGCGGCACGCTGTTCACGGCACAGAAGGCTCTGCCGCTCCTCAATGACGGAGGATCGATCATCCTGACGGGATCGGTCGCGTCGCTGAAGGGGTTCCCCGGCTTCGGGGTGTACGCGGCAAGCAAGGCGGCCTTACGTTCCTTCGCACGCACGTGGCTGAACGAATTGAAGGGCAGAAAGATCCGGGTCAACGTGCTGAGTCCGGGGCAGGTCGACACACCGGACTCCCAGCGTCTCGACCAAGCAACGAGGGAGATGTTCGAATCTCTGATCCCTCGCGGCAAGATGGGGCGTCCTGAGGAGATTGCAGCGGCAGCGCTCTTCCTTGCTTCAGATGATTCGAGCTACGTGAACGGGATGGATTTCGCCGTTGACGGCGGCTTCTCGGCCGTCTGACGTTGCGCCGAGACGCCGACGGTGGCTGATCTGAACACCACCGAATAAGAGCCTGATCGAACGAAAAACGCACTTCTATCAAAGGAAAAGTCATGGGAAAGCTTCAAGGAAAAGTTGCAGTCATCACGGGCGGATCGAGCGGTATGGCACTGGCGAGCGCCAAGCGCTTCGTCGAAGAAGGTGCTTATGTCTTTATCACTGGACGCAGGCAAGAGCAGCTCGATGAGGCCGTCAAGGCGATTGGTCGGAACGTAACCAGCGTCCGCGGGGACGCAGCCAATCTGGACGATCTGGACCGCCTGTTCGAGACGGTCAAGCGCGAGAAGGGCAAGATCGACATCCTGTTCGCAAGTGCCGGTAAGGGGGAGCCGCTGCCGCTGGGCCAGATCACCGAGGAGCACTTCGATGCGGCCTTCGATCTGAATGTGCGCGGCACACTGTTCACGGTGCAGAAGGCACTGCCGCTTCTCAGCGATGGCGGATCGATCATCATGACCGGGTCCAATGCTTCAGCGAAGGGCTTCCCCGGATTTGGTGTGTATGCCGCGAGCAAATTGGCGCTGCGCTCCTTCGCACGCACCTGGGTCAATGAATTGAAAGACAGAAAAATCCGAGTGAACCTTCTGGTGCCCGGGGCTGTGACTTCGCCGATGCAGGAAGAAGTTCTCTCCAAGGAAGCGATTGCGTTCTTCGAGTCGCTGATCCCGCGGGGCAAGATGGGACAGCCTGAAGAGATTGCGACGGTTGCTCTCTTCCTTGCGTCCGACGACGCCAGCTACGTGAACGGCGTGGAATTGTTTGTCGATGGTGGCATGACGGCCGTTTGAGGCCAATGGGCCCGGTGAGTCGATATAACGAACGCACTCGACGGGCCTCCATCAGCGGAAGACACCACTAACAGATACGGGAGAAAACCATGAGTTACGCAATTATCGGATTCGGCAAGATAGGCCAGGCGCTCGCCCGCGCCTTCGCTCGTAAGAACATGAACGTCACCGTCGCAAGCCGCCGCCCGCCCGAGGAGCTGGCAGCGCGAGCCCAGGAGATTGGAGCTACGGTTGTCGCGAGGTCGTTGAAGGATGCACTCAAGGCCGACACGATCATCCTTGCGGTCCCGTTCGGAGAGCTTGGAGAGGTTGCGAAGGCCCTGCCGAGGTGGGAGGGCAAGACGATCATCGACACGACAAACGCCTTCGGAGTTTCACCAGAAGAGCTGGACGGCCTCCCATCCTCTGCCTTTGCCGCAAAGGCGTTCCCCGGTGCCCGATTCGTGAAAGGGTTTAATCACCTGATCGCAGCCACGCTGGCGACCGATCCCGTAGCCGAAGGTGGTCATCGGGTCGTCTTTCTGTCGAGCAACGAGGAAGAAGCAGTCGCTCCCGTGGAGGAGCTGGCCAGACAGCTCGGATTCGCGCCAGTCAAGCTGGGAAAGCTGAATGAAGGCGGATGGCTGGTACACGCGCGCGGTCGCACCTGGGGGCAGCTCATATTTCAGGATGTCTTTAAGAAGCAGCAGTAATCGGTGTGAGTCGCTGGGATACGATAAGTGCCGGGAGATCGGCCTGTCGGAGCCATCCCTCTGCTCCAGGCACCTGACGCCAGAAAAAGCTTGAGGCTCGGAAGCAAGAAGAACCCCGCCTGTATCAGGCGGGGCTCTTACTGTTGAGTCTTGTAACGCCTGGCTCGCTCAGATCTCGAGGATGACTGGCATGATCATGGGGCGGCGCTGGGTGTTTTTCTGGATGTAGCGCTTCAGGTCGGCGCGGACCTTCTCCTTGATCAGCATCCAGTCGCGCTTTTCTTCGTTGCTGGATTGTTCCAGCGTCTGGCCGATGATGCGGCGGGCATCCTTGACCATGCCTTCTTCGTTGACGGCGAATCCGCGCGTGACGATTTCGGGCTGCCCGGCGAGCTTGCCGCTCATCTTGTCGATGGTGATGATGGCGAGCACTAAGCCTGCTTCGGAAAGGTGACGGCGGTCGCGGATGATGATGTCTTCGACGACGTCAGACGTGGAGCCCGAGTCGATGAGGATGCGGCCGCTGTTGACCTTGCCGGTCTTCTCGGCGGAGGTGGCGGTGAGTTCGAGCACTTCGCCGTCTTCCAGCAGAACGCACTTCCCGGGGATGCCGGTTCCGGTGGCCACTTCAATGTGCTGCGTCAGGTGGCGGTAGTCGCCATGGACGGGCACGAAGAACTTGGGACGCAGCAGGTTGATCATGAGCCGAAGCTCTTCCTGCGATGCGTGGCCGCTGACGTGGATCAGGCCACTCTTGCCGTCGTCGTGGATGACCTTTGCCTTGCGGCGATAGAGGTGATCGATGACGTTATAGATGGCCTTCTCATTACCAGGGATGACGCGCGAGCTGAAGAGGACCGTGTCGCCTGCTTCGATGCGTGCGTGCTTGTGATTGTCCACGGCGGCACGGCTCAGGGCGGACATGGGCTCGCCCTGCGTGCCGCTGATCATGACGCAGACCTTCTCGGGAGGCAGGTCCTTGATGGCGCCTGAGTGCACAATGAGTCCCTGCGGCGGATCGATGTAGCCCAGGTCCATTGCGATCTCGGAGGCATTGTCCATGGAGCGGCCGATGAGCGCGACCTTGCGGCCATGCTTGTGCGCCAGTTCCATGGCCAGCTTGATGCGGTGAATCGAAGACGAGAAGCAGGAGAAGAAGAGACGCTTCTCCGTCCGCGCGAAGATCTCATCGAGTCGCGGCTTTACTGCAAGCTCGCCGGGCGTGTAGCCCGTGCGATCGCAGTTGGTGCTGTCCTGCAGCAGCAGGAGGACGCCTTCTTTTCCGAGCTCAGCAAAGCTGTGCAGGTCGAAGGGCTTGCCATCCGGCGAGGAGAGATCGATCTTGAAGTCGCCCGTGTGGACGATCGTACCCACAGGGGTGCGGATCGCCAGGGCTACGCAGTCCACCAGCGAATGTGTCACGCGGATGGGCGAGATCTTGAAGACGCCCAGACTGAAGCTCTCGCCGGGCAGCATCTCAATCATGTCAGCATCGTCGAGCAGCTTGTGCTCTTCGAGCTTGCCTTCGAGCAGCGTCAGCGTGAACTCCGTACCGTAGACGGGCACGTTGAGCTGTGACAGGATGCGAGGCAGGCCGCCGATGTGATCCTCATGACCGTGCGTCAGGAGAATGCCGCGGACTTTCTCGCGGTTCTCAAGCAGGTAGGTGATGTCGGGGACTACGATGTCGACGCCGAGGAGATCGTCTTCGGGGAACATCAGGCCGGCGTCGATGACGACAATGTCGTCTTTCCACTGGATGGCCATGCAGTTCATACCGAACTCGCCCAGTCCACCCAGAGGGATGATTTTCAGTGTTTCATTACTCATGGACCTTCAGGGTAGCACTTCTACCGGCCGGAACGCCGGTCCGTCATACCGTTCCGGCCCTCAGGGATGCGACCCGATAGGCGGGCGGGATGTCGCCTGGGCTGGTCAGGCGACTGCGGATTCAGAGCGCGGCCGACGCATCCGGGCCAATGGCGTTTGCCTGTTCCGCCATGCGGCGTGCGATGCGACCGGATCGGGCGCCCATAAAGCTCTTCCAGACGCTGATGACGAGAAAAAGGAGGCAGGTTGCGCCTGCTTTATCAGGCGAGGCGATCGCCGCCAGCACACAGACCATGATGCCGACAGAGCCGGTGCCGGCCTCTTCCACGATGAAGTTGCGGGTCAGCATGCGTTCCACCGGTGTAAGTGCAAGTTTTTCGCGCTGGCGGTAGGCGTTGGCGTAGAGCGCTGAGAAGAGGAAGTAGATGGTGGCAAGGCCGGCCGAGAAGAGTTGAACGACCTCACGCATGTTGGTGCCGGTCATGACCACTTCATTCTGACCGAAGGAGGACAGGAAGAGGAACTTGAGCGGATAGACGTAGAACAGCACAACAAAGAGCAGCAGGCCGTTCAGCCACACGGTGCCCGGGTCATGCGTGCCAAAGCGGCGGAAGTAGGTGTAGTGGCCGTACCAGACGAGCATCAGCAGGAGAAAGCTGATGCCGAAAGGCAGGAAGCCGGACCAGAGATGATGGAGCTCTTCGTAGTTCTTCGGAACTTCGAGCGAGACGACGAGAAGCGTCAGCGCGAAGCCGAAAACGACATCGGAGAAGGCGTCCAGCCGCGAAAAGCCCAGGCCGCGCAGACGAAAGCCATCGTTGTCGACGGGCTCGTGTTCGTTGTGCAGTAGGGCCTGGCGCAGCATGGGCGGCTTCTCCGATGGTTTCTGTGACGTTACCGCAGAAGATCTTCGAGTGCCAGCGAGAGCTCCGTCTTCTCATCGCGATACTTCACGATGATGGGCGTATACACGCTAAGACCTTCGGCGCCGGGCTTGGTGATGGCGCGCGATCCCGGGACGACTACTGCTCCGGCGGGGATGATGAGCGGCGTGTCTGCCGTGGCGCGGATGGTGACGTTGTTGACGACGTCATACACCGGTGTACCGCGGGTCAGGATGGTGCCTGCTGCGAGGACGGCCTTGCTGCGGACGATGGTTCCTTCATATACGCCAGTATTGCCGCCGACAAGGACGTCGTCCTCAATGATGACGGGCGTTGCGTTCACGGGCTCCAGGACGCCGCCAATCTGCGCTGCGGCCGAGAGGTGAACGCGCTTGCCGATCTGCGCGCAGGAGCCGACGAGCGCATGCGAGTCGATCATGGTGCCTTCATCGACGTAGGCGCCGACGTTGACGTAGGCGGGCGGCATCATGACAACGGACTTCGCCAGGAACGCACCGGCGCGGACGGAGGAGCCGCCGGGAACGATGCGGATGCCCTGCTCCGGCGTGAAGATGCGGGCGGGATAGGTGTGCTTGTCGACGAAGGCGCCGGAGCTCATGTCGACGAGGGTGCCGAGTCGGAAGCCGAGGAGGATGCCGCGCTTGACCCAGGCGTTGACCTTCCAGCCAATGGGGCTGGTGGCGTCCGGCTCGGCGGAGCGGAGGGTGCCGGCTTCGAGGGCGTCACGCAGTTCGTTGAAGGCATCGATAGACTCGCGCTCCGCAACTGCGGCGGCACCGAGCGAGAACGCATGCTCGATGCGTTGTTCCAGATCTTGAAAGGGCATGTGGGAAGTTTACCAAGCGCGTGTGTGCATCCGACTCTAAGTGCGAGAGAAACACAGTCCGCCGGTGACGCCCGATGGCCGCTACTTCGTGGTGCGGGGACGGCTTTGGCGATGCTCGAACCCTGCGTTGAGTGCCGAGGAGCGCGAACGGTTGGTGCATGAACTGATGCAAGCGCGGAGTGCCAAGGGCAGAGCGTTGCGAGCGGGGGACGCTGCGGCACGTGAAGCCGCGCGGAAACGCGTGGACGCGGCAAAGCATGCGCTGGGTGAGCGTGGGGCTGTGTGGTGGGACGATGGTGCGCCGGACTACAACCGGCACATGGCGAAGAACACACCGTATGCCGACTGGCTTGCGTTGATCGAAGAAGAGAATCGCAAGAGGTAGTCATCGGCCGGGAGTAGGCATCGTCTTCGAGAACCGGCTTGCAATCGTTTAGAAAGTTCAACGGATTTCGGTTGGTCGGAAGGGCACGGCGTCGGCTTTGCCAAGAGCATTTCGAGGAGCATAGGCGAATGGTCCCGACCGAATCCAATCGTTCGAGCTGGGCCGATGTGAGCTCTCCAGAACCGGGCTTGGGCCCCTGAGGTCCGCTCTCTTCGATCAGCAAAAGAAAGCTGAACCTCAGCGGCTAAAGCCGACTCGCGGGAGAGGTGGTTGGCACAGCTGAAGCTGTGCCCTTCCGATCGAGGAGCGTAATGTGCGGCAGTAGATCACTGCGGCATCAGTCCCAAGTCCGTCGCGACCGCGCGGAGCTTCTCCCGCGTCGCATCACTGACGGGCAGCATGGGCAGACGGAGGGTATCGCCTTCGATCAGATCCATCATCGCGAGCACGGCTTTGGCAGGTGCCGGGTTTGGCTCAGAGAATAAGGCGTTGTTGACTGCATGCAGTTCTTTTGCGAACTCGCGTGCTGCGCCGAGGTCGTGTACGAGCGCAGCCTTGATGAGATCCGAGACGAGCTTCGGAGCGACATTCGATGCAACCGAGATGAGGCCCGCGCCGCCGCCCGCGATGATGGGTAGCGCGAGGTAGTCGTCGCCTGCGAAGACGGAGAAGTCTGCGGGCTTAAGGGCGAGGATTTCTCCGATCTGCGCGAGGTTGCCGCTGGATTCCTTGATACCGACGACGTTGGGCAGTTGCGCGAGGCGCATGAGCGTTGCCGGTTCGAGGTTTGCGGCGGTGCGGCCCGGGATGTTGTAGAGCAGCAGCGGCAGCGGCGCGATGGCGTCTGCGATGGCCTTGAAGTGCAGGTACTGACCCTGCTGCGAGGGCTTGTTGTAGTACGGATTTGCGGTCAGGATGCCGCTGAGTCCGGGAATCTTTGCGATAGCTATGGAGCGGCGGACGGCTTCGCGCGTGCTGTTGTGCGTGCACCCGGCCATGACAGGGATGCGGCCCTGTGCTGCTTCAAGAACCGTGGTGATGACGGCGATGGTCTCGTCTTCAGAGAGCGTGCTGGCTTCGCCGGTGGACCCGCAGGCGACCAGGAAGTCGACGCCGCCAGCGATCTGCGCTTCGACGAGCTTGCGCAGCGAAGCGTGGTCCACGCTCTCGTCGGTGTGAAAGGGAGTGACGATTGCTGTGCCGAGTCCGTGAAAAATCGCAGGTTCCATGCCGTTGTTGAGTGTATCGCGGACGGGCCTTCAGGCGTCGCTGTGGGCTCGACGAACGCCAAGCTCCGGCGCGATCCAGATGAAGGTGACAAGCAAGTTGAGGAGCAACGAGAGGACGGGCTTGTAGTACGCAACAGGTAGCGCGGCAAGGTAAAGGACGATGCTGGTGACGTGCTTGATCGTCTCGGCGCGATCCTGCTTCGGCAGCGGCTCGCCGCGCAATTTGTGCAGCTGGTTCAATGCCAGTCGCAGCACGAGGAAGGCTCCACCGGAGGACATCATGACGATGGTGTAGAGCGAGACGGAGAAGGAGTCGAAGTGCTTTTCCTGCGCGTAGTCGGTAAAGAAGGGAACCAGCGACAGAAGGAAGAGGAAGAGCAGGTTCGCCCACAGGACGCGGTAGTTGATCTTCTCGCTTCGGCGGAGCAGTTCATGGTGATTGACCCAGTAGATGGCCACCATGAGGAAGCTGAGCGCGTAGATGCCCAGCTTCGGGATGATCGTGAGGAAGCCCGGCAGACCGTTCGCCGCCGGGACGTGAAGTTCCAGCACCATGATGGTGATGATGACGGCGATGACACCGTCACTGAAGGCTTCGAGACGGGTTGACTTCATCTCGAGCGTAGACAAGCTACACCCACTCGCCGTTGCGCATTAAGGGTTCTTCCGTGCCGTCTTCGTAGACGCCGTCGACGTTCATCTGGCCGCTGCCGATCATCCAGTCGACGTGGATCAGGCTGGTGTTCGCGCCCTTGGCGTTCAGCGTTGCTTCGTCGAGCGTCTCGCCGTCCTTGATGCAGGTGGCGTAGGCCTGGCCGAGCGCAATGTGGCTCGCGGCATTTTCATCGAAGAGGGTGTTCCAGTAGAGCAGGCCACTCTGTGCGATGGGCGAGCCGTGCGGGACGAGGGCTACCTCGCCCAGGTGGCTGGCGCCTTCGTCGACCTTGATGAGCTTGCGAAGAGCCTCTTCGCCTGCGGTGGCGTGGGCTTCCACGATCCTGCCGTTCTCGAAGCGCACGCTGATGTTTTCGATCAACGTGCCCTGGTGCGAGAGCGGCTTCGATGCGGTGACGGTACCGTCGACGCGATCTCTGTGCGGCGTGGTGAAGCACTCTTCCGTGGGAATGTTGGCATTGCAGAAGATGCCGTTGCCGCAGACGCCGCCACCGCCCGCCCACAGGTGATCGTCGGCCAGGCCGACGACGAGATCAGTCCCGGGGCTACGGAAGTGCAGGGAGTGAAAGCGCTTGTCATTCAGAATGGTGACGCGCTTGGCGATGTTAGCGCCATGGTCTTTCCAGTCCTGCACCGGGTCTGCGCCGGTGATGCGCGAGGCGTGGAAGATGGCGTCCCACTGCCGCGCGACGGCCTCGTTCTCCGGCACGTCCGGGAACATGAGCTTGGCCCATGCGGGCGTTGCGGCTGCGACTATGGTCCAGTTGATGGCGTGGCGTGTGACCAGTTCCATCGCCGGCTTGGAGGCCCTGGACATGGCAACATTCACGCGGCTTACCTTGGCGGGGTCCTGATCCTTCAGCAGCGACGGATTTGCACCGGTGATGCCCATGCGAGCGGCTCCGCTGCGGTAGGCCTCGGCGATGCCCTCGGTGAGCCACTTGGGCACGGCATCGAAGCTGGCGTCGGGTGCGTACTTGTAGCGCGAGAGGGTTGCATCGTCGTCCGCGTACATCACCGTGACGATGCTGGCGCCGGCCTTGTAAGCCTGCTCGACGACGCGGCGCACGAAAGGGACGTGGTCGAGCGACGCCGTGATGAGGAGTTCCTGACCTTCATGCAGGTTCAGGCCGACCCGGACGGCGACCAGGGCCATGCGGTCGAGCTTCTCTTCAAAGGTGAGGTCGGCGAAGGTACGGGGTGCTTCTGCGATGGCTGCCATAGTGATTCCCTTAGCGGCTGAAGCCGCCTTTGTTGCTAAACCTGGAATGGTAGGGCTAAGCCCTGCCCCTCCAAACGTTTGCTGCGCGAGTCTCTACAACTCGGTGAAGATGTCGCGGAAGTCGTAAACACCTTTGCGTGTGCTCAGCCATTCGGCTCCGCGCACCGCGCCTTCGGCAAATCCACGACGCCCGAAGGCTTCGTGGGTCAGCAGCAGACGGTCGGATCCGCTGACGGCCTCGATCACATGCAGGCCGGGAACATCGCCCTCGCGCAGCGAGGTGATGGGCACTTCACCCACCTCGCTCAGCGACTGCTGCAGGCTGATGGCGGTGCCGCTGGGCGCGTCCAGCTTAGTGACGTGGTGCGTTTCTTCGATCTTGAACTCGTAGCCTGCCTTCCGCAGCGGTGCAGCCATCTGCTTTGCGAGCTGCAGCATGACCTGCACACCGATCGAATAGTTGGTGCCGTGCAGCAGGGCGCCTTCCTTGCGGGTGGCGAGACCGCTCATGTCGTGCAGACTTCCATACCAGCCGGTTGTACCTACGACGACCTTCGCCCCAACGGCCAGGCATGCGCGCAGGTTGGTCAGCACGGCTTCAGGCGTGGTGAAATCGATCACAACGTCGAACCCGGCAACAAAGGGAGCCGTAAGCGCTGCTCCGCGCGGGTTTTCCTTAGCATCCAGAACGTGTACGCCGTGGCCGCGTTCTGTCGCTACTTCCGCGACCAGCTTGCCTGTCTTGCCGTGACCCAGTACCAGCACTCGCATGGTTCAATCCCCGGGGCTGAAGCCCCTTACTTCTAAACTGCCAATCGGCACGGCTGAAGCCGTGCCCTTACGATTCTTGCCTTCCCTTGACGGTGAAACGTTCACCGCAAACAGGGAGCTATAACTGCCCTTCGCACTATAAGAATTGCAACATGCGGAAGGAGCTTATGTCTGCCTCCTGCAGGTGGAAGAACTTGGCCTGCAAGGATAGGAGCCAACCTTCGCACGATTCGTACATCATCATGCGAAGGTGACCACGAGGTGTGATGCTTACTGCACTACGACGGACGCAGATGCGCTAACTGGCGGTGCGCCGGTGGTGTTGGCGCGCGCATCCAGGTCGAAGATGTTGGCGTCCGGATCGGCGAAGAAGGTGCGGTGCAGCGACTGAATAGCCTCAGCCGCGTCGTCCTCTTCGATCATGAAGCTCATGTTGATCTCGCTTGCACCCTGCGAGATCATGCGGACGTTCACGTGTTCCACCGCGGTGAAGACCTTGCCCGCGATGCCGCTGTGGCCGCGAATGTCTTCGCCAACCAGGCAGATGAGCGCCTTGTTGCTCTCGTACTTCACGTCGGCGATCTTTGAGAGATCTTCCGCGATCAGCGGCAGACGGTCGCTTGTGTCCACGGTCACCGAGATCGAAACTTCGCTGGTGGAGACCATATCGATGGCGACCTTGTGCTTATCGAAGACATCGAAGACGGCCTTCAGATAGCCGTGCGACATCAGCATACGGCTGGCTACGATGTCGACGATGGTGAGCTTCTTCTTGACGGCGATGCTCTTGAAGGGCGAGCGGCAGGGCGGTGCGACTGCGCTGATACGTGTGCCTTCATTGGCAGCGTTGCGGCTGTTGAGCACCCAGACCGGAATGTTCTTCTGGACTGCAGGAAGAATGGTGGCGGGATGCAGCACCTTCGCGCCGAAGTAGGCGAGTTCGGCGGCCTCTTCGAACGAGATGGTCTTCACGCGCAGGGCGTCCGGGCAGATGCGCGGATCGGTCGTCATGATGCCGTTGACGTCGGTCCAGATCTCGATGGCGCCCGCGTGTAGCGCACCGCCGACAAGAGCAGCGGAGAAGTCGCTGCCACCGCGCCCAAGGGTGGTGGTGATGCCTGCTTCATTTGATGCGATGAAGCCACCCATAACCGGCGTGAGACCCTGCTCGACCAGCGGCAGAGCGTGCTGCTTCATGCGCTGCTCGATGAGTGCTTCCTGCGGGATGGCCTTGCCGTAACTGTCGTCGGTGATGACGCACAGGCGCGCGTCGAGATGCGTGCCGTTCAGACCGTTGGCGTCAAAGGCCGCAGCCACGATCTGGCTCGAAAGGCGTTCGCCAAAGCTGACAACAAGATCGGTGGTGCGCGGGGTCAACTCACCCACGGCTGCGATGCCGCGCAGCAGGTCGTCGAGTGCGTCGAAGTCATGCTGGATGTGGTTCAGCAGGATCGAGAGTGCTGGTGGCTTGACCAGATCGGCTGCGGTCTCCAGGTGGCGTGAACGCAAACGTGCGCTCAGCGCAAGTGCGCCGGCCTTATCGCCGATGCCCGCGGCTGCCGCTGCTGCCAGCAGTTGATCGGTAACCTTGGCCATCGCGGAGACGACGACGATGGCTTCGAGACCCTTGTCGCGACGGCTGCGCACGACAGCGGCGGTGCGGCGGATGGCTGCGGCATCTTCGACGGAGGTACCGCCGAACTTCATGACAACGAGTTGGGGACGGGGCGCGGTGCTCATGCGGTCACCAGCTCTCGACCCGCACCGGTCTGCGTGTGCTTTACCTGGCCGGGCAGCAGGTCCATCTTTGCCAGCACCTCCGCATTCAACACGGCCGCGCCCGCAGCACCGCGGACGGTGTTGTGGCTTAGCAGGACGAACTTCCAGTCCAGCAGGGAACACTCCCGCAGACGACCGACGGTAGTGCTCATGCCTTTGCCAGCGTTGACATCCAGGCGCGGCTGCGGGCGGTCGATGGACTCGTTGAAGATCACCGGGTTTTCCGGCGCAGAGGGCAGGTGATGCTGTGCCAGGGGCTGGAACTCGCTCCAAGCAGCAAGGATCTCCTCGCGCGTGGCGGCCTTGGTGAACTTGATGGAGACGCACTCCGTGTGGCCGTCGATGACGGCAACGCGGTTGCAGTGCGCGCTGACCTTGGCGGGCAGCATGTCAATCGCCTTACCGTTGAAGGAGCCAAGCAGCTTGTTGACTTCCTCCTGCAGCTTCTCCTCTTCGTTCTTGATGAAGGGAACGACGTTGCCGAGGATGTCGAGCGAGGGCACGCCGGGGTACCCTGCGCCACTGACGGCCTGCATGGTGCTGACGAACATCGCTTCAATGCCGAAGCGCTCCTGCAGTGGAGCGAGTGCGAGCACAAGGCCGATAGCGCAGCAGTTGGGATTGGTGACGATGTAGCCGCCTTTACCGTTCTTGCAGCTCGTCTGGTGCAGCAGCAGCGGCAGGTGGTCGGCATTGACCTCGGGGATGACGAGCGGTACGTCGTGGGTCATGCGGAAGGCGCTGGAGTTGGAGATGACGGCGCAACCGGCTTCTGCGAAGGCCGGCTCGAGTTCTTTGGCAACGTCGGAGTCCAGAGCCGCGAAGATGATCCGTGGCACGTCTTCCGTGTTTGCCTCGGGCGTGTTGGGCTGCAGCACCATCTCTGCGACGCGCGCGGGCATCGGTGTGTCGAGCTTCCAGCGGCAGGCATCCGCGTAGCGTTTGCCGGCGGAGCGCTCGCTGGCGGCGAGCCATGTGATCTCAAACCACGGGTGGGACTCAAGCAGTTGAATGAAGCGCTGACCCACGGTGCCGGTCGCGCCCAGGATACCCACCTTACGACGTTCCATCTGATCCAGTCCTTGTCGTCTCGTACTTATCCGATAAGGATACCGAAAAGCGGCGAATGACGCTTGTTGTGGCGGCGCATCCGGGCGTTTTCGAACAGGCGCGATTGGCCGAAATCGCAAAAGGGCATAGCCGAAGCCATGC
Organism: Terriglobus roseus; assembly: GCF_900105625.1. Classification (NCBI taxonomy): domain Bacteria; kingdom Pseudomonadati; phylum Acidobacteriota; class Terriglobia; order Terriglobales; family Acidobacteriaceae; genus Terriglobus; species Terriglobus roseus. Next base: position 3,899,663 of record NZ_FNSD01000001.1, read on the forward strand.
CCTTTCGTGATCCGTTTACCCGGCAGCGAATTCGCTTCTGCGTCGCCTTAAAGGTCGCTGCGCCGGCGACGGTAGACCGTGCGTCCGCCGGTGCCGCCCCATGCAATCACAAGAGCGACAGCGTGAATCAGGAACCAGATGCTGAGGCCCTGTGCCGTGTAGATCCAGAAGAGGATCAGGATGCGCGGCACGAGTAGCGCGACCAGAACCGGAACCCACTGGATAACGTAGGTGCTGCCGGTGTGGCCCTGCAGATACAGCACCAGCATCGAGATACGTGGCAGAAACAGGCTGAGAACGAGGAACCAGAAGGGAAGCCCCATCGAGTGTAGGTCGGTCATGGTTTTTGCACCTTGTTCAACGGCTGAGATTGGTCGGTTTTGGGCGGAATCACTACGGTCTTGCCAGGGTTCTTCTGCCCACTCGGCGTGCCAGTGGTGGAGTTGATGGTCGATCCATGCTCCACGGCGGCGTCGGGCTTGCAGCCCGACAGACCAAGGGGGAGTGTGGCAAGCAGCAGATAGCCTTCGAACCTCATCGCTGCTGTGATGCTGAGCGGGCCGATGTGGTTTGTGATGCCGCGGGAAACATTTTGACTGGCTGGTGTGAATGGGCCTTGTTCACGACCGGCGCACATCATGAATGGAATACGGGATGCGCACGTCATCGCGCCCACGCGCAATAGCCCAATCATGCGCACGAATGGGCACCCTGCTCGTGATGCCTAAGAACCTAGACTGTAGGTTTGCGCGTTTTTCCGCCCAAAAGCTCTTCCAGCTCTGCTTTGAATTCGCGGACGTCCTTGAAGTCGCGATAGACCGAGGCAAAGCGGATGTAGGCGACAGTGTCCATCTCGCGCAGATGCGACATGATGAGCTCGCCGATCTCGCTGGTGGTGCGTTCGCGGTCGGGAGAGTCGACGACGAAAGCCTCGGTCTCATCAACGATCTTGCCCAGCTTACCTGTGGGCACGGGACGCTTTTCGCAGGCGTGCAGCAGACCGCTCAGGACCTTCTGGCGATCGAACTTCTCGCGGCGCCCATCCTTCTTCACAACCATGTACGGGATCTCGTCGATCCGCTCATAGGTGGTGAAGCGCTTGTTGCATTTTTCGCACTCGCGCCGGCGCCGGATGCTGTCGGCCTCCTTGCTCTCGCGTGAGTCGACAACTTTATCCTGGGCCCAGCCGCAAAACGGACATTTCATTTGAGGTCCAGTGTACTGTGCGGCACTTCGGACTCTTCCGCTGCCTCATCGCTGGCATTGGCCAGGCCACGCAGAGAGACGTGTTCAAACTGTGCGAAGAGCACGCCAGCGGGGATGATGCTCATGGTGGTCACGAGCCAGAGGATCATGCCGGCGCTGGTAGCGAGCTCGCCTGGAATGCCAAAGAGCTTGGTCAGCGCAGTGATGGACAACACCTGCGCGCCGCCGCCGATACCCGGTAGCTGTACGACTCCACCCACCACGCTGAAGCCCATCAGCAGGACGGAATGCGCGATCGTAAGGTCATGCACGGGGGCGGGAAACGCACGCATGATGACGACGTAGTCGACGGCCACAATGAGCCATGCGGCAAGGCTCAAGAGCGAGACTTTCAGGAAGTCCATCGCGCTGCCGATCGTGTTTAGACCGCCGCGGAACTGCAGGATTTTGGAAGCGATGGCATTGCCGGCGGTAGGGGAAAAGCGCCCGGCGAGGCCACCAAACATCCTTGCCACAGCACTACCCGCGATCCGTACCCCGAAGACAAAGAGGCACAGGAAAAGCGTGAGTCCAAAGATCGCGTAGCCGATGCGGTGGAAGTACTCGTGGTACGGCAACGTGGCTAACTGGGGCGAGAGTAGCAGATTCACGGAGAAAATCAGGGCGAACGCGCCAAGATCGAAGACACGCTCGACGGCGACAACTGCGACCTGCGAAGAGAACGACAGGCCAGTCCGCTTGCTGACAAGATATGGACGGATGAGCTCACCCACTCGTCCAAGCGCTGCGAGTCCTGCAAAGCCGATGAACTGCGAACCGAGGAGAGACCACCAAGGAACGCGCTGCCCGGCGGGAAGAGACGGCTTCAGGAAGATGGCCCATCGTGCCGCGCGGAAGATGTTCATGCTGTAGATGAGCAGCACGGCCACCAGCAGCATGCGCCAGTCAGCCGAGCGGCACGCCTGCCAGAAGCGCGCCCACTCAAAGTTCGAGGTGTGCAGCTTCCAAGCCAGCAGGGCCAGCACGAGTATTCCAACGCCCCAGACGATCGTTCTGCGCTTGTTCATAACTAGCGTGCCGCCATCGTGGTGTTGCCTGCCTTGCCCTGCGCGATGCGTCGATTGAACTCGCGGATGACGCGTGCGACGTACGCCTGTGTTTCGCGGAAAGGGGGAATGCCGTGATAGCGGTCGACCGCACCGGGACCAGCATTGTATGCCGCCAGCGCCAGCGGCAGGTTGTCATGGTAGCGGGTGAGCAGGGCGTCCAGATAGGCGCTGCCACCGTTCACATTGCTTGCAGGATCGAAGGTGTTTCCTACGCCCAGCGCGGCGGCTGTGCCGGGCATTAATTGCATCAACCCTTGCGCGCCCGATCGCGAAACCGCACGGGCATTGCCCGCGCTTTCTGCATGAACGACTGCGGCCAGCAGTGCCACGTTGACGTTGTGGCGAGCGCCTGAGGTGGCAAGAATTTCAGCGGTGCCCACGGACCTTGTCTGCGTCGCAGTGACGGGAGCGGGAAGTTCGTCCGATGTCGTCTCCACGGTCGCGATGGATCCCGCCGGGACGTCCATGTAATTATCGGCATCGCCCGTCGAGCGCAGGTGCAGGCGGACGGTATCGGCTGAGAGCGGCTCGCGCGACGCACAGCGGATGGTGAAGCCGCTCTGAAGCGTCACAATCTCCGCGGCTCGTGCGCAGGGTGCCACCGCCACGAGGACAGCCAGAAGGCACAGTGTGACTCTGTGGGTGCAGGGTTGCATTCGCTATTCAGCGTAGCACTGGACCCGAACACCTGCTTCGCAGGCGTACGGGCACCCGATTCTATCGCTAACGTCCTGAGAAGACCGGTGCGGGGAAGTAGAGGCTCATGGCTTCGCTGACGCCGTCCAGATCGTGTGAGCAGGTGATGGGCCAGCCCTGTTCCGTGGCGAGCTCCCGCAGCGTCTCGGGTGCGTTACCCATCAGCGCCGGCCAGCGGGCAAGCTCGAGCATGGGCATGTCATTCCAGTTATCGCCAATGGCCATGAGGTCGTCAGGCGTCAGGGCCTCGAGCGACAGCAGGCGGCGCAGACCTGATCCTTTGGAGCAGCCGCGCGGCAGAATGTCGACGATGCAGAGATCGCGACCGGGATACTCCGTGCGGTGCAGCGACACACGGTCGTCGTGCGTGGTGGCAATCTCGGCCATCGCGCGTTCCATGCGGTCCATGCTTCCGCACAGCATCGCCTGGATGGGCAGAGGGCCGGGATGACCATCCTCACCAAGCAGCGCGTCTTCGATCGGCACGATGCGGCGTATATAGGGGGCGTTCGCCTCCATCCATTTGCCGATGGAGCCGTGCAGCTCGTCGAGCTCTTCCAGCACCAGGGCGCCGGGCATGTCTTCGCCGTGAGCTCCAAGCTTGTCGAAAGTGAAGACGAAGGCGTTGCGGTATTCCCCAAGCTGCGTGCACAGCCACTCGGCGGTTGGAAGCGGCATCGTCTCGCGGAAGATGAGGTCGCCGCTGACCGTTCGCGCAACCGTCCCGTTGGAGCTGAGGACGATGTCGTCGGGCTGCATGCCGGCCGTGCGCAGGACCTTCATGGCGTAACTGTGACGGCGGCCTGTGGCAATAACGATACGAGCACCCGCGTCTCGAGCGCGTTGCAGGGACGCCTGGTTGGCTTCCGAGACGGTGCCACCGGGATGCACAAGGGTGCCATCCATATCGATAGCGATCATCCGCGGCAATGCTTCGTGAATCGTCATGCGTAGATTCTCATTCGACTTGCGCCATTGCCGCGGCCTCGGCACCTGCGGGGCTACGTGCAGTCAGAACCGCTGCGCTGCCCACGATGAGTGCGCCCCCCAGCCAGGCAAATACGCCAAGCTGCTCGTGAAAGACCAACACTCCCAGCAGCGATCCAATCACGGGCTCCATATTCAGGAAGATACCCGCCTGCGAGGCGGGCACCTGTGTCATGCCCCAGTTCCACAGCATGGTTGTTGATGCGGTACAAAGCAATCCGCTGGCGGCCAATGAGATCCATGCTTTCGTGGAAATTCCGTGCACGGGAGGCGGTCCAAATTGCAGCCAGACCCATATCAGCATCATGACGGTACCTACCATCACACTTCGGGCGCTCACTTCCAGGGTGCGGTGACGGTTCAGCAGATTTTTGTTGCCCAGGATCCAGACCAGGGCAATCAACAGCGAAGCCACGATGAGGAGGTCACCCTTCAGCGACGACGCTCCACTTGCATGGCCTCCAAGTGCGATCAGGCATGCGCCCAGTGTCGATCCTGCAAGCGCGGTCCAGCCCACGTTGTCCATCCGTTCCTGCAGAAAGACGGCGGCCGCAAGCGCGAGGATTACCGGCATCGTGCCGATCATGAGTGCGGCGTGGCTGAGAGTGGTTAGCGACAACCCATAAAACTGGACCAGGAACTGGAGCGGGATGCCGAAGAAAGCCGTAACGACGAGGATGGCCCAGTCGCGGTATGTCCAACGGTCCCCACGGCCACGCGCCAGCGGCAGCATCGGGATGACTGCGAACAGGAAACGGTAGAGCACCATGTGACCGACGGACACTTCACGCAGTGCAATCTTGCCGAAGAAGAAGCCCGTGCCCCAAAGCGCACCGGCGGCACCGCACGCGGCAAAGCCCATGCTGCGTGATTTTGGCGGAAGGGACATGCTTTCACTGTCGCACAATCCCAGGGTTCGATCTGGCGCACGGCTCGACGGCAAAGCTGCAGCTTTCGGCCCGGCGTTTCGTCTACGATAGGGAACACCTACGACGCCATGCTGCTCACCGGTCGCACCCACACACGCCTGTTCGTCGCTGCAGTTGCCACGCTTTTGTGCCTGCCCGCTCTGCGTGCGGAGGATGTGACGGCGGCCAAGCCAGCACCAACACCGGCCATCACCCTGCCTCTGGACATCATGGGCTACCGTCCCATCACAAGCTCTGCGTCCCTACGTGCCGGTTATACCAACGCAACAATAAACTTCATCGATTCGAAGCATCTGCTGCTTACCTACACGGCGAAGAAGTTGATCCCGCGCAGCGCGGAGCAGCGCGAGGGCGATGATGATCACTTTGTGCGAGCCGTTGTGATCTCACTGCCGGACGGCAAGGTTCTCCGCGAGGCAGAGTGGCGCGTGCATGATCGCGCTTCCTACCTGTGGCCCTTGGCGAACGGGCATTTTCTCCTGCGTATCCGAGGCGATTTTTATTCGCTGGACCCGCTCGGATCCTTCAACAAGGAGCACCTTGGGCAGCGGACGCTGCTGGAGTCTGATGACGAGCTGCAGGCGCTCGAATTCAGTCCGGAGCGCGATCTGATGCTGGTCGAGACATCGCCGCCGCTCAAGATTGGCGACGACCCCGCCGAGGCCAAGGATCGACCGGTGTCCGCCACGTTTTACCGGCTGGCCGTCGACGAGACAGGCGCGGTGCGACTTGGGAACCGCGGCAGGGCGATCTCAAAAGACCCGTTCTCGCTGGCATTCACGTCCATGGGGGTCCTGCAGACGGTGCGTGAAGACCGCACGCACTGGGGCTTTGACTTTCACACCTTTGCCGGCAAGAACATCGAGCTGGCCGGTTTCACCAGCACCTGCCGTCCACGCAGCATCTTCGTCAGCGACGCGGAATTTTACGCGTATGGCTGCCGTGGCGGGGAAGATCGCAAGCTGATGGGCGGTTTCAACCTTCTAGCCGAGGCGAAGTGGGTCTTCACGACCGATGATGCGCCCCTGTGGCTAAGCGTGGACATGGCTCCCGATACAGGCCGCTTCGCCGTACGCAATACCCTCACAACGGTTGGAATGCAGGGCAGCGACCGGCCGGACGCCGATGAGATCCGAGGCCAGGAGATACGTGTCTACAGCGGTCGTGCGGGCGAAGAGTTGCTGCGCGTCACAAGTTCTCCGGTGCAACGACCCGGTGGCAATTTCGCGTTGTCGTCGGATGGACTGCAACTGGCGGTGCTGAACGGACTCCATGTTGAGATCTATCGCTTGCCACCGCTCTCCCCGGCGGATGTGAAGCTGCACGAACGAGAGCGGGACGCGCTGGTGCCCATGCGCCCATCGGCCGATCTGAATGTGGCAGCGGCACTGACCCGAACGGTAGCGCCCTCTGACGACCACTGATTTCTTCGCTGCGGCCCTTCGCCCGTATCAGTTTGCGTCGTCACTTCATCGCGAAGATGTCAGGTTCAAGGGGACCGCTATGAAAAACAGGCACAGCGATTGCCCAAGACGAGTGCGATCACTACTCGTCCATGCGTGTGCGGTCGAGCAGGAAGAAGATCGGCAGTGCCACTGCTGCGTTGATCGCCGCTCGCAGTAATTCATGGATCCAGCGCAGGGCGTAGGTGCTGTTGCCTAACAGGAATCGCTCGATCACAAAGAACAGTACGGATTGCAGCAGGCAGAAGCCGAAGTTCATCGCTGCTCGGGTGATCACGTTCTCCACATCGATCTTCAGTCCGATGGAGGCAGCAGCGTAGCCGATGATGGCCTTGGCCATGCCATTGAAGCCGATGTACTGGTTGCTGGGCAGGTCCTGCAACAGGCCGATAGCCGTGCCGATCAGCGTACCGGCAATGGGGGAGCGCCAGGAGACAGCGAAGTACAGCACCAGGATCAGCGGCAGGTCCAGTATGCCCAGCGGAGCCCATATATGAGGCAGATAGGCATGCAGGAACAGGGCGCCCAGCGGCACTGCGACAAGGACTGCCGGATGGAAGTGATGTTCTTCCAGCTCCCGCCGGTTCGTGAATCGCCTTGCCATCTACCGGCCCTCCCCGGCCCTGGTCGGGCTTACCGGTGGACCGGATTCCGTATTTGAGCCACCCGGTTGCAGCGACGTTGCGGAAGGGATTGCGCCCGGCGAGTAGCGATCCGAGTGAAGTGGCGGCGGCGGTTTCGGCAGAGTGGCCGTAGGCGCAGTCTCGCCGGGCTTCAATGGCGCAGTATTCGCCTCCTTGAGGCTCGGAAGGCGGTCGGCAACGACTTCGGCTGCCTTCTTGCCGGCTTCGTCTGCCTCCTCGTCGCCGGACTTATTTCGGGTAAGTTGCTCAGCCACGTCTGTGACGATCAGCACTTCTTCCAGGCGGTCGAGATTTGACGCGGGCTTGATAGAGATGAGGGCGTAGGGCTGATGCTCCGGGTCTGGCTTGCTGCTGATGACGTTCCCCACGGGAAGGCCGCGGGGAAAGACCAGGTCTCCACCGCTGGTGATCAGCTGCTCGCCCGGCTTGATCCGGTCATCCGGCATCAGGTTGGTGATGACGAGCGTGCCGCCCGGGCCACCACGCAGGATGCCGCGGGTTCTCGTCGTGAGCAAGAGGACACCGGCGCCCGAACTTGAATCGTTCAACAGCAGGATCTGGGCCGATTGCGCAAAGACATCGCGCACCTTACCGACGATGCCATCCGGCGTGATGACAGCCATGTCCGGGCGAATGCCGTCCGCTGATCCCTTGTCGATGGTGGCGATGCGTGATCCATCTCCGCCGCCTGTGCCGATGATCTGCGCCGCGATGGTCTTGCCGATGTACTGCTGCTTGAACGCAAGCATGCGTTGCAGCCTCTGACCCTGGCGCGCGTCCTCTGCCAACGAAGCTTCCTGCAGTCGCAGCTGGTCAATCTGATATTGCAGGTCTTTGTCGTGCTGGCGCACGTGCCGCAGGTCGACATAGTTATGCCACAGACCGCGAATGCCTCCGCCAGAGTGCTTCAGAATCGATTCCATCGGGGAAACGGTGTACGCTGCCCACGCCCGCGCCAGGCGTACATGATGGCCGTCTTCCCGTGACCCGTACTGTGGCCGCTTCACCTGCGAGGCCAGACCGATCACCTGCGCCAGAAGCACAGCAAGCAGCACCAGGGCACTCTTGAAGCGGCTGAAGAAGGATTCCATCGGCGTCAGGGTTGCGGTTCGTTTCTGCGATACGGTTTTGGCTTACGTTTCTGTTGGCACTTGCCGGGCGCTCTGCAGGCTGATGCTCGGAAGGGCATGGCGGATGCCATGCCCTTCCCGATGCGCCGGCAGAGCGGACACCTTAGTCGATAGCAATCTTGCGCAGCAGGCCGAAGTCGGCAAGCATACGACCGGTGCCCAGCACCACGGAGGCAAGCGGATCATCGGCGATGGAAACAGGCAAGCCCGTCTCTTCACGGATACGGCGATCCAGGTTCTTGATGAGCGCGCCGCCGCCTGTCAGGACGATGCCGCGGTCGCTGATGTCCGCCGAAAGTTCGGGGGGCGTGCGCTCGAGTGCCACGCGAATGGCATTCATGATGGTCGCAATGGATTCGCCAAGCGCCTCGCGGATCTCCGAGTCGTCGATGGTGATGGTCTTCGGTACGCCCTCGATCAGATTGCGGCCCTTGATTTCCATGGTCAGCGGCTTGTCCAGCGGGAAGGCCGAGCCGATCTCCATCTTGATCTGCTCTGCCGTGCGCTCGCCGATGAGAAGGTTGTACTTGCGCTTGAGGAAGTTGGCGACAGCCTCGTCCATCTGGTTGCCGGCCATGCGCACCGAGCGCGAGTAGACGATACCCGCGAGCGAGATCACCGCGATATCCGTAGTGCCGCCGCCGATGTCGACAACCATGTTGCCGCCGGGTTCGGTAATGGGCAGACCGGCGCCGATCGCAGCCACCATGGCCTGCTCAACCAGGTACACCTCAGACGCCTTCGCGCGGTAGGCACTGTCTTCCACGGCACGCTTTTCAACCTGCGTGATCTCAGACGGCACACCGATGATGATGCGCGGGTGCACCAGCATCTTGCGGTTATGCGCCTTCTGGATGAAGTAGTTCAGCATCTTCTCCGTGTGGCGGAAGTCGGCGATGACGCCGTCCTTCATGGGCCGAATGGCGACGATGTTGCCGGGGGTGCGCCCCACCATCTCCTTCGCTTCCTTGCCCACGGCCTCAACCTCGTTCGTGATCTTGTTCACGGCGATGATGGAGGGCTCGTTGACAACGATGCCCTTGCCGCTGGCGTAGACCAGCGTGTTCGCCGTGCCCAGATCGATCGCGAGATCGTTCGAAAACAGCGAGAAAAGCGACCGCATGGAGCGCGAGCGGGAGGTGCGACCCTGATATCCGTTTTGAGGCATTCTGTGTGCTGACCTGCTCAATCTTGTATTGGATTGATTGTAATGCTTATACGCTGCGTGTGAGGTGAGCTTGCCAATGCGGCGTTGGTGTCATACCGGCAAGGTCTTCTGGTGCTGCGAGGGGCGCGTGACACGCATGCCAAGAAGCCGCTCAATCTGCTGGCGCATGTGATCTGTGTGGAACTCCGTGAGAGATGCGATCAGCCACGCGTAGACAAGCGTCGACAGGAGGACTGCTACGGCGGTGGCCACCGAGCGAGGCGAAGGAACCCATCGTCCATCTCCTACGGTCAGCGATGCCAGCAGCATAAGCAGGGGCATGTGAACTACGTAGACGGTGAAGGAGAATCGCGAGATGCCTCTCGAGAACTGGCTGAGAGGCGCACGTTCTCTGGCAGTCTGGCGATCGGAAAGGAAGACCCAGATGCAGACTGCTGAGATCACGCCAAAGAGGATGTCATTCCAATTGCCGCCCCAGTTCGGCAGCCCATAAACCGTGGTTACAAGGACGGCTGCAGCGAGCCAGCGCATCCAGGGACGATTGCTGGGCGGAGGGAGTCGATAGAGCAACGCTCCGAGCAGCCAGATGGGTAAGCCGAAGAGGATGCCACGACCAACGAAGTAGGCCGTGCCAAGGAAGAGCGTGCCACACAGAAGGCGGACCCATAGCTGCGTGGGCCGGCGCAGCGCAAGCCACCCCATCGGAAATAGGGCGTAATACCAGAACTCATTAGCAAGGCTCCACAGCGGCGTGTCGCTGCCAAAGGTGGAGACGTGAATCGACTGGAGGAAAAAGAGGTTACCGAAGAACGTTGGCCAATTCCTCGCCGTGGCGACGTTTCCCATCAGGTGGTTGCCACTTAAACCTGCGTAGAGCAAGGGTGCGCGATGCAGACTCAGGCCCAGCCCGTCCCATGCTGCACATAGGAGCAGACCCGGGATGAGCACGATCCAAAGGCGAACGATCCGGCGCAGCGCGTAATCCTGCCAGTTCCACGGCCCCTGTCCCGCGGACCGGAAGATGCTGCCCGCGATGAAATAACCGCTGAGAACAAAGAAGAGCACTACGGAGCGATGTGCGCCGGACGTGAGCAGGTACGGAAGAAGGAACCCTCGCTTGAGATTCTGAGGTAGATTCCGGTAGTCCACGAAGAACAGGTTCCGCCAATGTGAGCAGACTACGAGCGCAGCTGCCAGTCCACGGACGAGGTCAAGCAACACCGAAGCGTTACTGCCGGTGAAACGACCGCGTGCCTGTGTTGACATGTTGCACAAGCATAACGCAGGGCTCACGAATGAGCCGGGTCATGACGGCGGATTGACTTGCCCATAGTAGGCGATACCGGTGCGAGTGGGCACCAGAGATTGTCGTAAGGCTTATGTCACGAAGACAGAAAACGTGCTGTTCCAGCGGAGAATTGCGCTGCTGCCGCTGGGTTACCGGCCATTCATTTACTTCCAGTTCTAGGCCTGCCATGGCGCGAAGTGCGGCCTCTCATTTCCGCGACTGCATCTCACAGTTCTGTACCCTAGAAGGGAACAGGAGTGAGAAGCATGATTGTTGGCGTTCCGAAGGAAGTGAAAGACCACGAGAGCCGTGTAGGCGTAACCCCGGCCGGCGTGCATGCGCTGGTTGGAGCAGGGCACACCGTGCTCGTGCAGACCGGTGCAGGTGATCTTTCTGCCTTCACCGATGACGAATACCAGGCCGCGGGGGCCGAGATCGTTGGTGGCGCGTACGACGTGTGGCGGCTGGCCGACATGGTCGTCAAGGTGAAGGAGCCCGTCGAGAAGGAATACCAGTATTTCCGGCCGGGTTTGCTGTTGTTCACCTACCTGCACCTGGCACCTCTGCCCGGTTTGACTGAGGCTCTGCTCGAGAAGAAGGTGACCGGTATTGCGTATGAGACGGTCCGCGACCGCGCAGGATCGCTGCCGCTGCTGACTCCGATGAGCGAAGTTGCGGGACGGTTGAGCGTACAGGTCGGTGCGGAGTATCTCCAGAAGAAGAATGGAGGCCGTGGCCTGTTGCTGGGCGGCGTTCCGGGCGTCCCGCCGGGCAATGTGGTCATCATCGGCGGCGGTATCGTGGGCATTAATGCGGCCAAGATGGCGCTGGGACTGGGCGCGAAGGTCACGATCGTGGACCTTAGCCTGAACCGTCTGCGAGACCTTGACGATATTTTCAATGGCCGCGTCTTCACGCTGGCTTCAAACCCGTACAACATTGCTCGCGCTGCGGCGGAGGCCGATCTGCTGATTGGTGGCGTTCTGATTCCGGGCGCTGCTGCTCCCAAGTTGGTGACAGCTGCCATGGTGAGCAAGATGAAGCCGGGCGCGGTCGTGGTCGATGTCGCGATCGATCAGGGTGGCTGCATCGAGACGGCGCGTCCCACCACGCATACCGACCCGTCCTACGTCGTCGATGGCGTCGTGCACTATTGCGTTACGAACATGCCCGCAGCGGTTCCGAACACGTCTACGCTGGCGCTTACGAATGCGACTTTTCCTTACGTGATGAAGTTGGCGGAGAGTGGCGCAGACGCGGCGATCAAGGCAGACGAAGGCATTGCCGAGGGTGTGAACACATACAACGGCACGCTGACGTATAAGGCAGTCGCAGAGTCGCAGGGCAAGGACTGGCAGCCTGTCGCGGAATTGGTCGCTTAAGCCAGAACCTGCAAACGGTGACCCATGTCTCGCGTTTGAGACATGGGTTCCGGATTTCCTTGCTCCAATGCCGCGTATCGAATGCCCACGTCGTAACGGTGAGGCGTGGAGCACCCGCGCAGATCGCAAGCCTATAATCTCGACACGCACGAGAGAGTGAGGGCACACGGTGGGAACAACGCGTCAGCGCAAAATCTTGATGATTGTGCTGGGTGTCTTCCTTCTTTTGTTGTTCCTTGGGCTGGCGGCGCTGAATGCCTTTCGCCTGAACTTTCTTAACCCGAACACACCGCGTGAGATCTTTCTTTTCACGTCCATCTCGTTCCTCGCCTTCCTGCTGTTCCTTACAACCCTTGTTTTGTTAATGCGGAATGTTCTGCGTTTGTACGCGGACCAGCGCAGCCGCGTGCTTGGGGCACGTTTGCGTACGCGGATGCTGTGGGGCGCCATCCTGGTGTCGCTTGTGCCGGTAGGCTGCATGTTTGGTTTCAGCTACCTGCTGATGAACCGAGGTGTGGAGCGCTGGTTCGCGCAGCCCGCCGCACATCTGCGAGAAGAATCCGCGCAGGTTGCACTGGACCTTTCCCGCTACATCGCAGCGAATGCTCGCTCTGAGGCGGAAGAGATCGCAGGCGATATTGCTACGAGCGGAGCCGATGCGAACAGTCCGTCCAACATGCAGCGCGCCATGCAGAGCCATGAGGTGACGCTGCTCGGCGGCTTTGCTCAGGTCTACAGCGGCAATGTCGTTGTTTCACGCTTCCGGACACCGACTGGCCAAGCTTCTTTGAGCACGTGGCAGGCACAGGATGCGCTTCTGGATGAGGATGCCGGCGCCTCGCCCACCATCGCGCCTTTTCAGAAGCGATCGGCGGGGCCCTTCGACATCATCGTGTTGGAGGCCATTCAAAGCCACGACGAACCCATCCTGACAGCGAACGGCGTTGATTACATTCTTGGCTCGGCACACACGGCGTCGGGCTTGCTCGTGGTCGCGGCTGCGCCGTTGCCAGAGGGCATGACTTCTCACATCGGCGAACTGGATCGTGCGGGCCAGCAGTATTGGACCTTCTTCCGCATGAGGAAGCAGATCCGCGGAACCTACATGGTCCTGCTGCTGATGATCACGAGCCTTGCGCTCTTCATCATCAGCTGGCTCGCGTTGCATCTCTCGAAACAGGTCACGAAGCCTGTGGAAGCGCTGGCGGACGCCATGAGCGCAATTGCGCAGGGAAATTACGATCAACGCGTTGAGGCGTCCGCAACGGAAGAACTCGGCGATCTGGTACAGAGTTTCAACACCATGGCAGAAGATCTGGAGACAAGTCGCCGGCTGGTGGAGCAGACGACCATCCAGGTGTTTGAGGCCAACGTTGAGCTTGAGTCGCGCCGTCGTGAGCTTGAGACGATGTTGCAGACGATCCCGAATGGCGTCGTGATGCTGGATGTGGATCGTCGTATCCGCGTGGCGAACCGGGCGTTCAGCGAAATGCTCGATCCGGGTGGTCAGCGCGCCTTTATCGGACTGCTGATTGATGAAGTGATTCCGAGCGACGCGATGGAGAGTATCGACCGCCTGCTGCAGCGCAGCCACCGCATGGGGTCCGCATCGGCGGAGACAGAGATGCACGCTCCTGGCGGCACGCTGAATATTGCCATTACCGCAGCCATTCTTGAAACAAACAACTCGGGCGTGCGTAGTGCTACGGGCTACGTTGTGGTGCTTGAGAACGCGACCGAGTTACTGCGCGCGCAGAAACAGTCCGCGTGGAAGGAAGTGGCGCGTCGCGTAGCACACGAGATCAAGAATCCTCTGACGCCGATTGCCCTTTCCGCCGAGCAGATTCGCCGGCACATTGTCCGGCTCGGCGATCTTCTGCGTGAGCGTGAGATTGAGTCACCTTCGATTGCCACCATCCACCGGTCAAGCGAAGTCATCAGTTCGTCGGTAGACAGTATGCGTTCGCTGGTTGATCAGTTCTCGTCGCTGGCAGAATTTCCGAATGCTCGTCCTCGTCCAGCCGACCTCAACACGATCGTGGAGAACTCCCTAAGCCTCTTCGCCGGTCGCTTGAACAGGGTGACGGTGGTGCTCTCGCTTGCGGCTGAGTTGCCGCTTGTGATGGCTGATCCTGAAGCGATCAAGCGTGCGCTCTCCAACCTGATCGATAACGCCGCTGAGGCGATGCAGACCAGTCTCCGCCGGGAGATCCATATCGAGACGCGCCGCAGTGAGCAGTCTCCCGGCATGCTGGAGCTTGTGATCGCAGATACGGGGCCTGGCGTCACCGACGAGATGCGTGAGCGTTTGTTTCTGCCGTACTTCTCCACCAAGCAGCGTGGCACGGGGCTGGGCCTCACCATTGCGGCGAAGATCATGGCAGACCACCAGGGGACCATCCGCGCCGAAGGCAATACACCCAATGGAGCGCGGTTCATCCTTGAACTGCCGGTAGCTTCCGCGTCGGAGAACGGCGAGGATACAGCCGCTGCCGTCGCCGGTGCATCCGAAGCCTCATCTCCCGAGGTGCACACCGCGTGACCCACATTCTCGTCGTCGATGATGAAGCCGAGATCCGAGAATCGCTCGAGGGGATCCTGGGCGAGGAGGGCTATGCCACGGCCAGTGCAGGAACGGCCACGGAGGCGCTGGAACTGATCCGGGATGCCGAATATGACCTGGTGCTGCTGGACATCTGGCTACCCGATGGCGATGGCCTGGATGTGCTGGCGAAGATTCGGGATATGGGCTTGTCGGCGCCACCGGAAGTCGTCATCATTTCCGGCCACGGGACAATCGAGAGCGCGGTGCGCGCAACGAAACTCGGTGCGTACGACTTCCTGGAAAAGCCGCTTTCGCTGGATCGCACGCTGCTTGTGCTCAAGAACGCGACGGAAGCCCGGCGGTTGAAGAAGGACAACAGCGAGTTTCAGCAGCAGTTGGCGCAGAAGGCTTATGTCACAGGCGAGAGTGTTCCGCTGAAGGCGCTTCGGCAGCAGATTCGCCTAATGGCGCCGACGAACGGACGAGTGCTGATCTATGGCGAATCCGGCACCGGCAAGGAACGCATTGCCCGCACCATGCATGCGGAGAGTCTGCGCGCGGATCGCGTCTTCATCGAACTGAACTGCGCTGCTATCCCCGAAGACTTTATCGAAAGTGAACTCTTCGGCTACCGGCATAGCGCCGTCCCTGGCGGCCCACCGGAAAAGCGAGGTACCTTTGAGCGCGCCGATGGCGGCACACTCTTTCTGGACGAAGTGGCAGACATGAGCCTGAAGACACAAGCCAAGGTCCTGCGCGCTTTGGACGAGCAGCGCTTCTATCCCGTAGGAGCCTCGCAGCCCATCGCTGTAGACGTTCGTGTGATCGCGGCAACCAACAAGGATCTGGAAGACGAAATCATCAAGGGCAACTTCCGCGAAGACCTGTTCTACCGATTGAACGTCATTCCATTTTTCGTGCCGCCGCTGCGGGATCGAAGTGAGGATATTCCGTTGCTGGTGCAGGAGTTCCTGCAGGAGTTTGGTCGGCAATACGGACGTCCCCGTGTTGAGATTTCCACGGATGCGTTAGCCACGCTGAAGCAGTATCACTGGCCTGGTAACGTCCGCGAGTTGCGCAACGTTATTGAGCGTGTCCTGATCCTGAATCCCAAGGCGCAACGTATCGAGCGCAAGCACCTGCCAGTGTTGGTCTATCGCGAAAGTGCTCGTGACGGCGCAAAGGGAAGTGTACGCACGGAAGAGTTCGGTACGCTGCTGCAGGCGCGGGAAGCGTATGAGCGCGACTACATCCTGAAAAAACTGGACGAGTGCCACGGCAATGTGAGTCGCACGGCCGAGGCGCTGGGACTGGAACGCAGCCATCTCTATCGCAAGATGAAGACTCTTGGCGTCACAATGAAGGAAGTCTAGAGGCCTCTCGATGAGAGGGAGAATCGCGAAAGGGCAGGGATCGATTGATCCCTGCCCTTTCGTATTCTTACGGGTGACTGCCGGGTCTAGAAGGGGTTTACCTTCTTCAGGCCCTTCTTCTTCTTGTGCGTGCTGCTGGACTCCTCGCCCTTATCAAACTCAGGCTTGACCTTCTTGACCTTGCCGTTCTTGTCGAGCACAGGCTGCGCGCCTTCCGGTGTCTTTTGTCCTGCGACGTCGTTCACTGCATCAGGCGCTTCCGCTGCCTTCTCGACGGGCGGCAGGTCACCGGTGTTTGCCGGACCCGCAGCCTTCAGGCCATAGTTCGCAGGAACGCTGCCGGCGGGGGGCGGGGCAGAGGGTGAGCTTGTCGTTGCGCCGGGAGAAAGAATGGTGACGCCAACACCGGTACCACCGCCGCTGGAGACGGGCGCAACGCCTGTCGGAGTCGCCGTAAAGCTGGATCCAGTGACAGCTGTTGCAGGGGCTGCATCCACTGCGGGAATGTCCTGCAGGTTCATGGGCGCGCCTGCCGCTGCTGGAGTGTTGCCCGCGGCAGCGTTTGCTTCGGTCGCGTCAGACGTCGTCGCCGCGGTTCCTGCTGCGGGCGTTGCGCCAGCCTTCGGATCCATTGCAACCTTGAAGGCCTGTTCCGACCGATGGGAGACTTCGGGTGCGAGCGTTGCCTTGGGATCCGCCATGGACGGATCGCCGATGCGAGCGGACTGCACGGTGTCTGGTCCGCGGAAGAGCAGACCCTTGGCGCGGTTTGCCAGGTTGTAGGTCTGACGGCTGTCTTCCAATGCCTGGCTTGCGGCCAACTGCTCGGCCGTCGGCTCCGGGATCGGCACGTTCATCGCTTCAAGGCGGTCGCGTGCATCCTCAACGTGTGCAGAGGCGGCGTACTGCGTCACGACGCGGCTGTAAGCTGCGATGGCCTGGTCGTCATAATTTTTCAAGAGGCGTCCACGTGCATCCTCAGGCAGCTTCAGCGTGCGGATGTAGCGCGACATGGAAGCGTACGCATCGCCCAGACCAATCAGGGTCTGATCGATGTGGCTGTAGAGCGGGTAGGTATCGACGACTGTCTGATATCGCGCGATGGCAGCGGACCAGTTCTCATGCGTGCCGTAGAACTCGCCGATGCTTGACTCGCGCTGAGCCATGACTTCCTGCACTTCGCGCAGATGCTGCTTGGCTTCCGGAATCAGGGAAGAGTCCGGATACTGCGTCAGCATCGTGCGGTACTCTTCCTGCGCGTGCACAGCCTTCGCGTAATCGCGATCGGGACGGTCCATCTGCTTGAAGTAGATGTCGCCAATGCGCATCTGCGCTTCCGCAGCTTCTGGTGCGTTCGGGAAGAAGATGATGAAGTCGTGGTATTCGGTCTCCGCCTGCGCCAGAGCAGCGGTGCCGCCCTCACGGTACCAGCTGTCGGCAAAGGCGAGCTTCGCGCGCATCTGATACTCGGAGTCCGGATAGGTCGACAGCAGGGTCTGCAGATCAAGACGCGCGACTTCGAAGCGACCCTTGTTGATCGCAACCAGCGCCTTGTCATAAAGCTGCTTATCCGGCTGGTTGCTCTTCACGTTGCCCAGGGGATTGATCTTCATCTGGGCCTTGCGAGCCTTTTCGTTCTTGACCGTGTCCTTGGACTGGACGACCTTCTCATCCTTCTTGTCTTCGGCGGTCTTGCGGGTACGGCCGCGCTTGGGCGCGGTGTTGCTCATGACCGCGGTCGGCGTCTGGTCACTGCTCGCTGGCGGTGCGGGAGCAGCCTGGTCCGTTGCGGCCGTGGGCGCTGCGTTGGGAGCCTGCTGAGCGTACACAGCTGCGGTGGCAAAACTGCCAGCCAGCAGAACAACGGCGATGCCGCGGCGCGGAAAGAACGAATGCGCGACAGCCGTCTTGATCGCCTTCGGGGAGAAGAGTGAAACCATGCCTGTAAACCCTCGTACCAGGAGCCGCCGTACGAACAGGCAGGCCACCGGGAAACTCACTTCTTATTCTAAGCTGCAGGCGGGAACGTGTCCTGAACCGCCCCTTCTTTTTGACGGTGCCTGGAGACGGACGTCTACCGGTTATGCCAGGGACCGGGTGGCCGCGTTGGCACGACGCAGGAACTCCACGGCGTTGCTCTCCGTCTTTGCAGGGTCCCCGGACCCGGCGTAGATCGCCGAACCAGCGACGAGCAGGTCCGCTCCCGCCTTCACCACCTGCGCCACGGTGTCATTGCTGACCCCGCCGTCAACCTCGATGCGGAAGTTCAAACCCATCTCCTCGCGGAGCGCTGCCAGATGTTCTACCTTGCCGACGCAGCGTGGGATAAAGCTCTGGCCCCCAAAGCCGGGGTTTACGGTCATGACAAGGACGTGGTGGACCATGGGCAGCACTTCGATGATCGTCTCAACCGGCGTGGCGGGGTTGATGACCACCGCAGGCTGCATACCATGCTCGCGGATCGACGACAGGGTGCGGTGCAGATGGCGGCAGACTTCCTGGTGGACGATCAGCCAATCCGCGCCGGCCTTCGCGAAATCGGCAATATAGCGGTCCGGATCCTCGATCATCAGGTGCACATCCAGCGGCACCCTGGTGCAGCGCCGCACCGCCGCCACCACCGGAGGGCCAAAGGTGATGTTGGGCACGAAATGGCCGTCCATGACGTCCACGTGGCAGACGGTGCCACCACCGCGCTCGGCCGTGGCAATCTCATCGGCAAGGTGCGCGAAGTCGGCGGAAAGAATGGAATATGCGAGATCGATCACAGGGGCAGTCTATCAAGTTGCGCCGCGAAGCACAGTACGATAGAGCCAGGAGAACGACCGTGTCCGTTGACTCAAACAGTGAAGCACTCGTGCTGCCCGCGGGCAATTTCCGCGCGTACCTATTCGATCTGGACGGCACCGTAGCCGATAGTATGCCCGCACACTTTGTCGCATGGAGCGCCACGGTAAAGGCTCACGGCGGCACATTTCCTGAGGATCTGTTCTATTCTCTGGGCGGTGTCCCACCGCTGCGCGTGGTTGAGCTGCTGAACGAAAAGTTTGGTTACACGATGGACGCAGAGGCAGTGGTTGCGCAGAAAGAAGCGCAGTTTCTGGAAGGCGTCGGCGACATACAGCCCATCGCTTCCGTATTGGCACACATCGTGGCGAAGCACGGAGAGATCCCCCTGGCGATTGTTTCCGGATCGCCCCGCGACAACGTCGAGAAGACGCTGGCAGCTCTGGGGCTGACCGATAAGTTCGAGGTCACTGTCTGTGCAGAGGATTACACCAAGGGCAAGCCCAATCCGGAACCCTTCCTCAGGGCAGCAGAGCTGCTGCGCGTGAAGCCGGAAGACTGCCTCGTCTTCGAGGATGCGGACGCGGGCATACAGGCCGCGAAGGACGCCGGGATGCAGTGGGTACGCGTGCCGGTTATTCTGCCCGGTACCCTGGGCGCTGCTATCTAAGCAGGCGGCAACACCGGCGCCGTGGCGCCCGCCGCAATACGCGCGGCCGCACGGACCATGCGCCGCACCGGCCAGCTGTCGCGTTCCCGAAAGAAGATGGCGCCCGTGCGTTGCTTCTCTGGCCGGTAGTACCAACGCTTCAGCATGGCGAGATGATCTCCGAGCTCCGTCATGTCCTCGGCTCCACTGCCTTCGTCCAACGCGGCAATGGCGGCCAGCACACGTTCCTCCGCGCTGGCATTGGCGGCTGCAGTCTCGCGTTTGCTTGCCGCGGATTCCGTCGGGGCAGTTTCAGCAGCGGCTTCGCCCTCCAGCGGTACGGGCGCCAGCATCATGGGCTGTGCGAAGAGCGACGAGCCCACCTCCGCCTGCTCCTTCGCCAGCCGCACTCCAAGCAGAGACACACGGTGCGGGCCGCGTATGCAGCCATCTGCAAACTGAAATGCAGCGACGTGTGGCGCCTCGTCGTCATCGCGGGAAGGGCAGGGCATCAAAAGGACGGCACGCAGATCGCTGAGCGGCTGCACCAGCTCGTCCGCAAGCGCGGCCGCAGACTTCACTTTCGCGGCGCGGGCGTGCGCCGCCGCGGCCTCTTCAAACATCATGTTGGCCGAAGCTTCGTCTCGCTCTGCCTCAAGCTCGCCGATGCGCGAGGCGCCGTGTGTCTCCAGAAAGCTGAGCACACGTTGACACTCTGCGCTGTACTCCTCATCGGTCACGCGCTGCTGGCAGGGAGCCATGCACTTATTGATCTCGCCATAGATGCAGCCGGGATCTTCCGGCGAAGGATGCAGCTCAAGATAGCAGCGGCGAATGAGAAACAGCTCTTCCACGGCCTCGCAATAACGTTCCGCGGCGAAACGCGACGCAAAGGGACCGAAGGTGGTGCGTAACGATCGGCGG
The DNA here is from genome assembly GCF_900105625.1 of Terriglobus roseus. Classification (NCBI taxonomy): domain Bacteria; kingdom Pseudomonadati; phylum Acidobacteriota; class Terriglobia; order Terriglobales; family Acidobacteriaceae; genus Terriglobus; species Terriglobus roseus. The sequence goes on from NZ_FNSD01000001.1 coordinate 3,919,943, forward strand.
CGCAGGTGGTTCGTGACGTAGATGCGCGGGAAACGATTCTCCGCAGCGAAGCGCACGGTGTACGGCGACGACAGACGCATGCGCTTGCGGGCTTCCTCTGCTCCAAAGGCAAAGGCCATCGCGCGATGCAGCAGCAGCAGCGACTCGAAGTCTGATCCTGCCTCGCGCCACGCAATGCGAGCAATGCGATCGCGCAGGTTCAATCGCTTCGTCTGCCCTTCTGTGGGCTCCAGCAGGCTTTGCAGGCGGCGACGGAGATTGGCGGCCCTAAGGAGATGCGGACGATCTGTGTTGGCTTGTCCGAACAGCGCGACGATGCCCGCACTGGCAGGCAATGAACGCAGGGCGTCAGCCGCATGTGCAGGATCGAAGACAATCTCGTGCTCGAAGATGGGCGCCATTGCCACAGGCCGATTCTACCGGCGCAGCAGTCTCCAACGGCTGTGGGGAACAAGCTACAATCCGCGATGGCGATGCCTATCGTGATTCCTCGCGTCGAGTGTCTCGCTAGGACCAGAAGGCAAGCGCCCCCAGGAGTGTTGATCGATGCGTTCATTGATTCTTGTTGCTATTGCGGTAGCTGCCATCCCGCAGGTTGCTTCCGCGCAGAGCGTCTCGCCAAATGATTGGCCGAGCTTTAACCGCACGCTCGAAGGCACGCGCTACGCGCCGCAGTCACAAATCACTCCGGCAAACGCAGCCAGCCTGAAGGAAGTGTGCCGGTACGATCTGCATCAGACCACGAGCTTCCAGACGGGACCCGTAGTGGTTGATGGCGTGATGTACGTCACGACCGGCCACGACACGATTGCACTGGACAGCGACACCTGCGCGCAGAAGTGGCGAACGCATGAAGACTATGCGCCTGCTGTTCCGAACGATGTCAACCGTGGCGTCGCTGTCATGGATGGGCGTGTCTTTCGGGGTACGCAGGATGGTCGTGTGCTGGCCTATGACGCAGCAACGGGAAAACGCCTTTGGGAGGCGACCATCGCTGACAAGGCGAAGAAGGAAAGCATCCCCACGGCCCTGCTTGCTTGGAAGGGCCTGGTATTTGCAGGAAACGCCGGCACTGAGGCGATCCCGGTCAAGGGACGTATGTACGCTCTGGACGCGGCCACAGGGAGAATTGTGTGGGAGCAGTACCTCGTTCCGCGCATGGAGAATGATGCGCTGCGTGGGCCCACTGCGCCTGCGGCGGCGCCAGTCACTGCCAGTGAGGATGAGTCGCTCTTCGGCGGAACCTCGTGGACGGCCTACTCGCTGGACACGGCGACGGGAACGCTGTTCGTGCCGGGTGGTGATCCCGCACGCAAGCCGCACGCGGATGGCAGTCCGCAAAGAAGCAACCTCGTCGCACTGGATGCGCGCACCGGCGCAGTGCTGAAGGGCTTCCCGCTCGTAGCGCAGGACTTCCATGACTGGGAGGTGTCAGCTGCTGCGGCACTGTACCCGGGCAGGAGTGATCGCTTGCGGTACGCCGTTGCGACAAAGGATGGACGCTTATACACGGGCGATGCGAAGGATGGATCCAAGCCGTGGGTCGCGCCGGTGACAAATGTCGCCAATGCTGGCGCGCCGCTCAAGCAGGAGCCTGTACGTTTCTGCCCTGGGACGCAGGGCGGTAACGAGTGGAATGGTGCGGCCTACTCGCCGAAGACGGGCATGTTGTACGTGGGCGCGGTTGACTGGTGCACCACATTGACGCGGGTGCCCGGCAAGATCGATCCGAAGATCACGATGGATCCCCCAGAAACAGCAAAGGGCCGCATCACCGGTGTGAATGCTGAGACCGGCCGCGTGATGTGGGAGAGTCCGGTTGCATCCCCGGTGATCGCGGCCGTGACTCCAACTGCAGGCGGGGTGGTCTTCGCTGGCGATGTCTCCGGAACGTTCTATGTGCTGGATGCCAGGAGCGGTGCGATCGCCTGGAAGACGCAGACAGGCGCAGCCATGGGTGGCGGCATCATCAGCTATGCGACGAAGTCCGGTGCCCAGCGAGTGGCAGTCGCGATGGGGATGAAGTCTGTCATTTGGCCGATGGCAAAGGGCGATGCGCAGATCGTTGTGTACGGTCTGCCTTCGAAGAAGTAGCGCCTGCCTATACGACATCGATTTGAGCTGGAGTCCGCCCTAAATGGGAGGCTAGCGTTTCCGGAGGGGCATGGCTGCAGCCAATTCCGCCTGCAGCATGCGACCGGCTTTAGCTGCTGAGGGAGTTCCTCAAAAGGGCCCACGCCCCAATCTGCTCACGGATCGAAGACATGGCTAAAGCCAGTTCCACACAAATTAACTTGAGCTGTCTGTGTCGAGAGTCGTTCAGGAGCCGGCGATGGTCATGCCATCGATGCGGATGCAAGGCGAAGCCGCGGAACCCCGGAAGATAAGGTCATTCCCGACGGCGACGATGTTCTTGTACATGTCCTTCAGATTGCCAGCGATGGTGATCTCTTCGACAGCGCCGGTGAAGACGCCATTCTCGATCCAGATACCGCTGGCGCCTTGAGAGTAATCACCCGTCACCAGGTTGACGCCGCTGCCCAGCACTTCCGTGACATAGAGACCGGTCTGCACATCCGCGATAATTTCGCGCGGTGTCTGCGTGCCTGCCTCGAGATAGAAGTTGCCGCTGCCGATGCCGGGTGCGCCAGCCAAGCCACGCGATGCGTTCCCCGTGCTCTTCGTTCCGAGCTTGCGCGACGTGTAGGTGTTCGTAACGTACGTTTGCAGGATGCCTTTGTCGACGATCACCTTGCGCCGCATGGGCAGGCCATCGCCATCGTAGGGCAGGGTGCCGAAGCCGCCGAGCCAGTCCTCGAGCATCATGGTGCCGTCGTCGACTACGGTGACCAGCGGGCTCGCAACCTGCTCGCCCAGCATCCCTTCGAACATCGACGCCTTGCGATAGATCGCGTCACCATTCACCGCGTCGAAGATGTCGCCGATGATGCCGCGTGCAATCTCGCGCGAGAAGACCATCGATGCTCCACGCTGCGTCGGCACACGACGTGCTCCCAGTCTGCGCAGCGCGCGTTTCGCTGCTTCTGCACCGACCGCTTCGGGTGATTCCAGTCTGCGCAGGGTACGCGCACCGCTGCCCCAGCCATCGCGCTGCATGCCGCTGGCGTCCTGCGCAATAGGCGTAGTGCCGATGCCGCAATAGCTCTTGCGATACTCGCCGGCAAATCCTCGCGAGTTTGCCATCGCCTTGTGCGAAGTCGATGCGCTGAAGGTGCCGCCATCGCTGTTTTGAATGCGTACATCTGTCGCCATCGCCGCGGCTTCCGTCGCACGAGCCATTGCGATACGCTCTTCCGCCGGCAGCTGATAGACATCGTCGAAGTAGATGCCGAGATGATCGCTATTGCGAACAGTTGAGTACTCGGTCGCATCCGGCAGGCCTGCGAATGGATCCTCTTCAGTGATCTTCGACAACTCCACCGCGCCGCGGACGAGTTGCTTCAGCGAATCCTCGCTAAGATCGTTTGTCGAAGTGCTGGCAGTGCGCAGCCCGTTGAAGACGCGCAGGCCGATCGCACGTGAGGTCGACTCGGTGAGCGTTTCCACCTGGCCCAGGCGCACCTTGGTGTAGAACTCGTCGCCTTCGAAGACGACTGCTTCAGCATCGGTCGCACCCGCGCTCAAGGCGCGGTCGACCAGTTCTGTGGCGAGTGTCTTCAGGTCTGTTGCGGGTGTGGCTGCCGTGCGCATGATGCCTCTATCGCACCGGTGTTCCAGAGAAGCGCATTTCGCGTCCATCCGTGGCTGCCTGGAAGTGCATGGTGCCGGGGCAGTACTCTGCGTCATGCTTCGAGGCGTGCTCCACGTAGGCGCCAGGGCCGCCGGCGATGCGCTGTTTGTGCATCTTCAGGCTACCGTGGCAATCCTTGCAGCGGAACTCGGTATCGCCGTCGACGAGAGCCTCGGCGACATTCTTGACCTTCCAGAAGGGCTCATAGCCGCCACGCGCTGAGACACGACGCCGTTTTACTTCACATTCAAAAATCTTTTCGCCCGGTGCCTTCGCTGCCTTTACTGTTGCCATGGTTATCGCCCCGTTCCGCCAACCGTCATCTTGTCGAGTTTTACCGTCGGCATGCCGACTCCCACCGGTACTCCCTGTCCGCGTTTGCCGCAGGTGCCGATGCCTTCATCGAGCGAAAGATCATGCCCGACCATGCTGACGTACTGCAATGCTTCCGGTCCGTTGCCGATCAACATGGCGCCTTTTACCGGCGCCGTAATCTTGCCGTCTTCTATAAGGTATGCTTCGCTGGCCGCAAAGACGAATTTTCCATTCGTAATGTCTACTGAGCCGCCGCTGAAATTGACGGCGTACACGCCCTTCTTGACGCTGCGAAGTATGTCCTGGGGCTCATCCTCACCCGCGAGCATGTAGGTGTTGGTCATGCGCGGCATCGGTACGCTGGCGTAACTTTCGCGGCGACCGCTGCCTGTTCGTGACAGTCCCATCAGCTTTGCGGAGAGCTTATCGCTCATGTATTGCCGCAGGATGCCCTTCTCGATCAGCACATTGTTCTGCGTCGGCGTGCCTTCGTCATCCACATTCAGGCTGCCGCGGCGGTTGGCGATGGTGCCGTTGTCTACGACCGTTACCTTATCGGTCGCAACGCGCTGGCCCATCAGGCCCGCAAAGGCTGACTGCTTCTTCCGATTGAAGTCGGCCTCCAGGCCGTGACCTACGGCCTCATGAATCAGGACGCCCGGCCAGCCGGGACCCAGAACGACTTCCGTCTCGCCCGCGGGCGCTTCGATCGCGTTCAGCTGGAGAATGGCCTGGCGAGCAGCCTCTGCAGCGAAGTGTTCCGGCGAGTGATGCGCCGCATAGTAGTCCAGCGTTACGCGTCCGCCACCACCGCCGGATCCGCGCGCGGTCGCACCCTTGCCTCCGTCGGCAGTGGCATCCTTAGCGATCACGGAGACGCTGAAGCGGCTGAGCGGCTGCGTGTCGGCAGCCCATGTTCCGTCGCTGGCAGCGATGAAGATGCGCCGCAATTCATCATTGAAACCCGCTCGCACCTGCGTGATGCGTGGGTCATACGCGCGTGCAGCCTTGTCCGCGCGCTGCACCAGAGCAAGCTTCGCGGTGATCTCCGCATCCAGTCCGACGACGGGATAGAGGTTGTGCACTTCCGTCTCGACGAAGCCCTGCACGCGTGTTGTCGCGGGGCCGCTGGCGATCAGTGCCGCGGTCTTTGCTGCGTGGATCAGGCGATCTTCTTCAAGAGAATCGGTGTAGCTATAGCCGGTCCGTTCGCCGATCAGCACACGCACGCCACAACCGGTGCTATGGCCCTGACTCGCAGATTTAACGATGCCCTCGTCGATGCCGATAGAGCTTGAAGTCACCGATTCGAAATACAACTCGGCGAAATCCCCGCCCTCGCTGAGCGCCGCAGCCAAGCAGCGCTCGACCAGGGGGGCGTCGACGGCGAACCGGTCGCGAAAGAAACTTTGAGATGTGGGGGCTGCCAGGGTGGCCGGACGACTCATGTACTCCTCATTCTACCGCTCGTCTTTTTCGGCCGTTTTTTCGGAGTGCTGTGCTAGGTTGGGGAGCATGAGAACAGCCCGCCCGCCGGTCGCTGCACCGGCCGACCTGCGCTATCCCATTGGCCCATTCAAGCGGCCCGAAGAGATCAGCGCTGCTGCCTTATCTGATGCGCTGCTAACGCTGGGCGAACTGCCTCAAAGCCTTCTCACCGCGGTGCACGGGCTTCGAGCCGAGCAACTGGACACACCTTATCGTGAGGGCGGGTGGACGGTGCGGCAGTTGGTACACCATATCGCGGACTCGCACATGAACTGTTATGTGCGCATCAAACTCGCTCTGACCGAAGCTTCGCCGACGATCAAGCCCTACGACGAGGCAGAGTGGGCCATGCTTCACGATGGGTACGATGCGCCGATTGAGTGGTCTCTGGACTTGCTGGAAGCGCTGCATGCGCGCCTGCTGATGCTGCTGCGTTCGCTATCGGCCAAGCAGTGGCAGCGAACCTATGTGCATCCTGAGAACGGCGCCTTGTCGCTGGAAACGGTCGCACTTCTCTACGCGTGGCATAGCAGGCACCATGTGGCACACATTACGACGCTCCGATCCGCGAAGGGCTGGTAATGCCGGCGCACTCGGCCGGGGTTTCAGAGCAGACCCCAGCCGAGGTTGCGCATGCCCTGGAAGAATTCCTCGCAGACCATAGCAGGGCAGTTTTGCTTGACGATGGCCGCGTGCTGTTCGACATGCGTGAGTCGCGGTACAGCATCTCGCAGGAGCATGGCCGTTGCACGCTGCACCTGTGGAGTGAAGACCGCAATATGGTGCGACGTGTCAGCGGCTTCTCCACGCGCAAAGACACGCTGAAGCTGCAGACGCTCCGCTTCGGTCAGAGCAAACCACAGATATTGGAACTGGTGGCGCAGCCCGACCGTCGCACACCCACTGCGCGAGATACTACACGCCGTCGCTACGCTGCCACGCTGGAGCGGGTGCTGCTGCGTTCCTACCCCGACTGGAAGGCTGACGACTTTCGCATCGCGATGGACCTCGAGCAATCCTTTGGGCCTGCGTATGCGCGTGGCGTGCTGCAGCAAGGGCAGAAGGCCTGGGCTGTCGTCGGCGTCAACGCAGAAGAGTCGCAAGCAACGATTGATGGTGTGCTGACGGTCGGCCTGCTCTGGCTGGGTCTCTGCCGAGAGCAGGCGGACGGCAGACGTCTCTTGAGCGGGTTGCGCATCGTTGTACCGAGAGGAACGGCTTCGACAACACTGGCAAGGATGGCGTGGTTACGAGAGGATGCGGCGCGGTGGGAGTTATTCGAACTCGACCAGCGGACAGAAGAGTTAATGGAGCGCGACGCCGCAGACACCGGCAACCTGATCACGAGGCTGCTTCATGCACCCAACACCGCGGCCGCAACAGAGCGGTTCTCCGTGCCGCTGCTACAGGCAATGGCCATGGTCCCGATCGCGGACCAAACTCGCGTTGAGCAGCGGTTGCGTTCGTCCACTGAGCTTGCACTGCTCTTGCACGGCCTCGAGTTTGCGCGGATCCGGCAGAGAGTCTCGGCGAATTCCTTCGCGCAGACTTCGGAGATCAGCTTCGGTGCCGGCGTTCAGGAAAGTCCACTGGATCCAGGCAGTGAGCCGATGATCCGTGAGTTCGTGGAGCGCTTGTTTGCTCGCCGCAGAAAGGGCGGATCACAGAAAGACCCACTCTACCGCATGCAGCCGGAGGCGTGGCTTGAATCGGAACTGCGCGCCAACATTGGCCCGCTGACCGATGGTCAGGAAAGTCTTGCGCGCTTCAACACTGACTACGTCTACGCACAGGTGCCCGCGTTCCAGGCCAGTGACCGCGGCATGCTCGATCTGCTGACCGTCAGTCATGACGGTCGCCTTGCAGTGCTGGAACTGAAAGCGCACGAGGACATGCACTTTGCACTGCAGGGGCTGGATTATTGGCTGCGCGTGCGATGGCACCACACGCAGACCATTGATGCCTCAACCGGCATCGGCACCTTTCAGAGGCACGGATACTTCCCCGGTCTTCGTCTCAGCGAAGATCCACCCCGGCTCTTTTTAGTCGCGCCATCGCTGCGCATCCATCCCGCGACGGAGACAGTCCTGCGCTATCTGAAGCCGCAGGTGGAATGGACCTTGCTCGGGCTGAATGAGAAGTGGCGCGATGGTGTGAAGGTGATTACGCGGAAGCGGTCGCCGGGCCACTGACTCCGCTCAGGATTGCAGGCTTTGGTGGTGAGAGTCAGCGGCTGCTAACGCTGCGCCACAGGTCGATCTCCGGAGTATCGACGGCGTACTTGTCAATCTCCGTAAGCTCGTCCTTCGAGAACGCAAGGTTTTTCAGCGCGTCCAGAGAGTCGTCGAGTTGCTGGACGTTGCGTGCGCCAATGAGTGCGGTAGTCACACGCTCATCACGCAGCGCCCATGCAATCGCCATCTGCGCAAGGGATTGGCCGCGCTGCTTTGCGATCTCGTTGAGTGCGCGGACGTTGGCGAGATTCTTCTCGCTCAGCAGCTTTTCACTGAAGCTTCCATCGCCGCTGTTCACTCGGGTTTTGTCTGCGCCCGGGTTCAGATACTTGTCGGTCAAAAGGCCCTGCGCCAGCGGCGAGAACGCGATGCAGCCCACACCCAGGTCGCTCAACGTGTCGAGGAGGCCCTGCTCAATGAATCGATTCAACATCGAGTACGAGGGTTGATGAATCAAGAGTTTTACGCCTTCTGCCGCAAGCAGGTCGCTCATGATCCGCGTGCGATCCGGCGAGTAGGACGAGATGCCGATGTACAGCGCCTTACCCTGACGTACGATCTGCGCCAGCGCACTCGCGGTCTCTTCCATCGGCGTCTCGAAGTCCGGGCGGTGCGTGTAGAAGATGTCGACGTATTCGAGGCCCATCCGCTTCAGAGACTGGTCGAGAGATGACACCAAGTACTTCTTCGACGCGCCAATGCCGTATGGTCCCGGCCACATGTCCCAGCCGGCTTTGCTGCTGATGATCAACTCATCACGATGCGCTGCGAAGTCGGTACGCAGTACCTTGCCGAAGTTCTCCTCAGCCGAGCCGTAGGGCGGCCCGTAGTTATTCGCCAGATCGAAGTGCGTCACGCCACGATCGAATGCGCGTCGAAGTGTTGCGCGGCTTGTCTCGAATACATCGGCGCCACCGAAGTTCTGCCACAGGCCAAGGGAGATGAGCGGCAGTTGGATGCCGCTCTTACCGCAACGGCGAAACTGCGCGGCTTTGTAGCGTTCCGGATCGGCTGCGTAGATTTCGGGAAAGGCCATGGTGTTTGACTCCGGAAGCTTGAATCGTCCGCGACGCTTCGATCGCGCGAAGTGCGAACCAAGGAAGTATAGCGAGACGTGCATGCGATGCACGTGACAGACATGCCGAGAGAGTAGAAAATCACGCGAACGTGTGTTCTATTTGCGCGGCGATCTTTTGGCTTCAGCTTGAACAAACTGCGCAGCACCCAGGCAATCAAGGGACACAGCTGGAGATATAAAGAGAATTGTAGAGAGAAGGGAGGGTTCGAGTTTCTCCGCGGTGCCCATCCTGCGACGGACTCTGAGTTTCCCGACGGCGGGTCGCCCGAGTCGCCGCTTGACTAGCTGTCCTGGTAATCCGCGAAGGCGGCTGGCTGCAGATCACTCGTGCTGATGATGCGCTGAGCTGGGTCGGTGTTGAAGAAGCGGTCGACGGCATCCATCACCTGCTCACCCTGCTTGCTTTCGAAGATGCTGCGGCGCAACGTTGCTCCGCCGGGGACGCCGTGGGTGAACCAGCTGGCGAACTGCTTCATCTTGCCGATCACATCGCGGCGTGCGGACTCGCGGTCGCGCTTCTTGTTACGGAGTTTGTTGTACTCGGACAGATCGTACGGCGAGAGTGCTTCGAGATCTTCGATGTGCGGCAGGTCGCCGATCTCCGGATGCTCCTGCTCCATCTCTGCGAAGAGCATGGTGAAGTAGGTGCGGATCATGCGGTAACGATCCTGCTCAGTGGCGATGTCATAGGTGCCTGCACCCGTTGCGGCCTTACTGGCGGTGTACTGCGCGATCTGGCGGAAGATCCACGGATTTGCAGGCGCGGCGCGTCCGATCATGACGGCGTCGCAGCCGGTCAGTTCGATCATGTTGGCGGCATCTTCGGGCGTGCGGACGTCGCCGTTGCCGATGACGGGAATCTTCACGGCATCCTTGACGGCAGCGATGAACTCCCAGCGTGCGTTGCCGGTGTAGCCCTGCTCGCGGGTGCGGGCGTGGAGTGCGACGGCGTTCAGGCCACAGTCCTCGGCCATCTTCGCCAGCGGCACGCAGACGAGAGACTTCTCGTTCCAGCCCAGGCGAAACTTCACGGTGAAGGGAATCGTGACGGCAGCGCGAACGGCTTCAAAGATCGTCTGGATGTGCGGCAGATCGCGCAGCAGTCCGCTGCCACCGTTGCAGGCTACGACGCGCTTCGCAGGACAGCCGAGGTTCAGATCGACGATGTCGAAGCCTGCGTCCTGGCAGATGCGTGCGCTGTCGGCGAGCGTCTCCGGGTTCGATCCGAAGATCTGCGCGGAGATCGGGTGTTCGTCGTCGTAGTAGGTCAGGTAGCGCTTGCGCTTGACCTCGCGCATGCGGGAGAGGCCGTCGGCGGAGGTGAACTCCGTCATGATGAGGCCGCAGCCCGACTGCTGATTGGTGGCCGCCTGGTCGACGTTATCGCTGGTGCTGTTGCTGGAGAAGAGGGAAGCATTCTTGATGAAGCGGCGGAAGACGGTGTCCGTTACGCCGGCCATGGGCGCAAGAACGGTCGCCGGCGCGATGCGCACGTTGCCGATCGTGAATTCGGCAGGCACAGCGGACGACGTGGCAACGGGAACGTTGTTAGCGATCGCGGTCGGAATGTACACCCACTCTTTCTTCATCTTGTTTCTCTAACCCTGACACAAGAAGAGCCCCCGGATCCCGGAGGCTCTTTCCTGTTAAAGCGTTGTTGCGGTTACTTGGCTGCGGCGACGGACGAATCGCTCTTGGCGAACTTGCGCTTGAAGCGCTCGATACGGCCGGCGGTGTCCATAACCTTGCTCTTACCCGTGAAGAAGGGGTGGCAGGCGCTGCAGATTTCCAGCAGGATGTCGCCCTTGTGCGTGGAGCGGGTCTCAAAAGTCGTACCGCAGGCGCACTTGACGTTGGTTGCGACGTAGTTCGGGTGAATTCCTTGCTTCGGCATTGGATCTCGATTCTTTGGGAGGTTGGGCTTCCTTGCAGAAGTCCGCGCATCTGGCTCACGGTTCGCTTGCAGCGGTCAGACTCACGCCACATCGATGTTCCCGTCGCTTTGCCCTGGCGGCTTGCTTTCCAGCAATCCGGCGCATTTCCTATTCTATCCCGGTCCGCCACCGTCCGCAATGGGAGCCGCCGGCGCGCTCTAAATCTGGGTCGCAGGCATCACGGACTCCACTTCGGCTATCTCAAGCTTTCAAGTTTGGATCGCCAAGGCCGGCGGCTGTGCAACGCCGGTGCGCGTGGCCTACAATTCCGATCCGAAGAGAGGTTCGCACCATGATGAAGCAAGCAGGACGCGTTCTCGTTGCATTTAGCGCACTCAGTGTTGCGGTACTGGCTGGGGCGCAGACTACCCCCTCCGGCCAGGCGACGCCTCCGGGAACCCAGAACCACACCGGTGGCACCCAGCCCTGTGCCACGGATCCGACCGGCAATCCCGTCTCGCAGGCGCAGGTGGACGCCAACTGCGCTGTCGCCGGTCCCGGATTCGTTGTTCCTTCCACCAATACTCCGCTGGGCGATAAAGCTGAGCACCATGTGACAGCGATCGTCCGCGTCGATTCCGTTGTGGCCAAACCCGCGACCGTTCCGTTTCCCATGGATTTCAGCACCATCGGCAACGTGACCATGGTGAAGGCAAGATTGCCGCGTGTGCAGGCCTGCTTCACTGCAGGTCAGATCTGGAGCAACCGCTCCGGTGCGGCTACTTCGACGACCTGCCTTGACCACAAAGGGGAAGTGATTGCTTACCAGGAGTGCAAGGCAAAGGTGGGAGACGCACAGCCGGTGTGCACCACTACAACGCCGCAGCAGAGTGACGCTGCGGTAGTGGCGGCAAAGCAGTAAAGTGGAGGCAAAGCAGTAACGCAAAACGTACCGGGATGGCTCGAAGGTGAGCGTATCGACCCGATTTCCTCTGCCTCCTCCTCCGCCACACGGCGGGTGAGGAGGCAGATCGCGTTAGCATCACAATGTGAGTACAGCGGATCAACTCGGCCTTGCAGCAGAGCTCGAAGACCAGTGCAAGTTCTGTGAAGGGCAGGGCATGCGCATAGTCGAGGATTCTGCGGGGCGTCGAACAGCAGTTCCGTGCGTCTGCCGGGCTCAGCGACGCACGCGACGGGTGCTTAATCTTGCTCGCATTCCGCGACGGTATGAACACTGCACGCTCGACTCCTTTGAACCGAATTTCGGCGAAGGGTCGCACCGTTCGCTTAGTACAGCTCTGAAGAACGCCCGCAAGTTTGTTGATGGCTATCCGCTGATGAACGACGGCAGCGGCCTGCTGCTGACCGGAGCGATCGGGGTCGGCAAGACGCACCTTGCTGTCGGCATCCTGCAGGCCTTAGTCGATGAGCGTGGTGCGACGGGGTTGTTCTACGACTATCGGGAGCTCCTGAAGCAGGTGCAGAACAGCTATAACCCGCGTGTTGCCGCGACAGAACTGGAAGTGCTGGCGCCGGTGTTCGACGCGGAGGTTCTCGTGCTGGATGAGATTGGTGCCTCCAAACCCACGGACTGGGTTTGGGATACGGTCGCGCACATCTTAAACACGCGCTATAACGACAAGCGGACCACTATCATCACCACGAACTACGCCAATCTGCCGCCTCTGGGGATGGCAGTCGGTGATGAGAATCAACGACCAGCCCGCGCCCTCCGTGAGGAAACCCTGGGCGACCGGATCGGCGAACGCATGCGCTCCCGGTTGCAGGAGATGTGCATTGTGGTCGAGATGCAAGGGGAAGACTTCCGCCAGAAGGTCAAGAAGGCTTCCTTCTCGTAGCAGCCTATCTGCGAGCGTCAGAAAGTAAGTATGCCCAGCAAAAACAGGATGCCGAAGCCAAAGGCGGAGGCACGATAGGTCCATTCACGGGATCGGGGTGTCGCTTCCATGGCCTGCTTCCTTCCTGGAGTTGGGTGCCTGTTTATACCTACGTGCGTAGGTCCTGTCTGGATGGGTATGCGAAGAATGTCCCACATTTCGACTGTCCGAAGCATGAAAGTTCGGTAAGGAATCAGCGTAGTAGACTCCAAAGCGATGACAGCCGACGGCAACCAGACCCCCTTTCTTACCCCGGAACCGGAGCGAACTGTCTCCACGCAGACGTGGATCATTGCGGCCGTCGCGGTGTTGCTGATCGTTGCAGTGGCCATCGTGGCAACGCTACGCCGGACGCCCGTGAACTCTGGCGCTCCGCTGCAACCGGACGTGTACGCAGCCAGCCTGCCGATCACGGGAATCACCATGTCCGAAGCCACGAACGGCGCTGGCGGCAAGGCGACGTATGTCGACGGTACGGTCACGAATACGGGCACCAAAACCCTGACGGACGCGCAGGTGCAGGTCACGTTTGCGACCTCCGACGGAAGCGCGCCACATCTTGAGACAGTCCCGGTGGCGCTGGTTCGAACCCGCATTCCGTACGTTGATCTACAGTCGATCTCAGTTGACCCCATCAAGCCGGGCGACCATCGCGACTTCCGGTTGATCTTTGAATCGGTGCCAGCGAACTGGAACGTTCAGCCGCCTTCGATCCTGATAGTTCATACCGAGCTGCAGTAGTCGCACTCGTGCCGGTCCAAAAATGCCGCATCGTCCGGAAGAATCTTCCTGTCTAAGTGGCAGCCGACTCTAGTTTCACTGATTCGGGTCAGTCTAAGTTGTTCATTTTAATGGGATAGTGCTTCGAATCCACTTTGGCGCGCCGGTTGCTCTTGGTATCTGCGTACAAGCTTGGCCCGCTCCGCTGCGAGCGACCAGGCAGACCCGGAAGGAGCAACACCGTTATGAATAAGCAGAATATCTTTACCAAGACCGCAACCTACGGAGTTTCGGCCCTGCTGTTGACTGGTGCCCTGGCCATCCCTGCGCATGCGCAAGCCGCTGCCGATCAGACTCAGACCACCACGGCCCCCGCTGCAAAGCAGGACGCGACCGACAATGGTTCTTACGCAACTGGCACCCCGCTCCAGATGCAGTCGAAGGAAGGATTCTGGGGTCACATGAACCCCTTGGCGCGCAAGAAGTGGGTAAAGCGCCAGATGGATCCCGTGAAGGATCGCGTCAACGAGCTGGATCAGCTACAGGCGAAGAATGCTAATGATATTCGCGACGTCGATTCGCGCGCTACCGCCGGTATCAAGAAGGCGAACGATGCTGCGCTGATGGCTGACGCACACGCAACGGAAGCCGGAAATCGTGCCGATGCCGCGAACAGCACCGCGACCGCCGCAAGCACGCGGACGGACGCTTTGCACGGAACCGTGACCAACCTGGATCAGTACTCCGCAGTGACCAGCACACCGGTTGCGTTCCCCAAAGGCCGCACCACTCTGGGCACCAAGGCGAAGGCTGATTTGGATGACGTAGCGACGAAGTTGAGCAGCGAAAAGGGCTACATCATCGAAGTCCAGGGCTACAGCCGTGCTGGTGTAGGAACATCGACCGCGATGGCCGACTCTGTAGTTCGCTACCTTGTGACCGAGCACCAGGTGCCGATCTACAAGATCTATCGTTCTGGCATGGGTAAGGCGAGCGCCAAGTCCACACCGGAAGGCGAGAAGACTCTTGCAAACGGCGTCCGCGTGACACTGCTCCACAACAGCCTCGCAACCATGGACGGCGGCTCCACCGTGTCGAGCACCACACCGTCGAGCCACAACGTTGCAGTAAGCTCCACCACCGGTGGATCGCTGCAGTAAGGTTCCCTCCTCCGGGGAAAACCGGTGCCGCACCAGCTGGCTGAGTTGGTGCGGCGCCTACCGACCGGAGAACAAAGTTTGTGGCGAAAGAGTGTTATTCGCCGATAAGTTACGCAACCGGAAATCGCACGAGCTTCCGGTTGTTTTAAAGATTGACCGTCGTAGCGATGGTCAAAACAACTCTCCTAAGCAGAGAGAACCAAGGCAGATTGGCCCTCCTCCCGGAGGGCCGTTTTTTTGCTTGGAATGCAGCCGGGGACGGCTGCGTTGCCCTGTCACCAACAGCCATCTGATTACGCAGCGCGGCGAGTAGCTGCTTCAGCGCTCACGCAAATGTCAGGGCTCACGGAGGCATGTCCGCTGAGAGGTCCACTCACTCTCAAGACATTGTCGCGGACGCGCTACCGAACCGTCACCGTCTCAAACCCAAGACCACGCAGCAGGCTTTCCATGCTGCCGCGAGCATTGCTTCGAGCAGTGTCGAGGATGCCGTCTGCTGTGGCGGCCTGCAGAATCTGTGTTTCAGCGGTGGAGCGCGTGTCGGATTCGA
The DNA here is from genome assembly GCF_900105625.1 of Terriglobus roseus. Classification (NCBI taxonomy): domain Bacteria; kingdom Pseudomonadati; phylum Acidobacteriota; class Terriglobia; order Terriglobales; family Acidobacteriaceae; genus Terriglobus; species Terriglobus roseus. Next base: position 3,935,014 of record NZ_FNSD01000001.1, read on the forward strand.
GGTTCGGATCAGCCTGCACGAGCAGCCCTGTCGTTCGCGCGAAAACCTTTGTCTTTGTGCTGTCGATCTTCGTGGTGAAGATCTGCGAGGCAGGCAATTCAATCGTGACGGAGCGACCGCTCACCTGAACCGATTCGGGCTTCAGCTTGGAGAGATCGACACCGGCGACGACCTGGCCATGAACCACCAGCAGCAGGCGGTCGCCGAAGAGCAGATCTGGCAGCACAGCATTCGTACGCTTGCCCTCAACGACGGTGTCTACGGAGTAGCTGACCGTCTCGAGCCGGTTCAGGCGCTGGATCTGGTTCACCACATCGGGTGCGCTGGTGTTAAAACTTTCGCGGCCACTCATGAGGAAGCCGGCGATCCTGCCGGCTGCGCCGTCCGTTCCAGCTTGGCGAAGAAGCCACACCGCGCCGGCGGTACCGAGTGCGAAGAAAAGGAGCAGTCCAATGAGTATGGCGCCCGCACGGCTACGCGGTTTTTCTTTGTAGGTCATGCGCTGCTGACGCGCGACCTCATACTGGCGTGCGCGTTCTTCGTCGGGAGTCTGATTAATGGCCATGTCGGCTAGGATGCACCGCGCGGATTGGCGCTGCTTCCGCCGCAAGAACTTTACCCGGGCGGGACCGATTCAAGACTGGGCGAAGTCGTAGGAGGACACGAAAAAGGCAGGCTCGAGGTGAGCCTGCCTTTTTGCTCGTCTTATTCGTCGCTTCCTACTGTGGCAGGGCTTCGAAGCTCACCTGCGACAGTGCACGCCCGTGGCTCATGCGGTTCTTGTAGCTGGCCGCTACGAAGTCGCGGAACAGCGGATGAGGCTCAAGCGGCTTGCTCTTGAACTCCGGATGGAACTGGCATGCGACGAAGTAGGGATGGGTGGGAATCTCGACGATCTCAACGTACGTCGCATCGGGCGTGGTGCCCGTCAGGCGCAGACCGCCGCCAACGAGGATTGGCTCGTACTCGCGGTTGAACTCGTAGCGATGGCGATGACGCTCGCTGATCTCGGTTGTGCCGTAGGCGGCAGCAGCCTTCGAGTCGGGCTCCATTACGCACGTCCACGCACCCAGACGCATGGTGCCGCCCATCTCTTCCACGCCGGTGAGCTCGCGGAGCTTATAGATGATGCGATGCGGTGTCGCCATGTCGAACTCGGAGGAGTTGGCGTCGCGCAGACCGCAGACGTTGCGGGCGAATTCGATGCAAGCCGTCTGCATGCCGAGGCAGATGCCGAAGTAGGGAATGTTGCCCTCGCGAGCGTATCGAATGGCGTTGAGCATGCCCTCAATGCCACGTTTGCCGAAGCCTCCCGGGACGAGTATGCCGTCGAAGCCTTCGAGCTGCTGCTCGTAGTTGCGGTCTTCTGTTTCGAGGCCTTCGGCTTCGATCCAGGTGACCTTGAGCTTGAGGTTCGCGTGCAGGGCGCCGTGTACCAGCGCTTCCTTGAGCGACTTGTAGCTGTCCTCGTACTCGACGTACTTACCTACGATGCCGATGTGGACTTCGTCCTTGGGGTTATAGGCGCGGTGAACGATGTCCTTCCACTTCGTCATGTCCGCATCCTTCGCGTCCATGCGCAGGTAGTTCAGGACAAGCTGATCGACATGCTCCAGCTCAAAGGCAAGTGGCAGTTCATAGATGCTGGCAACGTCGCGAGCACCGATGACGGCGCGCTCTTCCACATTACAAAAGGCGGCGATCTTGCCGCGCATCTCGCGGGGCAGCGGACGCTCCGAACGGCAGAGCAGGATGTCCGGCTGGATACCAATGGACAGCATCTCCTTCACGGAGTGCTGTGTCGGCTTCGTCTTCAGCTCCTGTGCCGCAGCGATCCACGGCACGAGCGTCACGTGGACGAAGAGCGTGTTGTCGCGGCCAAGGTCCTGGCGCATCTGGCGAATGGCTTCGAGGAAGGGAAGCGACTCGATATCGCCGACGGTCCCACCGATCTCGACGATGCAGACATCGCATTCGGCCGCGACCTTGCGCATAGCGTTCTTGATCTCGTTGGTGACGTGCGGAATCACCTGGACGGTCTTGCCTAGGTAGTCGCCGCGACGCTCCTTCGTGATGACCTGCTCGTAGATACGGCCGCTGGTCAGGTTGTTATCGCGCGACAGCTTCGCATGCGTGAAGCGTTCGTAATGACCCATGTCCAGATCGGTCTCGGCGCCATCGTCGGTCACGAAGACCTCGCCGTGCTGAAAGGGCGACATGGTGCCCGGATCCACATTCAAGTAGGGATCAAATTTCATCAGATTGACGCGAATACCGCGCGCCTCAAGCAGACAGCCGATAGAAGCTGCTGCAAGTCCTTTACCGAGCGAAGACACAACGCCGCCCGTTACAAAGATGTATTTCGCAGACATCTCCGCCTCGCTTTTTTTGATTGTCGTGATTGGCCGTGCGTGGGGTGCACGATCAAGTATAGCAAGGTAAGCGGCGAGCTTCATCCCCGTGCGGGAAGACTGTGATCAGGAGCAATGATGCCACCATCGCCGGGTGCCCCACGTCTCGGATCCGAGACGTGGGATTACCCCGCTAATCGAGTACGGACAGCCGTTCCGGATCCTCGTGCTGGACTAGGTACTCATCGGCGAAGACAACGATGACAGCTGCGGTGGGTACTGCCACCAGTGCGCCCGGTATACCGCTGATCGCAGTACCGCAGAGCAACGCGATCAACACGGTGACACCCATCAAGTCCACACTTGACTTCATGATGCGAGGCGTCAGGAAGGCGTTCTCAAACTGCACGTAGATGCCGTAGGCAGCGAAGACCAGACCGCACTTCGCCCAGCTGTCCGCTGCCGCGATCAGCGCTACCAGCAGAATCGTTACCAGGTTTCCGGCGACGGGGATGATGTTGGTCAGGCCCATCATCAGACCAAGCAGAATGTAGTAACGCACGTTGATGATGCGGAAGGCGATGATGCTGTACACCGCGACGCAGGCCATCAGCGCCAACTGGCCTAACAGCCAGCGCGAGACACGTTCCTCGGCGAGCAGCAGCGTATTCGCGAGGCGTACCCGCGAACGAGGAACCACCAGCGACGTGAAGAACTGATAGACCTCTTCGCCTTCCAGGATGAAGTAAACGGTGAGGATCACAGCTGTCAGGACATCGAGCAGGTGTTCCGCCCAAACGGGCAGGGAGCTGACGACATACGATGCGAAGTGACCCAGCGTTCCGGTGATCTGGTTGTTCAGATCGTCCATGCCGATCTTGTCGGCCATGGGGACCTTATGCAGCTTGCCGACCAGTGCAGGGATACGACCCGGCAGATCGGTCAGGAAGTTGCGGAAGTCGCGCACCACGGGGGGCAGGCCGATCCAGAAGAAGAGCGTCAGGCCGGTCAGCAGCACGACCATCAGGACAGCAACAGCGGCGGCCTTTGGCAGGTGCTTTTCGCGGATGCGAATCTTGCCGATCTGAGCAACGATCGGATTCAGAACGACCGCGAAGAGACCGGAGAGGTAGACGATTCCAAGCACGTGCCGGATCGTCCAGAAGACGCCTAGCAGAACCAGCAGAGCAATCGTAAAGACGATGTGCTTGCGTGTCTCGCGGAATTGGCGCGAGGGAAATGCTGCGGGTTCGTTATCGGCTTCCAGGTGTGACCTCCAGTGATACGCGTCCAAGAAAAGTGCGCTCTGGCGTGTGATGCACGACGGGAGGATGCCGTTGATTGACGTCACAGGATTTTGGCGAACGGACGTTTCAGGCTTCCCGTGTCGCCCGCTTCGTGCGAAAAGGAAACAGTACCGGCGCTCGCCGACAGGCGAAAGCCTGCTCAGAGTCGGCTGCACACAAGCGACACCGCAGGCAGGTGTTTCGATATGTCTTAGGCGCGGAGCAGCTTCAGCACGGCAGCCACAGTCTGCTGCGGCTGCTGGTCGGCTGTGTCGACCAGGTGCTTGGCGCAGCGGCGGTAGACGGGCGCCCGCAGGCGAAAGCGCTCTGCAGCTAACTGGGCGTCCAGCAGGAGGGGACGAACGGCGGCGCCTTCTTGGAGGACGCATCGATCGAAGAGCACCTCGAAGGGTGCATCCAGAAGAACCACGGCGGTGCGCGAGGTCTGCTCCAGCAGAAGGCGGTTCGTCAGTGTCTCCGGGGCGCCGCCGCCGAGCGCAATGACAATGTTGCGACGGCCAAGGACGCGTGCGATGGCGGCAGACTCGCGCTTGCGAAACTCTGCCTCACCGACCTCAAGGAAGATCTGGGAGATGCTCGAACCGTAACGTTGCTCGACCTCGGCATCCACGTCGGCGAACTGCCAGCCGAGTTCTGCTGCCAACAGGCGGCCAACGGTGCTTTTACCTGCGCCCATAAAGCCGGTCAGCACGATGCGATCGGCGGAAAGGGGCGCGGCGGGGATGGGGCTTTCGGTGGTGGGGTCGGCAAGCATGCTCGTCATGATGGTCTCAGGTAATGCGGTGTCGTGGTGCGTTTAGAAAGAGAAAAGCCGCGCCCTTTGGGGGACGCGGCTCAGGAGGATCGAGCGTCTCTTTGCGCTTACTACTGGTGCGTAAAGGTCGCAGGAACCGCCGTCGCCGCCACTGGATACCAGTAGCGGTAGGTAAAGCAAACGGTCTGGAAGGTCTGCGACATCTCTGACGGGCAGATTACACCCGTCCTTGAGCGCAAGGCAAGCGATCGCATTAAAAAAAGGCGGACCCGAAGGCCCGCCCTTTCTATAGGTCTGAGGCTTTACTGAATGGTGTCGTCCTTGGGTGTGATCTCGATCTCTCGTTCGATCTTTGCCCAGAGGTCATGACTCGGCACTTCGCCTTCCGGCTCCATCAGCATGCGCGCGGTTTCCGCGATGTACTCCAGATCGCGCACCAGTTCCGCTGCCTGCGGGCAGTCGCGAAGGATTTCGGCGAAGCGCGGATCTGCGCTCAGCTTTCCGCCATCGGCGCGTTCGAACAACTCTGGTAGTTCCTTTTCGAACTCCGCGCAAGTCCAGCGCTTTTCTTCATAGTCCGGCATTATTTCGACTCCACCAAGGCGGCTTGTTCGTTCTGCCGCAAAATCTCTCGCAGCTTTAGTCGCGCCTTATGCAACTGCGATTTGCTGTTGCCGGTCGAGCACTCAAGCATGCCGGCGATTTCGTTGTGCTCGTAACCTTCGACGTCATGCAGCACGAAGACAAGGCGATAGCCCGGGGGCAGCGTTGCAACAGCACGTTCCAGGGCGACACGGTCTACGGAGCCGGAGAGGCGCGGATCGCGCGACCCGAAGTCCCGCTTTGGTGCGTCCTCTTCCGAAGGATTAATCGTCTCTTCGAGTGAAACCAGTTGCAGGCCCTTCTTGCGGAGGTGCATCAGCACGAGGTTGACCGTGAGGCGGTGCAGCCAGGTGGAGAAGGCGCTCTCGCCTCGGAAGGATCCAAGCTTGCGGTAGAGGTGCAGGAAAGCTTCCTGCGTCATGTCCTCTGCCTCAGAGACGTTGCCGAGCATGCGCAGACACAGCGTGTACACGCGGCGCTTATGCAATGCATAGAGCTTCGAAAATGCGTCTGGATCGCCATTTTTGGCGCGCTCCAGTGCGTCCGCCTCACCTGCAATCGGAGGATTCCGTTTGAAGTGACCTGCGGGCGGCGTCGAGTTGTTTTGTGTCATTCCGTAGCCCTGAAGTTCCATAGCACTCCGGTCTGACGCGCCGGTATGGCGCGTCGTCTGTCCAATGAAAGACCGCAGGCTGTACCCAAGAATACAGGACCGCGGCGTCGTAACGTCGAGACGTAGTAGATGCGTAGCTGATGTGAAGAAATTGAGGAGCCTTAGGTTGTCTCTCAGACATAACTTTTGTCGCGCAGACAGGCGTTTCTTTCCCACTACGGGCAAGGAGTTCCCGACTTACAGAGAACGAAAGCTTTAACTGCCGATGAAACGTGCATACAGGGCGCGCGCTCGCGGGACCTCAGAGGTACCCTGAACGACGGTTCGTCCGTCCGCGAAGACAGAGAGCGTGTACACGCCATAAAGGAAGCGCAGCATCAGGCTGTTCCAGCGCACCTCCCCCAGCGGCCGCAAGCGGTCCGCGAGCGTGGCAAAATCCACCGGGCGATTGTGTTCGTGGATCTGTACTGAGTTGCGCCCGCACATGGTGATGTGGGGGCGGCCCTCGCCGGCAAGGTGAGGAAATTCCCGCAGCCCACAGACGGTGCATGCTGGTCTCGGCCTGGCCGCGGAGACCTCGGAATGCTCGCCCGTCCACAGGTCCATGGAAAGCAGAGTCCGTCGCATGGCTGCAGGTTGGCCCGTCAAGAGCTTGATCGCTTCTGTCGACTGCAGCGATGCGGCGACATTCACCGCAGTGTTCAGAATTCCGGCGGTATCGCAGGTCTCCACGGTGCCTGCCGGAGGCTCTGGAAAGATGCATGCCAGGCACGCCGTGCGGTGCTCGCCTACTGGCAGAATGTTCATGGTGGCTGCATAGGACCCGATGGCTGCCGCATAGATCCAGGGAGTGCCCGTTTTCACGGCGTAGTCATTGAGCAGGTAGCGGGTTTCGAAGTTGTCTGTAGCATCCAGGATCACGCCCGCACCACCCAGCAAGGTGAGCGCGTTCGCAGGCGTCAGGTCAGCTATATGTGCCGTAACGGTGACTTCGCTGTTGATGGTCAGCAGGCGGCGACGTGCCGCCTCGGCCTTTGGCAGAGCCTCGCGCGCGTCGTCTTCCGTGAAGAGCATCTGCCGCTGCAGGTTCGAAGGCTCAACGAAATCGCGGTCAATGATTGTGAGATGGCCAACGCCCGCGCGGGCCAACAGGCCAGCGGAGGCAGCACCGGTGGCGCCGCATCCAACCAGGGCGACATGCGAGTTCGCGAGCCTGCGCTGGCCTTCCTCGCCAATGAAAGGAAAGAGCCGCTGCCGGGAGTAGCGGTCATCGCCGGAGCCGATCTTCGGGGCGTCAGCACGATCTGCAAGTTCGATGACATCAACGCTCACGCGCATCTCCTTGATCAGCATTAGTGTACGAGGGCAAGACTTACACTGGGCGAGCAACCTGAGCGAACCCATCCCGTGGTTCGCGCATCCAACCGCTTCATACCAAGGTGCCCTGGGGCCACAAGTGGATGTGTCCACACCCCGCACAAATATCCGCTGGCGATCCGTCGGCACATAACAGGCAGGGGCATACGACGTTGGCGGCAGGGAAGCACAGGGCGAAGGCGCAGATCGGTCGGGAACAGTTTGTTCGAGTGGGTGGGAGCGTTCTGCTCGCTGCCACACTTGCGTGTGCCACTGCGATGACTCATGCGCAGGAGCCCAATGGCCAACCGTCCAGTGGTGCGAACACCCCCGCGTCTGCCACACCCACACAACCGGGCGTCACACCCCAGGCACCCGCGACAGGCACATCGAACGGATCATTGACGGGTGCGGCCGGCGCCATCGGCGTAGGGGCCAGCACTGCAGGGTCCACCGCAGGTGCCGCAGCACAGACGGACGCTGAGCAGCAGGCAGTCAAGGCAGGCCAGGTGGCAGACAGTGCCACGTCAGGCCTCTTCGGTCTCCGAGGGAAGAAGCTGACCGCGATCAACTTCGAGGGTGTGGTCTACGCCGAAGGCGACCCGCTGCCGGAGGAACTTGGCATCAAGCCCGGCGATACGATCGATCCCGCAAAGATTCGCGCGGCCACACGCAGGCTCTTCCTGACGGGGCTCTATCGCGACATCCAGGTGCGCAGCACGGCGGGGGGCGACGGCGGCGTTACGCTGACCTTTGAAGGCACATCACGCTTTTTTATCGGTCGCGTGCGGATTCAGGGCGTGAAGGCGGAACGCCTGATGTCGCTGGTTGAAGCCTCAACAGAATTACAGCCGGGTCTGCCTTTTACGAACGCGCAGGTGAAAACAGGTGAGGACGGCATCCGTCAGACGCTGGCGCGCAATGGCTACTATCAGCCGCTAATTCATTCCTCTACGGAGCACCTGCCGGACGGAAAGCAGGTCGACGTGATCTATTCGATCAACATCGGTCCGAATGCCACTGTGGGCAAAGTGAATCTGACTGGCGATCCGGGCATTGCGGTCGACGAGTTCCGTAAGCGCGGCAAGTTGAAAGAGGTCAACAAGACTCTGTTCGTCTTCAAGTCAAAGAACAAGGTCACGAACAACACGACCGGCAACGCGCTTGCGAATATGCGCACGTTTTACCAGAAGAAAGAGCGGTTAGAAGCCGCTGTCGCTCTTGAGAAGAGCGAGTATGCGCCTGATCGCAAACAGCTCGACTACACGTTTCGTGCGAACCAGGGACCGATCGTAAAAGTTGCCATCGAGGGCACGAAGGTTTCCAATGCGCGGCGCAAGAAGTTGTTGCCCATCTATGAAGAGGGTGCGGTTGACAACGATCTTCTGAACGAGGGTGCGCATAACATTCGCGAATTTCTGCAGCGGCAAGGCTACTTCGACGCGGACGTGACGCCGCAGGTGCAGGGTGTGCCGGACACACCGACCTATGCAGCAGACGGCACACCGTTACCGCCATCCAGCACTCTGACTGAGACCGTTACATTCCACGCCAACCAGGGGAAGAAGTACAGGGTTGTTGCGGTCAACATCACTGGCAACAAGTATTTTGAAACCGACAACATCAAGGAACGCATGCAGGTGGTTAAAGCGGATGCCTATGTTCGCAATGGCCGCTTCTCGCCCGTCTTGCTGTCGAACGACGTCGACTCTATCACGTCGCTGTATCGCGCCAACGGTTTCAATAAGGTCAAGATCACCAGCAAGGAAGTCAAAGGCGCTACGGACAAGAAGATCGCCACCATCACGGTGAATATCACCATTGAAGAGGGTGTGCAGCAGAAGTTTGGCGAAGTCACCCTGACCGGCGAAAAGCCGGAACGTGCCGACGCGATGAAGGCGTTGATCACCGCTGAGAAGGCTCAGCCCTTCGCGTTGGCCAATGTATCCAATGATCGCGACAACATTCTGCAGGCCTATCTCTCGAAGGGTTTTGATCAGGCCAAGGTCGAGGTCAAGCAGACGCCCCACAAAGACGATCCGACGATCACCGACATCACGTACCTGGTCACGGAAGGCGAACAGGTTGCTGTGGATCGCGTCCTGATCTCTGGAAGACATCATGTTCGGGAAAAGCTGGTGAACGACCAGTTGCTGCTGAAGGCGGGGGATCCGCTTGACGAGTCAGCCCTGGTGGAGATGCAGCGACGTTACTACGACCTTGCGCTTTTCAATGAGGCCAACGTAGCAGTACAGAATCCCGAGGGGCTCGCCGATCGCAAGAATGTCCTGGTGCAGCTGACCGAGGCGAAGCGTTGGGATGTGACCTATGGCGCGGGCTTTGAGTCGCAGCTTTCAACACCCCAGACCAACTGCCGCGCGCAGCAGTCGCTGGGCGGTACCGGGTCAAGCTGCACACCTGAGGGAAAAGCCGGTGCCTCGTTCCGCGTATCGGCGGATGCTACGCGCATCAATTTGTTTGGTACCGACCAGTCCATCACCTTTCACACGACGTATGGCCTGTTGGAGCGGGTCGCTACGGCTACTTACAATGTGCCGAAGTTCCTCTCGAATAAGAACCTTTCGCTGCAGTTCAGCGGCGGTTACTCCAACGTGCAGAACATCTCGACTTTCAAGGCGAGCACGTTGCAAGGACTTTTCCGTCTGACGCAGAAGGTGCCGAAGACAGACACCTTCATCTATGACTTCACGTATCGCCGGGTGTCGGTCGATCAGAACAGTTTGCAGGTCACGGCCAACCTGATTCCGCTACTCTCACAGCCTGTTCGTGTGGGTGGGCCCGGTTTCACATGGTTCCATGACACACGCAGTCCATCGCCGCTGGATGCAACGAAGGGCATGTATCTTTCGTTGACTGACTTCCTGGCGAACAGTGTGTTCGGTTCACAGACGAACTTCAACAAGATCGACGCAACCTACTCCACGTACTACTCGTGGGGTAAGAAGCGGAAGTACACCTTCGCGCGCAACACGCGCATCGGCGTTGAGACACAGTCCGGGACGAATCCGAATGCAGGCATCTTCGGCTGCGAGGGAGTTCTGCTGACCACTAACGCATCGTGCAATGCCATCCCGCTGCCGGAGCGGCTCTATGCCGGCGGCGCCACATCGCACCGCGGCTTCGGCATCAACCAGGCGGGCCCACGCGATCTTACAACTGGCTTCCCGGTGGGTGGATCGGCGGCGCTGATTAACACCTTTGAATTGCGCATGCCTCCACCGACGCTGCCCATCGTCGGTGACAGCGTCTCGTTCGTGGTCTTCCATGACATGGGTAATGTCTTCCTGCATCCCGGCGACATGTTCAAATCCATCGCGCGCTTCAATCAGCCTAATAAGCAGAGCTGCAGGCAGGTGACTGGCTTCACGACCGTCGGGACTTGCGACTTTGCGTATTTCTCACACGCCGTGGGATTGGGAGCGCGATACAACACTCCGGTAGGTCCCATTCGCGTGGATGCAGCCTACAACCTGAATCCGCCCATCTATCCGGTCATCGACGATTACACGCAGTCCACTCCAAACCACCACGTCGGGCAGGGTGGCCGCTTCCAGTTCTTCTTCTCCATCGGACAGAGCTTCTAACCATGCGCAGACCACTGCTAATCACCGGCGCCGCACGCACTGCCACCACCCTGGCGGCGTTGAGCCTCTGCGTCCTTTCACTTCAAGCGCAGAAAGTCGCTCCAAAGTCCGCGGAACAGGGCAAGCCCGCAACCAAGGAGCAGGCAACAGCGGACGCGCACAAGCTACCTGTGGAGCGGGGGGACGTGGTCGATCGCATCGTCGCCATCGTCAATGGAGATCTGGTCCTTGAGAGCGATGTGGAGGAGGAAGAGCGTTTCACGAAGCTCTATCCCTATGCTTCGGACAGCACGAAGCCCCTTCGTGAGCAGGCGATCACACGGCTGATCGACCGAACACTCATCGAGCAACAGCAGGCCGGCTATCCTGCTACGCCGGTGACCGACGAGCAGATCAGCAAGGACGAGAGCGATCTTCGCAAGGATCTACCAGCCTGCTCGCATGCCGACTGCGCCAGCGATGCTGGCTGGAAAGACTTCCTTACGAAGGCAGGATTCACCGAGGAAGAACTTCGTGATCGCCTGCGCCAACGCGAGAGCGTGCTGCACTTCATCGAGCAGCGGTTCCGTAACGGTGTCCGTATCAACGACAAGCAGATTGAAGACTTTTACAACACCACCATGCTGCCGGAGTATGCGAAGCAAAAGGCGACTGCGCCTCCGCTGGATTCCGTCCGGGATCGCATTGAAGAGGTGCTGTTGCAGCAAGAGGTCAGCGCCCTGTTGGATCAGTGGCTCAAGACCCTGCGTGACAGCGGGCATGTACGCATGATGCAGAAAGGTGTCGAGGCGCCCTGATGGCTTTGCTGGACGCAAATACGCCGCCGAATGACGAGCGGAAAGACACCACACCAACGGCGGCCAAGAGGCGCAGCGCCCTGCGTATCGTCGCGTGGGTCGTTGGATCTCTTGCGCTGCTGCTGGTCTTGCTGGTCGTAGGTCTTGGCTTCTACTCCACGACGCAGGATTTTCAAAATCGCGTTCGCACGACGCTTATTTCAACGCTCGAAGACGCGACCGGCGGCAAGGTTGATCTGACAAAGGTGCAGTTCAACCTGATGCACCTTGCCGTTGAGGCAGATGGTCTCGTGATTCATGGTCTCGAAGGGCCGGACCAAGCGCCTTATCTGTCGGCGGATCGTATTCTTGTGCGCGTAACGCTGAAGAGCCTGTTCTCGCATGCGACAGATTCCAAGGGCGCGATGAAGTACATCACGCTGTCGCTGTTGCATGTGGATAAGCCGCAGATCCATCTCATCATCAACAAGGACGGCTCGACCAATCAGCCGGTCCCAAAGACGAAGAGTACAAGCAACGAACCGGTTCTTGATACGCTGCTGGACCTGCAGGCATCGAAAGTTGAACTGGCGAATGGCGTCGTTCTGATGAATGACAAGGCGATCCCGTTTGATCTCGCTGCGCGTGACCTCGGCGTGAACGTGCGTTACATCACCAAGCTCGATCATTACGGCATCGACATTGGCATCAGCGATCTGCGCACAAAGATGCAGCAGATGCCCGAAGCTCAGTCGCGCCTGCAGATCAAGGCGGAAGTAGGCCGCAAGCTCATCAGCTTGCAAAACTTCTCCTTCGATACCGGCAAGACGTCGCACCTGGACGGCAATGCTCACATTGAAAACTTCGATAACCCGGTCTGGAACGTCTCGCTGAAGGGCAATGTCGAGGTGCCGCAGATCTCTGTCCTGAGTGGCTTCCCGGGCTTGACATCCGGCACGGTTGACCTCGATATCTCGGGGCACTCCTGCGCAGTGGCTCCGCAAGTCGCGCAGAAGCAGCCGCGGTTCTGGCAGCGTCGCCATCCTGATAAGAATCCCGGCAGCACGAAGACTCTTCCTCCCAGTCCTGAGTGCGAAAAGGGCTATCTGCTTGCCGGCAATGCCAAGCTGCACCAGGTTGGATATCGCGATCAGTACGTGAATATCCGCGACGTCAACGGCGGCGCCTCGCTGCGTGTGTCGCCAACAGAGCTGCTTTTCAACGCCATCGCGCTGAACCTTCCCGCAGGCGGGACCATCGCGGGTGACATGCGCATCCACAACTGGCTTGGCGAAGTGCCGACCGATTCTGCGCAAACATCCGCTACGATCGTGGCGGGCCAGAAGACCGTAAATGCAACTGCCCAGATCGCCAATGCGAAGGCGCCTGCTACGGGTAGTCTTGCGATCGACACCGTTGGTCGAGCCCACGCCTACGTCGACGTGCGTCTGGGGAATATTTCGTTGCGAACCATCAACGAGATTACCGAGCCGGCCCACTACACCGACCTTGGTATCGATACAGCCGTGAACGGCCCCGTGCATGTCGAGTGGGGTGGCACGGCGAGCGATATTGCCAGCTCAGTCGTGGTGAATGCCGACCTGAAGTTGGCACCACAAAACCTACACCGTCGTGGTGCTGCACAGAACATTCCAGTCAACGGAACGGTAAAGGCGACGTATCACGGCTCAAATGAGACGGTCGACATCGAGAAGGTGGAAGCGCACACGCCAGCCAGTAACGTGCAAGCCACCGGCACGCTTGGTGTCAGCACCGGCGATCCGTTGACCAAGCTGAACCTGATCGCTGACTTCCGCGATCTCAGCGAATTTGATTCGGTCCTGAACGCTGTTGGTTATGAGAGCAACGGCAAGAAGGGCAGTGCCGCTCTGCCTGTTGTGCTGCATGGTGACGCACACTTCCAGGGGACGGCCTCCGGACCGATTAAGAATCTCGATGTCAAGGGGCATTTGCAGGCGAACCAACTGCAGGCTCATCTCGGCAGCGCCGGCGATATCGCAATCGACTCCGTCGTTGCCGATGCCGAATACTCCGCGTCCGGTGTGACCGTTGCGAGTTCCACGATCCATCGCGGCACTGCTGTATTGAACGTCTCCGGCGCGGTCAAGCCTCATCGCATCGTGAAGCGTGGCGTCGTGTCCTATGAGTTCGACGATGCAGCACAGGTCAATATGAAGGTCGGCCTGGCTGAGGCGCAGATCCACGATGTACTTGAGATCGCCGGACAGGGCACTTTGCCCGTCACCGGCATCATCAACGTCAATGCGAATGTTATTGGAACCTTCGGCAATCTAACGGGCGACGGTACGGTGTCGCTGCGCAACGGTGTGGCGTATGACCAGCCGTACGACGCGGTAAACGCGACCGTTTCCGTGCGTGGGCAAGAGATCACCGCCAGTTCGCTGGATGTGAAGGGACAGGGCGTTGAGGTCAGCGGAAACGGCGGCTATAACCTAACGTCGAAACACCTGCATGCGCATCTGCAAGGAAATGATGTTCGACTGTCGAACCTGCTGGCAGTGAAAAAGTCCGGGACGCCCGTCGATGGCGTGCTTACCTTTACGGCGGACGCAAATGGCACGGTGGAGCAGCCGGGACTTACGGCTCATCTTGCCCTTGCGGGCGCGACCTATAACAAGCAAGCTATTGGCCAGTTGACGGCAGACGTTCACAGCGAACGCGATAACGTCTTCCTGACTGCGCACAGCGATCTGCTGTCGACAAAGCTTGACGTCAACGGACAGGTGCAGCTCGCGGGCGACTACCCGATGACGGCGCACGCGACATTCAGCAATCTTGACGTCGCTCCCGTGCTGAAGCTTACCGGCTCAAACTTCGACGCCAGCTCGGTGATCGCGGGAGAGCTCAACGTCACAGGACCGGCAAAGCAGCCTGCGAAGCTGAATGGTTCGCTGGTCGTGAACCCCCTGCAGATCAAGACGCAGGGACTGCAGTTTGCTTCGGTCGAGCCCGTCCGGGCAACACTCAGCAACGGTATGGCGCGCCTTGAGAACTTCCACATCACGGGCCCCGAGACGGACCTGAAGGCATCAGGCTCCGTCCAGGTGTTCTCGGCCGACGGTAAGCCGCTGCCACAGGGCGGCACGATTAATGCCCAGGCAAGCGGCGCGCTGGATGTCGCGATCGCGCACCGCCTGAATCCGCAGATCGTGGCCTCTGGAAAAATCGACCTGAATGTGACGGCAACCGGTACGACAGCGAAGCCGAATCTAGGCGGAAAGGTCGTCTTCAGCAACACGAACCTGGCCTATGACCAGGTACCAAACGGGCTTTCGAACATTACGGGAACAGCGAGCTTCACAGATGACCGCCTGGTGATGGATAACATCACCGCGACGTCAGGTGGCGGCCGTATCAAGGTTGGCGGATTCGTCCAGTTCCGCAATGGCCTTTTCGCCGATCTGACTGCGACTGCGACGGCTGTGCGTGTGCGTTACTACGGCGTCTCTGCCACCATGAATGCAACCGTACGTCTGCAGGGTTCCGGTGACGGCGCTACGCTCGGCGGCAACGTACTGATTACGCGCTTCGGCCTGGCGGAGACTTTCGACTTTGCCTCGGTCGCAGGTAGCGCCGGTGACGTGTCGCCGCCGCCCGATCCCGACTCGCTGCTGAACAAGATCGGTCTCAACATTCGGGTGCAATCGTCGCCTGCGCTTGACTTCCAGAACAGCTACGCGCATATCGCGGGCACAGTTGATCTGTCGGTCCGGGGAACATTGGCTACGCCCACGATTCTGGGCAAGGTCACCATCAACGATGGTTCGGCTACCTTCGCAAGCACGCAATACCAGTTGCAACGTGGCCAGATCTACTTCAATAACCCGATCCGAATCGATCCCGTGATCGACCTGGACGCTACGGCACGCGTGGAGAACTATGACGTCACCATCGGTGTGCATGGGACGTCGAAGAACTTCAAGCTGACGTACCGGTCGGAACCGCCGTTGTCGCAAGCCGACATCTTTAACCTGCTGGCCCTGGGCCGCACCCAGGAAGAGGCTGCATTGAACACGCAGCAGCTACAGCAGCAGGGGCAGGATCCGACTACGAACGCGCTGCTTGGCGGTGCCCTGAACGCTACAGTGTCAAACCGCGTAAACAAGCTGTTTGGCGGTGCAGGGAAGGTCAAGATCGACCCTGCCTACGTCGGAACGCTGGGTACATCGTCGGCGCGCATCACGGTGGAGCAGCAATTGACGCGTCAGGTGACAGTCACCTTCGCGACCAATGTGAACTCGTCGGCTCAGCAATTGATCCAGCTGCAGTACCAATTGAGCGACAACAAATCGATTGTTGCGACTCGTGATGAAAATGGTGTCTTCTCGATGGTCTACAAAATACGTAAACGCTATAAGTAAGTGCGACTCGGTATTTTCGTGAGCAAATGACTTCACGGCGCCGCCTCGAAGGACTTGGAGACGCCTGTCGTCGAAGGGTCTTGGCGGGCCGGAGAATCCAGCTTCTGCTATCGTTCTCTCGTCGGCTCCATCTAACATCTACAGGGAAGTTGGAGCGGAGTGCGATGACCGACGGCCCGGTACGGAGAAGACCATTGAGCACAAAATTCGTAGGTAGGTGCGTGCTTGCAGCGCTTGCGGTATCGACTGTAATTCCCGTGCTGCCGCTGCGCGCTCAGGACAAGGTGCCTGACGCACAGATCCAGGCTGAAGTGCAGAAGTCGCTGGACAACAAGCGCTTCACGGCCGTTCACGCTGTGGTCAAGAACGGCATTGTGACCCTCACTGGCAATGTCGATGTCTATGCGACCAAGGAAGACGCTGAGCATAAGATCCACCACAAAAAAGGCGTGCTTGCGGTTCGCAATATGATCACCGTTCCGGCGGGTGAGTTGCCGGATACGGATCTGCGCGACAAGTTGGCGGAGAAACTGGCCTACGACCGCGTGGGCTACGGCACCACCGCATTCAATAGCTTCACCATTGGTGTACAGAACGGCGTGGTCACGCTGGGCGGCGTGGCCTATGGCCCCTATGACAAGGATTCCGCGATCTCGCTGGTTGAACACTATCCCGGCGTGCGGGATGTCATCGACAATATTGAGGTCGCGCCTCTGTCTCCGAACGACGATCGCATTCGCCTGGAAGCAGCACGAGCCATCTACGGCTTCCCGTCGCTGCAGCGCTATGCGATTGACCCGGCGAAGCCCATCCGGATCACGGTTGTCAACGGCAACATCACGCTGACCGGAGTGGTGGATACCGAAGCTGACAAGGACGTTGCCAACATTCGCGCCCGCGGCGTGAGCGGCGCTTTCAGCGTCACAAACAATCTCCAGGTCGCGAAGCCGAGCGAAGACAAATAGCTTCTAGCGACAGGGACGCATGACGGCCATACACTTGAAAGTGTATGGCCGCTTTTCTTTCCAACACGCTTCGCAACACGCGCATCACGCTTGAGATGATCAAGTGGGAGCACTCCGTCTTTGCGCTGCCCTTCGCTCTCACTGGTGTCGTGCTCGCTGCGGGCGGGTGGCCTCGATGGCAGACACTGTCGCTGGTCGTAGTTTGCATGGTCTCGCTGCGAACGGCGGCGATGGCCTTTAATCGGCTGGTGGATGCGGAGATCGACAGTATCAACCCGCGTACGGCGACCCGCGCCATTCCTGCGGGCCTGCTGACCAAGAGCTTTGTTGCTGCGTTTACGTTGATCTCCATCGGCATCTTTGTGGTGGCCGCTGCAGACTTAAATCACCTGACGCTGTTACTGAGCCCCATCGCCATCGCCGTTGTTCTGTCCTATAGCTACATGAAACGCATCACGCGCTGGTCGCACCTGGTGCTTGGGCTGGCGCTTGGCATTGCACCTTCGGCCGCCTGGATCGCCGTGCGCGGTAGCCTGGATCCTCGCATCATCGTACTCACCGGTGCCGTGCTGCTGTGGGTGGCGGGCTTCGATGTCCTCTATGCGTGCCAGGACTTCGACCACGATCGCGCGAATGGACTCAATTCCGTCCCGCAGGCCTTCGGTCTCCAGGGAGCATTTCTCCTGGCGCGAACGATGCATGTGGTGATGCTTTGCCTGCTGGTGTGGCTGGTCGCGCTCTTTCATCTCGGACCGATCGCCTTCGCCGGTGCTGCGATCGTTGCCATGCTGCTGCTGTATGAGCATAGCTTGATCTCACCCACAGATCTGCGGCGCATGAACGCTGCGTTCTTCACGCTCAATGGTGTGATTTCCGTGGTCTTTTTCTGTGCCGTCGCGGCGGCAGTAATGCTCCATGCGCGCGACTTGTCCGTTGTACCTGTGCGATAAGAAGGCACGCACGCACAAGAAGGCCCGCACCACTGCGGGCCTTCTTTTTCCAATGGACTGCTAAGAGCTATGCAGTGCGTCGAATCTCTTCGCGTTTGTACTCTTCGTTGGTCTTTGCGTTGTCCAGCTTTGCATTGATCGAGTCTTTGAGATTCTCCGCACCATTTACGATGCGGCTCCGCAGAGACTCACCTTCAGCGGTGGCGTGATCGGCATGCACCGCGGCGTCAGTCTTTGCGGTATCGCGCACTTCACGAGCCGTATCCTTCGCATTGCCCCACGTTTCTTTTGCGCCGCCCTTCAGCCGGTCCTCAGCGCCAGCATTCTGCAGATCATTGCTGCCCACTGCCTTGCCCACGGTCTCTTCTACTTTGCCGAATGCATTCTGAAGTTTGCCTTTGATCTGATCGCTATCCATAGTGTTCCTCCCGGCAGCGTCCTGTTTCACGCTGCTTCACTCACACTTACTTTGATGCCGTGTCACGAGGCAATGGTCACTCGCTCGAATGACAAAGGCCACTCTCGAGTGAGTGGCCTTGTCGTAACCGGATCAATTTGACTTGCGCTCAAAGTGCGCGGCGGCCGCTGATCAGGTTAAAGATCAGCGAGATGATGGCAAGCACGATCAGGATGTGAATCCAACCACCCAGGGTGGTTCCACTTACGAGACCAACAAGCCACAACACCAGCAGGATGACGGTAATAGTCCAAAGCATCGTTTCTCTCCAGATGCCCTGGCCTCCGGCCGGGGCGTTCAAATGTGTGACGTTTACAGTCACACCAACATAGTTGCCGCGTAAACTTACTAGGTTGTACTTTTTTCCAAAAACATTCGAAGTCTGCTGAGCCCCCGGAGACCGTGGGCAAAGTGTGTCGTGCAAGCAACGTCAGGAGATAAACCACCGTCGTGAAAATTGCTATTCAGGGTGAGCCCGGATCGAACAGTCACATGGCAACGGAACAAATGTTGGGCAAGGTTTCTCTGGTGCCCTGTGCGTTATCCGTGGAGGTGTTTGAAAAGCTCGCACGCACCCACGAGGCGGATGCTGCAGTTTTACCGATTGAGAACAGCCTGCACGGTGCCGTGGCAGACCACTCGGATCTCGTACTCCAGCATGGTGTGGTGATCGTCGCAGAGCTGTCGCTCCGTATTCGCCATGCGCTCATGACAGTGCCTGGAATTGTCTTGTCGGATGTCCGCCGGGTGCTGTCTCACCCCGTAGCGCTCTCCCAGTGCCGTCGTTTCTTCGCGCGGCATCCCGGGGTGCAGGCCGTTCCGTTCTACGACACGGCCGGTGCCGTAAAGCACTTAATGGCAACACGGCAAAAGGACGCGGCAGCTATCGCCGCGCCGCACGCCGCTCATGTCTACGGCGCGGATATCCTGGCGCGCGACCTGGAAGACGATCCGCTAAACTTCACCCGCTTCTTTCTGCTGGCCAGGCCTGAAGACGCCGAGCGCCTACGTCCCGTGGGAGCTGCGATCGACAAGCTGAGCCTTGCCTTCGACCTGCGCCACCGACCGGGGTCACTGGTGGAAGCGCTGCGCCGTCTCGCCGCCGAGGGAGCCGACCTCACCCGGATCGAATCGCGGCCTGTTCCCGGCAAACCGTGGGAATACATCTTCTTCGTGGACCTGCGCCTGCCGGAACCGGCTGCAGCTGACCGCATCCTGGAAACGCTTCGCCCGGTTTGTGCTCATGTGACTGAACTTGGGCGCTACGCCGCGCATTCGCTCTCCTATCCTCAGAGTTCCTAAGCTACACATTTCCTTACATCTTGGAACCTGCGTGGGCGGCGGATGGGAGCAATCCCGTCCGCCGACGTGCGTCGAGTGGAAATGGTCTCTCGGGCGAGCGGCGCGGGAATCGTCGTGGGCATCCATCGTTACAGGTCGGCTGCATGACGATCAGCGTGCGCCGGGGCGCATAAGTTTGCTTGAATCCGGTCGTGACTTGATGCATCAGATGTGTGAATATCTGATGGAAGGACACTCACAAATGCCAAACGATTTCGTCAGCGTGATTCAGCCCACCGCCTCTGATCCGGACCGTAAGCGCAGCACACGCGCTCTGCCCGTTCTGCCGGTGCGCGACACCGTGCTGTTTCCCCACGCCGTTCTGCCGCTGACCGTTGGCCGCGACAGCTCCATTCAACTCATTCAGTCGCTGGGCGAGGAGAAGACGATTCTCGTCGTTGCGCAGCGTGATGCTCGCCAGGACTCACCCGAATCGAACGAGCTGCACCAGTACGGAACGCTCGCGACCATTCACAAGGTCGTGAAGATGCCGAACCAGTCGCTCTTCGTCTTCACGGAAGGCACGGAGCGCATCAAGCTGGGTGAGTTCGAGCAAAGCACGCCTTTCCTCACGGCAAACTACGAGACCATCCCTGACGTCGACCCGGGTAAGACTCCGGAACTCGAGGCTTTGCAGCGCAACGTCGTATCGCAGTTCCAGCAGGTCGTCACCGCTTCGCCGACTCTATCCGATGATCTGCAGACCATCGCGCTCAACATCGAGGAGCCGGGTCGGCTTGCCGACTTCGTCAGTTCGTCCTTGCCATTCCTCACCACCGTCGATAAGCAGGATCTGCTGGAGACCACGGATGTCGCCGCACGCATGGAGCGCCTGAACCAGCACCTGGTGAAGGAGCTTGAGGTGCAGCAACTGCGCTCCAAGATCCAGAACGAGGTGCAGGACGCGGTGCAGCAGTCGCAGCGCGAGTACTACCTGCGCGAGCAGATGAAGGCCATCAGCAAGGAACTTGGTGAGGGCGACGACTCCAACAAACACATCACGGAGTTGCGCGAAAAGATCGAAGCCGCCGGCATGCCGGAGGATACGAAGAAGGAGGCTCTGAAGGAGCTGAATCGTCTTCAGCGTATGAACCCTGCGCAGCCGGATTACGGCATGGCGCGGACCTATATCGAGTGGCTTGCAGCGTTGCCGTGGGCAAAATCCAGCGGTAAGGAAGTCGACATCAAGGAGGCTTCGGACTTCCTCGACGAAGACCACTACGGTCTGCAGAAGGTGAAGGACCGCATCCTCGACTACCTGTCTGTCCGTCGCCTCAAGCCGGATATGAAGGGGCCGATCCTATGTTTCGTTGGACCTCCTGGTGTGGGTAAAACTTCGCTGGGTAAGAGCATCGCACGCGCTCTTGGCCGCAAGTTTGCGCGCATCTCGCTGGGGGGCATGCATGATGAGGCGGAGATCCGTGGACATCGTCGCACGTACATCGGCGCGATGCCCGGGCAGATCATCCAGAACTTGAAGCGTGTGGAGACGAACGATCCTGTCTTCATGCTGGACGAGATCGACAAACTGGGCCGCGACTTCCGTGGCGACCCTGCATCGGCCCTGCTGGAGACGCTGGATCCTGCGCAGAACGGCACGTTCCGCGATAACTACCTGGATCAGCCGTTCGATCTGTCGAAGGTGCTCTTCATCTGCACAGCGAACCAGCTTGATCCGATTCCCGCGCCGCTACTGGACCGCATGGAGATCATCGAACTGACGGGTTACACCGAAGAAGAGAAGGTCAACATCGCGGAGCGGTATCTTGTGCCGCGGCAGATTCGTGAAAACGGCATCGAGCCTGTCACAGCGCCGAAGGATGAAGCGAAGCATAAGGAGGGTGGCGTCCCGGAATCGCAGTTGCCGGAGCCCGTTGCGGGCGAGCCGCGGATCATCTTCCCGAAGGAGTCACTGGGCATCATTGCCCGGCACTACACGCGGGAAGCCGGTGTGCGCAAGCTCGAGCAGTTGATCGGTACGGTCTGCCGCAAGCAGGCCCGCCGCATCGCGGAAGGTAGCACGGAACCGTTGATCGTGACCGACGAGATCATTCACCAGTTCCTTGGTGGTTACAAGGTCCGGGTGGATACAGAGATCGCGGAGCGCACAAAGCGCAGCGGTGTTGCCGTGGGACTTGCATGGACTCCTGTTGGTGGTGACGTACTGTTCATCGAAGCCAATAAGATGAAGGGCAAAGGGAAGCTCGATCGCACGGGACAGCTGGGCGACGTGATGAAGGAGAGCGTGCACGCGGCGTACACATGGATTCGATCGAATGCGGAGATGCTCGGCATTGACGAGAAGGTCTTCGAGGAGCTCGACATCCACGTGCATGTTCCGGCAGGCGCCATTCCGAAGGATGGACCTTCGGCGGGTGTGACAATGGCGACAGCTCTCGTGAGCCTCCTCACCGACAGGCCCGTCCGGCCTTTGCTGGCGATGACCGGTGAGATCACGCTGAGCGGCAATGTGCTGCCGGTCGGCGGTATCAAGGAGAAGTTTCTTGCCGCCAAGCGCGCCGGTGTAAAGGACGTGATTCTGCCGATCGATGTGAAGGCGAACGTGGACGAGGACCTCACGGCCGACCAGATCGAGGGCATTACGATCCACTACGCTTCGCGCATCGAGGACGTACTTGCCGTCGCCCTTCCGCACACGCTGAAGGACGCGGCACAGGACGAGCAGCTTCGTGAGGAACTGATCACAACCGCCGCATAAAGAAGCAGGAAGACAGCACACAGCGAGCGCCGATCGGACATCGGCGCTCGTTATGCTTTTTGTTGCTATGCAGCGAGCCTTGCGCAGTTGTGGACTCCGCGCAAAGAGCTCGCTTTCTCCCGAAACACACACAAACGTTTTTTCACGAATGTCACTCCCATGTGCAGGAGGCAACGAATGGCCGTCAAGAAAGCTGCGAGTAAGTCCATGCCAAAGTCAGGCCGCAATCCGAAGGGTGGCCTCACGGCTGGGGGTCGTGCGTACTATGCGAAGACTGAGGGATCACATCTGAAGGCAGGTGTGACCGGCGCCGCCGACACACCGGAGAAGATGCACCGCAAGGGGTCGTTTCTGACGCGGATGTTCACCAATCCTCGCGGACCGATGTTGAATGCCAAGGGCGAACCGACACGTCTTGCGCTCAGCGCCCACGCATGGGGTGAGCCGGTGCCGAAGACCATGAGTGCCGCGCACAAGCTCGCGGCAAAAGGCCATACTCTGCTCTCGAAATACCATGCTGCTCAAGAGAAGGCCGCGAAGAAGTCGCCGGGCAAGCAGAGCGCGAAGAAAGCTGCAAAGAAGGTAGCTGCGAATCGGCCGCCAACCAATCGGTGAGTGCTTTCGGCCTCGACTCAGCGGTTATGCTGGAACTTATGCGGGTGAACGTGCTTTGTTTCGGGGTCTTGCGTGAGGCCATCGGCGTTTCAGAGATCGTCGAAGTTCCTGACTTGACGACTGTCGCAGATCTGCTGGTGTACTTCCAGGAACGCTCGCGGGAGGATCTTCAGGCGATTTGGTCGCGCATCGCGGTTGCCGTCAACCGGGAGTACGTTCCGCGTGAGCATGTTCTGCTGGACGACGACGAAGTGGCGCTGCTACCACCTGTGAGTGGTGGATCTCAGCGGTTATCCTGAAGCAGCGATGCAGATTGAACTTACACACGACATCATCGACACCAAGGCAATCACAGACACTCTGAAAGCCGGCGAAGACGGCGCAGTGACAGTCTTCGACGGCATCGTGCGTAATAATACGCGCGGGCGGCAGACTCTGTATCTCGATTACTCGGCCTACGACACCATGGCGCTCGAGCAGATGCAGGATCTCGCAGCAGAAGCGGTCGAAAAGTTCGGTGTGCGTGATGTTGCGATTGTGCATCGGCTGGGTAAGCTTGAGGTAGGTGAGACGAGCATCCTGATTGCGGTAGCGTCTGCTCACCGGGGCGTCACGTTCGAAGCCTGCCGATGGCTCATCGACACTTTGAAGAAGCAGGTGCCGATCTGGAAGAAAGAGGTCTTTGTTGACGGTGCGGTGTGGCCGGATGGCGAGCCATTTCCACCGGAGATTGTTGCGCCCGCAACCGGCGAGTTGTAGCCGCTTACGTCTGCTATCCCGTCATAGTCCAAGAGAATGAAGACGTTATATCGTCCTTCTTGGAGCGGATCACCTTTGAACAGGTTTGCCATCACAGCTGCTGCGGTGCTCGCGGTGTTTATTGCCCTGCCGGGTCAGCCGCATGCGCAGCAGGACTCTGCTCCCATTTTGAGGGTTGATACGCGGCTGGTGAACGTGCCGGTCAATGTTGCGGATGAGCACGGCGTCGCTGTCAGCGGCCTCACGCAGGATGATTTCATCGTGAAGGAAGATGGTCGTTCCCAGAAGATCGCGATTTTTGAACGCGAGGCGAGCACGCCCCTCTCGATCGTGATGGCAGTCGACACCTCTGGCTCTGTCTACACGCAGTTCAAGACGGAACGCGATGCGGCGAAACGCTTTGCCGAGCAGATACTGCGTCCAGAAGATGAGATGGATCTGATTGGCTTCTCCTACGATTCGCAGGAACTGGTGTCGTTCACCAGTGATCCGCGGCGCATCGACGAGGGCATCAGGCATCTGACAAAGGGCGATGATACCGCGCTCTATGACGCGGTGTATGTTGCGAGTGAGCGATTGACGGAGTCACGGGCTGATGCCACGCGGCGTCGTGTGCTGGTGCTGGTCACGGACGGCGGCGATAACACCAGCAAGAAAGAGATTGGTTACTCCAAAGCTATCGCCGAAGCTCAGCGCGCTGGCGCGGCCATCTACCCCATCATCATTGTGCCGATCATGGCGGACGCAGGCCGCAATGTTGGCGGCGAACATGCGCTGATCCAGATGGCCGAGGATACCGGTGGCAAGTACTTCTACGTGACTGAGAAGGACGATCTGAAGACGGCGTTCGCGCACCTGTCGGATGATCTGCGAACGCAGTATCTGCTGGGCTACTACGCGCCCCGCCGCGGTCTGGATGCAAGCTTCCGCAAGATCAGCGTCTCCTTGAAGGATCCAGCCAAGTCAGCGTCGCTTGCACTGCGTAGCCGTACCGGCTACTACGCCGATGCACGCTGACGGCGAGCCAATCGTGTGGCGGGCAGCGTATCCTGTGCCTGCATGAGCCTCTTCGATCCAAGCCAGTTTTCCTTCGCCACTCCCGCCGCTGAAGTTGCGCGCGAGGCCGGTGCGCTATTGCGTCACTTCTATGAGAAAGGCGTCACAGCCGAGTTCAAGGGCGATGTCGACATCGTCACGGAAGCCGACCGGGCCAGCGAGAAATTGATCGGCGAGCGGTTCCGCACGCTCTTCCCGAAGCACGGCATCTTCGGCGAAGAGGGCACGCGGCAGAATCTGGAAGCGGAGTATCGCTGGTACGTGGATCCGTTGGATGGCACGACCAACTTTGCGCATGGTTTTCCGTATTTCTGCGTTTCGCTCGGGCTGGAACATCGGCCGCCGGGCACGGCGGAGGACGCGGACGGCATCATTGTGGCGGGCGTCATCTATGAACCCCTTCGTGATGAGCTGTTTCTCACGGAGCGCGGCAAGGGCGCGTACCTGAACGGGCGCCGCATTCACACATCGAAGACGGCTCTGCTGCAGGAGTCGCTGCTGGCGACAGGCTTTCCGTCGCACAAGCGGCACGAGAATCCGAACGCGCATTTTTATCATGAATTGACGTTGCGATCGCACGGTCTGCGACGCGCTGGTGCGGCGGCAATCGACCTGGCTTACACGGCTGCGGGGCGCGTTGACGGCTACTGGGAGTTCAATCTGAATCCCTGGGACACGGCTGCAGGATCGCTCCTGGTAGAAGAGGCTGGCGGAGAGATTACACGCTTCGACGGTTCACCTTTCCGGCTGGATTCGCGGGAGATTCTGGCGAACAACGGATTGATCGGCGGAGAGATGCGCGATATTTTTGCAGACATGTTCGCGGGAAGGAACCTGTCGCCGATCCCGACAGCAGAAGAGTTCCGTCGGCGCCGCGAGGCAGCGGTGGCGGGCTCTTGAAAATCGCACAACTAAGGCCGGATGGGTCCGAGTTTGATAACTGTTATGATCGACTCGCAGCCACACAATAAGCTCAGCTCGAAAGGATTTACAGCACCATGGCATACGTCATCGCAGAACCCTGCATCGGCACAAAGGACACGGCCTGCGCCGATGCCTGCCCAGTAGATTGCATCCACCCCAAGAAGGGTGAGGATGGGAACGACACCGCCGATCAGCTCTTCATCGATCCGGTCGAGTGCATCGATTGCGGAGCCTGCGTTCCGGTCTGCCCCGTGAGCGCCATCTATGCAGCGGACGATCTGCCGGACAAGTGGGTTGACTTCGCGACGAAGAACGCCGAGCACTTCGGGCGGTAACACGCTGAAAAGCTTCAACGGACGCGCAGCTTCGGCTGCGCGTCTTTGCGTTGGCAGGAGACTGTAACATCGCCACCATTCAACAATCCGAAGGTATCGTCCTACGCACTTGGCCGTTTGGCGAGGCGGATCTGATGGTCGCTGTCTTCACGCGAGAGCAGGGAGTCGTGCGCGGCGTGGCACGGCATGCAATGCGCTCTTTACGGCGTTTCGGCGGCGCACTTGAACCTATGACGTACGTGCGCGCTGAGTGGGCCGAGCGGCCGAAGCAGGACGTTGTACGACTGGACCGATTCGAAATCCTTTGGTCCCCCTTGCGGGATTCGGTGGACTATCCGCGTGCTACCGCGCTCGCCTTTATGGCGGAGGTCCTGGAGGGGGCGCTGCCCGACCACGCTGTGGAGGACGATGTTTTTCGCCTGACGCTAGCTGCTGCGACACACCTGAAGGGGACCAACCTTGGGCTGCCAGTGACTTACTTTGCCCTTTGGATTACGCGGCTGCTGGGCTGGATGCCGGACCTGAACCGGTGCGCGATCAGTGGGGAAACGCTGCGGGCTCAAGCCGTCTATTACTCGCCCATGCGCGATGGTGTGTTCACTGCGAAGTTTCGGCCCAGCGGCTCGGTTTTGCTGCCCACCGAGGCCATTGCCACAGCCTCCCGCATCTTTCGAAAGCCACTGCCCGATCTGCTTGCGGAAGAACCGCCGGCGCGTGGTGCTGTCCAGCAACTACGGCGGTTCGCCATCACGATTCTTGAGCGGCACCTGGAAGACCGTCTGCGCAGCGCGCGTGCCCTGACCTTGCTCTAGCGTCAGGGCAGCGCGAGTTGTCTATTGCCCGCCTGCCGCAATCCACGCATCCACCCGGCGTTCCAGTACATCGAGGGGAAGTGCGCCGGAGTCCAATACCTCGTCGTGGAAGGTCTTCAGGTTGAACTTCGGTCCCAGCTTCGCCTTTGCCCGGTCCCGTAGTTCGAGGATCTTCAGTTGGCCCATCTTGTAGCCCAGTGCCTGTCCAGGCCATGCAATGTAGCGATCCGTCTCAGCCTGGATATTGGTCTCGTCGACGGAGGAGTGTTCGTGGAAGAAGTCGACCATCTGTTGCCGCGTCCAGCCCTTGGAGTGCACGCCTGTGTCCACCACCAGCCGAATAGCCCGCCAGATATCAGCCTCGAGTCGGCCGTAGTCGTTGTAGGGATCCTGGAAGAAGCCCACATCCTTGCCAAGGTGCTCGGCGTAAAGGCCCCAGCCCTCCACGAAAGCCGTATATCCGCCGTTCTTGCGGAACTCAGGAAATCCCTGCAACTCTTGACCGATTGCGATCTGCAGGTGATGTCCCGGAATACCCTCGTGGTACGCGATGTCCTCGGCGCCTTCCAGTCCGCGGTCCGCGAAGTTGTAGGTATTGACGAAGACCCTGCCGGGGCGCGAGCCGTCCGCGGTGCCTGGCTCGTAGTAGGCCTGTGACTGCTCCTTCTCCATGTATGCGGGTACCGTCGCAACCTCGAGCTTGGCCTTTGGCAGTCGGCCGAAGAGGTCCGGCAGCTTGGCCTGCATCTGCGCGATGGGAGCCTTATAGGCGTCGACCATCTGCTGTGCGGAGGTCGCGTGCAGCTTCGGGTTTGCCTTGATGGAGGCGTTAAAGGTCTTCAGATCGTTGAAGCCCATCTTCTTTGCGATGACCAGCATCTCTGCCTCATCGCGCTTCACCTCGGCGAGGCCAATCTGGTGGATCTCATCCGCTGTCTTATTGGTTGTGGTACTGCGGCGGATCAGGAAAGCGTAGTACGCCGCGCCATCCGGCATGGTGGACACACCGGGTGTCGAACGGGCCTTCGGGATGTACTGCGCCTTCAGGAAGCGGCCGAAGCGGTCGTAACTGGGCATGACCTTATCCGTGATGGCGGCCAGCGCTTCGGTGCGGATACGCTTCTGTTCCGCCACCGAGATGCTTGCCGGAAATTTGGTCAGCGGTAATGCAAAGGGGCTTGTCTCGGGCTTCGCGGTGGCCAGCGTGGTCACCTGCTTCAATACCTGCTGCATGATGAAGGCGGGCTGCGTGCGCCCGTCATCGATGCCGCTGCTCATCGACTCCTGAACCTGCGCGAAGACTGCTGGAACGGCATTCAGACGGGCGATGTAATTGTCGTAATCCTTTACGGTCCCGAAGGGCATCTGCGCGATAGTCTGCGGGATGCCTGTGTGTGGGCCGTTGAACTGGCTGACGGGATTCTCCCATTCCTTGAATCGCACTGCTTCCTGATCGTCGATCAGCGAGCGCAGCAGTAGTTCTGCGGAGACGCGTTGTTGCTCGGGCAGGCCCGTCGTGTCGATGACGCCCAGGCGCGTGATGAAGTCTGCTTCTCGCGCCATCGCCGCATGGAAGGCGTTTGCGCTATAGTCCGTCCACAACGCGTTATAGCGCGGATCGCCCACGGATGTGGCGGTCTCCGGTGAAACCTTCAACTGGTACTGCCAATACTCATCGAACAGCTTGTCCAGTGCACGGGCTCGGGTCGCTGCATCTTGCGGGGCGGCGGCTGCGGCGGGCGAAGCGGCGATCTGCGCCGCGAGCGGAAAATTGTTGAAAGCGGGAAGCGCCAGGGCAGCGCAAAGAACAGGGGTGAGAAGACGCATGGATGAAAGCACTCCGAGCCGCAGTGTATCGCCTCCTGCGGCAATGGTGCGCGTCACCCGGACGTCATGACGGAGAAGGCGTCCAGCATGCGATAGAGCGTTGAGCGGCTGATGCCAAGCAACTCGGCCGCGCGAAGCTTGTTGCCGTCACAACGGTGCAATGTCAAAAGCACGTGGCCGCGAACGACATGATCGAGCCGCCATGCGCGGAGGTCGTTGCCTTCGACTGCGTTTCTATGCGGAAGGAGGTGTGATTGCGTTCTCACAGATGCCCTATCGGCACCGCAGTTGCATGGTTGAGCGGAGAAGCGAACCGCGTACAAAGATGAATGGGAAGGCCGAAGCCTTCCCATTGCCGTAGACCGTTACCAGATCGCTTACGCGTTGGCCTTGGCGCAGTAAGCATCGAACGCCCGCGCGAGTTCCGTGGCGATCGCGGGCGCATTCGCGCCTTCAATTGCGGAGCGCTGCATCAGATATACTAGCTGGCCGTCGCGCAGGATGGCGATGGCGGGCGAGGTCGGCGGGTGTCCACCGAAGTAGCCACGAGCCTTCTCGGTGGCTTCGCGATCCTGGCCTGCGAAGACGGTGATGGCGTAATCGGGCTTCTGCGTGTGCTGCATCGCCATGCGAACACCCGGCCGCATCTTGCCGGCTGCGCAACCGCAGATGGAGTTGACGACAACCAGCGTCGTTCCGGACTGCGCCAATGCCTGGTCGACTTCGGCTGCGGTGCGTGCTTCGCTGATGCCTGCGCGCGTAAGCTCTTCGCGCATCGGGATCACCATAATCTCTGGATACATGCTTCCTCCATGCCAATCGGGGTGAAAGCCCGCGGCAGTTCGTTGGATTGATTCTATCTGGATGCGCGAGCATCCGCTTCGGTTCCACCAGCGCTGCTGGCCCGGCCGGACGCTGGTAGGCTCAAATCCGTGCAGATTGAGGAACATGTACAGCTCGCTCCTTTCACCACACTTGGCATCGGCGGCCCGGCTCGCTGGCTCCTGACCGCGACGACGCAAGCCGATGTTGTGGCGGCAGTAGACTTCGCCCGCGAGCGGACGCTGCCGGTCTTCGTCCTGGGCGGTGGCAGCAATCTGCTGATCGCAGACGACGGCTTCGCCGGCGTCGTGCTGCGGATGGCTATACCGGGCATTTCGAAGGAGATAGCCACGGATGGCCGAACACTCGTTCGCGCGGGAGCGGGTGAGCCGTGGGACGGATTCGTGCAGTTTGCCGTGGCCGCTGACCTTGCTGGCGTGGAGTGCCTGGCAGGCATTCCTGGCACCGTTGGCGGAACGCCCGTGCAGAATGTGGGCGCCTACGGTCAGGAGGTCGCTGAGACGATTGCGGTCGTCCACGCTTTCGACACGCAGACCGGCGGGTTCGTCGAGCTATCAAACGAGGACTGCGGCTTTTCCTATCGCACGAGTGTCCTGAACACCAGCGAACGTGGGCGCTACATCGTCGTCCGCGTGGACTTCCGGCTGCAGCCCGGCGGCGCTCCGAAGCTG
Organism: Terriglobus roseus; assembly: GCF_900105625.1. NCBI lineage: Bacteria > Pseudomonadati > Acidobacteriota > Terriglobia > Terriglobales > Acidobacteriaceae > Terriglobus > Terriglobus roseus. The sequence goes on from NZ_FNSD01000001.1 coordinate 3,965,056, forward strand.
GCCTACGCGGATCTTCGCAAGCACTTCGGATTCACCGTCAATGGTGTGCCGGGCGACGTCACATCTGCGGCTTCGCCTACCCTCTCAGAAGTCGCGGATGCCGTGCGAGACATTCGTAAAAGTAAAGGCATGGTCTTCGATGCGGCCGATCCCAATTCACATTCGGCGGGCTCGTTCTTCCGCAATCCCATCGTGCCGCAGGAGGCGCTCCTCCGCGTCTCGGAGGCCTCCGGTCTGGCTGTGGATGCTGTGCCGCATTGGCCTGCGGGGGACGGGCTGGTGAAGCTGCCTGCAGCGTGGCTGTTGGAGCGCGCGGGCTTCGAACGTGGTTATGCGCTCGGGAACGCCGGCATCTCGACGCGGCATACGCTCGCGCTGGTGAATCGCGGCAGCGCTACGGCGGCGGACATGATCGCACTACGGGAACGCATCATCGCGGACGTTGCATCAAAATTCGGCATCACGCTGGAGCAGGAACCGGTCAGCATCGGAAGCTAGTTTGCCTGGCCTATCGAGTGTGAATCCCTACGCTTCTCTCCGGCATGACACCTGTCCTGAAACGAAATGATGAGGGACTAGATCGGCAGCAGATCGTCAGAAAGCACGTTGCGTGTCGGGCCCTGTGCGGTGATCTTTCCGTCGTCGATGGTAAGCGTCTCGGTGTTCAGCAGTACGGCCTCCGCTGGATCGTGTGTGACGGAGAGGATGCCGATCCCACGCTGACCGCAATGTTCGCGGACGCGGAGGATCAGTTCGTTACGCTGTGCGCGATGCATGCCCGTAAAAACTTCGTCCAGTAGCAGCAAGAGAGGTTCGCCAGCAAGTGCGCGCGCGATGGCCACACGTTTGCGCTCTCCGCCAGAGAGTGTGGGGATGCGAGCCTGCTGCAGGGAACGGAGTTCAAACAGGCGGAGCAGCGTTTCAAATTTGCTCTCGCTGTCTTTCGGCGAGATGCCGAAGCGGATGTTCTCTTCCGCGGTCAGGTGCGGAAAGAGTGCGGGATCCGTGGCAACGAGGCCGATGCGACGTCTGTGCGCGGGAATGTGACTGAGATCTTGACCGTCGAGCCAAACTTCGCTGCCGATAGGCGTCCAGAGTCCTGCAATCAAGCGCAGCAGGGAAGATTTTCCCGATCCCGAGGGGCCGAAGAGCGAGGTCGAAGTATCCCTCATCGTCGTGTCCACGCGGAGGCGGATGCCACCGATCGGGGCGTCGCACTTCACTCTAAGTTCGGTCACGCGGCTACTCGCGATCTTCGCTGAAACGGCTTCATGTAGAGCAGAATCAGCGCAATGGTGGAGAAGCCAAGCAGCAGCAGCGCAAGACGCGATGCCGCGTTAAAGTCGCCGTTTTCGACGAGATCATACAGCGCGATGGATAGCGTTTTTGTCCGGCCGGGGATGCTTCCTCCCAGCATGAGTACGACGCCGAATTCGCCCACGGTGTGGGTGAAGGCCAGGACCGCTGCGGTCACAATGGATCCTTTCGCCAGCGGCATCGCGATGCGCATGAAGCGTCGACTCGGAGAGGCACCGAGCGTCGCTGCTGCGTCCAGATAGGCAGGATCGACCGCGCGCAGGCCCGCGATAATCGGCTGCACAGCAAATGGGAGGCTGTAGAGGACCGAACCCAAGACCAGTCCCTGAAAGGAGAAGGCGAGCGTATGTCCCAGCATCGCGATTACCGCTCGCCCAATTGCTGTTGTTGGCCCGAGGCCGACGAGAAGGTAGAAGCCGAGAACCGTCGGTGGCAGCACAAGCGGGAGGGCGATGATCGCCTCTGCAAGGAAGCGAGCGCGAGTCGTAGCGAATGCAATCCACCCCGCGAGCGGGAGTGCAATGGCGATCAGCAGCACGGTGGTGAGCGCGGCGAGGCGCAGTGTCAGCCAGAGAGCCTCGGTGTCCATTGATCGCCCTCCGCTTGAGAACGATTTTATGCGATTCGGAGCGAATGCCTACTTGACCGCCTGCAATCCAAGCTTGCTCAGGTTTTGCTGCACCTGGTCGCTGAGAACGAAGTTCAGCAACTTGTGTGCGCCTTCCACATTCGCGCCCTTCTTCAGAATGACGGCGCTTTGGATGATCTCCGGATACTGGCTGAAGGGAAAGAGCACGAAGGTTCCTTTGTCGCGATAGGCGGGGGACATGGCGATGGTCTGCGACATCATGGCCAGCTCTGCGTTACCACTGAGGGCAAACTGTCCTGCTTGGGCCACACTCTCTGCCTGCACGATGTGCGGCGCGACGTTGTCCCACAGCTTCATGCGCTTGAGCACAATCACAGCGGATCGGCCGTAGGGCGCGCGATCCGGATTAGCGACGGCAACGGGCCCGAGGTCCTTGCGTGACAGGGCATCGATGGAGAGCGGACTGAAGCGCGATCCCTTACGCGTCCAGAGAACGAGAAGGCCCTTGGCGTATGGGATGGGTGACTTGGTTTCGGTCAAGCCATCGGCGACGACCTGCTCTGCGAAGTAAAAGTCGGCAGAGAAGAAGATATCGGCGGGGGCACCGTTCTGAATCTGCTGCGCAAGCGTCGCCGAAGAGGCGAAGGAGACCTTGAGTTTGAGACCCGTTTTCTGCTCGAAGATCGGACCGACCACCTGCAGGACCGGCTCCATATCCGCTGCTGCGGAGACGGTAACGACCTTGTTGTCCTGTGCATGGATTGCCAACGGAGCAGCTGCCGTGAGGAGGAAGGCTGCAAGCATCGCGGTGAAACTACGGCGAGAGCGGGCGCCGGCGGGCGCTATTTTGTGACCTGCATCCCGTGCTGGATTGGAGGTTTGTGTGATCCATGTCTCAACCGCCAGACGTGTGACACCCGGCCACGTGGCCAGCTGCTGGCCGGCGCGAGCCGCCGTGTTCTTTACAGTGCGGTACCCTAGAGTCATCCATGTCATTGCGTTCACATCAGCTTCGATGCATCGGAAGTGGCGAGCGGATCGCTCCCGATGAAGTTAGTAGCGACTTCCGCGACCCCGTCTCCGGCGAACTGTACGAGGTCGAGTACCCGTGGAGCGAGTCGCGTGGCGATTCCGCGGCCACCAACAAGCCGAATGCCAGTGCGTTGCGGCATCTTTGGGCCGAGCGTCGCGATTCTACGTTGCCCATCGATCAGAGTGGTGTGTGGCGCTATCGCGACCTGCTGCCCATTCTGAACGACGATGCGAACGCGATCACGCTACGCGAGGGCAATACGCCCCTTTACGACCTGCCGCGGAATGCGAAGGCCTTGGGGCTGGATTTCCTGCTGGCCAAGCATCAGGGTATGAACCCGACGGGTTCTTTCAAGGACACCGGCATGACGTCCGCGCTGTCGGTCGCCGCAGAGCGTGGCTACAAGTGGGTCGCGTGTGCGTCCACGGGGAATACGTCAGCCGCCATGGCTGCGTATGCTGCCCGCGCCGGTCTGCGGGCAATCGTGTTTATTCCCGAAGGCAAGATCGCGTGGGGCAAGCTGTCGCAGTCGATGGACTATGGCGCCGTCACCGTGCAGCTGAAGACAGACTTCGACGGCTGCGTGAAGATGCTAACCGACATGGTCAAAAAGAACCCGATCTACCTGCTGAACAGCGTGAATCCGTATCGACTGGAAGGTCAGAAGACGCCCGCGATCGAGATTTGCGAGCAGCTTGACTGGCAGGTGCCGGATCACGTGATCGTTCCGGGCGGTAACCTGGCCAACGGTTCGGCATTGGGTAAGGGCTTTGGCGAGTTGAAGCACCTTGGCTTCATCGACCGCATTCCGAAGATTTCGGTGATCCAGGCGGAGGGAGCGAATCCGCTCTTCCAATGGTTCACGAACGCCGAGAAGATGCTGCATCCCGTCACTGCGCACACGCGCGCAACGGCGATTCGCATTGGTAATCCGGCAAGCTGGCGCAAGGCTGCCCGTATTATTGAGGCCACTGGCGGATGGTGCGAGCAGGCGAACGAGAGCGAGATTGCTCTCGCAAAGGCGCAGATCGGCGCCGAAGGCATCGGCTGCGAGCCGGCCTCAGCCGTAACGTTAGCGGGCCTGAAAAAGCTGCTGAAGTCGGGACACGTACAGACGGGCGAACGCGTCGTCCTGCTGCTGACCGGACACACGCTGAAGGATCCGGAGTACACGATCGACTTTCACAAGGATCTGCTTGCGACGGATCTTCCGGAGGCTGCGCCGTTCCGCAAGCCCCCCATTGTGCTGGAGCCGAACGAGTCTGCCGTGATGCGTGCCCTGGAAGCCGAGATGGCGGCGACGGTCTAGCGATGGCGGCGCCGATCAAGCTGAAGTTGCCGGCGACGTCGGCGAACCTGGGACCTGGATTCGATGCGCTTGGACTGGCGATGGACTTTGCGCTGCATATCGATGCGCATGAGTCCGAGACTTTTTCAATCAAAGCCACTGGTCGCAACGCCGCGCAATGCGGGGATGTTGCGGACTCACTCGTGCTGGAAACCTACCAGAGCGTTCTGACCGGACAGGGGATCGACCCGACACCGATCCACCTCGATCTTCACAACGAGATTCCGCTGGGCATGGGCTGTGGCTCTTCGGCTGCTGCGCTGGTGGCCGGGGTCTCGCTGGCGTCCCATTTCGGTGGGCTGCACTGGACCAGGGAGCAGATACTGACCGAGGCTTCGCTGCGTGAGGGACATCCCGATAACGTTGCAGCCTGCGTGCTGGGCGGCCTTACAGTTTCGAGCATGCTCATGCCCGAAGAGGGGCCAGCGATCATCGATGCGCTCAGCATCGCGGCGCCTGTCAGCTGGCCTCTGCTCGTCGTGATGCCGGATGCGTCACTGTCTACGAAGAAAGCACGTGCACTGCTACCGGAGACCTACTCGAAGGCCGATGCGATCGCGAACGTCCAGCGCGTCGCGATGCTGACGGCAGCATTTGCGCAGGGTCGTGGCGATCTGCTGGTACGTGCCATGGACGATCGCATGCATCAGCCCTATCGCGCCGCAGCCTGTCCGCTGCTCCCTCGGCTGCTGCCTTTGGCGGGTCACGACGGCATCCTGGGCGTGGCGCTCTCCGGTGCCGGACCGTCGGTACTGATGATCCTGCAGGACCAGTCGATTGTTGAGCACGCGAACAAAGCCGTTCAGGGTCTCCTAATGTCGGGCGATCCCATGCAGGCCGAGATTTTGCTGTCGACAGTTGGCAACGCCGCGATAGTTTTTTAGGAGAATTACTTTTTTGTTACTGAAGTGCGCTGTACGAAGGCCGTGTGGAGTGCTAATTTCTTAGTTGTAGACAACCCTGGGGGAGGGTTAGTCTGCGGGCGCCCGTTGATCTCGCATGAGATCCGGGCGCTTCCTCTTTTCCAGCGACCCCGGGCAGCCCTTATATTCATGCGATCAACGAGAAGATTTCCCTAGCGCGTGCGCGGGTCGGCCCAGTCGCGCAATGCGTCGCCGAGAAATGAGAAGGCCAGAACGCACAGCATCACGGCGATCGCCGGAGCCATCACCATGTGCGGGGAGTCGAAAAGATGGGCGCGCGCGTCGTTGAGCATGGAACCCCAACTCGCCGTGGGCGGCGGTACTCCAAGGCCGAGGAAGCTCAGCGTAGCCTCTGCAAGAACGGCGCCTGCCATCCCGATGGCAGCCTGCACGATCACAGGCTGGACGATGTTGGGCAGGATGTGTCGCGTGAGGATGCGCAGATCACTTGCACCCAGTGAGCGAGCAGCCTCCACAAACTCACGCTCACGCGCAGACATCACCTGTGCGCGGACGAGGCGGGCATAATTCACCCAACCGGAAAGCGTGAGCGCCAGGATGACGTTTCGCAGCCCTGGTCCCAGAAAAGCCACGAGTGCGATAGCCAGCAGAATGCCGGGCATCGCCATGAAGGCGTTCATCACGTAGACATTCAGCAGCGTGTCGCGCCAACCGCCGTAGTAACCCGATAGGGAACCAATGATCAGGCCCAGGATGAGTGAGAAGCCTACGACCGTGAACGCAACCAGCAGCGACAGTCGAGCGCCGAACAGAACCCGCGAGAAGATATCGCGTCCAAGTTCATCAGTGCCTAACAGGAAGCCATGTCCAGGCGACAACAGACGTTGCTCAAGATGCAGCGCGGCAGGGTCGTAAGGGGAAAGCCATGGTGCCAGCAGGGCGGCCAGAGTGAAGACGGCCAGCAAGGCAACGGCGGCCCAGGCGATGGGAGAACGCATGGGGAGATAGTACGGCACGGCAGGCGCGGTTTCTCGCAGAAGGCCGCAGTGCTGGAAGCTATGATGGTGCATCCACACCGTTACAAGGAGTCTCTTGCGCATCCTGATCTTTGGCCTGAACTATGCCCCGGAGTTGACGGGCATTGGTAAGTACACGGGCGAAATGGCCTCTTGGCTGGCTGAGCGCGGGCATGCTGTGCACGTCGTTACGGCGCCGCCGTATTATCCGGCCTGGCGGATCAGCGACGAGTATCGTGGCCTGGGCTATGTCACGGAGGGCGGTGGGCCCGCCGCCGATGGTGTGGGAGAGCCACTCGTCTTTCGTTGCCCGCTCTACGTTCCGGAGGAAGCCACAGGGTTGAAGCGCGTCCTGCATTTGTTTTCGTTTGCGGCTAGTGCCGCGCCGATTGTGATGCGAGAGGTATTGCTGCCGCGCGGCGGCAGTCCCGGTCCTGACGTGATCTGGACTGTAGAACCCACGTTCTTTGGTGCTCCGGTGGCGTTGGCCGCAGCCTCGCTCGCACAGGCGCCCGCGTGGTTGCATGTACAGGACTTCGAAGTGGACGCTGCTTTTGATTTGGGGCTGCTGCCGGCGAACGGAAAGATCCATGCCAGTGCCGTCGGCCTCGAAGCGGTTCTTACCCGGACCTTTGCGCGCGCGTCGAGCATATCGGTCCGCATGGTGGAGCGGCTGCTCCGCAAGGGGGTGAGGCCGGAGCAGACCGTCCTTTTCCCAAACTGGGTCGACGTCGACCAAGTCCTGCCCTCACCTGTTGGGGCACCCAATCCATTTCGATCCTCTCTTGGATTGGAAGGCAAAGTCGTATTGCTTTACAGCGGCAATATGGGTAGCAAGCAGGGTCTGGAGCTGCTGCCTGCACTGGCGCGCGCGCTGGCAGACGATCCCTCGATCCACTTTCTTTTCTGCGGCGACGGGGCATTCCGCCCGACCATGGAGTCGCTTGTGAAGGGAATGGACAACGTAACGCTCATGCCGCTGCAGCCTCTGGAAGCCCTGAATGATCTGTTGAACTGCGCGGACATCCACCTGCTGCCACAACGCGCGGATGCGGCTGACCTCGTGATGCCCTCGAAGCTGACTGGCATGCTTTCCAGCGGCCGCCCTGCCATCGTGACAGCGCAGGCAGGCACGCAGGTAGCTGCGGTGGTCAGTGGTGTTGCTCTTGGAACTGGATCCCCTACGCACGAGCCATGTGGTGTTGTGGTACCGGCGGGAGACCTTGCGGCGCTGGTAGAAGCTGTTCATGAACTGGTTGCAGATCCCGCACGTCGAGCGTCGCTGGGCGCGGCTGCGCGCCGGTTTGCTGTGGAGCATATGGGCAAGGAAAAGGTGCTGGAGCAATTCGAGCAGAACCTGTTGACCGCGGTACGGGACTATCGAAATGGTGTCCGCTGAGGTCGCGAACGGTCTTCGGTGCTTACCGAGATAGCGCCTTCACTTGCCGCAATGCATTGACACAGGAGTGTGATGGCACTTCAAGATCTGTCGCGTAATATGAACATATTCCAGCGGCGAACAGGAAAGAAGACCCATTGAAAAAGGCACTGATCACAGGTGTAACCGGGCAGGACGGGGCTTACCTTGCGGAATTTTTGCTGAAGAAGGGCTATGAGGTCCACGGCATCAAGCGCCGTACTTCGCTCTTCAATACGGCGCGGATCGACCACATTTATGAGGATCCTCACGAGACCCACCGGAATTTCATCCTGCACTACGGCGACATGACGGACTCGTCCTCGCTGATCCACATTGTGCAGAAGGTGCAGCCGGACGAGATTTACAACCTGGCTGCGCAGTCCCACGTTGCAGTGTCCTTCGAGCAGCCGGAATATACGGCCAACAGCGACGCTCTTGGTGTGCTTCGCCTCTTGGAAGCGATCCGCATCCTCGGCCTGGAGAAGAAGACGCGGTTCTACCAGGCCAGCACCAGTGAGCTTTACGGCATGGTGCAGGAGATTCCGCAGAAGGAGACCACACCCTTCTATCCGCGCAGTCCGTACGCTGTTGCAAAGATGTATGGCTACTGGATCACAGTGAACTACCGCGAGGCCTACGGCATGTACGCATGCAACGGAATCCTGTTCAATCACGAGAGCCCGCTTCGCGGCGAGACATTCGTAACGCGCAAGATCACGCGGGGTCTGTCGCGTATCAAGGTCGGCCTGCAGTCTGAACTGTACCTGGGCAATATGGACGCGAAGCGTGACTGGGGGCATGCACGCGATTACATCGAGATGCAGTGGCTCATGTTGCAGCAGGAGAAGCCCCAGGACTTTGTGATCGCAACCGGTGTGCAATACAGTGTGCGCGAATTCGTAAAGCGCTGTGCCGCGTTGCTGGAGATGGAGCTGACCTGGACCGGCGAGGGCGTCGATGAGAAGGCTGTCGATGCGAAGGGCAACGTAGTTGTTGCAGTCGATCCTCGATACTTCCGCCCCACCGAGGTTGAGACGCTGCTGGGCGACCCCTCCAAGGCTCAGCGCGAACTGGGATGGACGCCGCGGACTAGCTTCGATGAGTTAGTCAAGGAGATGGTCGAAGCGGACTACTCCGCTGCGCAGCGTGACGCACTGGTGATCAAGCACGGGTACAAAGCCTTCAACGTTCGCGAAACCTAGATCGCGTTCGAACGCGGTCCTGCGAAGGGCACGGCTCATGCCGTGCCCTTCTGAACAGTTCGGTGAAGCAGCGATTACAGCGTTGACGTTGAGACCTTTTGAGGAGAACAAGATGTCTGGATACATGCCGGTTGACGCACCGATTTTCATTGCGGGCCATCGCGGCCTGGTAGGTTCTGCGATTGGGCGTGAACTGCGAAGGCTGGGTTACACGAATCTGTTGACGCGGTCTCGTGCAGAGTTGGACCTGTTGCATGCTGACTCTGTTGCCGACTTCTTTTTGAAGGAGCGACCGAAGTTCGTCGTGCTGGCTGCGGCGAAGGTTGGCGGCATTCTGGCGAACAACAGCTATCCGGCAGATTTCATAAGGCAGAACCTGGCGATTCAGAGCAACATCATCGAAGCGAGCTACGCGAATGGCGTCGACCGCCTGTTGTTCCTTGGGTCGAGCTGTATCTATCCGAAGATGGCGCCACAGCCGATGCCGGAGAGCTGCCTGCTGACCGGGCCGCTGGAGCCCACCAACCGACCCTACGCGCTGGCAAAGATCGCCGGCATCGAGATGTGCTGGTCGTTCAATCGGCAGTACGGCACCCGTTACCTGGCGGCGATGCCGACCAACCTCTACGGGCCGAACGACAACTTCGACCTCAACACATCGCACGTCCTGCCCGCGCTGATGCGCAAGACGGCGAAGGCCATTGCAGAGGGTGCGCCAGAGGTCGAGGTGTGGGGCAGCGGAACGCCGAAGCGCGAACTGCTGTACTCCGACGACCTGGCCGAGGCATGCGTCTACCTGCTGAATCTGTCCCAGGAGAAGTACAGCACGCTGCTGCGTGACGACGTTCCGCCGCTGATCAATATCGGCACCGGCGAAGATGTAACGATTCGTGAATTGGCCGAAACTGTTGCTCGTGTCCTCGGGTTCAAAGGAGTGTTACGCTTCGATCCCTCCAGGCCAGACGGTACACCGCGAAAGCTGATGGACGTAAGCCTCATCCACGCGCTCGGCTGGCAACACCGCGTCGCCCTGGAAGAAGGGATCAAGCGTACGTGGGAGGCCGTCCAAAGTGAAATCGGAAACTGATACAACGGCAAAGGAAACGGGCGCCTCATGTCTCATTGTTGAGGCATGGGGGCGCAACCTCAAGGGAGCCAAGCGGTCTGACATCCCACGTTTTCTGAGGGTTTGTTGCACATTTTTTGTCGCGTCCCTAATGACGTGTGCGGCCCGCGCACAGCTGCACACCGTAGCAGAACAGTACCTGTTTCAATCCATCAACCAGGAGCGTGCAGCTGTCGGTCTTCCTGCGCTGAAGTGGAGTCAACCGCTGACGCATGCGGCTCAAGATCACGCGGTCCAGATGCGCGCTGCCGGCGCCATCTCCCACCAGTTCAGAGGAGAGGCGGATCTTACCGAGCGCGCCTCTTCCACGGGAACCCGTTTCTCGCGCGTGTCCGAAAATGTTGCCACAAGCATCTCTGTCCTCGAGATGCACACCGCCTTAATGAATTCCCCGCATCACCGTGAAAATATCCTGGACGCAAAGGTCAACTCAATCGGCATTTCCGTCGTGCAGTCCGGTCGGCAGCTTTGGGGCGTGGAAGATTTTGCGCGAGATGTTCCTGAGCTCAGTTATCTGCAGCAGGAGGCCCGTGTGGCTCAACTGGTGCTGCGTGCCGGCATTGCCAATGTGGAGCCAAGCCCCGAAGCTCGCGAAATTTGCCGCATGTCCACAGGCTTCGCAGGCGATCGTCCCGCGTTTGTGATGCGCTATACCGCGAGCGATCTGGACCGGCTACCGTCGCAACTGACGCATCGCCTTAAAGAGGGGGGCGTAAGCAGCGCGGCTGTGGGCGCATGTTCTTTGTCAGAGAGAACTGACTTTACCAGTTACAACATTGCCGTGGTGCTCTACCGCTGATCCGCCTGCAGGTTGCCTCGCGCAGTCTTGCAGGTGCTCGGATGTCTGCCGCGCTTTGACCCCACCGCCAGCGTTTGTTATAAAGGAACTGCGAGTCGAGCCGGCGCCCGCCCGCCGGCACCTCGTAATTGTTCCGCAGTAGCTCAATGGCAGAGCATTCGGCTGTTAACCGAAGGGTTGTAGGTTCGAGTCCTACCTGCGGAGCCATCTAACCAACAACATTAGATGGGTCCGCGTTGTCTTTTTGTTTCGCTCGTCGGAACTGTCGCATGACCTCTCCCGCCTGATGCTTACCCTACACGTAGCCAAACCCCCAGGAATGCTGATGGTCGTTGCGCGTCAACATGGCACATGAGTGCCTGATGCTAGGAACCATCTTCGTCGCGGATCCGTTTCCTGCGATGGTAGTATTTCAAAATTCTCTGACTGCCTGGTCGCAGTCGGACACCATGTGATTCGATGACTGATAGTTCAAAATTCCTCCTGAGTCTCTCCCCCTCCATGCGCGAAAGTTTAGAGTCGCTTGCGCTCGCGGAAGGCGCATCCATGGACCATCTGCTGATCATTGCCCTGGCCGAAAAACTTGCCCGGTCGGAACATCGGAGTTGGTTGACGCAGCAGGCATGGATGGACAGCGGAGGACCTGCGCGCGAAACATTACGAGAGAGATTGCGGAGACGGGGCGGAAACCCCGAACTTCTTCGCACGCCAGTCACGCAAGCGGCAGATAGCTCGCTCTCTCTCGCTGGAGATGCTGCACTCGAACGGCTACGCATGGAGAACGAACGCGAGCGGCAGAAGTTGGCCGATCTGTTTGAAGGTGCGCCTGTTTTCATTGCGGTACTTGGCGGACCGGACCACGTCTTCGAGATGGTGAATGAGTCTTACCGGGAATTGATGGGAAACCGCGAACTAATTGGTAAGCGCGTCGTTGATTGTGTCCCTGAGGTGGCGGGGACGGTCTGGATGGATTTGCTGGATCATGTTTACCGGACCGGCCAACCGCGCGTTGAGCGCGGTGCTAGGCTATCGCTTGCCCCCGCCCAGGGGCAGCCTCTCGAAGATAAGTTCGTCGACTACACCTATAAGGCCCGTCGCGAATCTGACGGAACAATATCTGGGATCATCGCCCTGGGCGTCGACACCAGCCTTGTGCAAGAGGTGCTGCAAAGCACAAGTGCGAGCACGTTTCTGCTCGATGAAAACTAGCGACCCGGCGAGTCTTTAGGGGATGGCAGTTCTTCGGATGACTCCGGTAGAGAGTCCATCTCGCCATAGTCGCTGCTTTAGTTAATCTCAGATAGAAGTCCGAGTCGCCGAGCGTCGGAGTCTGTGAGCTGGCGGTGAACAGACGCCCCGGCGTCTACCAAACTCAGTAGGCTGACGACCTCCTCTGTGGCGAAACATGGCGAAAGAAAAGCCCCGAAGGCCGATCGCGAATTGCAGGTGAACGAGTCTGTGCAATGCGAAGCCGAATCTATCAGAGCAATACAGCTGACACGCACATAGACATCTCGCCCGTGGACGGGAAAGATGCTCAATAAATAGCTTTTCAAGTGAATCAACCTTCGGTGCGGATGGCGAGCAATTCTCTGCGCGGTATCAGTATGAAGCAGCGCAAGGGGAATTGGTTAGGGATATTTTCAAGGAGCAATCTTTATCAAGATGGTTCTCCTCCCCCCGGCATCCCTCCAGTCATCAGCGAGCGACCTTCGTCGCAGCAGACCTCTACTGCGAGGTTCCAGAACTTGGCGCGCGCTGAGCAGGCACAAACACATGGCAAGTGTTTGATGGGCACCGCTAAGATGATTGGGAAGTTTAGCGGCCTTGCGACGGGAGTCGAAGCTTGATGGGAAAGTTCACGGGGAAGTATGGTGTCGCAGCGGCGGCTCTCATATTCGCGGCAGTCGGATCGGGAATCGCGCTCAGAGCGCAGGATATCTCTGCGTTGCGCAAGGGGTTCATCACTCCCTCGAACGATGCCAAACCCATGATGCGCTGGTGGTGGTTCGGGCCGGCTGTCACGCGGGAAGAGATCACGCGCGAGATTGACCAGATGCATGCAGGCGGCATCGGTGGCTTTGAGCTTGCATCGGTTTACCCGCTTGCGTTGGATGATCCTTCGAAGGGGATTCATAACCTTCGGTATGCATCGCCTGAGATGGTCGAGATGCTACGCGTGGCGCAGGAGCATGGCCGCGCCCTGGGCATGCGCGTCGACCTGACGCTGGGCAGCGGATGGCCCTTCGGCGGACCACATATTCCGATCGATCAGGCTGCCGCGAAGTTGAAAGTCGTCGCTGTGCCCCTGCGCGCGCCTCGACCGGTCATGGCGGATGGCGAGAGCTTGATTGCAATCTATTCGGCGACCGGGACGCCGGAAAAGTGGGATGCTGCAAACGCACATCGTGAACCGCTTAGCTTCAACGGAGGGGGCGCGCCGAAGGCGTCGGTGGCGGTGTACTTCATTCTGAGTCATACGAAGCAGATGGTGAAGCGTGCGTCGGTCGGCAGCGAAGGCTATGTGCTGGATCACATGTCGAAGCAGTCGATCGCGACCCATCTGGCAGCTGTGGGCGAACCGCTCTTGAAAGGGTTCACGGGGGCTCCGCCGTATGCCATTTTTTCCGATTCACTGGAAGTCTATGGCAGCGACTGGACGCCAACGCTGCCCCAGGAGTTTCAGCGCCGGCGTGGTTACGACCTTCTGGATCATCTGCCGGAGCTGGTGCAGGGCGGCACGCCGCAGGCTGAGGCCGTGCGGCACGACTGGGGTGTTACGCTCTCTGACCTGGTGCGCGAAAACTACCTGCAACCGATGACGACGTTCGCGGCCGAGCATGGCACAAAGTTCCGTTCGCAGACTTATGGCGAACCCGCGGCGACGCTTGGGGATGAACGTGTGCCGCAGTTACCCGAGGGTGAAGGTCCGCAATGGAGCGCGTTCTCGTTCACGCGTTGGACATCGTCGGCGAACCACATCTTCGGCAACAACGTGACATCCGCGGAGACTTGGACGTGGCTGCACGCGCCCGTCTTCCGCGCGACGCCATTAGACATGAAGGCCGAAGCCGACCGGATGTTCCTGGAGGGCGTTAACCAGTTTATCGGCCATGGCTGGCCCTACTCTGCGCCCGGTGTACAGGAACCCGGGTGGTCACTGTACGCGGCGGCTGTCTTCAATGCACACAACCCGTGGTGGCCCGTCATGCCGCAGGTAACGGGCTATCTGCAACGCGTGAGTTGGCTGCTGCGGCAGGGTGAGCCGTCCAACGACGTTGCCGTGCTGCTGCCTGAGGATGATGCGCAGGCGGAATTTCGCCCCGGCCATGTCTCTGTCACCGCCGAAATGCAGTATCACATCACGCCGGCCCTGATGAAGTCGATGCTGGGCGCGGGTTACAACGTCGACTACACCGATGCAAAGGCAATCGAGCTCAAGGGGCTTTCGTATCCCGTCGTGGTTGTACCCACAACCCATCGCATGCCGCTGGCATTGGTGCAGCGTCTGCAGACGTATGCCAAGGGCGGCGGCAAGATCATCTTTGTAGGCGAGACGCCTTCTACTTCGCCGGGACTACTGGAGGCGAGTGAGAGTGCGCGTGTCGCAGCAGCGGTGGCGCAGCTGCTACCCATGTCGCAGCACGTTGCGTCCGAGGTTGAACTGCCCAACGCGCTGCATCGCGCATTGCCACCGGACATGGATGTGAGTGCGAGTCATGGCGAGGTGGGCTTCCTGCACCGCAAACTGAAGGGCGCAGACGTTTACTTCATCGCGAACACCTCGAACGTCGCGCAGGTGCTGAAAGTTTCGCCGCGTGCTACGCGCCATGCAGCCGAGTGGTGGGATGCGGAGAAGGGCGGCGAGAGCAGCGCAACGCTCGGTGCGGAGATCACGTTACCGCCATATGCGTCCCGTGTGCTGGTGTTGCATGACGGCGCGGCTGTTCGCACAAAGGAGACTTCGCTCACTGCAGAGAGCCGCGATCCCATCACCCTTACTGGCTGGCATGCATCGTTCCCCGGTAGCGCGGGATCGCCCGCCATGCCGGAGCGAGCAGTCGCCAGCACCGTGTGGACTGATGATGCTGCGACCAGGTTCTACTCAGGCGAGGTTCGTTACACAACTACGTTCACGGCGCGTGCTCTCAGCAAAGGCCAGCACCTCATGCTGCAGTTCCCGGACGGCAAGCCGCTTGTGAACACAAGGGCGCCGAACTTACCGGGAATGCGTGCGTGGTTCGATGCTCCTGTGCGGGATGCGGCGCTGGTTACGGTGAACGGCAAATTGGCGGGAACGCTGTGGCATCCGCCGTATGAGCTGGACCTGTCGCCGTTGCTGAAAGATGGAGACAACACCATCGAGGTCCGCGTCTTTAACACGGCGACGAACGAGATGGCGGGCAGGCCGCCGGTCGATTACACGGCCTTGAAGGCGGTCTATGGCGATCGCTTCCAGATGCAGGACATGGATAAGATCGACGCCGCGACATCAGGCATGGTGGGGCCGGTGACGCTCCAGTATCGGAGCGAGTCAAAGTAGGAAGGTCCGCTGGCGGGCATAACGAATTCGCGTGATTCGTTGCGCCCGCCGGCGTAGCCTGTTTGGCAGGAGATGTCCTCATGTCGAGCACTACGCACCCCGCGGGAATTGCTTCGTCGCCGTCTGCTTCCCGTTCCAGTCGGACCCTCTCGCGAGAGGTCGCAGCGGCCGGCGTCCCCTGGTACATCTGGACCGGTGTTGCGGGCATCACGTCAGCCTCAGTTGGCGCGGCGTGGGACGTGGCGTGGCACCGTTCCATTGGTCGTGACACCTTCTGGACGCCTGCGCACCTGATGATTCAACTGTGTGGCGTGCTGGCGGCGGTCGTCGGCCTTTGGCTTGTGTATCAGTGCACCTTCCAGAAAGATTCGAAGCTGCGCGCGGCATCGGTGAACGTGTTTGGTCTGCGTGCACCGCTGGGGATTTTTCTTGCGGGTTGGGGCGGCATTGCCATGATCACGTCTGCGCCCTTCGACAACTGGTGGCATGCCGCGTACGGTCTGGACGTAAAGATCGTCAGTCCGCCGCACACACTCTTGATCCTAGGTATTCGTGCGGTCTCACTCGGCGTCTTCTTCCTGATTCTGGCGACAATGAACCGCGCAGCAGCCGAGGGAGCCAGCAGCTTCTCCACGCTGCAAAAGCTGCTGCTGTACCTGGGTGGCCTCACCGTGGGCGGTCAGATGTTCTTCCTCCAGGAGTACACGTGGGACATTGGACTGCACCAGTTCGTCCCTTATATCGCCATGGGAATTGCCGTGCCGGTGGTCTTTGCGATGATCTCGCAGGCGTCGCGCTTCAAGTGGGCAGCGACGACTTCCGCTGCAATTTACATGGCGTTCCTGATTGGGGAGATCCTGATCTTTCCACTGATGCACGCAGAGCCGAAGCTCGGACCGGTCTTTAACCCGGTCACGCATCTCATCCCCGCGAAGTTCCCGATCCTGTTGATCGTTCCGGCTCTCGCTCTGGATCTTCTCTGGCAGAAGATAAAGGACTGGAAGACGTGGCAGATTGCTCTTGTTTCCGGCGTCGTCTTCGTCGCGGTGCTCACTGCGGTCGAGTGGCCTTTCGCTAACTTCCTTCTTTCGAAGGCGAGCGAGAACCGCTTCTTCGGGACGACGTACTTTGACTACAACTCACGACCGGACGGTGAGGATCGTATGCGGATCTTCTTCCATCCCGTATACGGCCTTCCGCTCTGGTTCGGCCTGATGCGGGCATCGGTTTACGCAGCGATCTCCACATGGGTTGGCTTCGTCTTCGGCCGTTGGATGCGTGGAGTTCAACGGTGACGCGCCGCCACTGTGTGCGTTTCTTCTCTGTGCTGATGTTCCTGCTGCCGATGGTGGCGCGCGCCCATGTTGGGAATAAGGATGTCTTCGTCGAGCTACAGCCCGGTCCTTACAAGCTATTTGTCACCATCCGTCCCCCGATGGTAATTCCCGGCGTGGCGACAGTCGAGGTGCGTAGCTCCGGCCCGAAGTTAAGTTCGATCCGGATTACACCGGTCCCGATGATCGGCGAAGCGAGCAAGCATCCACCCACACCGGACGCCATGAAACGATCAACGGACGATCCAGCCTTCTTTACCGGGTCGCTGTGGCTGATGGGCAGTGGTTCCTGGAAGGTCCAGCTCGCTCTCGAGGGAGCGGAGGGCAATGCAAGCGCAAGTGTCCCTGTGCCCGCAATGGCACTTTCTGTCATGCGGATGAATCGTTCCTTGGGGCTGCTGCTCGCAGCCCTGGGCGTGTCCCTGGTGTTGGGGATCGTAGGCATTGTTGCGGCGGCCTCGCGTGAGTCGCGCCTCGCTCCCGGTGAAGCGCCCGATGTATCCCGGAAGCGACACGCAATCGTGATGGGCGCTGTCGCTTTCGTCGTCGTCATCGCCGCGATTTTACTTGGCGCGCGGTGGTGGAACGTAGAGGCCGCCGATTACGCTTCGTATGTCTTCCGTCCTCTGGGCCTGACGCCGTTGCTGCGCGGCAACACGCTTGACCTGCAGATGGGCAACTTCACTACCGAGAATGTCCGGCGCAACCGCGTGTCCACGGACCTGCTACCGGATCATGGGCACCTGATGCATCTCTGCGCTATACGAGAGCCCGGCATGGATGCGGTCTTTCATCTGCATCCGGCGCCGGTCGCTCCGGGAAAGTTGAGCATGCAACTGCCCGCAATGCCGCCGGGCCACTATCGCCTGTTCGGCGACATTGTGCACCGCAATGGATTGCCGGAGACGCTGACTGCAGCATTGGACATTCCCGCAGGTTTTAAGGGGGGCAAGCTCGATCCAGAGGACGCTGAAGCAGCGCCGCCAGCGCTTGATGTCGGTGAGTTGGGACCGGTGGACAAGCTGCCCGACGGCTACAGCATGGTCTGGGATCGACCGGCGATGCTCGTCGCGAATCAACCAACGATCTTCCGCTTTCACTTGTTGAACGTGCAGGGCGAGCCCGCAAGCGATGTCGTGCCTTATCTGGGTATGGCGGGTCATGCCGCCTTTGTGAAAACGGACTTGACTGCCTTCGCGCATACTCATCCCGAGAGTTCAGCGCCCATGTTGTCCATGATGGTAGCCAATGACGGTGCCACTCCTGACGCCACGTCTGATATGTCGGTGCAGGGTATGGGCGCGATGGATGGCGTGAAGGCTGACACCATCGTCTCGCCGACAGTTGAGTTCCCTTATGGCTTCCCGTCGTCCGGACGCTATCGAATCTTCGTGCAGATGAAGCATGGCGGCACTGTTGAGACGGGAGTCTTTGACGCTGAGGTCCGCTGAGCTTCAAAGGCTGGGGTTAAGGTGCAGTGCGGCCGCCATGCCGAATGCGGGACGCAAACCAGGAACTGACGCGAACGATCGGGAAGAGGAAGAACAGACTACGGGGGAGACGCGATTCCGCCATCTCGTCGGGTCGGTAGGTCCACGTGCGAAGTTCTGAAAGCAGGGCTCCCGCACCGCGACCCAGCAGGAAGCGCGAGAGATAAACAGACGTGCTGCCGAAGCGCTGCGCGTCCACCTCCTTCGTCTCGCCTTCCCCGGCGAGCAGACGAAGTGCAGATCGGCGAAGAAACTGCAGTGTCGCGTCCTTCTCCAGCTCATGCTGCAGGGGACCGATGTCGAGCAGGAGTAAATCGTGACATAGCAGCATCGCTTGCCCCACGGATCGGCCTGCGTCCATGTGTTTCAAGCGTTCATATACTGCAACGACCGCAGCCGGGTTGTCATGCGGCAGCAGCGTATAGACGTCTGCCAGCCACTTTAAACGGCCCCAGCCATGCGAGGCACCATGAACGCAGAGATAGGCGAGTAGCGTATCGCCGCCCAGCGTTGTAACGGTAGCTCCGGGTGCAATCGCAACCTCCTGGAGTGCGGCCGGCGGCAGATCACCTCGGAGAAGCGGCAGGTCGGTAAGACGCCAGTGAAGCTCCAGAGACACGCCGGCCACGCCTCGATGCCAGTCAATGGATTTTCCATAACGCAGCCACACGTGCTGGTGATCCGCGGAGAGGGTGTTCGGATTCTGCGGCGTATATCCGGAGGCCTGCAAGAGTTCCACCGCGGCACTTACCTGAGATTGCGGTACCCACAGGTCCACATCCTTTGCATGACGCAGGCTGGCATCGCCAAAGGCAAGCGCAGTGAGCGCTGCTCCCTTCAGAAAGACGGCCTGCAGATCAGCTTCGCGAAATGCCTTGCCCAGTCGCATGGTTTCAAGTGCCAGCATCATGGACTGGCGCGCCTGAGTCCCTGCGGCGCGCTGCAACGCGGTGCTGATATCTGCGGGTGGATGCACTCCCGCTGTCACGAGCCCGCGGAGCAGCAGCCCAAAGACACGATGCCTGTGACAAACATCAAGGACAAGTTGCCAGTCTGCTACGGCGGCTGCGGCTTCGCGGATAGTTGCTGACTCCTCCTCGGCGAAGGGGAAGCGCAGGCAAGCGAGCACCAGCCGAAACTCTGGCGAGAATGAGACTTTGCCCGTGTTTCCTCCCGGTAGATCAGCCGCTGTGTGAACTGCCTGCATGCCTCTCCAGAGTAAGCGGACGAGAAGCCGCGCACCCAATGAAAGCATAGGACGCAGCCCGCGCACCATACGCTGCGCGACGCCTGGCATGTTAGGCTAGTGCAAATTAACGCGTGGCGATGGGGTTCCGCCAGAACCGCACGCGGCCGGGCCGCTGCTGATGACTCCTACGAATCGTAGGAGGTCCCATGTCCGAAGAACGTCCCGTCTCGCCCAATCACCTTTTTCGATATCTTTGGCGTTGGATCCCGCTTGCCGTAATGGCAGGGATTCTTGCTGGTTCGGCGTCAGCATTACTGCTGTGGTCGCTGAATCTTGCGACAGCGGTGCGCGAAGACCATCGCTGGCTCATCGCACTGCTGCCGATCGCAGGGCTTGCCGTCGGGCTGATGTATCACTACCTGGGCACCTCGGTCGAGGCCGGCAATAACCTCATCCTGGACGAGGTGCATGATCCGCAGCGCACCCTCCCCGTGCGCATGACGCCGCTGATTCTGATCGGCACGTTTGTCACACATCTCTTCGGCGGATCGGCCGGCCGCGAAGGCACTGCCATCCAGACAGGAGCCTCGCTCGCCGACCAGCTTTCCAAGCCATTCCGGCTCAGCGCAGAAGAGCGTCGAGTGCTGTTGATGTGCGGGATCAGTGCCGGCTTCGCTTCTGTCTTTGGTACACCATTGGCCGGGGCGGTCTTTGGGCTTGAAGTGTTGATGGTGGGATCGGTGAGCTACAGCGCCCTTGTGCCGTGCGTCGTTGCAGCCTTTGCTGGAGACCTGACCACACGAGCCTGGCATGTCTCACACACCCTGTATCGCGTTAGCGAAGTGCCTGCAATCTCGGCGCGTGGCGTGCTCTTCGCAGCCATTGCGGGCGCAATCTTCGGTCTTGTCGCGATGGCATTTGCGCGTACCGTCCATGTCATCGCGGCCCGCTGCAAAGCGATGGTCACTTACAGTCCGTTGCGGCCCGTGCTGGGCGGCATCCTTGTCGCGGCCGCCGTCTTTGCGTTTGGTACGACGAAGTACATCGGACTGGGCATACCAGGCATCGTCGCAGCCTTCCATGGCCCTCAGCCACCTTACGATTGGGCCGCAAAGTTCCTGTTCACCGTGGTGACGCTTGGTACCGGTTTCAAGGGGGGCGAGGTGACACCGCTCTTCTTCATCGGCGCAACGCTGGGCAATGCGCTTGCGTACGTACTGCCACTGCCGTCTTCGTTGCTGGCTGGCATGGGCTTTGTCGCGGTCTTCGCGGGAGCAGCCAACACGCCCGTTGCCTCGACACTCATGGCAGTCGAACTATTCGGCGCAGAAGCGGGCGCGTACGCCGGCATCGCTTGCGTCTTCAGTTACCTGTTCTCAGGCAGTAGCGGCATCTATCGATCGCAGCGCGCGGGCACTGCTAAGGTTGCGCGTGACGGAGCAATGGAAGAGGACTCACTTGCGCTCGAAGCGAAGGATGACCAGATACAGGGCGTACGTTCCCAGTGAATTCTCGCTCTAGAGCTTCGCGGATCGCAATCGAAGCGCATTCCCTATCACTGACACAGAGCTCAGGCTCATAGCCGCAGCCGCGATCATTGGACTCAGCAGGAAACCGAAGAACGGGTAGAGCACGCCCGCCGCGACGGGAACGCCGATGATGTTGTAGGCGAAGGCAAAGAAGAGATTCTGCCGGATGTTTTGCACGGTTGCCTGGCTTAGTCGACGCGCACGCAAGACAGCTCGTAGATCGCCATGCAGCAGTACGATGCCCGCTGATTCCATCGCAACATCGGTCCCTGTTGCCATCGCGATGCCGACGTCTGCAGTCGCGAGCGCGGGCGCATCATTCACGCCATCGCCGGCCATTGCAACGGTGCGCCCCATAACCTTGTAACGTGTGACGACATCCGCTTTGCCTGCGGGTAGAACGCCTGCTACGTACTCAATGTCCAAGGCCTTCGCGACTGCCGCAGCGGTTGCTTCCTGATCCCCCGTCACCATCACTACACGCACGCCCGATGTCTTCAACTCACGCACAACATCTGCAGCCGAGATGCGAACTGCATCCGCGATGCATAAGAGACCTGCTGCCTTGCCGTCGCGAGCAAGGATGACAACCGTCTCCGCAGCAGATTGATGTGCCGCGAATGCAGCCTGCAATGACGACGCATCGATCGCGAGCGACTGCATCAGTGCTGCATTGCCAACGGCAATGTCTCTGCCGCCAACATCCCCTCGTACGCCCATGCCAGGAATGTTATCGAAGCTTTCAGCAGGCTGCAGCGCGATCTTTCTCTGTCCTGCCTCGGCGATCAACGCTGCGGCTAACGGGTGTTCGCTCGATCGCTCGACGCTTGCGGCCAGTCGTACGATGTCGTCTTCAGTGAAGCCGGCCGCAGGGATGATGGCGGTGACGCGTGGCTTGCCCTCGGTCAATGTTCCAGTCTTATCGATCAGCAGTGTATTGACGGAGGCAAGCTTCTCCAGTGCCTCGGCGTTACGTACCAGTACGCCTGCGCCTGCTCCGCGGCCCGTGCCGACCATTATGGCCATCGGTGTCGCCAGGCCTAGCGCGCATGGGCAAGCCACAATCAGGACCGCAATCGCATTCACGATGGCGTGCGCCAGTCGTGGCGTTGGCCCGAGCAGATACCAGGCCAGGAAGGTCACGATGCTGATCAGGAGTACGGCCGGTACGAAGTACGCGGCGACGCGATCCGCGAGCCGTTGAATCGGCGCACGCGTGCGCTGTGCTGCTGCGACCATGGAGACGATCTGTGCCAGCAGCGTCTCAGTACCGATGCGCTCCGCCTTCATCACGAACCCGCCAGTGCCGTTCACCGTGCCACCGATGACATTGTCTCCAGCTGCCTTCGCCACTGGCATTGGCTCACCGCTCACCATGGATTCATCCACAGCGCTCGAGCCTTCCAGAACCACGCCGTCAACAGGAACCTTCTCACCTGGGCGCACACGTAGACGATCGCCGACTTTGACAGCGTCCAGTGCAATCTCTTTTTCGTGGCCGCAGTCAGTGACGCGCAAAGCAGTGCGAGGCGCAAGTTGCAGCAGCGATCGCAATGCCGACCCTGTCTGGCTGCGAGCTCTCAATTCCAGCACCTGGCCTAACAGCACCAGTGCGATGATCACCACCGCCGGCTCATAGTACAGCGGTACTGCGCCGTGCATGTCGCGCACGGAAGCAGGGAAGAGTACCGGCGCAATGGTTGCAGCAACGCTATCGATGTAAGCAACACTTGCCCCCAGTGCGATCAGCGTGAACATGTTTCCGCTGCGGTTCTTTACGGACTGCCAGCCGCGTACGAAGAACGGCCATCCGCACCAGAGCACAGCGGGTGTTGCGATGACGAACTCAATCCATGCGAGCGTACGCACTGAGAACGCACGCTGCAGAGACATCGACGGCAGCATCTCGGAGAACATCACGCCGAGCAGCGGGACAGCCATCGCGAGGGCGATCCAGAAGCGCCGTTGCATGTCACGCAGTTCTGGATTGTCCTCCATGGCGACCACCTCGCGCGGCTCCAGCGCCATGCCGCACTTTGGGCAATTACCAGGCTCGGCGCGCACGATCTCAGGGTGCATGGGACAGGTGTACTCGGTCTTTGTGGCTAACGAAACCACTGCGGGTTCAAGCGCCATGCCGCACTTCGGGCAAGTGCCCGGGCCCAACTGGCTGACCTCAGGGTCCATGGGACAGATGTACTCGGTGCCTGCATCGGCCGCTGTTGGAGCAGCTACTGGCTTCGGTGCAAGATACTTCATTGGATCGGCCACGAACTTCGCGAGGCAGCCCTTGCCGCAGAAGTAGTAGCGTTCGCCGCTATGCTCCGCAGAGCCCGCAGCCTTCGACGGCAGCACCATCATCCCGCACACAGGATCTCGGTGCTTCGCTTCGGCGATCTCTTCCGGTAACGCGCTCAATTGGTCCCGCCCATCGTGGAATGCAACATTGCATCGCCTCCGCTAACCGGTGCATCAAGGCCACCACCCAGTGTGTAGTTCTGTAGACCGATAAGGCCCATCCACTCTTTTTCCAATGCATGCAGGTAGGCCATGCGCAGTTGTGCCAGCGTGCGCTGCGACATCAATACCTGCGGATACGGCGCTGCCATGGACTGGTACTTCATGGCATACAGCTCATAGGCACGCAGCGCGCGCGGCAGTAGCTGCGTGCGGTAGCGTTCGGCTTCGAAGCGTGCTGCGAGATAGCTTTGCACCAGCGGCTGCGCCCTCTGTTGCAACTGTAGCTGCGTGCGCGTGATATCGCTCTTTGCGTGCGACAACTCGGCCTCAGCCGCGGCCTTATTCCCTTGATTGCGGTTCCATAACGGCAGCTCTACACCTACTTGCGCGAAGCCCATCCAGCCTGCACGCTTCGTTGGATCACTGAGTTGGTCACCGCTGTTCCATAGTCCAGCCTGCACCTTCAGATCAGGCACCGGCTCGCGTTTTGCGCTGGTGCGTTGCGCTTCTGCAACGGCGACTTCCTGCTGTGCGCGTTGGACGTCGGGACTGTTGGCGAGCAGCTTGGCGACTGCCTGGTCTGCGTTGAGATCGGGGATAGATTCGAGATCGCCGGTCAGCTTCGCCAGTGGGATCGAGTTCTGTCCACACAGAGCTGCGAGCATGTGAAAACGTTGCAGATAGTCCCGTTGTGCGTCGACGTAATCGATCTTCGTTTGCTCCGCTTCGACCTCCGCCTGAAGCACGTCCGGAGCGTCCGCCTGGCCGAGATTTGCCAGCGTATGAATCGATTCAATTGTGTCCAGGGCGACCGACATCAGCTGTTTTCGCACGGAAACGGCGGATTGTGCCGCGAGTGCCTGATAGAAGACCCGTTGCACATCCGCGCGGACGCGAATTGCCTGCTGTTCGATCCCGATCGCATCCGCTTTCGCAGCCTGCTGGTACACCTCGCGCCGCAAGCCGAGTTTACCGCCAAGGACGATGTCCTGCTGTACGAAGGCACCCTGTTCGCCTCCGCCGTAGCTGCCGCCGCGGATGTGTTCGCCGCTGTAGCCGACCGTTGGGTTCGGAGGCAGCGCCGCCTGACGTGCCTGTGCCTGGCTGCGCTGTCGTAAAGCCGCGGCCTGCTTCAGCGTTGGATTGTTCGCGGTTGCCAGGTCTTCAAGTTGCTGCAGTGTCAGCGGTGCATTTGCTTCGGCTTCTTTGAGAAGCTCGGGTGCGGGCGAGTCATCTCCGGTCTGCATGGTGGGGGCTTCAGCCTCTTGCAGATGGAGCGTGTCGCGGCGGATCGAAGGTGTCGCGCCGGACTGCTGAGCGGTCTTTGGCGGCATGCTCATTCCAGGCATGTCGCCCATCTGTGCCGATGCTGAGCCGGACGCGGCGATGAGCAGTACTGTGAGAGTCGACGACAGGGACCGAAAGCTCATGCCCGACCTCCTTCGTTAGTCAGCAGGGACGCATAGGGATCGTTCTTACGGTTGGCGCTCCGCATCTTTCCCATGACTTCGTCGTAGCGCGCGGGTGGCAGCACGCGCAGGAAGGTCATCATGCCCTGCATGGCACTGCTCCAACCCGCGTTCAGGCCAAAATTCTCCGGCTTGTCGAGCATGCTGCTTTGCTCCATGTTCATCGTGGGACCTTCCATGTAGGCGTCCTGCGGAAAGTTCGGCACGTTGCTGGCATTCGGCGCAATGTTCTTGTCTTGCTCTCGCATCGCGCTGTCGCCCATATCCATGGACATCATGCCCGCCATCTGCTCACTGCTCGTCTTTGGTTCGCTTCTGGCCATTGACTGCTGCATGTCCTGCATGGCGGTCATGCTTCTTGCCTGCGAGAGCGGACCGTTGGTGGTGGGCACGCCCTGCACATCCGAGCTCATCTGATTCATCATGTGGTGCGGCATGTGGCAGTGCAGCATCCAGTCACCGGGATTGTTTGCGACCAGTTCCACATCGCGCGCCTGCCCGACGCCGACCAGCGTGGTGTTGCCGGGCCACCATGCGCTCGGCTGAATGCGGCCGCCCTCGGTGCCGGTGACGTGGAAGGTGTGGCCGTGCAGGTGAATCGGGTGGTGATCCATGCCCAAATTGATGAAGCGAAGGCGCACGCGATCGCCTTGACGAACAATAAGTGGAGTCGTTGCGGGACCGGCCTTGCCGTTGATGACCAGCCAGTTAAACTCCATCTTCATGGTGTTTGGCACGGTGTTATTGGCGAGCACGGCGTACTCCTGAAAGTGCAGGACAAAGTCCTTGTCGCAGTGCGGCGTGTACGCCTCGCGCGGATGCATGATGAAGGCGCCGAGCATGCCTGCCATCTCCTGCATGGCCATGTGCGAGTGGTAGAAGTACGTGCCAGCCTGATGGATGTCGAACTCGTAGACGAACGTCTCGCCGGGCCGCGTGGGTGCCTGGCTGATGCCGGGCATGCCGTCAAACTGGATCCGGTCTTCAAAGCCATGCCAGTGAATGGAGCATGGCTCCGGCAACTGGTTTTCAAAGATCACACGCACGCGATCTCCCTGCGTCACCTGGAAGGTCGGGCCGGGTGCCGATCCATTGAAGCCCCACACATCGATGATTTTGTTTGGCGCGATCTGTTGCTTGAAGACATGCGCGACCAGGTGGAAGACCTTCACATCGCCGTCCATGGTGAAGGGCATATCGCCCACTTCTGTGGTGACGACTGGCACATTGTGCGCGTGCGCTGTGTGGTGCGTCGGAGGCGTGGTCGCGAAGAGCCGCGGGGCGGTCATAAGACCGGCGCCAAGGCCGAACGCGCGCTGCAGAAAGCTGCGGCGGTTACTCATGAGGATGTTCCTTCAGATGTCCTAAAGCGTTAGGAGGCCACGGGCGTGCTGCTGCTGCGTGGGAGACGGACCGAAGGAACGGGACTAGACGCGGAGTGGCTGCAGCATCGCCCTGGGAGGCGACGGCGGATGGAGCGCTCGAGGAGGCACGGCATAGCCAGCGATCAGCAGCGGAAGGTGGGACTCCGCAAGGGGCGGTGTTGCTGCATCGGTGGAGAGTGTCGTCTGCTGCGTTGCGGGCGCAAGGCTACCTTGCTGCAGGATGCAGGTGCTATGTGCGCAATGCGTCATGCTGCTTGCGTTCTGCACCGTCGCAGTTCCGTTTGCCGCTACATGGTGGCACGATGGCATGGCTTCCATCGCGTCTTCCTGCGTGGCCGCGGGCGCTGCCTTCGTCGCCGCACCGTCGCAGCAGGGCATCGCCCATGCCGGAAGCACGGGGCCGCCCAGCAAAAGGGTGAGCAACATCGCGAGATGGATCAGGCGCCGCAAGAGTCTCTTCTAAAGGATGCACCGGAGCGGGGATGGGTGCAACCGTGCGCGGGTGCACGCCAGAAATCCGGCGCCTACAGGGCGGCAACATGCTCGGAGCCGGGCGCGCGTATGCAGCAGCGGCGAGCCCGGCCTATGCCGGGCCCTCGTCGTTGCGACCGTCTTCGGAAAAGACGGTTGGGTTTGCCTCAATCTTGATAGAGGAATGCTTAGAAGGCCTGGACACTGCTTTCGAGGATCAGCCGCAGCGACTTGGCTGCGCGATCCAGCGCGGTGCGGTCTTCGGAGCCCAACTCGGCAAGCCGATCGGCCAGCCAGTCGGCGCGGCGCTCGTTGACGGCGCGAAGATACTGCGTGCCGGTGCGGGTGACGGTGAGACCGATGCGACGACGATCCACGTCGCCTTTTGCGATCTCACGCTGTACATAACCCAGTGTCATCAGTCGCTTGACGTGTGCGCTCATGGCGGGCCGGCTCATCTGCTCCATCTCAGCCAGTTCGCTGACGCCCAGGCCGGGCTCTTCACGCAGTGTGCCAAGGAGTTGTGCATCAAGAGAAGAGCCGCCGCCTCGAAGTGCTTCCCGCCGGAGGTGGCGGCTAAGGCGAAGGATAGAAGGACGAAGTTCTGCGGCCAGTTTCACCGTTTTCGTAATCGTAGTCGTTGTGTTACGCATGCCCTGCAATACTCCCAACAATGTCCGGGGGTGGTGTTTGCCGCCCTGCCGAACCTCAGACACACTACATGCCTTCCCGATAGAATGGCAATCGCTAAGAAGTTACAGTTTGACGACAATGAGATTCGCGGGAACTATGACTGAAAATGACGTAAAGACGGAGCCCGAGATCGAACTGCGTCGCAACTTTGTGTCGGCTATGCGACGTTTGATCGCTACCGTCACCATCATTACGGCAGGAGACGCCTCAGCCCGCGCGGGCATGGTCGCAACGGCGGTGATGTCTGTCTCTGCAGATCCGCCATCCCTCGTTGTCGGTATCAATCGCGAGGCTACCGTGTGGCAGGCGGTAAAAGATACAGGCCGCTTCAGTGTGAACCTATTGGCCACGCATCACGCGCCGCTGGTGTATCCCTTCAGCGGCCAGTTACAGGGCGAGGAGCGCTTCACGCTGGGGGAGTGGCATGCGCACACGTCCCAGACGCCGTACCTCGCGGACGCGATCGTCAGCCTGTTTTGCCGGGTGGATAGCGCGCTGGACTACGGCACGCACACGCTGTTTGTTGGAGCGGTCGACGACATCCGTCTGAGCGCCGCCGCGAACGAGCCTTTGCTGTGGCGGAATGGTTCGTTTGCAAATGCTGTGCCACTGGATGAATTGCTTGAGTCTTAGCTGTTCGACTCACCTAGTGCTTAGCTGCAGCTAAGACCCTCGGCATGAACGCTCGCGGCGTTATCGCGAAGCTGTCTGGTTCGCAGCCAGCAGCTTCTCTACAAGCGCGAAGGTCTCGTTGCGCAGGTCCGTGTAGGCCGCGCCGGTGGCGGGGCCGCTGAAGCCTGCATGGGTCTCCTTGACGAGACCGTCGCGACCCACAAAGAACGCAGTCGGCCAGCAGTTCAGATTCTTACCCTGCGGAAGCTTTTCATTCAGTTCATCGGGCGTCCCCATCACAAGCACGGGGTAGGGAATCCGGTACTGCGTCACGAAGGCGCGCAGGCGCTCCGGGTTCTTCAACTGGTCATCCTCTTCGAAGGAGAGGTCTACGATCTCGAGACCGCGCTGATGGTATTTGTTGTAGAGCTCGACGAGCAGCGGCGCTTCGTCGTGGCAGTTGGGGCACCAGCTGCCGCCAATGGCTACGATCACCACCTTACCCTTGAAGTCTGGATCGGTGCTGCTGACAGTCGTTCCGGCAAGGTTGGGACCGGCAAAGCGAAGGGGCTCGGCGGGGTTCACAACGGTCGTCTGCTCCGTTGGCAACGTGGGCTTGCCGAGGTTCGCAAGGCGCGCCGCCTCGGGACGATTCGCGATCCAATGGTCACCTGCCTTGAGGTCAGAGACCAGCAGAGTGCCGTCGGTATTCGGCTTCAATGTCAGGATCGCGCCGCCTGAATCAGCAAAGCGGCTTACGCGGTACTCGCCGACAGCTTCGTCAAATCGGCCATAGAGGCCGCCGGTGTCGCCGTCGATGCGCAGGATTACCGCCTTGATCTGGCCGTTGCCCTCGAACGGAGCGACACGCAAAGTCCAGGCTGACTCGCCCTTTTTGGACTTCTGCGGCAGCGTAATCTCCCAGTCGCCATTGATGGTGGCGCCCTTCTTGCTGCCGTCTGCCTTCGCCGCCGGAACGAAGACGCTGGCGGGCTTGCCATCGCGGTCGGCATGCAACTGAAGGGCGATGGGAGCCGGCAGGCGAGCGCCGTTGTAGGTCGCGGTCAGCGTGTTTCCGTTGAGGGTACCGTCCAGCGTGCGTGCGAAGGAGTTGAAGTGCAGCACCAGGTGCTGGCCGGTGAGCGTGCCGTTGCTGGATGGAGCGCGCTCCGTGCCATTCAGGAAGGTTCCGGTGATCGCACCGGACTTCGTGGCGGATGTGAGATCGAGCTGCACCGGCACGGCCTGACCGTTTACGGTGGCAGTGCCGGACCAGTGGCGCGCGACCTTCTGTGAGAGAGCGAGGTGCGGCAGAGCTGCGAAGAGAGTCATTGCTGCGGCAGTGCGAAGGACGTTCATGGTGGTCGATCTCCTGGTGCGAGCGGGGCGGCAGCCGGCGATCCGGTCCTGTCGGGCGCACGCAAAGGCGCATCAACCCGCACAAAGACGGATCGTAGCCACGGCACGGAAGGTTGTCAGGGAAGTACTACAGAGACGCGAAAACCTGGTGCACGGCTACGAACAGCAGCAGCGGCAACAACAGGTTTTGGCGAGGGACTTCACATGAGCAGCGTAGCTTGAAGAGCGGCCAGCGTCAATATGTGAGGTGAAGTTCATACATCATCGGATGCGCCAGCCATAGGCGGGGATTCCGTTTTGTCCGCTCGATGCTTTGTGGTTTGCTTTCGGCGGAATCGCTTAAGTCATCTGCCTCCGAACGCAAAAGCTCGCGCAGTGAACTTAGCGGCCCGGTAGCAGCGGCTCGACGGAGAGCAGATTACCCAGCGTGCCGCGTTCCTCGTCGGTGAACTGCTGCCGGTACTCGGGTGAATTGAGCATGGAATTGCGCTGTTGAACCGGCATCTGGCGTAGATCGCGGAATGACCTGGCCACCATCCGCCGGCGATCCTCGGGCAATGCACCGAGCTGCCCCATGGCGCTGCGCACGTTGCCGCGCTGCTGCGGACTCATGTGTTCCATGGTTTCAGCCCGCTGGATTACGCGCTCGCGCTGCTGCTGGGGCATGGTGTTGAGCCGGTTCAGGCGATTCATCACCTGATTCTGTTGTTGCGGTGCCAGCCGATTGAAGCCGGGTTCATTCTGCAAGGCGCGCTGCTGCTGCTGCGGGTTCAGGTTGCTGTGTTGCTGCATCCACTGCCCCAGATGTTCACCGCGAACGGGTTGTCCTGCCTGACCGCCCTGCTGTACCGGTCCAATGAATCGTTGCTGTCCTGCGCCGGCCTGCGGCTGAGCGGGTCCGGCAAATCGCTGCTGATTGCCCTGTTGCGGCGTGGGTCCAACCACACGTCCGGCATTCCCCTGGAAGCTGGAGCCCGGGTATCCAGAACCATAGGCAGGCCCGCCGTTGTAGCCTCCCGGGCGAGGCGCACCCATCATGCCACCGCCGCCCATACGCTGGGCGCCACCCATGTTGGGGGAGCCTCCCATGCGCGGACCGCCACCCGTCATACCTCCCGCAGGGCGCCCATAGCCGCCCGCCTGCCGTCCCGGCTGCGCAAAGGCCGAAAGGCCAATCAGCAGGCAGGCGGACGCTGCGAGCATCGTGCGCTCGACGGTCTTGCGGAATGGGGTAAGCAGAGTCATGGGTGTCAAAGTCAGATCAGGTAAATCTGAAATGCAAGCAAAGTATCAAATGGTGCAAACGTTACCAGCCGCGATCGGCTTAGATTTCAGGTGCGTCGTCGTCCAGCAACTGGTCCATCTGCTGAATCGTTTGATCGTTAGTGTCGATGATCTGCAGGTCTTCCACGGTCGCCGAAATCGCTGGCGCGTTCACCTTTTGCAGATGCGAAACTTCAAGCCAGCTGCCGCCACCCGCCACCAGCAGCAGCGCCATGGCACCCGCCAGCATAGGCTTCAGTGTGGCCGTGTTGCCGTACAGGAAACGGTCGCGCAGCCGCGCAAAGAAGCCCTCCGGCTCGCGCTGTACCTCCTCGCGGAATCGCGCCATCATCCGGGCATCGAACCACGGCGAAGGCTCCGGGGCCTTCCAGTCGTCGAGCAGCGCCATCATCTCGTGCATGGCCTGTTCGTCGGATACTTCGGTCGTCTTCTTGGCAGAAAACATAACAACCTTCCTTCTCAACTCTAAATACGCTAAACGAACTCTTTTAGCCGCTCGCGAAGTGTCTGGTAGGCGCGAAACAGCAGAGATTTCGTTGCAGATTCGCTCAATTTCAGCACCGCGCCGATCTGCTTGTAGTCCATCTCCTGATATTTGTGCATCAACACGGCGCTCCGCTGGCGCTCGGGCAGGGCCATTACATGAGCCTTGATCGCTTTCATGCGTTCTGCCCGCATCAGGTCAGCCTCGATGGTCGGCGTCTCGTCGGCCACGTCGTGCATGCTGCCTGTCTCGGGATCCGGCTCGTCCAGATGGACGGTTGGCGCGGTCCTTTCGTTCTTCGTGTCGCGGGCGTGGTTCACTGCAAGGTTTGTCGCGATGCGATAGAGCCAGGTTGTGAACCGGGCCTCGGCGCGGTAGGTCTCACGCGAGCGATAGACCCGGAGGAAGACCTCCTGCGCCATCTCCTCCGCAATCGCCTGGTTGTGGACCATGCGATACATGAAATGAACGATCGGCCGACGGTATTTGTTCATCAGGTAGTCGAAGCACTCAAGCTCGCCCGCCTTCAGCCGAAGCATGATTTCGGCATCACCGGTCTCAGCCGGTTTCGCCGCAACTGCCTGCAATTCCTCTGCAAAGCCACTCGCACGGCCAGGAGCCAGATCGGCTTCCGTACCCGCCATCATGCCCGGATTGAGCGCCAGACTTGCCATATCTTCTCCGACACCATCCGGGTCGGATTGTTGCGCATCGACCGCACTTTCCGGGTCCGGATCGCCATCGGAGTCGCGCTGAACGGCGTCGTTCGCGTCGTCCTCAAGATCGGAATCGTCACCGGGCGCACCGCCATCTTCCGGCGCACTGCGATGCGCGCCGGTGTAGCGATCCACCTCACCCGAGTGTCCGGTCCTGCCTGCTGCCATACGTCCGTAAATCCTTCGATCGCGCGCCCATGCGCAACGAGTAGCACTTATTTGTACCGGCATTCGCCTCGGATGCCAAAGCAAACGCTCACGGTGGGATGCGCCGAAGCAACACCCGGGTCGCATGGCAAGCCAGAGAGTAACGCACGTCCCTCGCCACTTCCAAGGGATCTGCAGACCCGCCGAGTGATCCCGCGTTGCGTGATAAACTTCATTTCAGCAAGCGCATCCCCGCGCGGGCGCATAACTCAGCGGTAGAGTGCCACCTTCACACGGTGGAAGTCGTAGGTTCGAATCCTGCTGTGCCCACCATCAAGTCAACAACTTAGCGACACTGGCGAATGGATTTGATGCCAAAGTGCACCCTCTGGCATCAACCGCGCCGATTGTGCCGGCTGCATCCTTCTATGTCGCCTGCTGCTGTATAGCTGCTGCCGCGAGCATCGCGTAGACCGAGCCGACCATCTGCTGCGCACTCTCTGGCAGTTCCTGCAGGTAATCGTTCGCGGTCGTGTCCGCTCGCGAGTGACGCAGGTGAGATTGAATGTCCTTCACGGAACGAAGATTCTGGGCTCGTGTTGCGATCGTGCGGCGGATGATCTGGTGATTCAATTTCTCGATACCCACTGATTCCCCCGTGAGGCTTCAAGACTTTTCTCGGTAGTTGGAGGTGTCGGTACCTCGCCGTCCGCGTTCGGAAAGGTCGGGTCATCAGGAGAGCATTTCCGTTGGCGTAAGTTTCCAACTGCGTGCTACTTGCTTCATACTGGGCCGATGGGGTCGCCTTATTCACATCTGTCGCAAAGTGTAGCGGGCAGTCGTCGAAGGTTCCTGCAAGGTGCTATCGGCACGCTTTCTGCTGCGACTGTTTCGTGTGGGTTATCCGCACAGGCGCTGCCATTACTACGCCCTTCACAGAAGACAATCGTCGTTACTTTTGGCGGCGGTGCGCGTGATGAGGAGACCTTCTCCGAAGACGGGCAGGAGAATATTCCGAATCTGCTTCAAACTCTCTTGCCGCAGGGCACCTTTTTTAGCCAGGTAGTTAATGCCGGCATTCTTGGTCACTACGTTGCGACCGCGAGCGTCGTGACGGGCAAATATGAGCGCTTCAACAACTTCATCGCGCAGCCTCCACCGAACCCCACGCTTTTCGAGTACTACCGGAAGGGATTGAAGCGCCCCGCAAACGATGCTTGGGTCATCGCCCCCAGCAACGGCTTTCAGCGGATTGGCAGCAGCAGCCATTCGTCTTTCGGGCCCGGATTCGGCGCTGGTGTGATCCTGCCGAAGCGTTTGCTGCAGTCAGCCTTGCGAAGCAAAGGGCTCGTTGACGGCGACCAGCTCTCTCATCTTCTGCAAGACAGCTACGAGATGCCGCTGTATCAGCCGCAGCAATCCAGTATGGACCACGAGATGCATCTGGACACGCTTGAGTCGACGCTGAAGCTGTCCGTGCAGGATTTTGTCCAGAAGGCACGCAGTCTCGACAGCGCGGATGAGCTTTCCATCTACGTCACGCGGCAGTTGATGAAGCACCTCGCACCCTCGCTGATGATGCTGACACTTCATGACATGGACGTCGCACACGCCGGTGCGTACTCGCTGTACGTCGATGCGATTCAACGCGCAGACCGTCTGTGTGCGGACTTATGGGAGATGGTCCAGGGCGATCCGGAGTATAAGGACCGTACAACCCTATACATCATGCCAGACTTTGGCCGTGACTCGGACGATGATCCGACTGGCAACGGCTTCCAACACCACAGAACCGGCAGTGCGATGGCCCGGACTACCTGGATGCTGATACTGGGACCGCACATTCGCCAGAATACGACCGTCACCCGACCGGTGGAATCAATTGACCTTGTCCCTACAATCGGTTATTCCCTGGGTTTTGCGACGGGGGGCGACGGCAGGCTGTTGCAAGAGATCCTATGACGCCTGAACAGTTGTCGCCCTTAGCTTTTGCTGGTTTTGCGCCCATGGCACGTGCCTTTGCGAATGATCATCTGGCGCTGCTGCGACGGTTGCCTCTCGTCCTGTGTCCTTCGTTCCTTCAACAGATACAGGCACTCGACACCAGCTTCCCTGCAGAGATTGCCAGCCTTCGCTGGCAGAGCGATGCGCTACAAGGGCTGTCAGCAAGTAGATTTGATTTACTGACTAGTCCACTGAAAGCGATCTCGCTGTCGCCGTCCCTGAAGCGCGCTGACTGGGTGGGTAGACCGGCGGCATTCGTGACAGAACTAACGGCATACCTGTGGTCCAGCGGTCAGATGACCGAATTTCGGAAGGCGACCGCAGATCTATTTGCTTCCGTTCCTCCGCAGGTCGACGATACGCATCGGCTTGTGGTCGTCATTCTTGGGCAGGAAGCGCAGGTTGATAGCAAGTCGGTATTGCGAAAGCTCCGCAAGCAAGGCGTATTTCTGACTGCGATCCAGAATGCGACAGCACCCGCCGAGATTCGCGAGCTTCTGCTCAAACACGTCGCGCAGCCTTTGGGAGCTTATGCGAGTTGGTATGTCGATGGTGGCCCGGCGCATCCGGAAATCGGCGGCAACCTCTCCGGGATTCAGTTACTCACTTACCCAGGGCTTGCCTCCGTCCGGGATCGGGTCTTGAACCGGATGCAGGTTGATATCGCCAGCCCCGGCAGCGGGCCCGAACACCTGCGCGATCAACTTGCCGCGTTCACTCAGAGCGATGCTCGTGCGACCGACCTCACTGGCGATGGAGTGCTGCAGCGGTTTTACACCGAGCTGTTTACGCAGAGCTCCGGTCCACAGATCTTCAGCACGAGCTTTGTGCAATGGACGGGACGAGAGCTGGCTCGTCGGGCTAAGCCTTCGACTCTTTTGCTGCGCTATGCGCCTCGTCAACGCCATCGCGGCCTGAACGAACTGCTGCCGGGTGAAAAGGCCGCGACCGTCGACGTCCAGGGATCGCTGCGGGACGCGGAGATGGGTGCTTTCTATAACTGGATCGAGATGAAGAGAATTACTGCGCCTGACAAGCTGACGTTCGTTGTATGGGTCGAAGGACATCCGCTAGCCGTGGTGCTTGGTCCGGGCAGCCCGGCTGGCTCTGTCTGCACAACGCCCATGACGCTATCGAAGGCCGTGGAGACATTCGGCTAATCTGTCGCACAAAGCAAAAAATGCCCCTGTGAGAATAGATCTCACAGGGGCTTGCTTTGGAGGCAACTAGAAGGAAAGACGAGCAGCGACCTGCAGAACTCTGGCGTTCGGAAGAATGCCGGAGAAGCGTGTCGACGTAATGGCCTGCCCCGAAGTTCCGGTCAGACTCGTGCCGGGGTTGCTGAATGATGGTGTGTTCAACACGTTAAAGCCATCCACTCGCAGCTGCAACGCAGTCTCCCGATAGGGAAGTGCGAAGCTTTTGAAGAGTGACATGTCCACACGGTTGAAGCCGGGACCGACGACACCGACGCGGCCACGTGGACCGGACGGGATCACGCCTGCGTTCGCTGCGTTGATGGTGTTCTGGCTTGCCGAGGCACCACTGCTTACGACCTGCGGTGGATTGGTGAATGAGCAGGGATTAAACCACTGACTGATCGTGCGAGTTTTGGCGGCGCAGTTGAACTGTGGCTGTGTTGGGCTGAGGGAGCTTCGTGTGCTACCGGAACCAAGCGGGGCTCCCGTGCTGAATGGATCGGCGATCTGGTACGGATAGCTCGAACCCTGGTTTGAAGAAGTGAGGAAGATGGGGTTGCCGGTCTGTGCCTGGAACACCAGGCTCGACTTCCATCCACCAATCACTTCGTCGAGCAGCTTGCTGTCGTGGGCGAATTTCTTTCCACGACCGAAGGGCAGTTCGTATTGCGCATTCAGGCTCACGCGGCTGCGAACGTCCTGCGTGCAGCTGCCGTAGTCATATCGGAAGCCGAGAAGATTCGGATTCCGGTAACCACCCTGCTGCGCCTGTCCGATAGGCCCGAACGAGTCATCAAGGCAGTGAGCCCATGAGTAGCCACCCAGGAAATACAGGCCTGCACCGAACTGCTTTTCGATCTTCGCCTGCAGGGAATCGTAAGACGCAATACCCTCATTGGAGACGTTCGCAATCCCGAAGTCATAGAAAGGCTGATAGGCCTGTCCGTTGGCTCCACTCGGGACATATCCGGCGTAGGTGTTGGCGTTGTAGCTCATCCGAAGACGACGGCTCTTGCTGCCCTGGTAGCTCACGGTCATGGTCATGGTGTTAGACAGTGAGTGCTGCAGGCTAAGGTTATAAGCTTCGTTGTAGGAACTCTTCGCGTTCTGATCCTGGCTATAAATCTGGCCAATGCCGGAAGCTGCGGCGAGTGCTGCGGGACTGGTGGCGGCGGCGCCGAAACCAGTTTCTAGCGTCTGACCGTTGGTCGGGCAGTTCACCGATCCGTTGAGGTTGTAGCACTGGTTGGGCGTGGGAACGAAGCTCGAATTCACAAAGAATGGAGCGTTGTTCGCAAGGTTCAGGCCCAGGCCAATGTTTTCCAAGCCGCCGTAGAACATACCGAAACCGCCACGCAACACAGTCTTGGGCTCGAGCAGAAAATTGAAGCCCACACGTGGTGCGAAGTTCAAACGTTGCGGATTCACCAGATAGTTATTGTCGGTGTATTGGACAGCGATGTGGTCCGCAGCGAGGGTAGTTGCTAAGGTAGCTGCGATCGGGTAGCTGCGCTGAGAGGACGGTATGAGGAGCGTACCCGTTCCCTGGTTGTTATTCGCGTAGTTTCCGATGAAGTTTGACTGCATGTTATTCAATTCACGGATGGGTTGCGAGTATTCCCAACGTACGCCCATGTTCAGCGTAAACCGTGGGGTTACCTTCCAGTCGTCCTGCAGGAAGGCTGCGTAGTACCAACGTAGATCGGTAAACGGCTGCACTGTGCTCAGACCAGAGTTGTTCATCTGGTCCTGCAGGTAATCTGCCAGGCCTGAACCGGAGACGTTGACCTTGTCCGCCGGATTCTCGCTGTATGTGCCGTTGAAGTTCTGGTACCCGATGCCATTGGGTGGCTGCAGGCCGTAGAAACGCACGTGCTGAAAGTTGATGCCGGCCTTGACCGTGTGCCGTCCGACCTGCTTGTTTACGTTGTCAATGATCTGCAGAACATTCTGGAGCTCATCGGAGGGAAGATAGCCAGTGGTCCCAAGCTGTGTCGCTGCATCATTGCCGCTACGGGAATCGCCGAAGTTTGTCTGCGGGAGACCGCCGAGGTTCTTGCCGGTAGGAATGCCGCCCAGGCCAAGGCTGGCTGCGAAGCCGCTGTTTGCAGCGTTCGGTCCCAGGTAGGAGGCGTGCAGCCAGTTATAGCCAGCACGGAACTCGTTGGAGAGTGTTGGGCTGAAGAAGTGGGTCTCCGAGAAAACACCGCTCTTAGCGTAGTTGGAGTTCTGTCCCGAGCTGCCAAAACTGCCACCGTCAAGGATGCCCAGCGGCGGTGCATAGCTGATGGGGTTGTTGGAGTAGCTGTAACGGGCGAACATCTGATCCTTCGCCGAAAAGTTGTAGTCGACACGAAGGTCATACTGGGTGGTGTCATTCGTGATGGCAGTTGCAGGAGCGGTGTAGTTATTGAAGGCCTGGTGCACATTCGCCGCATTCGGAAGCGGGTAGAGCGCGAGCACTGCTTTTGCCACAGCGTTGATCTGATTGGCACAAAGCACGTTCCGAACACCATTGCAGGTCAGGTAACGCGGATCAGCACCAGCGTTCGCAGTTCCGCCGACGATACTGGTTGCCGTTCCACCGGGCTGGTACAGCGAGATCGCACCACGGCCTGCCGTATTTGCAGGGCTTAGCAACTCGCTGAAGTCGCCTGTCCGCTCCAGGGCGGTGGGTACGGTGAGATTCGGTGTTGGCGGAGAGTACTGCGAAATTCGGGTGCCTTCCGCGTCGGCGAAGACGAAGATCTTGTCCTTCCAGATAGGGCCGCCGAGTGTCGCTCCGAACTGGTTCATGTGATATGCCGTCTTGTTGGTAGCGAAGTAATCGAGCGCATTCATGCGGTCGTTACGGTAGTACTCCCACAGGCTGCCGTGGACGGAATTAGTGCCGGCCTTGATCGAGGCATTGATTGCTGCGCCAGTACCGCGCCCAAGTTCCGCACTGTAGTCGCTGCTCTGGACGCGGAATTCAGCAAGTGCATCCGGTGGTGGACGAACGGCATAGGTTGCGCCGTTCAGGAAGTCCTGCATATTGGAGTTATTGTCGACGCCATCCAGGACAAAGTTATTCTGCGACACGCGGTTGCCGTTGGATGCGAAGTCGCCAGCACCGGCGACCTGTCGGAATCCCTGATTGGGGGCTGCCACACCGGTCGTCAACTGCGCC
Organism: Terriglobus roseus; assembly: GCF_900105625.1. Taxonomy (NCBI): domain Bacteria; kingdom Pseudomonadati; phylum Acidobacteriota; class Terriglobia; order Terriglobales; family Acidobacteriaceae; genus Terriglobus; species Terriglobus roseus. Next base: position 4,003,327 of record NZ_FNSD01000001.1, read on the forward strand.
GCGAAGACGTAGTTCCGGCCGTCCAGAGGAATGTCATTGAGCACTCTGGCTGTGAAGGTCTGGCCTGTAGAAGCTTCCTCGGTCTGCAGGGCGGTATCGGCGGTGACTGTAACCGCATCAGAAGCCCCTCCCGCGGAGAGGTTCAGGTTGAGGCCGACCACCTGGCTGACGCTCACTCGGATGTTGTCCTGCGTTTGCGGCGCGAAGCCGGGAGCTTCTACCGTCAACTGGTACGTACCGATCTTGACCGGTGTGAAGCTGTACGCGCCTGACTTGTCGGTGACTCGCGTCAGTGTCAGGTTTGTTTCCTTGTTGACGAGCGTGATGGTTGCACCGTTCACAAGCGCCTTGTTAGCGTCGCGCACCAGACCAGTGACCGATCCCTGATCGATCTGTGCGAAGAGTGGGACAGATCCTGAGATCAGCGAGGCGGAAAGACCGACCGCGAGCACTGCTCGATTTCCAAAGCGCATACGGGGACACCCTTGTTGGATTGCTGAAAGACGATCCTACGACCGAGAACGGGCTTGCTCATGAGGTATGGTGTTTTCAGCTGTGAAAGCAGTATTGCATCAGTGAGCAGAATGTCAACGGAAAGTTCACGCCCCTGTAACGCTCGAGGAGGGTCTTCATGCGGCGGGACATCAAGGATTTGAAGATGTCGTTTTTGAAGGTTGCAAGAACTCTGGTGTCCGTCGCGCTGCTGCCGGGAGTCTCCCTGTTGGCAGGCGCTCAGAGAAGCCCCGCTACTGTAAGCCCCCTGCAGGTCGCCGGAGGTCATCTGGAATTGCGAGGGAAACCCTTTCAGATTGTTTCGGGTGAACTGGAATACGCTCGCATCCCGAGAGAGTACTGGCGGGACAGGCTCCGCAAGGCACACGCTATGGGCCTGAACGCGATCACGGCGTATGTGTTTTGGAATGTGCATGAACCACGGCCCAGTAGTTACGATTTCAACGGTCAGAACGACGTGAAGGAGTTCCTTCGGGAGGCACAGCAGGAGGGGCTGTACGTCATACTTCGTCCGGGACCGTACGTGTGCGCGGAGTGGGATCTTGGCGGCTATCCCTCGTGGCTTCTTAAGGACCATTCGATGGTTCTTCGCGGCATGCAGCCTCAGTTCCAGGAAGCTGCAACACGCTGGATGCTGCGGCTGGGGAAGGAGCTTGCGCCGCTGCAGGCAGATCGCGGTGGCCCCATCCTCGCCGTCCAGGTGGAGAACGAATATGGCTCCTTCGGCGAAGATCATGCGTACATGAAGTGGATGCAGCAACTGGTGATCAAAGCCGGATTCGGCGGATCACTGCTGTATACAGCAGATGGTGCGGACGTCCTGGATAAGGGAAGCCTTCCGGGTGTCTTCGCCGGGATCGATTTCGGCACGGGAGATGCTGATCGATCCATCAAGCTCAAGTCGGCCATTCGCCCGGACTCGCCCACGTATGTCGCGGAATACTGGGACGGCTGGTTTGACCACTGGGGCGAAAGGCATCAGACGACGGATGCCGCGAAGCAGGAGTCCGAGGTTCGGGCGATGCTGCACAGCGGAGCCTCTGTCAGCCTGTACATGGTGCATGGCGGCACCTCATTTGGCTGGATGAATGGTGCCAATAACGATCACGACGGATACCAGCCGGACGTGTCGAGCTATGACTACGACGCTCCTCTGGATGAGTCGGGAAGACCGCGGCCCAAGTACTTCCGCATGCGTGATGTCATTGCGCAGGAGACGCACATCCAACCGATCCCGGTACCCGTGTCATCGCCGATGATCAGCTTTCCGGCGGTGACGCTCACGGAGTCCGTCTCACTTTGGGATACTCTTCCGCCCGCGGTGGAACGCGACACGCCTCCGAGTATGGAGGATATGGATCAGGCGTATGGATACATCCTGTACCGCCGTCAGCTTACGGGCTCAGGCAAGGCTGATTTAACCATTTCAGATCTTCATAGCTACGCGCGGGTTTACCTCGATGGGAAGCTTGTCGGTGTGATGGATCGGCGGCTGGGGCAGAAGAGTATCTTGCTTGCTGTCGAAGGCACGCACCGACTCGACATCCTTGTGGAGAACTCCGGCCGTATCAACTTCAAGACCGCGATACGAGGTGAGCGTGCAGGTGTGCTTGGGGCGATTCGCTACGGTGACTTGCGGCTTGCCGGCTGGAAGGTCTATCCATTGCCGTTTGCGCCACCGCCTGTGAAGGGTTACACGACCGCCGCGTGCAGCGGGCCATGCTTCTCCCAGGGAACGTTTCAAATTGCCTATCCGGGAGACACGTACCTGAATACGCAGCAACTGGGTAAAGGCGTTATCTGGGTCAACGGACACCTGCTGGGCCGCTTCTGGAACATTGGACCGTCCGGTACACTCTACCTTCCCGGGGTGTGGCTTCGTAAGGGAAGCAACACCTTGAAGGTGCTGGACCTGGATGGTGGTGGGACCGGTGCAGTCCGCGGTCAGGATGCAGCGTTTTACTTCGAGCCAAAGAATGAGACCGCGCAGTCGCTGGGTGTTTCGAATTGATTGTGGACGAGCATTACTTACCCATGAGGTTCAGGTGCCATGCATGACGCGCGTGTTCGGCCTCTGCTGGTACTACGTGCCAAGTCTGGCGATAGCCGATAGATGTGAGCTAAGGGTGCCCAAGTACAGGTAGGCAGGCATGACACGACTGCTGCTTCTGTGTGAAGGCGCGCGTCGGAATCGCTGCATGCCGTCGTCACGAATTTGTATCGGTCGTTCCGGCTCTTAAACGTATTCCCAGAGTTTGGTGTGAAAGGTCCTTCTATGCGTCAACGTTCGATTCTTGCTTTCGCCATTGTTGCCCACCTGGTATGTGCGGGCAGCATGCATGCCGTTGCTGCGGATCTTTCTCTGTCAGCGAATCATCTCATGCCGCAGCCAGTAAGTATGTCGACGGGTCAAGGACGACTCGTGCTTACCAAGGGCTTCACCGCGAGTACACCACGCGGGTCTTCGCCGCGTCTCGACAGGGCCGTCGAACGGATGCTCTATCGTCTGGAGGACCAGACTGGCTTAGAGCTTGTACGACAGGTTGGTCACGTTACGGGTGCGACTTTAACGGTTGATGTTCTGCAGCCGGACACGACGGTTCAGGGATTGGACGAAGATGAATCCTACCACCTGGATATCACCTCCAATGCGATCCAGATTCATGCCGCGACCACGACGGGCGCGATGCACGCCTTGGAAACAATGCTTCAATTGGTTCAGCCAGCAGGCTCCGCTTACATGGTGCCCGCGGCGGTCATTGATGACAGTCCGCGCTTTCATTGGCGCGGACTCATGATCGATTGCGGCCGACACTTCGAACCCATCGACGTGCTGAAGCGGAACCTCGATGCGATGGCTGCCGTAAAGCTGAACGTCTTTCACTGGCACTTGACCGAGGATCAGGGATTCCGTATCGAGAGCAAGCGGTTCCCCAGGCTGACGGCCGAGGGCTCTGACGGACTCTTCTATACCCAGGAGCAGGCGCGGGAGCTTGTGCAGTATGCGCGCGATCGCGGTATCCGCATAGTCCCGGAGTTTGAGATGCCGGGACACTCCGTTGCATGGCTCGTCGCCTACCCGGAACTGAATAGTGGGACACAACCGACCGGGATCCGGCGCGAGTTCGGCGTGTCGGACTACGTGCTTGATCCCACACGGGAAGCGACGTACAAGTTCATTAACTTGTTCCTCACAGAAATGGCCTCAATCTTCCCGGACCAATATGTGCACATCGGAGGAGACGAGGCGCCTGCCCCGGATTGGAAGACTAATCCGCGTATCGTTGCCTTCATGAAGTCGCATGACCTGAAGGACAACGATGCCTTGCAGGCTTACTTCAACAAGCGCGTCCTCGCGATTCTGACTAAGCTGAACCGGCGCATGGTGGGATGGGACGAGATCTTCAACCCAGCACTTCCAAAGGATGTCGTCATCCAGTCGTGGCGTGGCGAGCAGTCCCTGAGCAAGGGCGCCACGCAGGGCTACCAGGGTGTGCTCTCGGCCCCCTACTATCTCGACGGGATGCAGCCGGCAGTGAAGCCTTATCTCGCAGATCCAATCTCAGCGAATACGACACTGACGCCAGAGCAGCAGAAGCTGATTCTGGGCGGAGAGATCTGCATGTGGGGTGAGCATCTGGATGGACGGACGATCGATTCACGTATCTGGCCGCGCAGCGCAGCGATCGCCGAGCGATTCTGGTCGCCACAGAACGTGCGAGACGTCGACAGTATGTACTCGCGCCTTGATGCAGTCTCTGTCGAACTGGAGACGCTGGGACTTCGGCACCTCACGAGTGAAGATGCTGAGCTTCGTGGTCTGGCTGGAAGCGAACATATTGCAGCTCTACGCACCTTCGCGTCAGCGTTTGAACCGGTTGGGTTCGGTGATCGATCCTCCGAGCAGCACACCTCGCAACGAACTGCTTTGACGAGTTTTGTTGATGCGGTTCGGCCCGACCCGCCGATCCGACACCAGTTGGAGTTGGCTGCGAAGCGATATCTCGCAAAGGGAACAGAGACCACCTCTGCTACGTCTCAATCGAAGGATCTTCTGGAACGCTTCTTCTCGGAGGTGAATGCATCCATGCCGTCTGTTAACGAACTGATCAAGCAGCAACCCCGGTTGCAGCCCATGCAGGAACGTGCGGATCAGCTCGCGGTGCTGACAGGGATTGGCAGCCAGGCGATACATTTTCTGGAGACTGGAACGTCTGCACCTGCCCAATGGAAACAGGATGCGTTAGCGCGAATCGAAGGGGCGAAGAAGCCTAGTGGTCTGGTCTTCTTTGACTTCCTGTCGCCGCTGACCGATCTGGTAAACGCAACACGATAGAAGCGGGGAGTCGGTAGAGCATCGCTGCACTACCGGCTTACGCTGCGTTTGCGCCGTGGGCTAGGTGGCGTCGGCGCCGGACGTCAGCGCACGATCCAGGTGGGTGTAACCACCGTCGACGAAGACATGCTGGGCGGTTGTGTGGGCGGATTGCGTTGGTGATAGCAGAAAGGCCACAGCAGAGGCGATCTCCGATGCACGAGTCATGCGGTGCTGAAGAGGGACGCGCGCACCTACAGTTGCAAGGCCAGTACCTCCGTGTTGCTGAGCGAGCCATTGCTCATATAAGGGCGTGACCACCTCAGCAGGCACGACGGCGTTCACACGAATGCCATAGGGAAGTAACTCCGCAGCCCACTCGCGTGTGAGTGCCAGTTGCGCGCCTTTGGCGGCTGCGTAAGCCGAGGTGCCACCCTGGCCGGTGACGGCAACCTTCGAGCTGATGTTCACGATGGAGCCGTGACTTTCCTTCAGCATGGGCAGAGCAAAGTGCGCAAGGGAATAGTAGTGCAAGAGATTCTGCCGAAGACTCTCTTCGAAGCGGAGCGGATTCCCCGTCTCAAGACCAACATTATCGTTGGCCCCCGCATTGTTCACCAGGCCATCCAGGCGACCGAAGCTGTCGCGCACGAAGGCAATGGCAGCCTCGCACTGCCTCGGATCCGCAAGCTCTGCCTGGAAGAAACGGCATCGCGAAGAAACCGATGCCTTCATCTCTGTCTCGAATGCCATCACTTCAGGCGTATGGCGTCCAGCGACCACAACGGTCGCACCCTCTTCCAGGCATTGCCGCGTCACCGCCTGACCTATGCCTGACCCGCCGCCACTTACCAGAAATACAAGGCCATCCATGCCGAGATTCATTGCCATCCCCTACCGAACGTGAAGAAATCCGCCATCGATCGGGTAGTCGCAGCCGGTAGCAAACGATGCTTCATCCGAGCAGAGGTACAGCGCGAGAGCAGCAATTTCCTCAGGCTTTCCCATGCGGCCAATCGGCTGCGCCCGCGCCAATTCCTCGAGCTTTGCAGCTTCTTGCCCCGGATAGTTCTTCGCGACGAAACCATCGACAAAGGGCGTGTGAACGCGTGCCGGCGAGATCGCGTTGCAGCGTATACCTGCCGCCAGATAGTCCCGCGCGACGGAGAGCGTCATCGACAGCACAGCTCCCTTGGACATCGAATACGCCAGCCGGTCGTTGAGACCCGCAGTCGCCGCGATGGAGGCCATATTCAAAATCGATCCGCCACCGCGTTCCAGTAAGAGCGGCAAAGCTGCTTGCATGCAAAGAAAGGTGCCGCGCACATTCACTGCGTACAGGCGGTCAAGATCGCTTGCGGTAGTGTTTTCCAGTCGCCCAACGTGGGCGATCCCTGCACAATTGACCAGGATGTCCAGCGGCCCGAGCCCGTTGAAGACCTCCTTGACGGCGTCTTCGCTGGACACGTCGCAAGTCCTGGCGAGTACTTCAGCACCTGTGTGCTCTGCGATCGCTGTGGCGACACCTGCGACCGCATCCGGCACCAGATCGCATACGACCACGGCCGCTCCAGCACTGGCAAAACTCTTTGCAATGGCAAGACCGATTCCGCTGGCTGCGCCCGTGACTACGGCTCGCTTTCCCGTTAAGCTAAACATCTTCCGATCCACCTCTAGTGCACTCGGCGCGGTTGAACTCGCGTGCATTGTCTTGCCTCATATGAAACCACTATTTCATTGACAAAAAAAGACCCAACTCCATAAACTGCAGCAATCTGTTCCGTTGGAATGCGGTAAGCATCCCAGGGTCTGCTGAGAACGAGAATAGTCGAAGAGCTGAAAGGGCGTTTGCAAGTGGAAAGACCTGTGATAACGAAGGTGCGGGTCCTCGACATCCGTTTCCCAACGTCTCGCGAACACATCGGATCGGATGCGGTTAACACGGACCCGGATTATTCGGCGGCATACTGCATCCTTGAAACAAGTACCGGCGAAGAGGGACATGGCCTTACGTTCACTCTTGGCCGCGGTACCGACATCGTCGTCAAGGCTCTGGAGTATCTGGCGAGCAAAGTCGAAGGCCGTGCTCTGGATGAAATTACGGCAGACTTGAATGCGTTTGCGATGGAGTTGTCGGGCGATACGCAGTTGCGCTGGCTCGGTCCGGACAAGGGCGTGGTGCACCTCGCGTGCGGAGCCATGCTGAACGCCGTCTGGGACCTCTACGCGCGCTGCGAGCGGAAGCCTGTGTGGCGGCTCCTGATGGACATGCAACCAGAACAGATAGTTGCTGCCATCGACTTTCGCTACATTGCCGACGCGCTTTCGCCGGAAGAAGCTCTCACGATCCTGCGGGGAGGAAAGCAGGGCCAGGCAGAACGGCTGCGCCAGCTGGAGCGTACGGGATATCCCGCGTATACGACGTCGGTTGGCTGGTTCGGTTTCAGCGACGAAAAAATACGGAACCTTTGCCACGCAGCCCTCGCTGAAGGCTGGACGCATTTCAAGCTGAAGGTCGGCGGAACGCCCGAAGATGATTTGCGTCGTGGTTTGATCGTGCGGGAAGAGATTGGCTGGGCGAATCGTCTCATGGTCGATGCGAATCAGCGGTGGGGCGTCCAGCAGGCGATTGACCGCACACTGCTGCTTCGTGAGCTTCAGCCATGGTGGATGGAAGAGCCTACGAGTCCCGACGACATCCTCGGGCACGCCCGTATCCGGCGCGAGACCGGGGTGCGAATCGCAACCGGGGAACATTGTCAGAATGCCGTGATGTTCAAACAGTTGTTCCAGGCAGAGGCAATCGATGTCTGCCAGATCGACAGCTGTCGCGTCGCGGGTATCAACGAGAATCTGGCGATCATGCTGATGGCTGCAAAGTTCGGTGTGCCGGTCTGCCCCCACGCAGGCGGAGTCGGATTATGTGAATACGTTCAACACCTCTCCGTATTCGATTACCTTGGGATCTCTTGCTCGCTGCAGGATCGGGTGATCGAGTACGTGGAACACTTACACGAACATTTCGTCGATCCCGTTCGCATTGAGCGAGGACATTACCTGTTGCCGAAACTGCCGGGATATAGCGGCGAGATGCGTCCGGAATCGATCGAACAATATAGATATCCAGGCGGGGACGCCTGGAGAGGAACTCCCCATGAAGCTGATTTCGTACAGGCATAAGGACGGCGGTTCAACGCGTGCCGGTCTGCTGGAAGGCGATGCAGTGAGGCCCTTCGTGGGCTCCGATCGTGATCCAGTGCTTGCGTTCATCGAAAGTGGTGACACGCAGCCTGCCCTGGAGGCACAGACTCTCGCGCTGAGTGAGGTTAAACTGCTTGCCCCTATCCAGCGGCCGCCGCGCATTTTTGGAGTAGGTCTCAACTACCGTGAGCATGCAGCAGAGTCGAAGATGGTTGTGCAGAGTGTGCCGACCGTATTCATGAAGCTGTCCTCCTCCGTTATCGGGCCCGAAGAGGATGTGATCCTGGCGCCTGAAGCCCTCCAGCCAGACTTCGAAGTGGAGCTGGGTGTTGTCATCGGCAGGCCCGGATACCGCATTGCCGCCGGCGACTGGGAAGATCATGTTTTTGGCTACACCATTGTGAATGACGTGAGTGCACGCGCTGTGCAGCTTGCAACGACGCAGTGGACGCTGGGCAAGAGCTTTCCGACCTTCACACCGATGGGTCCATGCATCGTCACTCGCGACGAAGTCCCCGACCCACACGCGTTGGATATCAAGTTGACCCTGGACGGAGAGGTGATGCAATCTGCGAATACTCGTGATCTCATCTTCCGTGTCCCGGAGCTGATCGCATACATCTCTTCGATCGTTCCTTTGGAGGCTGGTGATGTCATCAGTACCGGAACGCCGCCGGGCGTTGGACTTGGCCGCACTCCACAACGGTGGCTCAAACCCGGGGAGCAGATGCTGCTTGAAGTCGAGCGCATTGGCACGCTGCGCAACCGGACCCGTTAAACGATCGGAGGTTCTTATGCTGCGTTCCGGTATCCTGCATCCGCAACTCAACTCGCTGCTAAGCCGCGTCCGGCATACCAACACCCTGGTGATTGCGGATCGTGGGTTTCCATTCTGGCCGCAGATCGAAACGGTGGATCTGGCACTGGTGGATGACATCCCGACCGTCCTGGATGTACTGCGGGCGATCGTTCCTAACTTCTCGATTGGGCACGCGTGGATGGCGAGCGAATTCAAAGAGCACAATGATGAGAACCTTCTGCACAGCTTCCGTGAATTATTACCAGAATTGACCTTCGAGCCTCATGAAGCGGTGAAGCAAAGGGTGCCTAATGCAATCGGTCTCGTCCGCTCCGCGGGAACGGCCCAGTATTCGAACGTGATTCTTCAATCGGCCTAAAGGCATGTCTCCCGGTTTCGGGTAGAAGGGTGAGCGCGATGCGAGTGGACGCACATCATCACCTGTGGCATTACAACGTTGACGAGTTTTCGTGGATTGAAGACGAAGCCGCTGCACTCCGCCGCGACTTCCTGCTAGCGGACTTCGAGGCTGCTCTTAAAGAGGCACACGTAGACGCAAGCGTAGTGGTGCAGGCTCGCCAATCGCTGTCCGAGACCCTTTGGTTGCTGAAGTGTGCAGAGCAGTCCGAATCGATCGGTGGTGTTGTTGGATGGGTGCCACTCAATGACAGCGACAAACTCTCTAAGGCTCTGGACGAACTCAGTTCGCATCGAACTTTTGTCGGCGCTCGCGAGATCCTTCAAGACAAGCCAGATGGCTTCCTGATGGATTCAGCATTGACGGAGGGTATGCGTCAGCTTACGCAGCGTGACATCACATACGATCTCCTGATCCGCGCTTCCCAGCTTGAAGAAGCCATCCGTTTCGTCGACCTGCATCCCAATCAAAAGTTCGTACTGGACCATGCCGGGAAGCCCCGGATAGCACAAGGTGAAGTGGAACCCTGGGCCGGGCTGCTCCGCGACCTCGGCCGCCGTCACAATGTCTTCTGCAAGCTTTCGGGTCTGGCGACCGAAGCTAAGCGGGACGGCTGGACCGCGGCCGATCTGGCACCATATCTTGATACGTGCCTGGGAGCCTTTGGGCCGCAGCGATGTATGGCAGGTTCTGACTGGCCCGTTTGCCTTGTCGCGACCTCTTACTCAGCTTGGTGGCAGTCGCTGGAGCGTTGGGTAGATTCCATGTCGGCAGATGAGCAGCAGCAAATCATGGGCGGTACGGCGTGTCTGTTCTACGGGTTATCGCCGGTGGGACGCCCAGCGGCAAAGCAGATCCGGTGAACACAAACCCCAGCTTCGATCCGACGGAAGGGCGCCTACAGTCGGCGAGTGCATCGCTGCTTCCCAAAAGCGGCCTGATCCCGTTCGCTTTGGTCACGGCACTCTTCTTTCTATGGGGCATGTCCAACAATCTGACCGATGTGCTGGTGCAGCAATTCAAGAAATCGTTTGATCTGTCTCCGCTGCAGGCACAGCTGGTACAGACAGCGGTCTTCTTCGGCTACTTCTGCATGGCTCTGCCGGCAGCCCTCGTGACGAAACGCCACGGCTATAAGCGCGGGATCCTGATTGGCCTTGGCCTGTTCGGGACGGGTATGCTGCTGTTCTGGCCAGCCGCTGTCATTGGTCGCTACTCCTTGATGCTGTTTGCGCTGTACGTTGTCGGTTGCGGATCGGCAGTTCTGGAGACCACCGCCAACCCTTTCATTGCGCAATCGGGACCACCTGAGAGCTCGGAGCGGCGACTGAACCTCGCTCAGAGTTTCAATCCACCTGGAACCATTTGCGGAGTTTTAGTCGGCACCTATTTCATCTTTTCTGGTGTTGAGCTGACGCCAGCGCAGGTGCTTGCGCTGCAGCAGCATGGCCAGTACACGCATTACCTGCATAGCGAGCTGATGCGTGTCGTCCCACCCTACGTAACCCTGGGGTGTGTTGTGCTCGCATTGGCGGGCGTTATCGCGTTTGCACGCTTCAATACGACTCTCCGGCAAAATGCCGGCGCACCGCCAGAGCATCTCGGTCGTCAAATCGTGCAGATACTTCGCACGCCCCAGGTACTCGCCGCAGTCGCGGCACAGTTCTGTTATTGCGGTGCGCAGGTCAGCACCTGGTCGGCATTTATCCCCTACACCAAGCAATACGCCGCAACATCCGAGCGAACGGCCGCACTGTTTCTCACTGGCAATCTGGTCGCCTTTGCCGCTGGCCGCATCTTCTCGACATCCCTCATGCGGCGGTTCCGCCCCGTGCGCATGATGACCGCTTACGCCCTGGTGAACATTCTTGTCCTTGGATTTGCAGTACTGCGTCCGGGGCTGCCGGGGGCGATTGCCCTTGTCGTCACAAGTTTCTTCATGTCCGTGATGTACCCAACGATCTTTTCCATTGGGATTAAGGGCCTTGGTGCGAAGACAGAGCTTGCAAGCTCCTTGCTTGTGATGGCGGTGGTAGGTGCGGCGGTGATACCGCCCCTGCTCGGCCTGGTCGCCCGGGCAACACGCAGTTATGCGTTGGGCTATGCACCGGTGCTGGCGTGCTATGCCGTGGTCGCGGTCTTCGGCTGGCTTCACAGCGGAGCACCGGTGAAGGCGTCCGACTAGAGTTTCTGCAGCGTCACGGAGCCTCGCTCCGCACCCACTACCGTTCCACTGATGGCAACCGTTTCCGCAACACCCGTGATGTCCAGGACAAGTTCATCGACATGAGCAGGGCTTCGCTTGAGCAGGTCAGGCTCATCGACTCCGTGCAGGCGCAACGAAAGATTGTTGAGCCCTTTCACAGTGCCAGCAAGTGGAATGAAGCGAAGCCGATATTGGGCCGCAGCCTTGATCTGTGAGGTTAGGTCCAGATGGAAGGTGTGACTTTCCCATCGGCCGACAAGATTGGCCGCCCAGAGCTGCGCAGGGGCGTCCCATGCTGTGGGAGGCTCCTGGCCGGTATGGAACGCTACCATGGAACGAAGATGCGGGCGTCCGACACTTTCCGTGATCGTCAATCGCACCTTGTCGTAGACCGCCGAGGCAATGGGCTGGATGCGCTTATGGCCGATAGCGGAACCGCTACCGAGGAGTGTCCAGGATCCGCCCTTATAACCCTCCAGCCTGTAACTGCGCACCCGTTCGCCGAAGCGTAGATCCTCTGCAAGCACCATCGTGTCGATGGGCATCGCCGGCTTGCCGCTCAGCAGGAGTGAGCTGCCACTGCCTGCTGTTTCTGCAACGGGATCCTGAAAGCGCCGCCAAATTTCCGCACCCAGCTGAGTCGCTGCCTCCGTGTCCTTTGCCGGCAGCAATCCGCTTCTATCTGCGGGAATATTGAGCAGGAGCTGCGCGCCCCGGCCGACGGATCGGTAGTAGATCGAGAGCAGTTGGTCGACGTTTAAAACCTTGCTCTCATTCTTGGTGCTCCAGAACCAGTCCGGACGCCGTATCGAGACGTCCACCTCATTCGGCATCCACACCGCTCCCGAAGGATCGCTGTTCAAAGACGTAGCGGTGCCTGTCTTCGCCTCTTCGGCATCAATGCCGTTCCAGCAGGGATAGGGCGCGTAGCCGTCTTCATTACCCACCCACCGTATAGTGGCTGCAGAACCTTGAAAGACCATGGAATGCGGCTGGTAGCGCGCCAGCAGGTCACTTACAGGCGTTCGTGTGGATCCGTCGAACCACACTTCCACCATGGGACCATAGTTGCCGAGGACTTCGGTGAGCTGTTGCCGGTACATGGTGTCGTACCGGGCCTGCATCTCGGGCGTGGCACAGACTCCGCCGGTCTTAGCGCCGAAGTGATCGTCACGAGGACAGACGTAAACTCCAAGTTTCAAACCGTGGCGTTTGCAGGAAGCCGCCACCTCTGCAAGTACGTCCCCTCGGCCACTCTTCCAGGGCGTGTTCCGGATGCTGTATTCCGTGGTTTTGGTCTGCCACATGCAGAACCCGCCCTGGTGTTTCGCCACAAAGACGAGGTACCGCGCACCCAAAGCGACAGCAGTCCTTGCCCACTGGTCGGTATCGAGATCCCGCGGATTTATCCGGGACAGTGGTGTGGACAGATCGTCCGACTCAAGATCCTGCCATGTGTTGGGCGCGAAGTGAACGAACATGCCCAGCTCAAGATCCTGCCAGGCAAGTTGGTCGGCGCTGGGATGCGCACGGGTCTTTGCTGCATCCGATGCTCCCTCCAGAAGGAAAGGGAAGCCATGCGCGTAGCCGGTACCGATACCGACGGAAGCTGCCGAGAGGATGAAGTTGCGCCTGTTCATAGGCGAGAGTTTACATTTACTGGCGAACAATGTGAACCACGGGCGACGTCCTGCCATCTGTTTCCGTGACAGCTTCGGATCATCGCCGTTCCTTAATGCGGCGCGCCGATAGCTTTGGAAATCTCGCGGCTTGTCTCCCGCAGCATGAGCTCCGCCTCGCGAAGGGGAATGCTTGCACCGAGCCGGTGGATGAAGGGGATGGTTAGCGCAGCGACGGCTCGACTCGACTCACCCATCAAAGGGCAGGAGATATTGATCACGCCCTGCACCTGATAGCTCTTCCGCGTCTCGTACCCGCGGCGCTCGATCTTTCTCAAGTGGCTGCCCAGGTCTGCAGGCACCCTGCGACCTGTCTCTTTCTGCCAGTCGGCAAGCGCTTTCTCTCTTGCTTCCGAGGGCAGGTGTGCAAGGATCACTTGTCCCGACGCTGCCTCCATCAGGTCTACCCTCGATCCAGCCTTCACGTACAGGCCCACGGACGCCCGCGCATTCGTTTGAGCCAGAATCACGACGTGCCCGGCTTCCAGGACGCCAAGATGACATGACTGCTCGAGCTTTTCAGACAGAACATGCATGCGAGGCAGCGCTTCCGAGAGGAGTCGTTCGGTTGGGGGATGCTCCTGTACAAGCTGGAATAGGCGCAGGGAAAGAACGTAGCGATCCTGTTGCGTCTCAATGATGTATCCCCTGCGCTGTAGGCAGACGAGCATACGAAAGATCTCAGAGACTGTCCGTTGCAGCGCTCTCGCGACCTCACTCTTGGTCAGTCCATTGCGATCTCTTGCTAACAACTCCAGGATGTCCAAACCTTTTTCGAGCGCTGGTGTGGCATACACCACGGTCTGGTCCGAACTTCCAGAATGGATTTCTTGCGAAGACTTGCGTGCCATGGACAGAAGTATCGCAGAGGATCGAATCGCCTGCTACAAGAGATGGGTCCGCAGGATTATTGATTGGGCAACCGAAGCGCGCTTCTGCACAGTGCGCTTTTGAAGTTTGAGAACTTGGCTAAGCGAACTCCATACTGACGAGCAAATCGCTTTCCGCGGCCTGAAGGTGCGGCTTGATGTGACGTACCCGGTGGCCGTTTTCGGCAAAGGCGTGACGCATATCCAGGTTGGCGACTCTGTCTTCGGCGTTGCGGATTAGATGAATCACTCGACAGGTTAGGCCGCGGAGTATGCCATTCTGAAGTCTTTCTCCGTGTCCCTAAAGGGTTAGGCGTCATTCGGAGTGAGCCAGCATTGGAAACGTGCGTTGGCCGCTTCTCGACAGTTGAGTGCATGGGTGCTGCTATTTCGGACGTTGTCGTCTAAGAAGGTCAGAACAATTCTCCCGGGACCTGCATGATTTCACACGCAAGATGGCTGGCTAGGCCGCCCTGCGTATGTTGCCACGATCCGCGGAGACCACTGACGCCCAGCGCACTTCTTATTGTGATAGCAAAGCTTCTGTTTCACTTGCCGCGATCATCCGCTGAGCCTCAGCCTTCATAAAGACCGCACGAGGGGCAAGGCGCCCTATCAGACGTGCCAAGCGGCTCAAGCCCGGAAGTATCTCTTCGTGATCTCGTTCCAGCCCGCGTATAGACGCTTTGGCGAATTCGTTAACATCCATGGCAGAAGACGAATTCAGTTCCTCCTGCCCCTTATTGAAGTTGGTCTTCACCGCAGGCGGCGCAAGCTCGATTACCTTGACCGACGAGTTTTTCAACTGCACGCGAAGAGATTGCGTGTACGAGTGCACGGCTGCCTTCGTTGCGCAGTAGATCGGCTTAACCGCCAGTGGAACGAACGCAAGCCCCGAACTGACGTTCACGATCATCGCTGTCTGCTGACTCTTTAGCTGGGGTAGAAATTGCTGAATCATCTGAATGGAACCGGTCAGGTTTGTTCGAATCTCTTTGTCCAGATCTTCCAGTCGTACCGTCGTGTCGTTCAAGTTACGCTTCAAACCAATTCCTGCGTTATTGATGAGGATATTTACGCTCGGAAACGCACGCGTGACCTCCGAATAGAGCCGCCTGATTGCCGCGGGATCACCCACGTCGCTTACATAGGTATGGACACCGGGCAACGATTGACGAACCATCGCTAGCTTCTCTTCGGTTCTTCCGGTAACAAGGACCGTGTTTCCGCGCTCAAGCAACTGCGCGGCGAGCGCGTAACCGATGCCGCTGGTGCCGCCTGTGATCAGGATCGTGTTATTAGACATTTTCATAGAAACTCCTTAAGTACATGCTTTCGATCATGCGTCTACTGACTTCAGTTGTGCCTTATAGAATTCTGTCTAGACAGTCATCTACCGACCAAAATAATTAGGAGACCATCCTCCACAAGGCCTCTACCCCGTTATTGCAATGAGCCTTTGCATGGCCAGGATCCTGGATCATCTGATCCATGGTTGCGTCCGCCACCGAGTTCATAAGTGCAACAACAAATCCCATCGGTACCTTGCGCATGGAGCCGGCACTGCGTACACGCTGCAGCAACTCACCAATCGCAGCCATCGTTGTGTGTCCAGTTGCCCGCGTCTCCGGCGTTATCTCATCGGATACAGAGAGTTGAGCTAATGCTTTCCGTTTCTCGGGAAAGCGAAGCGCCCATTCACCCCAGTTGCGCCAGATGTGGAAGAACTGCGCTCGAAGCTCCGCATCCTTTGGGAAATCCCTCATGGCAACTGACGCCATCTCCTGTTTCAACTCAAGGTAGAGCTCGTTGAAGAGCTCCGATTTCGTTTCAAAATAGGTAAAAAGTGAACCGTTCGCGATGCCAGCTTCCCTCGCGATGCCCATTGTGGGCGCCCTCAGTCCTTCAGTCACGATGACCCGAATTGCCGCCCCCAGAATTCGATTCCGTTTGTCGTCGCTGCGAGGTCTTGGCATAACAGAATTATCTGCCAATACTGTCTAGACAGTCAACTACAGCCAGGCATACATTCCGCTGTACCTCTCATGAAAGCGTGACCGCTGATGCATTGGCTGATGCAGATTGTTACCGGAAGTTGGCTTGTTGTCAGTATCCGCGACTGACGAGCGAGGTATCCGCCGCGGGCGCGCGGCCCCGGCACTGAGGAGCTGTTCCGATCATCCCTCGATCTACGCATGGAAAAAGGATGCGATCGCTTCTCGCTTTACGAAACACTTTATCGCGCGAGATGACGTTTGGGGCATTCGCTAGGGCGTCAGCCGCCCTCACCAAATGTGATCGCTCCACCGGAAGCTCGGATGCCGCTGCCTTGGCGTTCTCAGGATGCTATCTCAGTGAGAATGTCGGTGACGTTCCGGACCAGACGGGACCGTTCCGAACGCCGATGAACAGCGTGGATCGAGAGTTGCTGCGGTTCGCCTTTGAGGGATTTCATCACAACTCCGGTTGGGCGAATGGTCCTGAAATTTGCTGGCATAATGGCACACCCACCGCCCGCTCCTATTAGCGGGAGGGCTGTTTGCAGCATCCGGACTTGCTGAGTACGTTGCGGCTGGAATCCGGCTTTCTTGCACATGGAAAGCGCGAGTTCACGGAAGTCGTCGTGCTCAAGCTTCTCCGGGATGATGAAGATCTCTTTTGCGAAGGCGCGTAAGCTGACTGTCTCATCCTGAGCTCGCGGATCTCTGGAACTGAAGGCAAGTACCATTTCGTTGTTCTCGACCGCCTGGCCGATGAGTGCTGAATCCGCGGGTCGAACGTGCATCAATCCGACGTCGATCTCTTCTCGAAGCAGAGCCACCGTTTGTTGCGAAGCATCTGCTTCCTGCAAGTTCACCTCAATTTCCGGATAGGCCTTTCTCACCTTCCGAAGCAACAGAGGTATGAGTGTGAGCGCTGCCGTACTGATGAATCCGATATTGACGGTACCGGTATTTCCAGCCTCCACACCTTGCAACTCGAGTGCGCCTGCAGAGAGTGCCTCGACTGCTTCTCGCGCTCGCGGCAGGAAGGTTTTTCCCGCCTGCGACAACGCGACCTGATGACTGTTTCGCCAAAACAGGGCTGATCCGAGCTCCTCTTCAAGCTGACGAATCTGTTGGCTCAATGCGGGCTGCGCCAGGTGAAGGCGTGTTGCGGTTCTTCCAAAGTGCAATTCCTCTGAAAGCGCGATGAAAGCGCGAACATGTCGAAGTTCCATCGACGGCCTCCTTGACGATTGTATTAGCTTATCGCAGGCATCACGAGATACGCATATCATGCATCGCCACGATGTCATCTTACGAAGGGATGGCTCCTGATGAAGCCATAGCGGATCGAAGAGATTTGACGAAATTCGGACGGATGATGGCGATGGATCGTCGGCGTTTTATGAGTGGGCTCGGTATCGCTGCGGCCTCTGGATCGTTCGCGCCGGCAGATGTCCTGGCAATGAAAGGAAAACAAGAAATGGAAACGCTCCCAGCACTTCATATCAGCGAGATAACGACGAAACCCTGGTCCCTCAAACAGGATGTCGGGGCGTATCAAGCCGCGGGTTTAGGAATCGAGCTCTGGGAATCCAAGTTCAGCGACGACGACTTTGAGCGAGAGATTGACTGGCTCGTGCAGACCGGGATCTCTGTGAGTTCGTTGCAGCCCAAGGTATTGACCGTGTTTCCTTCCATGTCCGTTGCAGAGCCAAAAGACCCTACCGAGCGGATAAAACTGATGTGCCGCGCGATCGATCGTTTCAAGGTGGTCCTGAAAGGGAAGTCGATCCCGACCAATACTGGTGCCGACTTCACCGGAAATGAAGATGCGGTGTGGCGCGGATCTGTCGAGGCGTATAAGCGCATCGCAGATTATGCTGCGGAGCGCGATGTTAAGGTTGCGTTCGAACCGCTTGGTGCTTCGTTAATGAATCGAAGCACAACAGTCAGCAACATCGAGGTTGCTCTCGAACTCCTGCACGAAGTGAACCATCCCAATCTTGGTATCTGCGCCGACGCTTACAACCTGTGGGAGAGCAGCGCCCTCGACCAGGTATCTCTCTGCGGAGACAAGCTTTTTCTTGTCCACATCGCTGACTGGAAGCGGCCCCGAAACTTTCATGATCGTCACGTCCCGGGCGAAGGTGTGATTCCCCTCGCGGGTTTTCTGCAACGTGTTGAGGCGTTGAGGTACCAAGGCCCACTTGTCGTTGAACTCTTTTCGGAAGGAGTGCCTGACTCACTCTGGAAGGAAGAACTTACTGCTGTCGTCGCGCGCTGCAAGAGCGGCGTAGCCAAAGCAATGAACAGCGCAAGCTGAGGAGGCTTGAACCATGCAGTCAAACAAAGCAATGGCAGGACTGATCGGGTACGGAATTCAAGGCTCTTCTTCACCTCAGATCCACGAGGAAGAGGCGGCCGCTCTGGGCTTCGACCTTGTCTACCGCATTATCGATTTCGAGCAGCCTAAGCGTGAGGCGTCATTCCTGCCTGCTCTTCTTCAATCTGCCGAATCGATCGGCTTCGCGGGCCTCAACGTAACGCACCCATACAAGGAAGATGCGTATAAGCAGGTCGATACCCTGTCGAAGGAAGCGGAAGAGATCGGATCCATCAATACGATCGTCTTCCGTGATGGAAAGCGTTACGGGGACAACACGGATTGGTCCGGATTTTCTGAGAATCTTCGGTCTACGCTGCCGGATGTTGACCTAAGCACGGTTGCGCTAATCGGTACAGGAGGAGCAGGGCTTGCCGTCGCATATGGCCTGCTGAAGCTTGGTACCAAAGATCTTCGACTATTCGATACCGACCACGTACGAGCCAGCAAGCTACAGCAGCATCTGGCGAAGAACTTTTCTGACCGGAAGATCGCGGTGAGCAAATCACCGGCTGAGGCTCTCGACGAAGTGAACGGTTTGGTGAACGCCACACCAGTTGGAATGGAGGGGCATGACGGTATGCCAGTGGAAGAAAACCTTCTTCAGTCCACCATGTGGGTCGCAGATATCGTTTGGTTCCCGCTGGAAACGCAGCTACTAAAGACCGCTCGTGAACTAGGCTGCAAGGTATGCGGCGGCGGCGGAATGGCGGTGCGGCAGGCAGCCTTGAGCTTTAAGCAGTTCTTCCAGACTGAGCCTGATGTGGATCGTATGTTGAAGCGCTTTGTGGAAGCTACGAAGAAAGCCTAACGCGGTCTACACAAAAACAGAGCGTCCGCTTGGGAGGAAATAAAGTATGAGGCCCATCATTGTTGGGATTTCGGGCGCAACCGGGATCGCGTATGGCGTTCGGGCGCTTTCGTTGCTCCGTGATCTTGGAGTGGAGACACACCTGGTGATCTCAAGCGGCGCAAAGATGACCGTGCACGAGACCGGCGTAACCGTAGCCGAGGTCGAGTCGCTCGCGACGCATGTCCATCATCACGAAAACCTTGGTGCAACACTGTCGAGTGGGTCGTTTCGAACGGCAGGCATGATGGTCATGCCGTGCTCGATGCGCAGCCTGGCGGCGATCGCGCATGCTGCACCCTACAACCTGCTGACTCGCGCGGCGGACGTGACGCTGAAGGAGCGGCGCAGGCTTGTCCTGCTGACACGCGAGGCCCCGTTGAATCAGGCGCATTTGCAAAACATGCTCCTCGCGACGCAGATGGGAGCTGTCATCTACCCTCCGGTGCCGGCACTCTACAGCCGCCCTCAAAGCATCGAGGAGATGATCGACTACACGGTCATGCGGGTCTTCGACCTCTTTGATATTGAAGCTCCAGTGGACCTGCCTCGCTGGGCAGGCATGGCCTCCCTCAGCACAGCAGCGATCGCCCGCCCATAACCCGAGTGCGCAACAACAGAAGGAGCCGGCAGCATGACTGAGAAACAGAATCTATCTCCCGAAGAACAGGAAAGCCCCATCAACGATCTGCGCTCAGCACTGGATCGTCTTCGCAAGTATCCGGGACAGTTGATCGAGACGGATCACATCGTCGACCCGCAGGGCGAACTGGCTGGTGTTTACAAACGCATTGGTGCAGCCGGAACCGTGGTTCGGCCAACGCAGACCGGGCCGGCGATGATCTTCAACAATGTCAAAGATTATCCGGGATCGAGCGTGCTTGTAGGCCTTCTGGCAAGCCGTGAGAGAACAGGCATCCTTCTCGATGCACCTAAAGAGAAACTCACCGAGAAGCTGTTCGACGCGATCAATCACGGCATCGATCCCGTTCAGGCTGGGCCCGAGGACGCCAAGTGTCAGGAACTTGTGTACCGGGCTACCGACCCGGACTTTGATCTGCGCAGGATCCTCCCGGCTCCTACCAATACCGATCATGATGCGGGACCGTACTTCTGCATGGGTCTAGTTCTTGCGAGCGATCCCGAACTCGGGACGAACGTGACGATCCACCGCCTCTGCGTCCAGGGCAAGGACAAGATGACGATCTTCTTCGCGCCCGGTCGGATCATCGATATTTTCCGTCAACGTCAGGAAGCCAATGGCAAGGAACTGGAAGTAACGATCAACATGGGCCTTGATCCAGCGATCTACATCGGCGCTGAATTCGAAATGCCGACCGTGCCGGTGGGATACAACGAACTTCGGATGGCGGGCGGTCTCCGCCAAGAGCCTGTGAAGCTGGTGAAAGGTGTGACGGTGCAGGCCGATGCGATTGCCTACGCAGAGATCATCATTGAAGGAAAGATTCTTCCCAATGTCCGAGAAGCGGAGGATCAGAACACGCACACAGGGTTCGCCATGCCAGAGTTCCCGGGATACAACGGGGTCGCGGCTGAGTCGCTTCCGGTGATCCAAGTCACGGCCATTACGACGCGCAGGAACCCGATTCTCCAGACTCTTGTAGGTCCCGGCGAAGAGCACGTTTCGCTCGCTGGCCTGCCGACCGAGGGCAGCATCTATGACATCTGTCACAAGGCGATGCCCGGATTCGTGACCGGCGTGTACTGCCATCCTGCTGGTGGAGGAAAGTTTCTTGGCATACTTCGTTGCAGGAAGACTTCGGCTTATGACGATGGCCGCGCGCGTCAGGCTGCGCTACTGGCCTTCGGAACTTACTCCGAGATGAAGAACATTATTCTCATTGATGAAGACGTCGACATGTTCGAGACCGACGATGTGCTGTGGGCAATGACCACACGCATGCAAGGCAGTAAGGACATCCTTGTTGTCCCCGGCGTAAGCTGCCATGTCCTGGATCCATCGCAGACTCCTGAGTACGATCCGACGCTACCCGCGAAGGGGGTCACCTCAAAGACAATCTACGACGCGACCAAGCCGTTCCACATGCGGGACAAGTTTGAACGCGCACAGTTTCGTGATGTGGATCCGCGGCCCTTCGCTCCGGAGTTGAACCTTCGTTATCCATGAGCGATCGCCCCTGCGGGAATTCATCGCCTGCCCAGAAGAAAGTCAAGCATCAGATCCAATCCCGCATCGACCATCCCGGAGCCGTCGGCTGTCTTACAGCCGACGGCTTGAGCGGCTTTCAAGAGCGGCGTTTGTCCATGTCCCGCGACCACATCTCCAACAAACATAGACGCGGTGAGTAGCTTACTCGAAACAGGCAATGGGTCTTCCGCATGCATTCCCATCGGCGTCGTATTGATGACCAGGTCGAAGCCTGTGGGATCAGGCCGGCCGGAGGCCAGATGACCGCGACGGGCCAACAGCCGCACTAATCCCTCAGCCTTCTCGGTATCGACATCATGAAGGATCAACTCTCGAGTCCCCGCATCCAGCAACGCAGCCGCGATGGCGCTACCGGCCGCTCCTGCTCCAATCTGGAGAACTCGTGCACCCTCGATCTTTGCCCCAGCCTTTTTTTGAGCCTCGACGAACGCCAGGCCATCAAGCATGTCACCATGCCACGAACCGTCATCGTTACGCCGAACAATGCTGACCACGCCCAACAACTTTGAAGTCTCAGAGAACGTCGCGCAGTGTTGAAACATAGTGCCCTTGTGCGGCATGGTCACGAGTAGCCCCCGCACATTGGAAACGGGGGCCAGTCCGCGCAGCAGGTCGCCGAGTGTCCCCTCCGGGACGAGCATGGGCACGCAGGCGCCATTGTGATGGCGCTCCGCAAACTTCGCGGTAAGGCGCTGAGGTGACTTCACAAAGCCGATGGGATCGCCAAGAATTGGGTACAAATGTGTTTCGCCACTCAGTGATTCGAACACGCTAGAACCTCCTACCCTTCAGCTACCGAATCGACACCACTTGCGGTAGCTCTTGATCGTGATCGTGACCGCGTCACTTCGTGTACTGTTCGTCTGTGACGGGTTCAAGCCAGTCGACTGCCTTGCCGTCGAGCACTTCCGTGATGGCGATGTGCGTCATGCCAACTTGAGCGGAGGCACCGTGCCAATGCTTCTCGCCGACCTCAAAAAAGACAACATCCCCAGGCCTTACCTGCTCGATCGAGCCACCTTCACGCTGAACGAATCCGAGTCCCTGCGTGATGATGATCGTTTGACCTGCAGGGTGTGTGTGCCAGCGGGTACGTGCGCCCGGTTCGAAGGTGACGACGCCGCCGTTCGAGTTACGGCCGCCATCCGCGGGGAAGAGTGAGTCCACGCGAACATTGCCGGTAAACCAGTCTGCGGGCCGACCATAGAGGGTGTAGTGCCTACTCGTGTGATTTTCATGATGTCCTTTCGAACAGGTTCATTGTGATTACCAGGCGTACGCCTGGGGAGCTTCTCCGCCCGGGCCGGGCCAGATCTCATCGAGGCGCTTGAGCGTGTCTTCGGAGAGCTTGACGTCCAGCGCGTGAAGTCCCTCGGTTAGCTGCTCTTTCGTTCGTGGTCCCATGATGGGAGCGGTCACCGCAGGATTATGCAGCAACCAGGCCATCGCCACATCCGAAGGCTTCTCTCCAAGCTCTCTGCAGAGGTTTTCGTACGCCTCCAACTGTGGGCGCAGCTTCTCGATTTCTTTGCTCTTCGATGAGAGCCGGCCTTCCTTAGCCTTCTGCAGTGCGCCGCCGAGCAAGCCGCTTCCGAGAGGGCTCCATGGGAAAAGACCGAGCCCGTAGTGTTTGCAGGCAGGGATCACTTCCAGCTCGATCGTGCGAGCCGTCAGGTTGTAAAGGCTCTGCTCCGACGCGAGTCCCATGAAGTGCCGGGCCTTTGCTTCGCCCTGAGCCGTCGCAATGTCCCAACCCGCAAAGTTGCTGCTGCCGACATAGAGCACCTTGCCTTGCTGCACCAGCAGTTCCATTGCCTGCCAGATCTCTTCCCACGGTGTGCGGCGATCGATGTGGTGCATCTGGTACAGGTCGATATGATCTGTCTGCAGACGGCGAAGGCTGTCTTCACAGGCCCTCCGGATATGGTACGCAGAGAGCTTGCGATCATTCGGCCCAAAGTCCATCGGTTGATACACCTTGGTGGCAAGAACGATATGCTCCCGTCGTCCACCCTGGGCGAGCCACCGTCCGATGATCTCCTCGGACACGCCATAGCCTTTCTCGATGTCAGGCTTCTGTGGACCGCCGTAGACATCCGCTGTATCGAAGTGAATGATGCCCTGCTTTAGGGCCTCGTCCATGATCTCGAAGCTTGTCGCTTCATCGGTCACCATGCCGAAGTTCATTGTTCCAAGTCCGAGCCGGCTGACCTGTAAACCTGTTCTTCCTAGATACGCATACTGCATTGAATACTCCTTGGTTCCTGTAACGCGTTCACCTTGAGATTAGGAATCGCTAGGGTTTCGGCAGGATACGCACCGTAGCCGCACGAGCGCGATCACCGACCATCGGGTTCAAGTATTTGCTGGACGCGTACTTCGAGCGATACGCAGCGTCGATCTGATCGTTGATCTCACCATCTACCAGCTCGAACGTGACATCGTTGGTCTTGCCTGCCGCGGTGATCTGTCCAGCCTTTTGTTTCTCTGCCGCTTGATACCAGCGTGACGATGTGCCGTTATAGGCCCGCACATACAACTCGCCATCGACCACCACAGACCAAATCCATGTAAGCGTGCCAGTTGTTACGCCGTCCTCGCGGAACGGAGCGACATGCAGGTCATCTGTCGGCCGCGATCTCGTGAAGTCGTTCTCTCTTCCAAGCACTCATCATGAACCTCCTAAGAGCACTACTTGCTCCCGCTGTATTGCTTATCCGTTACTTGCTCCAGCCAATCCACCGCGTTGCCATCCAGGTTGTCCTGAATTGCGATGTGCGACATCGAGGCGTCAGGAGCAGCGCCATGCCAGTGCTTCACATGGGCTGGGATCGTGACGACATCGCCAGCACGTACAACCTGGATTGGACCTCCCTCCATCTGGACACGCCCGGTTCCAGCCGTGATGATGAGAACCTGACCAAAGGGATGCGTGTGCCATGCGCTTCGGGCCCCAAGGGAGAAGGTCACGATCCCGGCAGAGACACGCGAAGGTGCACTCGCAGGGAACAACTGCTCGACCTTCGCGGTGCCGGTAAAGAACTTTGGTGAGCCATCGACCACTGGCCGCACGCCGGCATGGCTAATGGCAAGACTCTTTGAAGCGTCAGGCGGCGCCGGACTCTGAGCAAATCCTGTGACGAACACGAGCGGTGCGAGCGTCACGAGAAGAAGTTTTTTCATGGAGTCCTTTCTGGATTCGCGCTCGGCTATTTCTGACGCTTTTCGAAGACGTCCTTCACCACAGCCAGCGCGGAAAAGGCGCATGGCCATCCTGCGTAGAACGCAATGTGTGTCAGCACTTCCGAGGCCTGCTCCTGCGTCAAACCGTTGTCCATTGCGCGACCAAGGTGATACGTAATCTGCGCCGTTTGACCATTTGCGATGAGTGCGCTGACAGTCACCAGGCTGCGATCACGCGGCGCAAGAGCAGGTCGAAGCCACAAGTCCCGGAAGAGCAGATCCGTTGTGTTCTGCACAAGACCAGGCGAGGTCGCACCGAAGTTATTCCCAACCTGCGTTGCGCGCTGCTTCTCTGCTTCCTCGTTGAGGGGCAGCATCTTGCCCTGCGCTGGTGGAAGCTGATCGAAACCGATGCCGCGGGCATGGAAGATGTCCTTTGCGATCGCGACTGCCGACATCGCATTCGGCCAACCCCCATAGAAGGCCAGGTGCGTGATGATCTCGGAAAGCTCTGCAGGCTTCACACCGTTATCAAGCGCGAGCGTGAAGTGGTGCGGCATCTCGATGGACTGGATACGAGCGATCAGGGTCGCCACCGTGACGACGCTGCGGTCACGCAGTGAAAGCTCGGGGCGCTTCCACAAGCCATTCAGCAGTGGGCCTTCCGTGTAATGAGCCAGTGCCGGCGATACAGCCTGCACATCGCTGATCGTCAGGGCACCGGGCAGTGCGACGTGCTTCTTATCGTTGGACATGCCATTCTCCAGGGTCCAGATGGGTTCGACCTGCCACAGCGAAACAACGCTCGCTGCCAGCCCAGTCTTGATGAGGGAGCGCCTTCCAACATCCGTCGGCGCTCCAACTGTTTCTGCTGCCACATCACGAAATGTGATCGGACGCATACGCAATCCCTACCGCATCACGTAGCCACCATCGACGGAGATCGACTGGCCGGTAATGTAGCTGGCTGCATCGCTGCACAGGAAGAGCACGGTGTTGGCAATCTCCTCCGGACGTCCTTCCCGCTGCATCGGAACGAACATCTCGCGCATTGTCTTGAGTGCTTCGCCCTGCCCTCCGGCTTCCATTTGATCGGCCATCGCAGTGCGGATGAGGCCTGGGCAAACATCATTCACGCGGATGCCGCGGGTTGCATACTCCAGAGCTGCGCTCTTGGTAAAGCCGATGACGCCGTGCTTTGCTGCGTGATACGTTCCGCGCTGATTGCCGCCGACCAGGCCACCCAGCGACGAGCAATTCACGATCGCGCCGCTGCCTTGCTCACGCATCACCTGCAGTTCGAACTTCATGCAGCTCCATACGCCGCGAAGATTGACGCCCATCACCCGGTCATAATCGTCGCGAGTCACGTCAGCGGTCTCCGCCAGGACGTTCTGGATGCCGGCATTGTTGTAGGCTGCGTCGAGACGTCCGAACGTCTTCACCGTCAGTTTGACCATCGCTTCGACTTCGTCGTCGTTCGAAACGTCGCAGCGGATCGCCAGAGTCTTGAAGCCCTTGTCTGCCAGTTCTCTTGTGGCCGTCTGAACTGCCTGTTCATTCACGTCCGCCAGAACAACCGCTGCGCCCGATTCCGCAAAGGCTTTCGCTGTAGCAAACCCCAGCCCAGATGCAGCACCCGTCACCAGTGCCACTTTTCCCTCAAATGAAATGACCATATCTCTTCCTCTCGTGTCCCTTGCTCTGATTCCGGCGAGTTCCGCCGATCTCGAGATCAAGACCAAGGCTAGGGATTGGGAAGATCGATTACTTACCTGATCCTGCCGATTGTTTGCACAATCCTGTTGGAGAAACAAATTTATAGCAAAACGTACTACGCTTGATTTGGGGGCGATGAGATGCCTGAGAAGAAGAAAAGCGTTGCCCAAAACGACACAGCCGTACAGGAAGCGAGACGCAGCCTTGCTCGTCGCATCGGATCGATCACCGGCGCTGCGGGTGAGCACGCAACGACTATCCCCGGGGTTGTTCTCTACCACCGGGATGAGCCGACTCCATGCTACCGGGCCTCCTATGAACCCAGCCTGAGCATCTTCACGCAGGGCCGAAAGCACGTCATTCTGGGTGAAAAGGAATATGTTTGCGATTCTTCGTCGTTTCTTCTTTCCTCGATCGACGTGCCTGCCCAGAGTCAGATCGTTGAAGCTTCAGAGAAGACGCCGTTGCTGGTGATGTTTCTGCGCTTCGACATGCCGATGGTTCGCGAGATCCTGACGCGGGATGATCTGCCGGAGGTGGAGCTTAACTCTCACCGGCAGGGCCTGGCAGTGGGCGAGACCACGGTAGACCTGCTGGCTGCCTGCCAACGTTTGCTCGATCTTGTGGATACGCCCGAGGACATTCCGTTTCTTAGCCCCTTGATCCAGCGCGAAATCATCTATCGTTTGCTCAAGACACCTCAGGCTGGCCGACTTCGAGCGATCGCGACAAGTGGGGACCTCGTACAGCGGACGGCAAGAGCGATCTCCTGGCTGCGCGCCAACTTCACAAAGCCACTCAGCGTGGAGGAACTTGCCTCGATCGCCCGCATGGGTGTCTCAACACTTCATCATCAGTTCCGTGCCCTGACGTCCATGAGCCCATTGCAATATCAGAAGATGCTCCGGCTTCAGACTGCTCGAGAGCGCATGTTGATGGATGGCCTCGATGCAACGACTGCCGCCTACGAAGTGGGTTACGAGAGCATCAGCCAGTTCAGCCGGGAGTACAGCCGCTGCTTCGGCCTCCCACCAATCCGGGACATACGCGCACTCAAGTCAAGTGCGCTCCTCACCGAAGCAAGGTAGGGTGAACATTCGCATCGGCTCTGCGTGCGTCTCGAGGTTGTTCGCGAACGACCGATTTTCAAGTTTGATGGAGAGGAGGGTTTATGCAGGGAACCATCTACCGCAATTGGCTATTCGCAACTTTGGCTGTTTCTGCGCTGACACCGATAGGACATACACAAACGACCGAACAACGCATCGTCAGAATCGCTGAGCTCGAGATCGACCCCAACCAATTGATGGCGTACAAGGAAGCTCTCAAAGAAGAGATTGAGGCTTCGATTCAATTGGAACCCGGTGTGTCAGCCCTCTACGCCTTATCGGTCAAAGATCATGCCAACCAAATTCCGATTTTCGAATGCTACTCCGACCAATCTGCCTACGAGTCACATCTTCAGACAGCTCACTTTCTGAAGTACACGTCCGCTACGCAAATCATGGTGAAGTCGCTGAAACTTATCCAGACTGACCTCATTCTGCTTGGATCGAAATGAACCGCTACAGATTGCAAGACGTGGTATGGAACCGGTCGCACGCGCTTCTTGGGTTCTATTGCTATTCCGTCTGACCTTGCCGAGACAAAGAAGGCATGTTTGGGAAGTAATCGAGCTCCGTTGGAGCGCTGCCGTAGAGTGTGCGCAGGGGCTCGCTAGAGGTATTTGCTGCGGCGTATACTCAGGCCGATTATGGCAACGCGCGTTGAAGACTTTTCCTTCGTGGATCGTAAGAATTCGGAAAGCATTCCGCACGACGCGGTGCGCCGCGAATTGGATCGGATGCTTCAGAGCAAGCACTTCCGAACGAGCAAACGAAGTGGCCAGTTTCTGCGACACGTCGTGGAACAGAAACTGGAAGGCAACGACGAAAACATTAAGGAGCGAATCTTAGGCATCGCGCTTTTTGGCCGCGATGCCAACTATGCCACCGGTGATGATCCCGTCGTGCGCGTACAGGCGAAGGAGGTTCGCAGGCGACTGGAAGCTTATCGCTCGGACCTGCCGAACGATGTGGAAGTCCTCATTGACCTTCCGACAGGCAGTTATGTACCAGCCTTCTCACTCAGAGAGTCGTCGCCCCTCAACCCGCTGCATGACTATGCCGGCATCCACCCTCTAGTCGATGTTCCGGATACTCACGCAGCCACTCCAGGGGGCAGGCCGGTGTTCGATGACGAGCAGACAACGCCGTCCGAAAAACCGGGCGGACTGAACGGCAATTCAGGATCCTCCTTCGTCGGTCATGGCGGCCTTTCACCACTCATCACGACCTTGGTGCTTGTCCTCGTGGCTGCACTCTCGATCGGATTTCTTGCGTGGATGCATAGCAGGAATCCGTACGACGGAGCGCTGCGAAAGTTCTGGGGACCAATCCTTGAGTCACCCAAACCGGCCGTCATCAGTCTTGGCAGGACGATCGCTTATGCACCGAACGAATCGCTTTATGGTGAATTCCGGAAAAGTCATCCGAACGCCTACCGAGACAGGCTCGATGAATATCTCGATGTGCTCTCCTTCGATAAGGACGCGACCATTCATTGGTCAGATCTTCGGCCGCTGGTCAACATCGGGCCAGCTTTTGGCGGCGTCCGGGCAGGGATGCGTATCAGTTCTCTTATGACCGGAATGCGAAAGCCATTCGTCGTCCGCTTTGGCTCCGAGAGTTCCTTCGTTGAACTCCGAGACTCGCCTGCGATTATTGTCGGTTCGATGAATACCCGCTGGACGAACAGTCTGGAGGGCGGCCTTCACTTTGCTATCCATGATCTGAGTTCGGATCAATATGTGGAGGAAGCACGGTCGAAGCGCACCTGGCGCGCCGGTCCTACCTCGCAGGGGTGGGTGGACTATGGCTTGATCACCCGTGAGGTGGTGGCCCCCACGGGCCAGTTCCTCGTCAAATTCGCGGGCGTCGGCGACGCCGGGACCGAGGCCGCGGGCGAACTGCTCACCAATGCCGATTTGCTCTCGAGCGCTGTGAAAAGGCTGCCTCGCGATTGGGAGCATAAGAATGTGCAGTTGCTTGTCGAGTTCAACGTCATTGATGGAAAAGCGGGACCGCCGAAGCTGGTCGATACGTACGTCTGGTAAGACGCCCGGAAGCGCCTGACTAATCGGCAATCCAGCCGCGCACTGCGGCTGCAGCCCCGCGTCGATTCATCTTCACCGGGGCTGTGTACCGCGAGCGCTGTTTCTATTTACACGTCCAGGTCCTAAGAATGACCCGAAACTCAAACTGTCGATCCGGGAGCGATTTGCTCTCGCGCCCGTGTTTGCGCGCGCTTTCTTTCCGCTTAATGGCTAACTGTCTGCGACTACACACTGTAAAAACACTGTTTTGTACCTGACAAGTTTGGCCACATGCCTGTATCAAGGGTCGTTCGTCGACCGCCCGATCAAGCGTCATGTACCAGGCGGCTTGATACGCGGAAGCCGGGCGCTGGCTCTGCAAGTCGGGGCCAGATTTCAGGAGGTGGTACGCATGGTAAAACCATTGAAAAGAATCGGCAGGTGCAGTCTCCAGATCATGCTGGCGATACTCACACTGCTGACGACGCACGATGCACTTGCGCAGGCAGTGAATGGAACACTACTTGGCACGATCACCGATCAAAGCAAAGCTGTCGTACCAGGCGCAACCATCACGATCACCGAGGTAAAGAGCGGCGCAGTCAAAACCACGAAGACAAACGAGAGCGGCTTCTTCGATTTTGAAGCGCTTCAACCCGGAACCTACCGTGTAAGCGCGACGCAGACCGGCTTCAAAGAAGCGCAGGTCGAGAATGTCGCTGTGGTCGTGAACAGTACGGCTCGAATTGATCTTTCGATGGCTCTCGGATCGATGCAGGAATCGGTCACGATCAGCGCGGCTCCAGAGGTATTGAAAACGGATCGTGCGGACGTAGCTGTCGACATCACCTCGCAGCAGGCTGAAGACCTGCCGCTCACGACGAATCGTAACGTTCAAGGGCTGGTTGCCCTGGCACCTGGTGCCACGAAACCCCGTCTCGTTCACTCTAATTTCTTCAATGCGCAGGCCTCGCTATCCACCGAGGTCAACGGCCAGTCTCGCCTCGCGAACAACACCGAGATTGAAGGCGTCGACGACAATGAGCGCTCGGGTCTGCTGCAGGTACTCATTCCGCCGAGTGAAGCCATCGAAAGCGTCAACGTGTCGACGGCAAACTACCAGGCGGAGTTTGGTCGCGTAGGCGGCGCCATTACGGACATCATCCTGAAATCCGGAACCAACGCGGTCCACGGCCAGGTCTACGAGTTCAACCGCATCAGCGCTCTGGCTGCCAAGACGAGGTTTCAGACTACGGACAGGGCGCCTTCTGTCTACAACTACACGGGCGGCAACGTGGGTGGCCCCATCCTGAAGAACAAACTCTTCCTCTTCGGCGACTACCTTCACATCGCCGATCACCAGGGGCAGTTCAATACCACCACGGTACCGACAGCCGCCTTCCGCGTCGGCGATCTCTCAGCCGGCGGCACCAACATCTACGATCCAGCAACGGGGGACGCAACAGGGAAAGGCCGCGCCCAGTTCAGCTATCAGGGCCGCCCCAATGTCATCGACCCAACGCGCATCAGTCCCATCACACAACGCATCCTTGCGCTGATCCCTCTGCCAAACGTGAATGGGAACAGCCTCACCAACAACTACAGCAAGAACACGCACTTCACACGGACGTCGAACTCGTTTGATGTGAAGGCCGACGCCAACCTGCGCGAAGGCGATCACGTGTCCTATCGTTACAGCTGGCAGAAGGTCGACCAGTATCAGGAGGCGCTCTTCGGCGCAGCGGGTGGCCCAGGTCAGGGTGCGAACAATGCTGCGGGCACGCAAACGGCCTACAACACCGCCTTGAACTACACCCATGTGTTCTCTCCCAAGCTGCTTGCCGAGGTCCGCATTGGCTTGAATCACTACCGCAACACGGCACGCCAGGTGGACTACGGGACGACCGCCTCTTCAGACATTGGTATTCCTGGCGTCAACCTTGATGCGAATACCAGCGGCCTCACGGGCATCAACCTGGGAGGTGGCCTCCCCGGCACGATCGTGGGATCGGGAGCCTCCTATCCCTGGGATCGTGGCGAGACCAACGTCGACCTGGTGAACAACTGGAGCAGGGTGCTCGGAAACCACAGCATCAAATTCGGTGGCGAGTTCCGCCGCGTCCGTGACGACCTGTTGCAAGGCCAGAGTTTTGGGCAGCGGGGTGTCTTCAACTTCACCGATGGCACAACTGCTCTTAACGGAGGCCCGAAGACCGGCATCGCGAATTATATGGCCAGCTTTCTGCTGGATGTCCCGAATTCGGCGGGACGCGACGTCGCTGTGAAAGACGCCACATGGCGCGAGTCGCAGGTGTTCGCTTACGCGCAGGATGCGTGGCAGGCTTCCTCGAAGCTGACGGCAAACTTCGGTGTTCGTTGGGAGCTCTATAAGCCGCCGACGGCCCGCCACAATGGCGATTACTCCAACTATGACCCGACCACAAACTCGCTGATCATCGCCGGCATTGGTAACAACCCGGCGGATCTGGGCATGGTGACGCGGTACAGCTACTTTGCCCCGCGAGTCGGCCTCGCCTACCGCTTCGACACCCAGACTGTCGTCCGTGCGGGCTATGGCATCAGCTATCAGTCGTGGCCGGACAACCTGAACAGTTACGCTACAAACTTCCCGCTGAAGCAGAACAATTCGTTCAACGCGCTGAACAGCTTCTCTCAGGCGCTGCAGAACAACGGAGCGCGAGCCTCCATGGCTGCGGGTTTCCCGGCGCCTCTGCTGGCCACCATCCCAGCCAATGGCGTCATCACCAACGCTCCGCTGCAGTCTTACTTTGTTGTGCCACTCAAGTGGAAGGCACCGTACGTCCAATCCTGGAACCTTGCGGTGCAGCGCGCGCTACCAGGCGGCTTTGCCCTTGATGTCGCGTATGTCGGCAACGTGGGGATTGGCCAGGCTCAAAATTACAACCTCAACGCAGGCTTCGTCGCCGGAGCAGGCGCTGCGGGACAGCCACAGTTCAGTACCTTCGGCAGAACCCAGTCCACGACCACCTTCCGTCAGGCCGGATCCAACTACAACTCGCTGCAAGTGAAGCTGGAACACCGTTTCGCCTCCAGCCTGTCCGCAACCGCGGCCTACACCTACCAGAAGGGCATGGGGTACACCACGTCTAATAGCACCGGCGTCGGCGGCACAAACTTCTACCTGGACTTCCAACGCAACTACACGGTCCTTGGCAACAACCGCACGCACACCCTGGTGCAAAGCTTCATCTACCAGTTGCCCTTCGGAAAAGGTAAGAAGTGGGCGAACCACGGCTTTGCGAGCCTGATTGCCGGCGGTTGGCAGACGACCGGTGTCATGTCGATCGAGTCGGGCACACCCTTTTCGGTCACTGCCAGCGCGACCATCCTGAACGCACCTGGCAATACCCAGGTCGCCAACATCAACGGTAAGTTCACAAAGCGCGGTGGCATCGGGGCCGGAACAACCTGGTTCGATACTTCGGTCTTCAGCCAGCCCACCACAGCCGCCTACGGGAATACGGGACAGAATGCATTCATCGGACCGGGCTTCTTCAACCTGGATGCTTCGGTCTTCCGCACCTTCGCCCTTACGGAACGAGCGAACCTTGAACTTCGCGCCGAAGGATTCAGCATCACCAACACACCGCAATACGGCAACCCCAGCAGCAACGTGAACAACTCCGATTTCGGCCAGATCAACGGCTCCAGCGGAGGTGCTTCTGGCAATCGCAGTGTTGAACTCGCCGGCAAAATTCGTTTTTAGCCTGCTTGTTCCAGCCGTACCGGAATTGTCCTCACGCACATCGATCAGCCTGCAACTCAGTCGAGCCAGCGCTGACGTTCACGCCGCACGAAGTAAGGAGTTTTCATGATCAATCGCCGGGATTTCATCGGTCGTGCTGCCGCAACCGCGGCAGTACTGACCACAACGACAGCGAAGAGCTACGCACGAATCCTCGGCTCGAATGGACGAGTGAATTTCGCAGTCATCGGTCTGCGAAGCCGAGCCTATGCACATCTTGCAGCTCTGCACGCGAACAAAGAAAGCGCGCAGATCGTCACGGTCGCCGACGTCGACAGCCGTTACCTCGATAAGTTCTGCAGCGACGTAGCTACGAAGACGGGCAACTCACCGAAAGGCGAGAAAGACTTTCGCAACGCGCTGTCGAACAAGGATGTCGACGCCATAACCATTGCGACACCAGATCACTGGCATGCGCCCATGGGGATCCTTGGGATGCAGGCCGGGAAGCACGTCTACGTTGAGAAGCCGTGCGCCTACAACCCACAGGAAGGGCTCTGGCTCGTCGAAGCCCAGAAGAAAACTGGCAAGCTTTGTCAGATGGGATCACAACGTCGCTCATCGAAGCCGGTGATGGAAGCCATCGACAGGCTTCGGTCCGGCGTCATCGGCAAGCCCTACTGGGCTGAGACCTGGTATGCAACGGCCCGCCAGCCGATCGGTGTGGGCAAACCAATTCCAGTTCCTGCAACACTGGACTGGGACTTGTGGCAGGGCCCCGCTCCGCGACAGGCGTACACCGACAATGTTCATCCGTATAACTGGCATTGGTTTCGTAAGTGGGGCACAGGAGAAACCTTGAATAACGGCACGCACGAGGTAGATGTCGCCGTATGGGCCCTGGGAGTGGGTCTTCCCAGGCGCGTCACTGCTCTGGGGGGTCGTTTCCAGGCGAAAGATGACTGGCAGTTCTACGACAACCTTGACGTTGCCTTCGAATACCCGGACGCGATGATCACCTGGAAAGGATCTTGCATCAGCGGCAAAAAGACCTACGGCCGGGATCGCGGCGTCGCTGTGCATGGGACGAAAGGCACCATGGTCATCGACATAGGTGAGTGGGAAGTCTATGACGAGAAAGATCACATGATCGACTCGTCCGCAAAGGTTGTGAAGACGGCCGCAGCTCCTTCCTCCGATCGTGCAGGCATCGACGTCCACACGGATCAACATTTCGGAAACTTTATTGGTGCCATCCGCAACGGCGAGGCGCTGCACCAGCCAGTGGCTCAGGGAAACATCTCTGTGACTGCTTTGCATTTTGCGAACATCGCCTACTTCACAAAGCGTTCCCTCAATATTGACGGCAATGGCATGATCCTTGGCGACAAAGAGGCTCAGGCCATGACGAAGCGGGCAGAGTATGCGAAGGGCTTTGAGCCAAAAGTGTAGGCAACACACGGCAGCCGTGCTCCAGCTCAGATCGGACACGGCCGCTGAATCGCCCTCAAACAAACAGCTTCACCGACTATCCGGAGAACCGATGCGACTGAATCGACGCGAACTTCTTTATGGTGCGGCAGCCGTGGCCGCAACCACCACTTTTCCAAGCCTGGTCTCGGCGCAGGTCAAGCAACTGGCAGCTTCCTGCCCCTTCCATCTTGCGGTGATCAACGACGAGATCTCTCCGGATCTGGATCATGCAGCCTACATCGCATCGAAAGAATTCGGCTTGCACCACCTTGAACTGAGAAATATCAACGGCAAGGGTCTTCACATCATGTCATCCGACGAACTGGCTGAGGCAAAGAAGATCCTTGCAAAGTATCAGCTCAAAGTGACTGACATTGGGAGCCCTCTCTTCAAGAGCGACCTGCCCGGCGCGCCGCTCTCGAAAGATAGTCCTAAGCGGAAAAATCCTTCAGCACCGGATGTCGATCAGGATGCACTTCTGGATCGATGCATCGATTTGGCGAAGACATTCGGAACGGATCGTATTCGCTGCTTCGATTTCTGGCGTCTTGATGATGCTGCTGCCTATCGTAAGCAGATCAATCAAAAGTTGGACGAGGCGGCAAGCAAGTGCAGCAAGCATGGCTTGGTCCTCGTACTCGAGAACGAAATGGCCTGCAACACGGGCAGTGGTGCCGAGGCCCTGGCGACACTGAATGGAGTGCCCAACCGCGGCCTGATGTTGAACTGGGATCCAGGTAATTCCGGCACCTTCGCGACTGACGTTCCATTTCCAGATGACTACGAACGGCTGCCGAAGAGCCGCATCGGACACGTACATGCAAAGAACGTAAGAATGGCGCCAGAGACTAAAAGCGGCTGGGAATGGCAACCCGTTGACATCGGCAAGATAGATTGGGCTGCGCAGTTCAAGGCTCTGAAACGTGATGGCTACACCCACGCCGTAAGCCTAGAAACTCACTGGCACGGCGGAGGAACCCCGGAAAACTCCACTCGTCGCAGCATGCAGGGACTCATGGCATGCATGGAGAAGGCAGAACTCCTGCGCTCCTAGAGCTAGCGCATGACACCGCGAAGGAGCAGGTCGATCGCATCGATCAAGGCGAAGTAATCGGCCTGCCCTCTTCGTTCCGAGAGGAGGACGCCTATGGGTTGATTCTCTTTCCGAGCATCACGCTGAACTTTCCGAAAGGGACATCGAGCCGGAAGAGGTGCGCAGGGTAGGCCAGCATTTCTTCCAACTCTGCGGCACGCAGAAAGTTACGTCCACCGGGTCCGACGTCGTGTGCATTTCGTGCTGCGGTGTCGGGAAACGCCTCGAAGATGCCGAAGGTCGTGTCAGAGAATCGGAGTCCGAACCACGGGCCGGTCCCGGGTTCCTGTTCAACGCCGGCGAGAATGTCTCGAAGGAATTGTTCAACTTTGTCACCATGACCTGGCTTGGCTTCAAGATTGATGTAATACGCCTTTGGTCCTGGCGTATTATCGCGGCCACTCCGCACCCAACCTGGATGAACCTCTAGTGCCGTATCGTTGGGAGGATTGGGACCAGGCGATGTTCCCATTTGCGGGCTTGTCGTGATCTCTGCCATTGAAGTCTCCTTAACGTTAGTTGTTCGCTCATCGGCGATAACAGCGATCTCTTCCTCGAGAGGCTCGGCGCATGCTTATGCATCCTCCTCTCGATCACTCCGATGTGACGAGCCAGAACGCGGTTGCTGTCGACTGGGGCCGCAGTGCGTAAACCGCAAGATCCCGATAATCATTCGCTGGATTTTGCTAGTCCATTACGCGCTGCCTCCTAAGGCTGCCTGAGTGCGACACCTTAGGAGGGTTCGCATGACCGAAGACTTAGCTTTCTCAGAGAAACTTGTATTTATTACGGGAACTGCCAGCGGCATTGGCTTGGCGACGACATAGTTGGTCATCGCTCAGGGAGCTCACAGTTGCGCCTCAATTACATTTCACCGAATCCGCTGTGGGCTCGTTGGGATGATCGGAAGTTCATCGGGCTTTGTGAGAACTCCCGACGGAAAGCCGCTGCGAAATGTGACTCCGTGCCGAATCCACATGACAAGGCAATCTCAAGGATCGATTTGTCCGTGTGGCACAGCATTGATCTCGCTGTCTGCAGTCTCAACTGCAGGATATGCCGGTGTGGCGATGCACCCACTGCTTTCCTGAACAGCGCCGCGAAATGAAATTGACTGATACCGGCTTCTCTCGAGAGCGCACGAAGGTCGAGGCGGTCTGACAGATGTGCGTCGATGTATTCCAGAACTCTTACCAGACGGTAGTCAGAGATTCGCTCCCGAGCCAGCGACTTATGCCATTCGATACCCCTGGATGACCCAAGCAAAAGATGCGCGGCCAGCCACTGCGCAGCGGCCTGGGCGTAAAAATCCGGCGCCCCCGCTTTCAGTGCAGACACTACTGAAGAGCTGAGATTCGTGACGAACGGGTCATCCAGGAATGGAACTTCGTTGAGCACTGTCTTACATGTGAAGCCTGGCCTCGATAATTCCTGGGCTACGGAATCGACCGAGTCCTGGTGCAAGATCAAGACCAGGGAGGCGAGACTGCTCTGTCCCTCAAAGTGTCGGCGCACGACACATTCATGTCCAGCAGGGGTAAGGCTGCCCATCCCTTTGAAATACTGCCTTAATCCGCGCCATTTCCCCTTGTAGAAGGATTCGACCTTGATGCTTTTACTGAGAAGCAGGCTAACGGCATGATCGGAAAAACCGGGATTCCGAATGGGCTCGTCACAAGGCGGTTGCTCTCGAATACGCACGCCCAGCGATCTCCAACCTGCCTGTTCGCTGTTGACATGATCGATGTATTTTCCTTCAGGGAATTTGCCGTTCGAGTTTTTCCATTGGCTTGCCACAGGTCGTACTCCTCTCCGCCTGAACAGCCCGATGTCTTGGTCGTATACGAAGAGACGAAACCCGCTGTCTCTCTACGAGCAGCGGGCTTCGCCGTTGCGCTTTAGATCGTGTAGCCGCTGCGGCTGAAGGGCATGCTGCGCACACGGTCTCCAGTCGCAGCAAAGATAGCGTTGCCGAGCGCCGGCGCCAGCGGCGGCAGACATGGCTCCCCAAGGCCCGATGGACGGAAATCCGACTGAATGAAGTGGGCTTCTACCGGCGGTGCCGCGCGCATTCTCAGGATCGGGTACGCGTGGAAGTTGGTCTGCTTGATCCGGCCGTTCTCCACGTCGATCTGCAGGCCCATGGCGGTCGAGAGGCCGTCGATCACACCACCCTGCACCTGGTTTTCGGCGCTGCTCATATTGACGATGGGACCGATGTCCGCGACCGCGACGATGTTGTGGATGGTGATGTGCTTCTTGGCGTCGACGGACAATTCCACAACCTCCGCAACGTGGCCCCCATAGGCAAAACTGAAAGCAATACCCATACCGCGGCCGGGTGGCAGCTTCTTGCCCCATCCCGCTTTCTCGGCGGCCAGCTTCAGCACGCCGGACGCGCGGCTGGCATTGAACGTTCCCGCGCGTGCGCCGGCGTTTTCGATAGGTGCACCAGCCGGAGCAGGGCCACCTTTGCGGGCGTCCGGTCCAGCTGTTTCGGCACGATGGAACCATTCCAGAAGGAACTCCACATGATCTCGCCCGGCTGCAACGGACAACTCGTGCAGGAAGCTGCCGACCACGAACATTTGCGTGTTATCCGTAGGCGCTCGCATTGGTCCGCAAGGGATCTGCAGCGGCAGCAGACTAATGGCATACCGGGTGTTCGGAGCTATGTCGGTAGGGAAGCTGTTGTTGCTGCGGCCACCGCCAGAGATCGGGCGATTCTCTCCTGCGGTGAAGCTGACGATGTGATTCTGGAATGCCGTTAGCTTGCCTGACGTATCAACGGAACCCTTGAGATAGTGGAAGCCCGGCGCTCGAAACATGTCGTGCGCAAAATCATCTTCACGCATCCATTGCAACTTCACCGGCACCTTCAGTTTTGCCGCGATTGCGACGGACTCCAGCAGGTAGTCATTCGCCAACCTTCGGCCGAAACCGCCGCCAGCACGTGTCTGGTGGATGGTGACCTTGTCCTCTGGAAGATTCAACAGCTTCGCAACCTGGGGAATGCCGCGGTCCGCGACCTGGCTTGGCGTCCACAATTCGATGCCGCCATCGTGAAACCACGCGGTGCCGTTATCCGGTTCCAACTGCTGATGCGAGATCATGGCATAGTCATAAGCCGCTTCGACGACCTTGGCCGCCGATGCGAAGGCCGCGTCGACGTCGCCAATGTTGGTCGCTGGAGCCGGCAGCTTGGTCGAGATCTCTTTCGCCTTCGCGGCAGCCGCCGTCAGAGAATCTTTGGAAGCGGAGGTCTCGTCCCAATCCACCTTGAGCGCAGACTTGGCCTTGAAGACTTCCCACGTCGACTTACCGATGATGGCCACGCCCGGCATCACCTCCGCAGGATTGCCATTGCCCTCCAGGACAAAGGCGTCCAGGATGCCGGGCAGGCGCTTGATCTCATCCAGATTTGCGCTCTTCACTTTGCCGCCAACGGCAGGGCACTTGGTGTAATTCGCGTAAACCATGCCCGGCAGCTGCACATCGATGCCGAAGATCGGCTGGCCTGTGACGATGCTCCGATTACCAACGCCACTGAAACGCTTGCCGAGCAGCTTCCAATCTGCACGTGCCTTCAGAGGCAAGCTCGCAGCGTCCGGCACTGGTTGCGCGGAAGCTGCAATTGCGAGTTCGCCATAGGTGAGTTTGCGGCCGGATGCTTGATGAAAGGCCTGACTATCAGAGGTCGTGCACTCCTTGGCGGGAACCTTCCACTGTTCCGCCGCTGCGGCCACCAGCATGGCCCGGGCCGCGGCGCCTGCCTGCCGCAACTGATCCCAACCTCGCGGGATGGAGGTGGAACCGCCTGCGCTCTGTGAGCCGTATACCTTTGGGTTTATCGGCGCCTGGTCGACGGTGACGTTCTTCCAGTCGGCATCGAGTTCTTCGGCAATGATGAGGCCGAAGGCCGTCTTGATACCCTGACCAATCTCGGGCCCCTTGGAAAAGATTGTGATCGTGTTGTCGGGCGCGATCCGAACGAAAGCATTGAGGACAGATGGGCCTGGACTGGTTGCTGCGCCCGCAAGCTCGAGTACCGCAGCGTGCGCTGGGTTGGTATCGAGTTGAAACATCAGTGCGAGGCCGCCGCCAGCAAGGGCGACCTTCTTCAGGAAATCGCGCCGGCCGAAGGTTGGAGCAGCCGAGGGAAGCGTGTGCATCTCCGCGATGAGCGACTGCATATCCGCGTCGAATTGCGTAAGTTGCTGGGCGTAAGTGTTCTCAAGCGTGGGCATGACTCTCCTTTCCAACCGGCGCAGCGGTGCCTGCAACCCGACGGATGGCCATCCGGATGCGATTGTAGGTGGCGCAACGACACAGATTGCCGGACATCGCGGCCTCGATCTGATCGTCAGTCGGGTGCGGGTTCGTCGCCAGCAGCGATGCGGCGCTCAGGATCTGACCGCCCTGGCAGTAACCGCATTGCGCAACGTCAAGATCAATCCAGGTCTGTTGCAGCACATGCAGTCTGCCTTGATCCGCGAGCCCCTCAATCGTGACCACATTGCCCCGAACTTCGGAGGCCTTAAGCAGACAAGACCGTGTGCTGCGGCCGTTTATAAGGATGGTGCAGGCCGCACACTGACCGATACCGCAACCGTACTTGGTCCCTTTTAGATCGAGCGTGTCGCGAAGAACCCACAGAAGGGGCGTGTCATCGCTCACATCGACGGTCACATCCTTCTTGTTGATGTTCAGCTTGAATGGCATGGGGAGCACCTCGAGGGTGGATTGGCCGCAAGATGCGGCTTACGCAGGCGCCGTTTGGATTCTTTAGCGATATCACAGGAACCCGCGTCGCCCGTGCAAAAACAGTATCATTTCGCGCCTTCGGCGTATGTTGCGAATCGTTGGAAAAAACGAGATCGATGGCCGAACGCTTCCGGGTGTTTGGTCCCCAGTCCGTCATGCGCATGGAATGCAAAATAGGAACAGGGTCCAAGCTTTCGCGTGGACCCTGTTCCCATTTGTCGTACTCCCACTGCCTGCTGCCTTCTTCGCCCGCAAGCGCTCCACGGTATGCGAAGAAGGCGGCAGCGGTTGCTGTTCAGGAGCTAGAACAAGTTGACGCTGGTGCTGCCCGTCGCCGCTGTCAGGCTGAACGTCTTCGAGACAGTGGTCAGCAAGCCTAACGAGGTCGCACTTGCCCACGCGCCGGCAGTGCTGCTCGATTTTGCGAGCGTTACGGTGAAAGCGCCACTCGGCAAATTGCCACAGGTCAAACTGAGCACCTTGGAGGCGTAGGAGGTAGGAGTGCAGCCTGTCTGGCTGAACTGGTAATTGGCGGGATTCAGCACCGAGTGGGAGTAGCTAGAGTCGCCAGCCCCGCTTGCGACCATATCGTCGCTGAAGGTGATGGTGAACTGACGCACATCCCACAAATTGCCACTCGCAACAGCTACCAGGTTGTATCCCACGACCGACGGGTTGTTGGCCACGGCAATGACTGGCGGCGTATAGGTCGTTGGGGTCGACGTGACCGTAAGACCCGTCGACGAAGAAGAAGCTGTCGAGGTAATGGCATTGGTCACGAGCTGCGTGTTCGAAGCGGTCATCACTGTCGATTCCGTCACAGCAGGCGTTGTGGAGACAGCAACACCAGATGTCTGGACACTGGTTGGTGTCACGGCCTTCAGCGCGTTGTTGCCTGTCGCATTACCCACAACATTCGCCGCTACGGCAACGGAGGTGTTGGCAATGGTAGCGGCTATGGAGCAGCTCAGGCCGGTGATGTTGCTATTGCTGGATGCCACCCCGTTGATCGCGCTGCACAGGGAGGTTTGCAGGCCGCTCGCCACAGTTGCCGTATTCGTCAGCGATGCCACCGGCGTCGCTGCAAATTGACTTGCTATCTGACTCAACACGGTCAGATTGATGTTGTTCAACTGCTGCGCAGTCAGCGTGGTACCGCTCTTGGTCGCAGCATCCTGAATCGCCGTCGTCAGAGTGGTGGCGGCCGTCATGACCGAATTCAGGAAAACCATCGCTGCCGGCGTCAAACCCGATCCAGCGGTGAGATCGCTGTCAAACGTCTTTCCTGCAGGGAGAAGGGAATTGAGCGTAGCTGCGAGATTGCCGGTTGTATCCAACTCGACCAATGTCGTTAGGGGAGAGACCGAAGCTGCGCCACCCGGTGAGAGCATCGTTAGTGCCGTTTTCCCGGTGATGCTGTCCGTGCCCCCCTGGGAGACCACCACATACTTGTAGCTGGGGGTCGTCGGCAGCGTAAAGGTACCGG
This sequence comes from Terriglobus roseus, assembly GCF_900105625.1. Lineage (NCBI taxonomy): Bacteria > Pseudomonadati > Acidobacteriota > Terriglobia > Terriglobales > Acidobacteriaceae > Terriglobus > Terriglobus roseus. The sequence continues at coordinate 4,045,317 of NZ_FNSD01000001.1, forward strand.
TGGAGGAGGTTTTGGTCGACGTGCTCTGCTCTGCGGTGTCGATCACGAAGCGGGTACCTGCTGAAAGGTCGTCGGCCCAAACGGTGGAACCGCTGACCGGGCCTTGTACGACTTTGCCCGTCTGCCCCAGTCCATTGAGGCTCGGAATCTTGGAAGAAGACCCCCCGCAACCGAACAGGGGAGCAAATACCAAAGCAGAGAAAGATAGCGCAGATGCCTTTTTGCCAAGTTGCAAGGTGAACCTCCTAAAGTTTGTTTCCTGAAGCGGCTCTTTTCAACACGTGCAGATAAGGAGAGGCTTCGCACTTCAGGTAATCAGACTTAACTAGTTCGATGGCAATGACATGAACTTGGTTTTGATCTGTCTTAAAAAACCCGAAGGAGATATGAAGGCTTCTTCTTTATGATACTTCATAAGATTTTTTGTGTCAAAGTGGAACTGCTGGTTATAGTTGACATTGTCAATGTATCAATGCATTTGTCGCTTTTAGCCGTCGATATGTCATAAGAAATCGTGTTTTGACGTTCCTGTTTTTTGGTCACTCATTGACAGGTGACCACAGGTTACTGTGGATGCATAGACATGTTTTAAGGGTTACTGAAAAGACGAATATGCGGCGAATAGTCGCATCAAGTGACTTTGCCCTGGGGACCGCTTGGTCAGCCGCGGCTGGCCGAGCGGCGAAACCTTCTTCTTCTCGCGGAAGCTCCTCTGTGAGGTCATTTTCGCTTTCTCGGAAAAGGGTTTGAAATCCGGATTGAAACCGGGGAAAACGTTGCGGGACACACATCGCAACGAGGTGCTCGACAGCATGAGATTCAAGGCACGGACAGTTATGGTGCTGTTAAGTGTGTCCATCGGGCGTGGCCTGCATGCCCAGGCGGATCAGGGCTCGGCTCTTTCCCTTCAGGGGTTTTCAGGCGTTCTCAACACTCCGAATGGCCATGTGCAGCGGGAAGGAACCTTCGACCTGCTGTACAGCAATCAGCGGGATAATGTCGTGGGTTATGGCATCCCAGCCTGGCAGGACAACTTCCTGTTCTCTGTTGGAATGTTCAACTTCGTCGAGGTTGGCGGTCGGCTGACCAGTGCTCCGCCCTTTCCAACCCATTCCGGCATCCGCGACCTTTCCGCGAACTGGAAAGTGTCTTCCGATCCTCTGACGGCACGGTTCCGCTTCTCCCCAGCACTGGCCGTGGGCATGCAGGACGTAGGTGGAGGGGCGCACCTGCTGGGAACCAAGTATGTCGCTGGCTCTGTCGACCCGGTTGGTTGGTTGCGGCTGTCCGCTGGCTATGGAAGCGGTCCGGGACGGATGAAAGGCGCGTTCGGCGGCATGGAGCTGATGGCTCATCCCTGGGTCACCCTGCTTGGCGACTATGACACCAGCAATACCAATCTGGGTGTACGCCTGACAGCTCCAGCGTTGCCGTATATCCCGGTTCGATTGACGGCCACCTTCTCCTCACCGGTCCAGAATTCGCAGGGGCTGGGGATTGCGGGCGGCTTGATTATCCCTCTAGACTTCAAGAAGTCGTCACACCACAGAGCTTCTCTCACTACGGACCATGGAAGCTGGCAGTCCCAGAAGACTCTTTGGGATGTTTTTCGGGCCAGGAATGTTCAAGTGACGGCGGATCCTGCGTCGTCGCCGACCGATGTGTCCGCAACAGCGCCCGTGGCAACGCCTTTGTCTGGAGTGGCGTCTCCCTCTCCTTCGGGCGACCCAGTGTTGACGGCGGTCCCGCCACCAGTGCCGATTCTCTCTGGCAACAATACAAAGCAGGAGTCCCCGGAATGGGTTCGGGAACACCTGATCAAGGGCGGATTCGTCAACGTTCGAGTGGGGTTGCTGGGGAAGACGCTTGTTGTGGAGTACGAGAACATCCGCTACAACCACAACGAGCTGGACGCAATAGGGGTCGTTACCGGAATCGCCAGTCAGGCAGCCGGAGACGGCGTCGAAGACCTTCGGTTGGTAGTGAAGCGAAGGGGACTGGAACTGCTGCAGATCGAAGCGCAGCTCGAGCCTCTGCGTGACTGGTTGCAAGGCGATGTGCAGACCAAGGCACCGACGCTCGTCGTCACCCAAAAGTTGGCCAGCGAAGCCGGTACCAACTTTGTGGCCGGTGGAACCAACCCCGGAAGACTGCGGCCTTCGATCATGGTGTACCCGTCCTTGATCACCCTGGTCGGTACCGAGAACGGCGTCTTCGACTACCAGCTCTCGATTCGACCGGAGCTCCAGTTGCCACTCTGGCGCGGCGCGACGGGCGTGGCGCGATGGGATCTGCCGATCTCCTGGAGTGGCAACCTGGACGACGGGCAGGTCTATGCCGCGTACCGCACCCCGGCGCGGATGGATCGGTTGATGTTTTTTCAGGCGGTGACACTCGCTCCCGGGCTTGTAGCCAACCTGGGCGCAGGCAAGATTCAAGACACGACGAACGGTACCCTCAATGAGTTGAGTTGGACCGTTGGCGGCGGCATGAATCGTTTCAAGGCGATCCAGTCCTGGGGGCGCGACAGTGGCACGAACCGAAATGTTTTTCTCGGCTCGTACCGCTACTTTCTCGCACGTTACGATCTCGGGTTCGAGGGGGTTGCGGGACGCTTCTGGGGACAGGACACTGGTTTCAAGGTCAGCATGCAGCGGTTCTTCGGCGATGCGTCAGCCTCCCTGTATTTCAAGGATTCGAAGTTGCAGAACGGCCCCGAGCGCTGGCTGCAGGCGGGCATCCAACTGGAGTTCCCGCTCACGCCACGCAGGGACATGAAGGCGCGACCGATACAAATCCGTGGCAACCAGGACTGGCTCTACGCGCAGGAGACGGGTATCGCTTCCTCTTCGATCCAGAACTCGAACTACATCCAGCCTGGACTGGCAGTCGTGCCGGAACCAGCACAAGCCCTGGATCTTTACTTCTACGACCGCGAACGCCTCAATGCTGACTACATCCGCAGTCACACAGAGCGGATCAAGGATGCCTGGCGGTTCTTCCGCGACGGTGTGTAGTTTCGCAAAAAGCCCGCCATATGGCGGGCTTTTCCGTTTAGGTGGTTCGTTAAGGGAAAGGTAGCCAATCGTTCGGATCTCACCCGAGGGGGTGGCACGACTCACCCGCCTGCTCTCATGCGGTGACTACCGGTTCGGCGTGGGTGCGGTTGGCGTTGACTATCCCCGGCCAGTGTTGGCCAACGCGCCGTGTCCTGCTTACGGCCTGCATCCGAAACAGAATGCTCAAGGGTTACGCAGACAAGGCTACGCCGTGATGGGCCCGTCCTTCGAAGCGTTGAAATGCAGAGCTTGAGGTCGCGCCGTCCAGGCGCTACTTCGTTGCGAATCTGATCTCTGAGGCGTCGCGCAAGACCACGCGGTTAGCGCCGTGGGGACTATTTCAAAAAAAGTTCGATGACAGTTTTGCAATCGCGAGCCTACAATCCTTCCGCACGACAAAATGACCAGATTCGCGTCGCCAGTAGCGCGAAAATTCGAAACGTTTTTGTAGTCCCTTCAGGAGTCCATTCTTGACATTCTCAGCAGTGATCGCACGCCCATCTTCCTTTTTCAGCAGGCGGCCCTCGCGCCTGCTGTTCGGAATCGTATTCGCTCTCGTGACACTTTTTACCTCCGGTATGAGACCCCTGATGGGCCAGTCAGGCGGCGGCAGCATCACGGGATTGGTCACGGACCAGTCCGGAGCCGTTGTGCCAAACGCAACGGTCACGGTGCTGAATACGGCGACCGGTGTCTCCACCGTGCGCACCAGTACTTCGGGCGGCAACTACTCCATCAGTCCTCTGCAGCCGGGCACCTATTCGGTCACGGTTTCCTACCAGGGCTTTAGCGGCTTCAAGCAGGAGAACGTGGTTGTGAACGCCCTCTCTGAAGTGGGCCTCAACATCACGCTTCAGCCCGGTAGCCAGACGGAGATCATCACCGTAAGCACTGCTCCGCCGATGATGGAAACCACTAATGCGACGCTGGGTGGAACCATTGAAAACAGCACGTATGCCGCGCTGCCATTGCTGATCTCTGGCGGCCAGCAGCGTGACATCACACAGTTCTCCAACCTGCTGCCGGGCGCGCAGGTGAATCCGGGCGGTCGCTCGTCGATCATCGGCGGTACCGGTCAGCGTGTGGGCGAGCTGTATGTGGATGGACTACCCCTGACCACGGCGAGCCAACAGGGTGACAATCGTCCTGTCTTCAACATCGTTCCACTGGAAGCGATCGACCAGATCAAGGTCGTTACCAGCGGCTACTCCGCGCAATACCAGGGCGCTGGTCTCGAGAACTACAACCTGAAGGCGGGTACGAATAAGTTCCACGGTTCGGCCTTTGCGTACATCCGCAACACGATCTTCGATGCCTGGTCTTTCTCGTCCAAGCCCGGTGGCCCCAACGTGGTGCCGAAGCTCGTCAACGGCAGCCTCACAACGGTGGCCGGACCGAAGCCCGCAGAGCACCAGATCGAATACGGCTATACCTTCGGCGGCCCCATTCGTATTCCGCACGTAATCGATGGCCGGGATAAGCTCTTTTTCTTTACGACGCTTGATCGCTTTCGCTCGCGGTTGGGCGCGAACTATGTCACCAGCACGATCCCGACGCTTGGAGAACGTCAAGGTGACTTCAGCCAGGTGGGCTTTCCGATCTACGATCCTACGACCCAGGCAGCCTGCACGGCCAAGAGCACTACGGGCGCGTGCCGCTACCAGTTCGGTTACGGTCCCGGCACGGGGAATGGACCTGCCGGTAATCCGACCCAAATCGGCGCGGTCAATGTTATCCCGACTTCCAGGATCTCGCCGATCACGCAGTACATGCAGAAGTTCCTGCCAACACCTCTTGACCTGACCAAGGTTACCAACAACTTCTCCAGCGGCGTACCCACTGGTTTCGACAACTTCCTGTATTCGGTCCGTGTCGACTACATCATCTCTCCCAAGCAAACACTCTCGGGTGCATATAACCAGGGCAGTCGGCATGCAGTGCCCTACACCGGGGCAGCTGCGCCTGGTGTCGCAGTAGTTCCGTACATCACAACGACACTCTCTACGGTCAAGGGAAACATCGCGGATCTACAGTACACCTACCAGATCACCCCAAACCTGGTGAATCAGGCGAAGTATGGCTTCATTTACTTCGGTGGCCCGCCGACGGGCAACATCACCGGCACCTTGAACCCCGGTCTCTATGGCCTCGCGGCGGCCGGTGTCACGGGGCTTCCGTCTGGCCAGGCTTCGGATAACTTTCCCAATACCTCGTTCAGCGGCACCAACGCTCCCACAGGCTGGGTCGGCAACACGCCAACTTCCACCAACCGGTCCTACACCTATGAATTCGTCGATAACCTGGCGCTTGTGAAGGGCCGTCATTCGATGAACTTCGGGGGACAGATCCAGTGGCTCCAGAACAATGCCGACACCGCAGACGGCGCGTCCACACCTGTTTCTCTGGGATGGAGCACGAACGAAACCGCGAACCTGACTGGTTCCACCTATGTCGCAAACTCCGGCTATTCCTACGCCAGCTTCCTTCTTGGCGCAGTGGGTTCCTCGTCAACCACGCAGCAGCCCTTCTCTATCGTAGGAGGCCGTTATCGTCCTGCCGCTCTGTACTTCCAGGACGACATCAAGGTCAACTCCAAGCTCACGATCAACGCAGGTTTGCGCTGGGACTATCTGCCTCCTTACCGTGAGACCGCTGATCGCTGGTCGTTCCTGAATCCGGACCTTACCAATTCGATTACAGGCAGCGCTGGTGCACTGCAGTTCGCGGGAAACCGAGGCGCCGGACTGAGCTGCAACTGCCGCACTCCGGTGAACACCTACTGGAAGGACTTTGAGCCGCGGGTTGGCTTTGCCTTCTCGCTCGATGACAAGACGATCATGCGTGGCGGCTACAGCCTCAGCTTCTCGCATGGTGGAGCGAATGGTGGTGCTGCAGGCGCCGGAACCGGCACGGGCCAGACGGGATTCAGCACTCCGATTTCCTACACGGACAGCACGGCGGGACCAGCGTTCTACCTGAACGCCGGTAACTCGAAGTACGGCGGCCCCAATGCCACACTTCCCGGCACTTCGCCAATCTCTGCTGCATCGCAGACGCTTGGTACGGGCTTCTACACGACGAGCACCGGTGCATCGGGCGGCAACGGCACGGGCATCAACTACGCCGATCCTTACATTGGTAGCCGCGCTCCCGAGTTCTCCTTCTACAACTTTGGCTTTCAGCGTGAGATCACGAAAAACATGACGATCTCATTTGACTACTCAGGCAGCCAGAGCCACTTTATCGCCGGCGCTTCCAACATCCGCGGACTCCAGTCCGGACAGCTCGATCCGAAGTATCTTGCTCTCGGAGCGAACCTGACGAAGCCTGCCACTGCGGCCAACATTGCAACAGCACAGGCGCAGACTGGTATCAGCCTGACCGTGCCTTACGCGGGATACATGGCTGCCGCGGCGGTCAACACCAACGCCACCATCGCCCACATGCTCACATGGAAGCCGCAGTACTCGGGTACCTCGGATTTCTGGGGTAACTACGTGGCGAATGGAAACTACAACTCATTTCAGGTTTCGCTGGCGCAGCGCGCAAGTGCCGGACTCACCTTCAACGTGAACTACACCTATTCACAGAACGTCGATAACGCCGGCACCCAACGGAGTGGTTATGCCATTCCTGCTTCCGTGATGGCGGGTGGGGTTGGTTACGCTGCCAACCGGGCCGATCGCTCGATCTCGATCAACGATCAACCGCAGAACCTGAGTATCTTCGGTGTCTACAACAGCCAGTACGGCAAAGGCAGCCTCGGCGGCAATAACTTCCTGCTCCGTTCATTGCTGAGCGGCTGGCAGACGTCGCTCATCTACCAGTACAGCTCAGGTCTGCCGCTGCCGATCGTGGGTACCTGCAACGCCACACAAAACGTCGGACAGGGAACCTGCATGCCCGACATCAATCCCAACTTCAAGGGCAGTGTCCGTGTGAACGGCAAGTGGGGGCTGGGAGCTACCGCTGCTAATCTTGGCACAATCAGCTACCTGACCGGCGGTCTTTCCTCTACGGTCTCCGGCACCGGTGTAGGCGGCGCGCAATGCGGCGTTTCCACTGGCCCGTTCTGCAACGCGGGCGACTACAAGATCGGCAACGCTCCGCGCTTCGCTTATAACCTGCGTGGCATGGACAACTACCGGTTGAACATGGCCCTGCGTCGCACCTTCCCGATCCGCGATAACGTGCAATTCATCTTCGGCATCGACGGATCGAACATCACAAACCACACCACCTTCGGAAACAATGCCGGTAACAACCAGATCGGCGTTAACCCCAACAATGCGGCGACATTCGGAACGTTGAACTTCGCGAGTGCTGATCCGAGAGACTTCCAGTTCTCGGGACGCATTCAGTTCTAAGTCGCTCCATGTTGAACGATGCCCACGCCGTTGTACACGGCGTGGGCTCTCTCGTTGGCCGCCCTATTTCCAGGAGAAGAGATGCACCGAGTCATTCGCTTCACGTTGTTGCTGGCTGCGATCCACGCTCCTTTCTCGCTGCATAGCGGAGCGCAGCAGCCTGCGGCGCCAGCCAAGACCACGCCTGCAGCCGTCGGCTCCACGGACCCATCGCTCAAAGACCAGCTTCATCTACCCGTGCCTCGCGATCCGAATTTGCCGACGCTTTGGCTTGTCGGTGACTCCACGGTTCGCAATGGTCATGGGGACGGTGCAGGCGGGCAGTGGGGGTGGGGTGAACCCATCGTTCAGTTCTTCGATACATCGAAGATCAACGTGGTGAACCGCGCCATCGGCGGACGGAGCAGCCGTACATACATCACGGAGGGTCATTGGAATGACACGCTGGCCATGATGAAGCCAGGTGACTTCATGCTGGTGCAGATGGGCCATAACGATGGAGGCGCGCTCGATGACACGTCCCGCGCACGCGGTACGCTACCCGGTGTCGGCAAGGATTCGAAGGAGATCGAGAACCCCATCCTTAAACGACATGAGACCGTACACACTTATGGGTGGTATCTGCGCCAGTATGTTGAACAGGCCAAGGCTAAGGGCGTGACCGTGGAGATGTGTACTCTCATCCCCCGCAAGATATGGAAGGACGGCAAGGTGGTACGTGACAGCGCGACGTATGCCGGCTGGGCACGGGCGGTTGCCGAACAGGAACAAATTGGCCTCATTGATCTGAATGAAATCGTCGCGAGAGAGTACGACGCGATGGGCGAGCAGGCAGTGGAGCCTCTCTTCGCGGACCCGCACACACACACCAGCGCAGCCGGTGCGTTGATCAATGCCAAAGCAGTCATTCTGGGGCTAAAGCTGCTACAACCAGATCCGCTGGAACCTTACTTCTCGGCGGCAGGGAAGCAGTTGCCAGTGATGCCGGCGCCACTTATGAATGCTGTCCAGTGAATCTTACGTCTAACTAACGGGTAGGAGCATTACAGGGACGATCCTTCGTGCAGTTCGTCGGAAGGGGATCGGGCCCGTAGGTTCGCCCCAGATCTGGGGTGGACAGAACATCCGTCGCCGAAGCTGGTGCCTTCTCGACCTCGACCGCGAAGACATAGCTGGGGCCAAACATGTTTGAAGTAAAGAGTACGAGCTTCGCATCCGGCGAGAATCGAACGTTCGGTTCGAGCCGGTAGTTATGGTGCTTCATGTTCACCAGGCGCTCTGCATGAAGCACGCCGGGGGTGATGAACTGGGGCTCGTCCAGCCCCCCATTGTTCCTGGTCCACTCCGGATGGAACAGTTCGATCCACTCGCCATTGCCGGCCCGTGCCACCTGGCCCGGATCGCCTCCATCTCCCGTGAACAGCGTGGCGCCCTTGTTTACATTGAAGTGGATGGACCATTCATCGCGTTGCATATGGTACGCAACACGTTTGTGTGTTGCCAGGTTGTAACCCGCCAGGAAGAAGTCTTCTCCCTTCGGCAATTGCCAGTCGTACCAGATGGTTTCACCATCGATCCCCCAGAACTCATGTCCTGCGATCTCCATCAACATGGTGCGCTTGTGAATCAACTCGTTGTGCGTTCCATCGGCACGGATGGTCCAGATACGGTCGACCTTCTGCCACGGACCTTCGTGGCAGTACATCAGCAGGGAAGGATCGATCGGCGAGAACAGCATGTGACCGATCCAGTCAGTCGAATGAAGCAGTTCATGAACCTTGCCGCTGGCCAGATCTACCGTGAAGAGCACGACAGGAATACGAGACGCCAGTCTGCGCTCCATCATGGCTCCCTTATCTTCCGGCTGAAAGAGGGGTTGCGGCTCGCCCGTCTTTGCCGGTGCTGTGGAGTTGCGACCGTACTCTTTTTGCGTGTCCGTGGGATGCTCGTCGTAGACACCCGCGCCCAGGGTCTCGTCCGCATTGATCGTGGCGATCGATGCGCGCTCTGGCAGCGTCGCCAACGTGGTGACCGCTCCTGAGATCATGTCCGCTTTATAGACCACGGAGCGTCCACTAGCCGGGTCTGTGCGCGTGAAGAAGATGCTGTCCGTCTTGTGGCCGACGACTACCGCGTGATTTGTGTAGCGGCCGCGGAGTGCCGGATCTTTCGCCGCATCGGATGGTAGCGCGGGATTCGGAGCAAGCAGTCGCGTCTTGCGTGTCTCCAGTTCCAGTGTGTGGATGCCGTCCGGCGCGGTATAGATCATGAAGCGGTCGTCAGGTGAATAGCCGTTCACGTTGAAGTAGAACGCGGAAGATCCCGGTTCATCCGTCAATCGCCAAATACGATGTCCCGTATCGCGGTCCACCCATGTCCTGGGGGGAGCGCTCGTCTGCGCTGTGGCGCTTAGGGAGCAGACTGCTGCGACGACGAAGGAATGAATGAGCTTGAACGGCATACCGCGTTTCCCCTTTGCGCTGCTTGTTATCGCTCGTACGGCTTCTCGAGATCGAAAAATGGAGTGACGGGAAGGGCGACAGCCCCAGGCTCGTCGGGATGAGCGGGATCGAAGCGAATGTTGGGTTCGCGGAGCAACTTCACCAATGGCAGCTGGGCCTGCTGCATCCCGAGCACAACGCAACGTGCCAGTTCGTATGCTCCATAGCTGTTGAAGTGTGTGTCGTCGTGAAGCGCTTCCGCCTGATTCGGATAAGTGTTCGCATCCGCATAGACAAACATGCTCCTGGACTTTGCTTCGCCGACAGCCTCGTAGAGGGTCTTGCTCAGGGTGTTGAGATCGATGAGCCCAACGTTTTCAGAACTCGCCACATCACGCACCACCTGGGGATACGGCGCCAGCGTGTCGGTTATGTGGCCCACTGCATCGTAGGTGCGACGATTCATGCTGGTGACCAGCACGGGTGTTGCGCCCTTCTCACGTGCCATCGCAATGTACTTCCGCAGAAGTGCTGCATAATCCTGTGTTGAGACATTCCCGGAACCCGGCTTCTGATCGTTATGACCGAACTGCATCAGTAAGAAATCACCTGCGTGAATGGTCGAAAAGATCTTGTCGAAGCGCCGTTCGCCCACGAAGCTGCGGATGGTTTCCCCGGACTCTGCATTATTAGCGATCGATACGCCGGGGCCGAAGAAGGAGGGCAGCATCTGCCCCCACGCAGCCCATGGTTCATTGTCCTGGTCCACCACTGTCGAGTCGCCAGCGAGATAGACCGTGGGCAGCGACTTGTTTGCCGGAGCGATGGAGATCTTGCGCACCGAGGGATGATCTCCCGCAAACTCGAGCGTCAGCTTGCCGTCCCAGTTGAGAGAGTGCAACTCACGTGGTTTTCGTTTAACCTCTTGCCCGCCTGGCGTGATGGCGGGGCGTCGCACGTTGACCGTAAAGCTCTCAATACGTTCGCCCCCCGCGGCGGTTGAGACCTTTCGAAGCATAAGACGCCGGGCCTCCGCACGCACCGTGGTGATGGCGGCAGCAGGTCCTCCAAGAGTTACTGAGACTGTGTAGCTTCCTTCCGGCATTGACGCCGAAAAGAAAAAGTCACGTTCGGCGGTACACGCATTCTTCACAAGCGATGGAGAAGGCGCAAGATCGAAACCCGCTGAGGCGCCACTGTAGGTGTCTTGCGGCGCAAGCTGGATCTCATCCATCGACTTCTTGTGCTGACTGCAGGTATAAGTCTGTGCAGAAGCGACAGATGTCCCTATAAGGCTCAGGACCAGGCAAGTTTGCAGCACGAATTTTAGGCGGCCCATAGACGCACCCAGTCTAATGCCATTCGCAAGCCACCGCTGCGGCGGTGATTTGACATTTTGAACCTGGCGTAATTATCTATTCACTGTTCCTTTCACGTTTATCTGCCCCCGCCGTAAAACAGCGTCTTTCTGCTGCTCAAAACGGTATCCGGCGTCTGCCATTTCCCCCACGATTGGCAGCCCCGCCCCCATACCCAGATTTCCCGCGATCGCCCTTGCGCGTGCGGTGGACAAGATTTCAGGAGACTTGAAGTATGTCGTCGTTCCCGTACAAGCGGCACATCGCAACCGTCGCAATACTTGGCAGTACCCTGGCTGGCGCGGCCCATGCACAGGAGACGACCGGCTCTATCAGCGGCACCATTACCGATCCCTCCGGTGCCTCCATCAAGGGCGCGACCGTCGTCCTTACCAACACAGATCGCGGCCAGGACGTCCGAACGCTGACGACCAACAGCGCGGGCTACTTCACGGCAACTTCGCTGCCGCTGGGTGTGTACACCGTGAAGATCACGGCACCCGGCTTCAGTACCGCGAACGTCACCAGCCTCACGCTTCACGTGAATGACGCGCTGACGGTGAACCAGCAACTCAAGACCGGCAGCGCTGCGGAAGAGGTCAGCGTCCAGGCGAACTCCGTACAGTTGAACCTTGAGGATGCGACCTCGGCGGGGCTGATCAGCGGTGAGCAGGCGCGCGAACTTGTCCTGAACAATCGCAACTATGAGCAGCTCATCCAGCTGCAGCCCGGTGTCGCCTACGGCGGCGCAAACGACCAACTCTACGTCGGTTCAACCGTCCCTTCCGGCGCCTCCAACCAGGTGGCCTTTGCTGTCAACGGCGGCCGTTCCACCTCGAACAACTGGACCATTGACGGTGCCGACAACGTCGATCGTGGCTCGGGCTTGACCCTGCTAGTGTACCCCTCGGTCGACGCCATCGCGGAGTTCAAGACGCTGCGTGGCACATACACGGCTCAGTTCGGTCGCGGCGCGAGCGGTCAGATCAATGTCGTGACCAAGTCCGGCACGAACAACTGGCATGGTTCGGCCTACGAGTTCTTCCGCAATGACGCGCTGAATGCCAACGGCTACTTCAACAACCTGAACGGCATCAAGCGCTCGGCATCCCCTCTTCGTTACAACGATTTTGGTGCGACCTTCGGCGGTCCCGTCAGGATCCCCGGCCTCTACAACGGCCGTGACAAGACCTTCTTCTTCTTCTCGTACGAAGGCCGCCGCGTCATTCAGTATTCGATCGGAGCTTCGCTGGTCCCGACAGCGGACGAGCGCAAGGGCGACTTCACCAATGCCTACTACCAGAGGACGAACGGATCGTGGACGACGGGTCCGGTCAACGTCTGTACGGCATACAACGCAAGCGGTACATGTACGGCGTCGGGCAACAGGATCACGAACATCTCGCCCACCGCAGCGGCCTATCTCAAGGATCTGTACTCCCTGGTGCCCTTGCCGACGTCCGCCTTGGATCTCGCGAACGGCGTTGATCCGCACACGCTCTACTCGTCCGCACGTAACAAGTTTGGCGATGACCAGTACATCGTCCGCATCGACCATTCATTCGGATCGCGGATCAACCTCTTCTATCGCTATATCCACGACACCCTGCCCGTTGAATCGGGCACGGGGTCGTTTACGACCGTTCCCATCCCCGGCATTGCGAACACCACCACGTCACAGCCAGGCACGACGCACATGGGACATGGCACCTTCGTCATGAACCCCACCACGCTCTTCGATGCTGGTTACGCCTACTCGTCCGGCGCCATCCTCACTGACCCGGTCGGTTCGCTGACTACAGCGAACTCGCCCGACGTGCGACCGACCCTGCCTTACGCTAACCAGCTTGGTGTCATCCCGACCCTCAGCTTCAACGGATCCCTCACCGCGCTCGGCAGCTCCGGCATCTACCGCGAACACAACATCAACCACAACGTCTTTGGCAGTGTGACCAAGACGCTGGGCCGGACAACGCTCATCGCCGGCGCAACCTACAACCGCTACCAGAAGACAGAGAACGCCACCGGCGGCAACCAGGGCGGATTCAACTTCAGCGGGAATCCAACCATCACCGGGAACACTGCCATCACCCAGACCAGCGTCAACGGTTCGCAGGCCTTCGCGAACCTGCTGCTTGGCTTTGCAAACGGTGGCACTTCGAACGGCTTCTCGCAGTCCTCGCTTGCCATCACACCTGACATTCGCGAGAACGTCTTCGAGGCCTATCTGCAGGACAACTGGAAGGTAACGCCTCGCCTCACACTGAACCTCGGCGTCCGCTACAGCTACTACGGCCAACCCATCGACGCGAACGGTCGCCTCAGCAACTTCGACCCGACGGCTTACAACCCGGCCAAGGCGCCAACCATCAGCAGCACCGGCCTGATTTGCACCGCCGCACCCTGCGCGAACACCGACGGCCTCAACTCCGGCACACCGAACAGCAGTGCGGATATCTATCAGTCCACGAACTACATCAACGGCATGGTCTTCGGCGGCAACGCGGTCGCGGGCCACGCATCGCGCTTCGGCAGCAATGTAGGACCATCGGACAACACCAACTTCGCCCCCCGCTTCGGCTTTGCCCTGGATGTCTTCGGCAATGGCAAGACGGCATTGCGCGGAGGGTACGGATGGTCATTCGATGAATCGGCCGTCAGTTACTTCGAGACGTCCGTCTTCAACAATCCGCCCGCGGTCAGCACCTTCAACGCAGCGACAGCAAACATCGACAATCCTGCAGGCAGCACGGCAGCGGCTGCAGGTCTTCCCACCACGCCCGGCCGCATTGTCGGTTCCCCGGTCGATGGCTACAAGACACCGTACGTCCAGCAGTTCTCGCTCGACGTGCAGCAGCAGATCGCGCCCAGCCTGATGCTCGACATCGGCTACGTCGGCACGCAGGGGACGCACCTGCTTGGCATGGTCGACATCAACGAAGCGCGTCCCGGCGCCTTTGTGAATCGCGTCAACCCGCTCCGCAGCAACCCCGGCTCCGCGACTGTGGCAAGCGCATGCGCTTACCCCGGCACGGCAACAACTGGACAACCTTTGAGCGGCACGCCGGCCTTCATGAACTCCACCTGCGATCGCGCAATCAACCAGATCCGTCCGTACCTTGGCTATTTCGCCATCGACGCAGTTCGGTCCATCTTCAGCTCGAATTATCAGTCGCTGCAGGTCAAGGTCACCAAGACCTGGGGCAAGAGTCTGCTCGACGCGAACTATACCTGGTCGAAGAACCTGACCAACGCGCAGAACGACTACACCACGCCACCGCAGAATACCTACAACATCAACGCGGACTATGGCCTCGCAGCCATCGACCGGCGCAACATCCTGACGGTCGACAGCATTGTGTACCTGCCCTGGTTTCAATCACAGCAAGGTCTCGTTGGCCACGTACTCGGCGGGTGGGAGCTGAGCGGTGTTTTCGCCATGAACTCCGGCCTGCCGCTGACTGCCAGCGAGAGCACGGGTTCGCAGGTCTACTACGGCTACACCAACCCAGTAAACGGCAAGGCTGCCGGCAACTACGTGAACGATTCGGCGGGACTCGGGATCAACGGCAACACCAATGCCGGCTTCCGCCCGGACCAAATCGCCAACCCCAATCAGGGCCAGGGCGGTCGCACCATTCACAACCGTAATGAATGGTTCTTCCGCGGAGCCTTCGACACACCGTTGCCCAGCGAAATGCGCCCGGGCAACAGCAAGCGTGGCAACATCATTGGGCCCGGGTTCAATCGTCTTGACGTCGGAATCTTCCGAAACTTCAAGATTTACGAAAGCCTCTTCTTCCAGCTCCGCGGAGAAGCCTTCAACGTTGCGAACCACACCAACTGGCAGACCGTGAACACCACGGCGACGTCAACATTATTCGGACAAGTTACGGGAACCCGCGACCCACGCATTCTCCAGGTGGCAGGCAAGATCACTTTCTAACAAAGCCGAAATCACCAACTAAGCGGCGTCCGTTTCGGCGGACGCCGTTTCATTTGCGCAGCATCTGATCACGCTGTGGCTACGTCGGGATCTTGTCATCCGCGACGGAGCGCAGGCGGAAGAACATTCCCGTGTAATGCTCGGCGGAAGACACTGGGTGAAGCGGAAAGCGAAGATTCAACTCTTCCACTGGCCAGTCGTCAAGTAGTTGATAGTTGAGTCCTTCAAGCTGCCGGATCAGAGATGGCCTGCAGAGTAACTGCGCGGGAGCGTAGTAGCTTGGTGTCCGTTGCACGGCAGCCACAGCATGGTCGTCGACCATGGGGGACCGATTGATCAGAACGTACTTCGGGAGATGTTGAGGATTCTCAAACAACCAGGAAGGAAGCGCCTCAAAGTAATGCAGTGATCCGGAGAATACCGCCAGATCGAAGCTTGTGGCAGGGTTTGGATCCTCAGCGAAATGCAGTCTTGTCTCCTTACGTTGCAGCGCGATCTGCCTGCCGGCGGCTGCAACTTGCGGCAACTCGATGACTGTCCACCGCAGCGAAGGACTCAGGTCAAGATAAGCGGCGTAACAATAAAAGAGGTTGCCGGCATTGCCACCTATATCAATCACCGTGCGCAGTCCCGGCGCAATCTTCTGCAGGTGATAGAGAGCGGGATAGTCGCTTGCTCGGGCCTTATCCGCAAAGAGCATGTGTCTGCGAACAGCCTCGGGATGTTCATGGCTCAGACTGTCATGACGATTGACCCAGGCAGTCGCTGCGGCAAGGGAAGGGAATGGGCGGCGGTAGCCCACGAACACAGCCGTAAGCATTCGCGACTGGCCAATGAAGGACAGCAATCGGGAGAGCCATCTGAATCGCTGTGCTGCTAGAAACAGGGAAGAACACAGTTCGATTTGTCCGCGTCTGAGTCGGCGAAACGGGTGCGGGTACAGCATCCTCGACACCCTCCTTAATGAACTATCTGCTTGTGGAGGGTCATTGCGGAGTTGACATGGAGAACGTCGACGGAGGTAGGAACTTGGGAAGTGGCCAGGCTCGCGACGAAGCCCTTCCTGACTGGAATGTCCATGAGGTACCAGCTCCTGGACAGGATGCCTGAGTTGTCACGCTGCACGTGCTGCGGCTGCTGGTTTCGATCGAAGGAGACCTCGATGGCGCGCAGATCGCGAGTCAGGCCGAAACCTTCTGCCTTTGCAATGGCCTCCTTCTGCGTCCACGCCCGATAAAGCGCCTCAGGCGCCTGCAAGTGTGAGAGCAGATGGTAAGCGGTAAGTTCCTTTGTACTCAGGAACACCTCCGCAATATCCGGCACGGGCCACCGCAACTCCTCGAAGTCAAGTCCGAGTTCCAAACCATCACTAATGGCAAGACATGCTTGCGCGCCGCTATGCGTCAGGTTGAAGCGCAGTCGCGTTGTTGGATGATCGATGCCGGGCTTGCCCAATAGGCCTTCGGTGAACTTCAAGTGCCGCGGCTCCCCCTGGAGATAGTGTGCGAGCAGATGTCTTGTCATTCCGTGGGAGATTGCGTAGCGTGTCCGATCCCTACGAAATTGAAACGAAGTCATGCGGGTCAGCTCCTTATCTGACAGCAAGCCCACATGCTGCATCAGTACATCTTCGGTCGCATCAAGTCGCCATCGCCACACATGCACGGCACCATGCAGCAGGGCCGGTGGCCATCGACATTCCAGCGTATGATCGGTCACCCGCGTTACGGCTCGGTCTCCAATCAGACGCGTTGAACCGAAATCTTTGCGTGCGTTAGCGTACGTCTCTGTCATTGCTTCCCCTGGATGATGCTTTGAATTCGATCAGTGACATGCGTAGATCCTTGGTTGCTGGCGGAGCCAGAGAGACGTCGGTGCCCATGTCATCACGGGACAAGACAGGGGCCGGGTCGACTAGCGTGGCTGGACTGTGCGCCGCCTGCTCGGCTTCACTGATCTGGATGACCGGACCGGGCTGTTGCCTTACGAGGGAAGAGAGTTGAATCTGGAGAGCCGGAGGTGGCTCAGTCGGGATCCTCCCGGGGTGCGCTTCTCCCCGGATGACCACGGGGATGGGATGGTAGCGCAGAGCGCCGGAGGATGATTTGTTGGAGTGAATGATGATCTTTGTTGGAGGGCTACCCGCATGTTCAGAGGGCACCGGAACCGATCCCATAATGCCCTTAGGCCCGCGGTTGATCGATTGATCCGGCTTGGTATCCGTGATGCAGCTTTGCGTGCCAGCCAGGGCCTTCGAGGCTTGATCGGCGCCAGGCGCTTGAAGTGGATCGAAGAGGGTGGTTTCTGGCAATGGTGAAGCACATGGTGCCATGACCGAGTTTTGTACTGGTGGACCGTCCACTTGAGTCGCGGGCCTGACCCGGTCTTGAAGCGGGTCGTATGCCTGCGGATACGCTCTGATCGCTGGATGCGATGACAGGACCAATAGAAGCGGTCCTGTCTTCCAGAAGCGCAAGCAGATACCGAAGACAGATCGAAAGGCCGGACACTCCTTACGAGAATAAGTCGGTCGGCAGGAAACGGGATGCGCTATACGGTCGAGCATAAGCACCTCCAGAAAACGTCGTAGGATGTTGAGGTCTCCCACGCGCACCAGAGGTCAATGCAACTAAATATCGCGCAGCAGATCTGAAAGCGATATTTGCAAACCGAGGGCCACAATCTCAAGGGTGGTAAGAGACATCGCCTTTCGACCACGCTCTACATCGCTGATGAAGGTCCGGTCTATGCCGAACACTTTTGCCATGCGTGCTTGAGAAAGATTGCGCTCCGTGCGAAGTTCCCGCAGACGCTTACCAAACCTCACCGACACCGGGTAGTGCATGATCCGGTCTGGAACGGCAGGCGGGATTGCGACTATCTTGCGCGGGAATGCCGCTGGATTGGCATACAAACTCTGAACGTTTGGCTGAATGTAAGTCGTCGACATAAGTAGGACTCCTTAAATGGTGCGGCCTTATTGTTCCCTCATTTGTCACCGCATCGTAAGTGACTGCCGTCACATCTGTTTGGCCTACACATTGCAGTAGCACGCAACATGCCTAAGCAAATGTGGAGGAATCGTGAGCCATCGGATTGTGCTCCATCTTATAGCCAGTAACTTCATTGGTGGACCAGAAAAACAGATTCTTTATCACGCGGAAACTATGCAAAGTTCTGCATACGATATTGTCGTCGCCTCCTTCCGCGACAGCAGCGACGAACCGGAGATCGTAACCTATGCCGCGAGGATTGGCTTGCGTGCGTTTTGCCTATCCGGAGACGTTATCCCGGCAACAGCGCAATTGATTGCATATCTTCGCAGGCACAAAAACGTTCTAGTATGCACTCACGGCTTTAAAGCCAATGTGCTTGGCTTTTTCGCAACAAGCATTGCCGGCAGTCTGCACGTTGCCTTTGTCCGCGGATGGACAGCGGAAACCTGGCGAGTAGCAGTCTACGAATGGCTGGAACGGCTGACCCTGGCCCATGCGCAGCGAGTCGTGTGCGTGTCCCGATTGCAGCAGCAACAGCTAACTGCACGGCGGACGTTACTTGGGTATGAGGCGCCTCGTCATATCCCGAACGCAATGCTTCCGCCGCGATGCGACTCTGACGGAAGTGCACCCCTACATGTCATCAAGTCCAACGCATTTATTTTCGGAGCAGTGGGCCGACTGAGCAAAGAAAAGGGACATTCCTGTCTTCTCCACGGTTTTGCTGACCTACTGCGGCGACTGCCGATGGGGAGTAATATTCGGTTGCTGGTCCTGGGTGATGGGCGAGAGCGACAGATGCTTGAAGAGATGGCCGGGGATCTGGGTATCGACGAACTGGTAACATTCGCGGGATTTCAATCCGACTGTCGCGCCTGGATGAAGTCGTTGGATTGCCTCGTCCAGCCGTCGCTGACTGAAGGGACACCAAATTCTGTCCTTGAGGCATTAACGCTACACATACCAGTGATCGCTACGTCCGTTGGTGGCGTGCCCGACCTTGTGCGGCACGAGCACAATGGGCTACTTATAAAGCCTTCGTCACCGAAGATTTTGAGTGATGCTATGTATCGGGTGTATTGTGATCCGTCGTTGCGAGCGCGACTCGCAGCGGGATGCGAGGAAATTGAAACGGAGTACGGTTCGGAGATGCAGCGCGCGAGGTTGATCCAACTCTACGACTCAAGCTTTTGTAGTTAGTGATCGGGTGGGTCGAAGTCGGTGCAGAATCCGGAATGCTGTGGGTGACGTGGTGATACCGATGCAGTGAAACTCGGAAATCCATATCGGGGCCGCGAAGAGTACCGCGCTGATTGCCGAAACGGTTGCAATGGTTAAATAATCGGGCCGCACAAATCGATAGGCAAGAGCAGCAGGCAGGACGAGGCAGAAGGCGCTCCGACCAAGTGCAGCGAGGCTGGAATCGGCGTAAAGAGCGGGCGAGATATTCAAGCACCTGCGTACAGCCAAAAGCATGCCAACGCCTCGGACGGCCAGTGCAGGAATCAATGTGCCAAGAGCGACGCCGATCATTCCAAGCCTGCGGACCAGGATGATGCTCAGCACGACGTTCGCAAGCGCCTCCGCTACATTGATGCGCGCGAAGACCTTTACGTTCTTAGTGGCGTAGAGCGCCGATGTTGCCGTGATCTGGGTTAGTTCGATGAAGATTGCGCCGGCGAGCATCAGCAGGACGGGATACGCGTCGAGAAAACGCGCCCCCATCCACCTTTGAAT